>NZ_CP120737.1:3912063-4515594 GCF_029581195.1 Solwaraspora sp. WMMD791
CGGGCGAGTCGTCACCGGGTGCGTCGGCGCTGTCGGACGCGTCGGGGTCCGGTGTGCCGCTCGGCGCGGGTGCGATCAGCGGTGGCAGCGCGGCGGCGCCGTCGGGGGTGCCGCTGTCCGGGGCTTCGGCGTCGGCAGCGCCGCCGGGGCCGGGCTCGCGGACGGCGGCCGGTAGCCGGCCCTCGGCGTCGGCGCCCGCCCGCAGCAGGTCGACCCCGATCAGCGTCGCCGCGACCGTCACCAACGCGAGTACGCCGACCCGTCGGCGTCGGCCGCGTAGTTCACGGCGACGCGCCGGGTCGGCGGCCGACCGCCGACCATCGTCGAGGGCTGATCGTCGACCGCTGGCGGAGGCCGACGGCCGGATGTTCGCAGCTGACTGGATCTTGCGCACGGTGACCGCCCCCTCCTGGCAGCTCGCCTGATGCGCCCAGATTGTCATGACATATGTACCTGGCCGTGGCGACGCGCGGGCACCACCGACTTAGCAGGTCAATCTGACCAAATGCCCCGTATCCTTCGACGTTTCGTCAGTCGGGCAGGGTCTAAAGCGGCGGACCGGCGTACCGCTCACCGGCCAGGAACGGCCACGGGTTGGCCACACAACCGTTGAGGAACAGCGTCTGCTGCATCATCACCGGCGCCGGCTCGCCGTCACCCGGGCAGCGCTCGTGACCGTGCCCGAGCTCGTGTCCGACCTCGTGGTTGAGCACGTACGTCCGGTAGACGTCCAGCGGTACCCGCGCCTGCACGTAGTGGTCGACCGACCGGCGCCACCGGTCCAGATTGATGATCACCTTGCCCTGCGCGCGGCAGGACGTGTACGGCACCCCGTCGATGCGGATGTCCACCCAGCCCGCCTGGCACATCCGGTACGCCGTCTGCGCCGTCGCCAGGTAGACGGTGAAGTCGTGCCCGGCCTGGTCCGGGACCCGCTGCAACCGCCACTGGCTGCCGCCGGTCCAGCTGCGCGGGTCGGCCAACGTCCGGTCGACGATCTCGCCGAACGCCTCGACGTCCTCGTCCGCGCCGACCTCCACCGCCACCCGGTAGCGGCGCAGCGTGCCCGACCGGCCGGCGATCTCACCCTGGACGGCGCCGAACGCGAACTCGCCGCTGCCGGCCGACGGCACCGCGCCCGGCAGCTGCAGCACCGGCGGCGGGGGCGCCGTCGTCGGCGGCGGGGCAGCGCTCGTCGGTGCGGCGCTCGACGCGGGGGTCGGCGACTGCGACCCCGGCGGTACGGCGGTCGACCGCCCGACACCCACCGGCGCGGCCAGCACGTCCCAGCCACCGACCCGGGGCAGCGCGACCCCGATCACGCCCAACCCGATCGCGGCGACCAGCGCCGCCGTCAGCACCGGCCAGCGCAGCCGCTGCCATCGCGACCGGGGTCGGCCGGTCCGGGAGCGCGCGGCCGGCGACCGGGTAGCCCGGGAGCGCACGGCCCGGCGTCGGCCGGGCTGGTGGGTGCGACGGGCATCACTGACGGACATCGCCGTCCACCTTGCCACAGCCCACGCCCGAACCGGCGTGTCGGATCAGGCCAGCAGGGCGTCCAACCTGCGGTTGACCGCCGCCAACGTGGCGCGTACCACAGCCTGCCGGGGATCGCCGGAGACCACCGCCGAACCGGCGAGCTGCTCAACCCAGCCGCCACAGGCCAGCAGTACGACGACCACCGCCACCTCGCAGCCGCCCATCGGCACCACGGCCGCGTGCTCCACGAAGCACCGCCCCCGGTCGAACGCCCCGGCCGGACCGGTGAGCAGCTCCTCGATAGCGGACGCGGCGGCGACCGCACACAGTCGCAGCACGTAACCGTCGACCGCCGGTCCGGTCGCGACACCGGAGGTGGTACGCGGCCCGGCGGTCAGCCGTACCTCCACGGTGGCGTCCACGCCGAACGTGGAAACCTGCACGTGGTCCAGCACCACCCGGGGCCCTGGCCGGCCACCGGGGTTCAGCGGGCGCGGCGGCCCGCTCGCCGGTGCGGTGGAACTGTCCGGGCAGGTCACTGCCGCCGGCTCCGCCGGTGCGGTCGGCGGCGGGTCGCCGTACTCCGGTTGGGGTCGTTGGCCGGGTCGACGCCGGCGCGGCACGTCCGCCGGCTCCGGGGTCGACCACCCGGGCCCGACGGCCTGCGACGGGGCCGGTGGCAGCGGGGCGGACGCCCGCCCCCGGGTCGGCAACGCCGGCAGCGCGCCGCCGAAATCGGCACCGGGCAGATTCTGCGGGGCCGCCGCGAGGCCCATGCGTTCCTGCAGCAGCCGCGCCACCATCCGGCTCACCTCGGCCGGGTCGGCGCCTTCGGCGAGGTCCAGGCGCAGGCTGTGCGCGCCGGCGTCGGTGGTCCGCAAAGAGGCGTCCCGCACCCCGCCGACGCCCCGTACGGCGGCCAGGATGGCGTTGACATCGAAGCCTTCCGGCCGCTCCTGCGGCTGCCCGGCGGAGTCGCCCCGGCGCAGATGGGAGGCGATGCGGGCAAGTTCCGGCGTCTCCGCCGAGGGTTCCACCGCGGGAGGTTGCGGCACAGTTGGCACGTCCGGATCGGCTGGGACCCGCTGCGGCAGCGAGTCCAGCGCGGCAGCGGCGATCGGGGTGGACAGGTCGGCGGCAGGTACGGGCGGTGGTGCCGGGTCGTCGGGTCCGAAGCCACCGTGCCCGCTCGATCCGAAGTCGGTGGCCGACGGCCAGGACTGGTCGGTCCCGGACTCGGCCGGCGGCCAGGGCTGGGACTCGGCGGTGGGTTCGGTCGACTGCCAGCGCGGCTGCTCCGGCGGCGACCAGCCACGGTCGGCGTCGTCCGACCAGTGCTGCGCTGTCGGACCATGCTGCGCCGACGGACCGTGCGGTGACGGTGGGCCGGTCTGTGGCGTCGGACCATCCGGTGGCGTCGGAGCGGTCTGCGACGTCGGACCGGACCAGTCGGGTGCCGGGTCGTCGGCCCAGGGACGCGGCCTGGCCGGCTCCTGAGACGTCCACTGTTGATCGGCGTCGGGGCTGGTCCACTCCGGCTGTGTCGGCGCCCAGCTCTGCCCGTACGACCAGTCAGGTCCGACGTCGCCGGTCGGCCCGCCGGAGGTGGGCGAGCCAGCGCCGTACGGCTCGGATCCGGCCTGCGGCGACCCGGCCTGCGGCTGGTCCGCGTCGCCGGCACGCGGGTGGTCCCAGTCGTCGGCACCGGACCGGCCGGGCCAGTCGCCGGCACCGCCGCGCCGGTCCCAGTCCCCGGTCGGCTGTTGCGGCCAGGCACCGGTGCTGCTCTGCCGGGGCCATTCACCCGTGGGCTGTCGGATCGCGCCGACGCTGGTCGACGGCCGCGCCCAGGCCGGGGTCCCGCTGGCCGGCGGCGCCGACGTGGGTCCGGCGGTGCCGGGCTGCCCGGTCCCGGACCCGCTCGGGTCGGGTCGGGTCACCCGGTCGGTGGACCGATCGGCCCGCGCCGCCCCGTAATCGGCCGGGTCGGGGCGGGACGATCCGTAATCGGCCGGGTCGGGGCGGGACGGGCGGTCGTCGGCCGAGGCGGTGGTGTCCCGACGCATCGGCGCACCGTCGGCGCGGCTGTTGTCGCTCCCCCCCGGCCGCCGGGGCGACCGGTCGCCCTCGACCGCCGGGCTCGCACCCGTCGGGCCCTGGAATCCGGGTGGTGTGCCGGGGCGGACCGGGCGCGGCGCGGCCGGCGACACCGGCGTCGCCGAGGCGACCGGCACGGGTCGCAGCGGCGTCGACGGCACCACCCGAGCGGTCTCCTGCCACCGGGGCGGCGAGTTCACCGGGGTCGGCACCGGTCGGGCGGGTTCGGCCGGGCGACGCGGGGCGTCGCCGCTGGTGTCCCGGCTGGCGCTCGGCGCGGTCCGGTCGTCGTCGGAGCCGGGACGCTCCGGACGGTGGCCGTCGGCGCGCTCCGGACGCTGGCTGTCTGCTCGCTCCGGACGCTGGCTGTCGGTGCGCTCCGGACGCTGGCTGTCGGTGCGCTCCGGACGGTGGCCGTCGGCGCGCCGGACGGACCCGTCGATCGCCTCGCCGGCGGGGGCGGGGCGGGGGGTCGGCACCACGGCCTGCTCGCGGGCGGCACCCTGGCCGCTCGAGTACGGGCTGGCGCTCACCGGTTCGGACAGCACCCGCCCCGTGTCGGTGCCCAGCCTGCCCCGGGTGGACCCGCTGCGCGGGGTACGGGTGAACGGCAGCACCTCGGCGTACCGCGACGGCGGATCAGCCCAGTTGGCCGCGCTACCCGGGGCACCGGACGACGTCCAGCCGGTCCCGGACCGCTCGCCTTCCGGCTCGATGCCGGACCCGTCCGACCACCTCGTCGGCGACCCTGCCCAACTGCCCATGCCCTGGTCACGACGGCCTCGCGAGTCCGCTCCGCCATCGTCTGGTCCCGGTGCGGCCCCGCGGGGTTCACCTGATTCGTCCACCGTGCGCTCCTCGGTCGCCCCCGCTGAGGCTACCGTGTGCTGACAGTGGCGATAAGTTGCAACGTCGGGCTAATTGACCGGCCAGGTGATATGCACTGATCGTTTCGTTCATACGCCGACCAGATCGTTCCACCCGGACTCGGAGGTTCGACATGACCGCTGCGTCGAGCGGCGCACAGACGGCCGGCCGGCCGGCGAGGATGCCGCGCTCCGCACGCCGTAAGCAACTGCTCGCCGCCGCACAGGAGGTGTTTGTAGCACAGGGTTACCACGCGGCGGCGATGGATGACATCGCGGAGCGTGCCGGGGTGTCCAAGCCAGTGCTGTACCAACATTTTCCGGGCAAATTGGAGTTGTATCTGGCGCTTCTCGACACGCACTGCGACTCGATCATCGCCAAAGTCGCGGCGGCGATGGCCGCCACCAGCGACAACAAGGAACGGGTCAGCGGCGCGGTCCAGGCGTACTTCGACTTCGTCGACGAGGAGAGCGGCGCGTTCCGGCTGGTCTTCGATTCCGACCTGCGCAACGAGCCGGCCGTACGGGCCCGGGTCGAACGGGTCGAGCGGGAGTGCATCGCCGCCATCACCGACACCATCATCTCCGACACCGGGGTGAGCCGGTCCCGCGCCGAGCTGCTCGCGTCCGGGCTGGTCGGGGCGGCGGAGACCGCCGCCCAGTTCTGGCTCGCCGGTGGCCGGCAGGTACCCAAGGGCGAGGCGGAGTCGCTGCTCGCCGCGCTGTCCTGGCGTGGGATCGCCGGATTTCCACTACAGGGCGAGGCATCCTGAACGCAGTGCGCGCGCATCGGCTAACCTTCGCGATGGCGCTGTTTTCGCCCACCTCAAGGAGGACCCGTGGAGGTCAAGATCGGCGTGCAGTACGCGCCGCGTGAGCTCGTTCTGGAGAGTTCCCAGTCTCCGGCGGAGATCGAGCAGATCGTGACCCAGGCCATCGCGACCGAGGGGACTCTGTCACTGACCGACGAGCGTGGCCGGCGGGTCATCGTTCCGGTGGCCAAGATCGCCTACGTCGAGATCGCCGAGGCCGCACCCCGATCGGTCGGCTTCACCGTACGTTGACCATCGCCGTGACCCGCTGAGCGGCTGAGCGGCTGCTCATCAGCGGGTACCGACTCCGTCGGCGGATGCGTGGCCGCGCATCCGCCGTACGCTGTCGGCAGCATCCGGCGGCGCAGTGATGTGTCGTCCATCACGATGGACCCGCCTGCCGCCGCTACTCCCGGTGACTCGAATCACACAATCGTGCTCCGGTTGCCCGGTCGGTCGCCGAGGTTTTCCACGTCGACGCTGGCGGTGGGCTACGATGGTCAGCAAATGCTGCGGCCGTCGAGATTGCTCGCGCGGGGTTCGCGGCGCGCGTGCGGCCCGCGACCTGTCGATCGCGTGTGGCCAGCGCCGTCAGTTGACGCACCGCCGCATCCACACACCCGGCCGCGCCGACGTCACCCGGACCATCCGCGCCGACCCGGCACCGCTACTCACCGGTGCCGTACCGGCACTGAACCACGACGGTGCCGTACCGGCACTGAACCCAAACGGTGCCCTACCGGCACTGGACACCACAGGCGCCCTGGCGGCGCCGACATCCGATTCGCGCCCTCACGACGCATGCGGGGCGCGCCACGAGAGGGCACCCCCGACACCAGATGACTGACTTCACCGATATCCCCACCGGCGACGAGCCGGCGAAGCGCCCCCCGGTCCGCCCGGACAGCCCCACCTTCGCCCAGCT
The DNA here is from genome assembly GCF_029581195.1 of Solwaraspora sp. WMMD791. Taxonomy (NCBI): domain Bacteria; kingdom Bacillati; phylum Actinomycetota; class Actinomycetes; order Micromonosporales; family Micromonosporaceae; genus Solwaraspora; species Solwaraspora sp. WMMD791. Next base: position 3,918,243 of record NZ_CP120737.1, read on the forward strand.
GGGCGCGCGACCGGAAACGGTCGCCGCGCTGGCCGAGGTCGGGATCGTGCACACCTTCGCGATCCAGGAGTACGCCCTGCCGATCGCGCTGCGCGGCACCGACCTGATCGGGCAGGCACCGACCGGCACCGGCAAGACCCTCGGCTTCGGCGTACCACTGGTCGACCGGGTCTTCGCCCCCGGCGAGGGCGCCGACGGCGTACCGCAGGCCCTCGTCGTCGTCCCCACCCGCGAACTCGGCCTGCAGGTCGCCAAGGACCTCGCCGCCGCCGGCAGCACGCGCGGCGTCCGGGTCCTGCCGATCTACGGCGGCGTCGCCTACGAACCACAGATCGAGACGCTCAAGGCCGGCGTGGAGATCCTCGTCGGCACCCCGGGCCGGCTGATGGACCTCGCCAAGCAGAAGAAGCTGCGGCTGGACCGGATCCGGGCGCTGGTGCTCGACGAGGCCGACCGGATGCTCGACCTGGGCTTCCTCGACGACGTCGAGCGGATCCTGGCGATGCTGCCCGAGGACCGGCAGACGATGCTCTTCTCGGCCACGATGCCGGACCCGATCGTCGCGCTGTCCCGCCGCTTCCTGCGCCAGCCGGTGACGATCCACGCCGGGCACGCCACGATCGCCGGGACGGCACCACTGACCCGCCAGGTGGTGTACCGGACCCACCCGATGAACAAGATCGAGATCGTCGCCCGGATCCTGCAAGCCGAGGAGCGTGGCCTGACGATGATCTTCACCCGGACCAAGCGGGCCGCCGATCGGGTCAGCGAGGACCTCGACTTCCGTGGCTTCGCGGTCGCCGCCGTGCACGGTGACCTCGGTCAGGGCGCCCGGGAACGGGCGCTGCGCGCCTTCCGTACCGGCAAGATCGACATCCTGGTGGCGACCGACGTCGCCGCCCGTGGTCTGGACGTCTCCGGCGTCACCCACGTGATCAACTACGACTGCCCGGAAGACCAGGACACCTACACCCACCGGATCGGACGGACCGGCCGCGCCGGCGCCACCGGGGTGGCGGTCACCTTCGTCGACTGGGAGGACATCACCCGCTGGCGGATCATCGACAAGACCCTCGGGCTGGAAATGCCCGAACCGCCGGAGACGTACCACACCTCCGACCACCTCTACGCCGATCTCGGCATCTCCCGGGAGGTCTCCGGCACACTGCCCAGCGCCGAACGGACCCGGGCGGGGCTCGGTGCCGAAGTCGAGGAGGACCTCGGCGGCCGCTCTCCCGGTGGCCGGCGACGCGGCGACTCCAGCGCCCGGTCCGACCGTGGCCCGCGCGGCGAAGGCCGCTCCCGGCGCGGATCCGGCGACCGGTCCCGCTCCAGTGACCGGTCCGGTGACCGGTCCCGTGCCGGTGGTCGGTCACGCTCCGGCGCAGCCAACGGCGACGCCGACCTGACCGCCGGTACGCCGACCGACGCCGGCGAGGACGCCGGCAGCACCCGCGCCCGGCGGCCCCGCCGCCGTCGCCGCGCCGGTCAGCTCGTCGACGGTGGCACCGACACCGCCGGCACCGCCGCAGCCGTCCCGGCCGCCCGTACCGCCACCGACACCCAGATCGCGGCGGACGGGCACCCCACCGGCGCGGCCGACACCGGCAGCACCGCCCCGCGCCGACGGCGTCGGCGCACCCGCAGCGGTCAGGGCAGCGGCAGCGCCAGCCAGGACAGCGGCGGCAGCGAGAACTGAGCAGTTCCGGGGTCCGACCGGGCCGGGCGTCGCCCGCCGGGCCGGACCCCGGATCATGACAGCCATGCCGCAGTCCCTCCCCGACGCGCTCGCCGACATCCGGGCGCTGCTGCTCAGCCCACAGCTGACCCGGGCCGTCGCCGCCGGCCGGCAACGCGGCCGGACCCCGTCGGTGACCCGCGCCCAACTGCGGCCGGTCGCCCTACGCACCGGCACGCACCTGCAGATCGTCACCACCGACGGCACCCGGCCGGTGACCCGCAACGTCGCGCCCGGCCCACCCGCCGAAGCAGCCGTCGACGAACTGCTCGCCGAACCGTTCGGCAACTGGCACGTCGAGACCACCGACAGCACCGTGCAGCTGCGGGTCACCAAGAAGGGCGCCGCCCAGCTGCACCGGTCGACCGCGGACCGGACCGCCGCCGCACCCGCCGGGCACGACCGGACCAAGCAGTACCTGCTCGACCCCGACGACCCGCTGTTCACCGCGATCGGGGCCAGCGCGGCGAAACGCCGCCAGGTCGACGCCTTCCTGCGGGCCCTGGCCGCCACCCTGCCCGACCCGCTGCCCACCGGGCCGCTGCGCGTCGTCGACCTGGGCTGCGGCAACGCGTACCTGACCTTCGCCGCCTACCGGTACCTCGTCGACGCCGGCGCCGAACCGCTCGTCACCGGCGTCGACATCCGCACCGACCAGCGCCGCCGCAACACCGCGCTCGCCGCCGAACTCGGCTGCGCCGACCGGGTCACCTTCGTCGCCGGCACGATCGAGCAGGCCGTCGTCGACCCGCCGCCGGACCTGGTACTCGCCCTGCACGCCTGCGACACCGCCACCGACGACGCGCTCGCCCGCGCGGTGGCCTGGCAGGCCCGCTGGGTCCTGGCCGCCCCGTGCTGCCACCACGACATCGCCGCGCAGCTGCGCCGCCAGCCGGCACCCCGCCCGTACGGGCCGCTGGTCTCCGCCGGCATCCTGCGGGAACGCTTCGCCGACGTGCTCACCGACACGCTGCGCGCCACGCTGCTGCGGGCCAACGGCTACCGGGTCGACGTCGTCGAGTTCATCGACTCCCAGCACACCCCGCGCAACCTGCTGCTACGGGCCCGCCGTGGCGGCGTACCGGACTCCTCGGCCCACCAGCGGGCCTACGCAGAGCTGGTCGACCAGTGGGCGGTGACGCCCCGGCTGCAGACCCTGCTCGCCGCCGGCGCGACCTCCGGCGACGCATGACCTCCGGCGACAGCGGTCAGCTGACCGTCACGGTGAACTCGGCGGTGTGCACCACACCGGCCACCTGGAAGTCCAGGAACAACCGGTAGTCGCCGGCGCTCGGCGCGGTCAGCCAGAACTTCACCGCCCCGTCGACCAGCTCGGCCTCCGGGTGCACGTGCAGGTAGCCGAGGTCACCGGCGCGCAACGCCACCAGGTGCCCGTACGCGCCCAGGTAGGGCTCCAGCGTCGGCGCCGCGCCGTCGGCGGTGCTCACCTGGAACAGCAGCGGCGCGACGACCCCGCGCTGCGGGGCACCCTGCATCCGTACGGTGAACTCGCCGGCCTGGGCGGTGTCCGCCGCCGCCGGCAGCGCGACCGGCTGATAGTCCCCGGCCGCGACCAGGTCGACGCCGAGGGTCAACGCCACCGGCGTACCGGCCGGGTCGGTGACGGTGAAGTCGCCGAACATCCGCCAGACGCCCGGCGCGGTCAGCCGCAGCGGGATGCTCCAGGTGCCGTCCGGCGCCAGCTCCGGATGCAGATGCTGGAATCCGGTCAGGTCCCGACGGGCCACGATCAGGTGCATCGGCTTGTCGTGCACCACCGCGAAGTCGGTCACCGGTCGCTGATCCGGGCCGACGATCCGGAACCGCAGGTCGACCTCGTCGCCGACGGGCAGCTGGGTCTGCTCGGGCACCAGCGTCCAGCCGCCGACGCTCACCGACAGCCCGGAGACCTGGCCGTCGGCGCCGGTGTCGGTGCCCGTACCGGGGTCGGAGCCGTGCGCGTGCGGTGCCGTGCCGGCCGGGTGGGAGTGGTCCGCGGTGCCGGCGGCGACCTGCGTACCGAGGCTGGTCGGGGCGTCGACGGCGCGACCCAGCGCGTACCCGGCGAACAGCGTCAACACGACGCCGCCGACCATCGCGGCCAGGCGCAGCGTGGGTGTCTCCGTCACGGTGCCCGCCCCTTCCCGTCCGCCGTCGCAGGTCGCGCCCAGCGCGTCTGACGGTAGCCGTTGGGCGGCCGCAGGACACCAGCCGGGTGGCTGGCCGTGGCTTTCGTAACGTTCGGTCGTTGTACCCCCTGTGACCGTTAATAGCTTGGCAGTAAGGGCAGCCGCCCTCGTCACCGCTGTAACCGCCACGCTGCTGCCGGCCCAGGCGCAGGCGCAGGCCTCGCTCGCCGAACTGGACCGGCGGATCGACCAGGCGGCCCACCAGTTGGAGACGGTGGTCGAGCAGTACAACGAGACCAGGGTGGTGCTGCGCGCCAACCAGGAGCGGCTCGACCGGCTCCGTACCACCATCGTCGAACTGGACCAGCAACTCGCGGACCGCCACGACCAGGTCGGCCAGCTGCTCGCCAGCACCTACCGGGTCAACGGCAGCCGGCCGGTAGTCACGTTGCTCTCCACCGCCTCGGCGGAACACTTCGTCGACCAACTGCTGATGGCCGACGTGATCAACCGTGACCACGAGCGGAGCATCGCCGGCCTGCGCGACGTCCGCGACCGCAGCGAATCGGCCCGCCGCGCCGCGACCGCCCTGATCGAGCAGCAACAGCTGCAGGAGCAGCAGCTGGCGGCGAAACGCCAGCAGATCGAGAACGACATCCGGCACCTCACCGAGCTGCGCAACCGCCAGCAGGCCCTGCTCAACCGCTCGGGTGCCTCGGCGGCCAGCCGCAGCCCGGCGCACACCCGGCTGCCCGAGGCCGCCACCGGGGCGGCAGCGGCAGCGGTGGCGTTCGCGCACGCCCAGCTCGGCAAGCCGTACCGGTGGGGGTCGGCCGGGCCGAACTCGTACGACTGCTCCGGGCTGACCTCGGCGGCCTGGGCGAAGGCCGGGGTGCAGTTGCCGCACAACGCCCGCCGCCAGTTCGGCGCGGTCACCCGGGTCGGCCGCGACCAGCTCCGCCCCGGCGACCTGGTCTTCTTCTACAGCAACATCCAGCACGTCGGGATCTACATCGGTGCCGGGCAGATGATCCACTCGCCCCGGCACGGCGAGGTGGTCCGGGTCGACCGGATCGACTACATGCCGATCCGGGGCTACGGCCGACCGGGCTGACCGGCAACCGCCATACCTGGCCTGGCCCCGCCGGATCTCCCGGCGGGGTCAGTTCGTGGTGGCCGGTCTCCTGGCCGGATCAATTCGTGGTGGCCAGGGCCAGCGGCAGCACCGCCGGCGCGCCGGCCTGCCGCAGCAGCCGGGCCACCACGGTCATCGTCCACCCGGAATCGACCAGGTCGTCCACCAGCAGCACCGGGCCGGTCAGCCCGGACAGCGCCGCGGCCAGCTCCGGCGGCGCGGTGAAGGCGTCATGGAGGGTACGGACCCGTTGCGCGCTGTTGCCCCGGCCGGCAGCTGCCGGCGGCTGCGCCCAGGCCGGCTCGACCGCGCCGAGCAGCGGCAGCCGGCCCACCTCAGCGATCCGCCCGGCGGTGCTGGCCACCAGCTGCGGGCGGGTCCGCGACGCCACCGCCACGATTCCTACCGGCCGGGCCGGCCACGGCTGGCTGCCCCGCGCCCAGTCACGCAGCACGTCGATCACCCCGGCGGCGACGTCCGGCGGCAGCGCCGCGTCCGGCCGGCCCGGCCCGAGCAGGTCCCGCAGCCGGGAACCCCAGCCCAGGTCGGACAGCCGACCCACGGCCCGGCCGGGCAACGCCTGCTCGTCGGGGCCGATCCGGCCCCGCAGCGGTACGCCGACCGCCTCCAGCCCGGTCGGCCAGAGCTTCTTCGGGGCGATCTCGACCCCGGCCCGGCCGAGGAACGTCTCGGCGGCACGCAACGCCTCCGGGCTCACCTCGGTCGGCAGCCAACCGCCGGCGCAGCGGTCACACCGCCCGCACGGCTGCGCCTGCGGGTCGTCGAGGCAGTGCCGCAGGAACTCCATCCGGCAGTCCGGCCGGCCGGCCACGGTCTCGGTGGCCGGTACGGCGTACTGGCGCATGATCTGCTGCTCGGCGGCGCGCGCCTGGGCGACCCGCTCCAGGCGGGCGGCGTCGTAGTGCCACGGTTGCCCGGTGGCGACCCAGCCGCCGCGTACCCGGCGGACCGCGCCGTCGACGTCGAGCACCTTGAGCATCAGCTCCAGCCGGGTCCGCCGCAGGTCGACCAGCGGCTCCAGGGCCTGGGTGGACAGCGGTCGGCCGGCCTGCTCCAGGGCGGCCAGCACCGACCGCACCTGCTCCTCGCGTGGGAAGGCGAGTGAGGCGAAGTACCGCCAGATGGCCTGGTCCTCCGGCCCCGGCAGCAGCACCACGTCGGCGTACCGGTCGCCGTCGAGCGCCCGGCCGGCCCGGCCCACCTGCTGGTAGTAGGCGATCGGCGACGGCGGTGCGCCGAGGTGCACCACGAAGCCGAGGTCCGGCTTGTCGAAGCCCATGCCGAGCGCGGAGGTCGCCACCAACGCCTTGATCTTGTTGTCGAGCAGGTCCTGCTCGGCGGCGCGGCGCTGCGCGTCGTCGGACTGACCGCTGTACGCGGCGACGGCGTAGCCACGCGAGCGCAGAAACTCGGCGGTCTCGGCGGCGGCCGCCACGGTGAGGGTGTAGACGATGCCGGAGCCGGGCAGCGTGTCGAGGTGCTCGGCGAGCCAGCCGAGCCGGTGTGCGGCACCCGGCAGGTCCAGCACGGCCAGCCGCAGCGACTGGCGGTCCAGCGGGCCGCGCAGCACCAGCGTGTCCGCGAGCATCCCACCGGTGGTGGCGTCGAGTTGCTCGGCGACGTCGTCGGTGACCCGGGTGTTAGCGGTGGCCGTGGTGGCCAGCACCGGCGTGCCGGGGCGCAGATCGTGCAGGAAGGTACGGATTCGCCGGTAGTCGGGGCGGAAGTCGTGCCCCCAGTCCGACACGCAGTGTGCCTCGTCGATGACCAGCAGCCCGGTGGTGGCCGCGAGGCTGGGCAGGACGTTGTCCCGGAAGTCGGGGTTGTTCAGCCGTTCCGGGCTGATCAGCAGCACGTCGACGGCACCGGCGCGGATCTCCGCGCTGATCGGGTCCCACTCCTCCAGGTTCGCGGAGTTGATCGTGCGAGCCTGGATCCCGGCCCGCTCGGCCGCCGCCACCTGGTTGCGCATCAGCGCCAGCAGCGGCGAGACGATCACCGTCGGACCGGCTCCGGCTCCGGCTGCGGCGTCGGCTGCGGCTGCGGCGTCGGCTGCGGCGTCGGCTCCGGCTGCGGCCGGGCCGACGGCGCTCGCGGTACCGGCGGTGCCCGTGCGCAGCAGGGCGGTGGCGACGAAGTAGACCGCCGACTTGCCCCAGCCGGTGCGCTGCACGCAGAGCACCCGCCGCCGATCGACGACCAGCGCTTCGATCGCCCGCCACTGGTCGTCGCGCAGCCGCGCGCCCGGCCCGGCGAGGCGCTGCAGGACCTGTTCGGCACGCTCGCGCAACGCTTCCCGGTCCACGGTGACGGTCATGCACGCGACGGTAGCAAGGACCGGCGGGGCCGGCCGGCGGGCACCACGCCGGCCCCGCCGAGCCCGCAGCCCGCCGCTACCCCACTACCCACCTGCCCACCCATGATCGCGACGATCTTGCAGTTATCGTTGGACGAATCGGACAAATCTTCTCGATAACCGCAAGATCGTCGGGATCACCTGGACCCGTCAACCGATGGCGGTACGGGCGGCCACGGCGGTGTCCGGGTGGTCGGCGAAGAGCCCGTCCAGCCCGAGGCCGAAGAAGAGTTCGTACTCGCTGGTGATGTCGCCGCGCGCGGCCGGGTCGGTGCCGATGCGGTGGTCGGCCGCCAGGAACTGGTTCTCGGCCCGGAACGTCCAGGCGTGCACGACCAGCCGTACCCGGTGGGCGTCGCGGATCAGCGTGGTCGGCGGGCGCAGCGCACCGCTGGCGTCCCGGGGAACGATCAGGTCCTTGTTCGGGCCGACCCCGTCGGCGTAGCCGGCGATCCAGCGCAGCCCCTCCGAGGTGGCCAGGTCGGCGTAGGTGCGCCGGTCACCCGCGACGGTGAAGTCGTACGGGCGGCCGGTCGAGTTGAGCAGCTGCACCAGCCGTACGTCGATCATCGTGTCGAGTGCCCGTAGGTTGGCCGTCTCGAACGACTGGATGAACACGGCGTCGGACCGGCTGGTCAGCTTGTTGCGTCGCAGGGTGGCGACCAGCGGCTCCTCCAGCGGCAGCCCGATCGACCGGAAGTAGGTCGGGTGCTTGGTCTCCGGGTAGATGCCGATGGTCCGGCCCAGCCGCCGGCTCTCGCTGCGGGCCAGGTCGATGACCTCCTGCAGGGTGGGCACCAGGAACTGACCGTCGAAAGCGGTGTTGGTCGGCCGGAGCTGCGGCAGCCGTTCGACGGCCCGCAGGGTACGCAGCTCGGCGAGGGTGAAGTCCTCGGTGAACCAGCCGGTGACGCTCACCCCGTCGATGGTCTTCGTGGTCCGCCGGTCGGCGAACTCGGGCCGGGTCGCCACGTCGGTGGTGCCGGAGATCTCGTTCTCGTGCCGTGCGACCAGCACGCCGTCGGCAGTCGGCACCAGGTCGGGTTCGATGTAGTCGGCGCCCTGGCGGATGGCCAGCCGGTACGCCTCCAGGGTGTGCTCGGGGCGGTAGCCACTGGCCCCGCGGTGGGCGATGACCAGCGGTTTCGGTTCGGCTTTCGACCCGTGGCGCGACGCGGCACCAGCGGCGTCGGTCGCGCCGGTGGCACTGACAGCGGACGGGATCGCCATGGCGGCCAGCAGGGTGCCGGCGAGCATCATGACCGGCAGGGTACGCGACAACACCGTCTCCTTCAGATGAGAGGGATGGAGTCCGGCAGGACATCAGTCGGGATCAGTCCCGCAGGGACATCAACCGGGATCAGCCCCGCAGGGACATCAACCGGGATCAGTGAAGCCGGGGTGGGCGACGGTCGGGCGTCCGGGACGCGACGGCCGGCAAAGCGTGGGCTGGCCGGCGGATGAATGCGGCGCAACTGGCTGAAAGCTCCGGGTTCGCGGTGGTATGACAGCTCTGATGCGCCGGCCGCTGCGAAACCCCGCCCGGATCGTGCCGATCGCGTTCCTCGGGGCGATAGCCGTCGGCACCGTACTGATGATGCTGCCGGCCAGCCGACAGGGACCCGATCCGGCACCGTTCGTCACCGCCCTGTTCACCGCCACCTCGGCGGTCTGTGTGACCGGGCTGGCGGTCACCGACACCTCGACCTACTGGACCCCGTTCGGCCTGGTCCTGATCACCGTGCTCACCCAGGCCGGCGGCTTCGGCATCATGTCGATGGCCACCCTGCTCGGCCTGCTGGTCTCCCGGCGGCTCGGGCTGCGCAGCCGGCTCACCGCGCAGGCGGAGACGAGCAGCCTCGGCCTGTCCGACGTCCGGCAGGTGCTGCTGCGGATCGCGCTCACCATGCTGGCGGTCGAGGCGACGGTCACCGTGCTCCTGGCGGCCCGACTGTGGCTGCACTACGACTATCCGCTCGGCCGTGCCCTCTGGTACGGGCTGTTCCACGCGGTCCAGGCGTTCAACAACGGTGGCTTCGCGCTCTACTCCGACGGGCTGGTCCGGTTCGTCAGCGACTGGTGGATCTGCGTACCGCTGATCGTCGCCGTGGTGGTCGGCGGCCTCGGCTTCCCCGCCCTGTTCGAGCTGTTCCGGGAACGCCGCCGGCCCCGACGCTGGTCGGTGCACACCCGGCTGACCGTCTGGGGCACGCTGGCGCTGATCGCCGTCGGTTTCATCGCGATGCTGGCGTTCGAATGGGCCAATCCGCGCACCCTGGGGCCGTTGGACCTGCCCAGCAAGGTGCTGGCCGCGCTCTTCCAGGATGTGATGACCCGCTCCGGCGGCTTCAACACCGTCGACGTCGGCGCGCTCAACCAGGAGACGACGGTCCTCTCCATCGGCATGATGTTCATCGGCGGCGGCAGCGCCAGCACCGCCGGAGGCATCAAGGTGACCACGTTCTTCCTGCTCGCCTTCGTGATCTGGTCCGAGCTGCGCGGCGAACACGACGTGGTGATCGGGCAGCGCCGGATCGCGTCGGCGAGCCAGCGTCAGGCCCTCACCGTGGCGCTGATCGGGGTCGCTCTGGTCGGTGCCGGCACCCTGGCGCTGATCGGCCTCACCGACGGGGTCGACACCGACCAGGCGCTGTACGAGGTGACCTCGGCGTTCGGCACCGCCGGTCTGTCCACCGGGATCACCGGTGAGCTACCGGCGACTGCGCAGGTGCTGCTCGCCGTACTGATGTTCGTCGGCCGGATCGGCAGCGTCACGTTGGGTTCGGCGATCGCGTTGAACACCAGGAGAAAACGGTTCCACTATCCGGAGGAGCGACCCATCGTTGGCTGACCGCACCGCAACCAGGTCCGCCAGGACCGTCGTCATCATCGGGCTCGGCCGGTTCGGCGGCCAGGTCGCCGACTCGATGCTCCGGTTGGGCTTCGAGGTGCTCGGCGTCGACACCGACCAGTCCATCGTGCAACGGTGGGCGGACCGGTTGACGTACGTGGTCCAGGCAGACTCCACCGACACGGAGACGCTGCGGCAACTCGGGCTGCGCGACTTCCAACGGGTGGTGGTCGGCATCGGCTCGGACGTCGAAGCGAGCGTACTGACCGTGCTCAGCCTCGCCGAGATCGGCGTCACCGACGTGTGGGCCAAGGCGGTCTCCGGTAAGCACGGCAAGATCCTGCGGTCGGTCGGCGCCAGTCATGTGATCTATCCGGAGGCCGCGATGGGCGACCGGGTGGCGCACCTGATCACCAGCAAGATGCTCGACTTCATCGAGTTCGACGACGGATTCTCGATCGCGGAGACCAGGCTGCCGACCGACACGGTGGGCCGGCGCCTCGCCGACGCCGGCATCCGGTCCCGGTACGGGGTGACCGTGATCGGGGTCAAGATGCCCGGTGAACGGTTCAGCTACGCCGACGGGGAGACGGAGTTGCGCGAAGGTGCGCTGCTCATCGTCTCCGGCACTACCGAACAGGTGCAGCGTTTCGCTGCCGCCACCTGAGCTGCCGCCATCTGAGCCGCCGCGCGGGAGTCAGTCGGTCGGGGTGTCGACGGCGGCATGCAGCAGATCAGGCGCGCCGGCCGACTGCCCGGCGATCGCGGCGACCGTCACGCCGCAGTCCTGTTCGTCGAGGTGGAACTCCAACGGCAGCGTGTTGACGCCGTCGTAGTCGCCGGTCAGCCGTACCGCCGTCGATGCCCCGGCGGCCAACGGCGCGCCGTCGCCGACCGGTCGCAGCACGACGTCCCGGCCCTGCTGGTGCCAGTGGGCCGACGCCACGGCGGTGAGCCGCTGGGTGCCGGGGAAGGCGAACCGCACCGACCAGTCGGTCACGGCCGCCGACCCGGTGTTGGTGACGGTCGCGACTGCGACGAACTGCCGACCGTTGTCGGCGTGCACCGCGTAGTCGACCTGGCAGGGTGCCGGTGACTGGGCGGCCAGTGTCGGAGTCTGGGCGGCCAGCCCCAACCGGGGTGGCGCGGCGAGTGCCTCCCGGGCGCGGTCGGTGGCGGGCGTCGCGCCGGCGCCGGCCCAGACCAGGGCACTGACCATCATCAGCCCGATGCCGATGACGACGGCTTCGGCCCGGCGCTGAACCCAGGAGGTACGCAGTCTGCGTCGCCGGGCGGCACCGCCGGCCGGTCCGGTGGCCGGTCCCGTCGCGGGTCCTGCGGCGGCGACCGGAGCTGACGCCGCACGGGCGACCGAGCCGGTCACCACCAGGTCGCCGTCGGTCCTTGCCGGATCGGTGCCGGTCACCATCAGGTCTGCACCGGTCGTCGACAGATCGAGACCGGTGACCTCCAGTCCACAGGTGATGTCGACCAGCGGCGGCAGCCCGTCGGCCCCGGCACCGACATCGGCCGCGTCGCCACCCGGTGCCTGCACCGGCAGCGCCATCGTCGACGACGACCGGCCCGCCGCCACCCCGACGGCGGCGGCCAGGCTCTTCGCCACTTCCTCGCTGGTGGGCCGGTCCGCCGGGCGTTTCGCCAGACACCGTACGGTCAGCCCGATCACCTCCGCCGGCAGCCCGGCGACCGGCGGCATCGGAGCCGGCGCGGTGTGCAGGTGTGCCCGCAGCATCTCGGTGACGTTCGCCGCCGGCCAGGGCAGCCGACCGGTGAGCGACCGGTAGAGCAGCAGCCCGACCGCGTACACGTCGGTGGCCGGCGAGACCTGGCCGCCGTTGAGCCGCTCCGGGGCCAGGTACGCCGGGGTGCCCAGCAGGTTGCCGTCCGGGCCGACATCGCTCTCCCCGGTCAACGCGGAGATGCCGAAGTCGACGACTTTCGCTCCGGTGCTGGTCAGCATCACGTTCGCCGGGGTGACGTCGCGGTGCACCACACCGGTGGCGTGCGCGGCGGCCAGCGCCGACGCGACCTCGGCGCAGACGGCCACCGCCACCCGCCAGGGCAGGACGTGGTCGCGGCGCAGCCGGTCGGCCAGCGACTCGCCATCGACGAGTTCCATCACGACGTACGGCAGGGTGGCGTCGTCGCGCCGTGCCTCACCGTAGTCGTAGACGTTGGTGATGTGTGGGTGGCACAGCCGGGCGGCGGCCTGGGCCTCGACCCGGATCCGGGTGCGGAACGCCTGGTCAGGAGCGTACTGGGGAGCCAACACCTTGACCGCCACCTGGCGGTCGAGAATTTCGTCGTAACCGCGCCACACCACCGACGTCCCACCGGTGCCGAGCCGTTCGATCAGCCGGTACCGGTCGCCGAGCAGTTGCCCGCGATCGTTCGCCACCCCACCCATGGTTCGCAAGATGCCCGATCTGGGCCGGCCTACACCTGGTCAGGGGGCGACCAGCAGTTGATCGACCGGGGCGTAGTCGTCGGTCAACGGTAGCGCATCGCCGACAAAACCGATCAGATCATCACCAGTAAGGAGTAAGTACTCAGAACCCACCGTAGCGGTCAGCCGGGCCTCGATCTCGTCCAGCGGCAACGGCCGGTCCGCAGCGAGGATCACGAAGTTGCTGCCGGTTGGCAGCGTCAACCCGTCCGGCCGGGTGACCAGCGCCACCTCGGGAAACTCGGCGGCGACAGTCGCCACCTCCGCCTGGATGAACCGCAGCGGCGGATAGTCGATCACGTTCTGGGCGTAGATGCCGTCCGGTCGCAGCACCCGACGGACCTGCGCCGCCATCTCCCGGGTGGCCAGGTGCCACGGCACCACCAGGTGCCCGAACGCGTCGCCGACCACCAGGTCGACGCTGTCGCCGGGCAGGTCGGTGACCAGCACCCGGGCGTCACCGACCGCGACGGTCAGATCCGGGCCGGGCCGCACGTCGAGCTCCCGGACACCGAGGTCGACCAGACCGCCGTCGATCTCGTACACGGTGTTGCGGGTACCCGGCCGGGTGGCGGTGAGGTAGCGGGGCATGGTGAATCCGCCGCCGCCGACGTGCAGGGCGTCGAGTGGTTCGCCGGGCGGTGCGACGACGTCGGTGACCGCCCCGATCCACTTGGTGTACGCGAACTCCAGGTGCGTCGGGTCGTCGAGGTCCACGTACGAGTGCCGGGCCGAGTTGAGCAGCAGCAACCGACCGCCGTCGCGTTCCGGGTCGGCCTGCACGGTCGCGCAGTGGTACTCGGTCTCCACGTCGCACGGGTCCGGTGCGACGACGGCCAGGCCGGCGACGGTGAGCCCGATCACGGCGAGCGTCGCCCGGGTCGAGGCGGAGAGCGGGCCGCCGCCGACCGACGGCACGTCACCGTCCGTGGCCTGCGGCCGACTCCGGTGCAGGTGTACGCCGAGCGCCACGCCGCCGACGCCGAGCAGCACCGCCAACCCGATCATGATCACACTGCTGGGCAGGGTCGCGACGAGGAAGAAGCCGGTGCCGAGGGTTGCGGTGATCGCACCGAGCGTACCGATGCTGGACAGCTTGCCGACGACCTCGCCGGTGCGGCTCAGGTCGCCCAGCTGCAGCTTGATCACCAGCGGGGTGACCGCCGACAACAGCGCCGCCGGCAGCACCACGGCGACCATGGTGAGCAGCAGGATGCCGACGATCGCGCTGCCCCGCAGCAGTTCACCGGCGTAGCGCACCAGCGGCAGGGTGACCGCGGTGGTGATCGCCGCCAGGACCAGGGCGGCCGGCAGCAGTGGTCGCGGGTCGCGGCGGTCGGCGATGCGCCCGCCGGCCCAGGTGCCGTACGCGATCGCGGCCAGCGCGACCCCGATGACCGCGCTGTTGGTCTGCAGGGTGACCCCGACGTACGGGCCGACCAGCCGCAACGCGACGATCTCCAGCACGAGCACGGCACCGCTGGAGACGAAGACCAGTGCGGCGGCGAGTCCGGGGCGTAGCGGCGGGGGCGGCGCGTCGGCGCGCTGCGGTGGTGGCGATTCCATCACCTGCGATCGTACGCAGCTCCCGACCCACCGATCCGGCGGTCAGCAGTCACCGGTCAGCGCGTCGAAACGTCGACAGGTGCACGGGGTGTGGTTCAGAGCATCGACAGGTGCACGTGGTTGGTGTGGTCGCCGGCCGGGCTGCCACCGCCGTTGTACGAACTCCACCCGTTGCCGGGCATCCAGATCTGCCGGTACCAGATGACGTACAGCACGCCGAGCCGATCGGCGTTGTTGACGTAGTACGCGGCGAGGTTGTTGCCGTACGTGCGGTTGTCGCCGGTCGCGTCCCGGTCCTTGAAGCCGCCGGCTTCGGCGGAGAAGTCGCAGGCCCGGCCCTTCGGGTGCTCGCCGCTGCCGCCGCTGCGGAAGCAGGAGACGTAGCGGGTGAAGCCGGCCGCCTTGGCCTGGTTCATCGCGTGCAGGGTGCGTGGGGTGATGCACCCGGAGGTGGTCGGGTCGTCGACGTTGCAGGACTCCGACGGCCAGGAGCCGTCGGAGTTGCGGGGGGCCGGCTGCGCGGCGGCCGAGGTGGTGCTGATGAAACCGCCGCTCGCCTGGCTACCGACAGCGGCCAGGGCGCGCTGGGCGTCCTGTTTCTTGCGCGCCATGATGGCGACCTGTTTCTCCTGCTCGCGGACCTCGTTGTCGATGGCGGCCTTGGCGCGGGCGGCCTGTTCGTGGGCTTCGTTGAGGGCCCGCAGGTTGCGGCCTTCGCGTTGGGCCATCACTTCGAGGCCGGCCGCGCGCTCCAGCATGTTCTCCGGGGAGGCGCTGTTGAGCAGCATGGTGACCGAGGTCAATCGGCCCAGCCGGTACGACTCGGCAGCCATCGTCCCCACCTCGTCGGTGAGTGCGACGAGCTGCTGCTGGAGGGCGTCGTACTGGGCGGCCAGCTCGCCCTGACGCTTCTTCGAGTTGTCGAGCTTGGCCTTGGCCTCGATGTGGCCTTTGGAGGCGGCTTCCAGGACTTCCCGCAGGCTCTTGTCGTCGCCTTCGTCCGGCGCGTTGGGCGCGGCGGTCGCCGCCGATGCACCGAACAGGAGCGCGAATGCGGTGATCAGCGTGACGATCGACGCTACCGCGCTGCGGCGCCGTTGTGCTGTAGTCGTGCCGACCACAGTCCGGTCCTCCTGGTCACTCGCCGGTGGGGCATATCGAAACCGCGCGTAGCTTACCGGATTTCGTCGCCGGGTCCGGTACACGCGGGGCGCTCGCGCATTACCACATCGTGCAGATGGCGCGCAGCAAACTCCGCACTATTACGTGTCGCAGTGAACCAGTCACAGAAAATTGTCATGCCGAGTCTCTCGGCGCGTCGCGCAGCAGTGGCGTAGCCGAATGGACACCGTCCGTCCCAATGTCTCGCCTTTCCGGGACGCAATTTAAGATAGCCTAACCTTATTACCGACGGTGAGGAACGACCCGGTGCCACGATCCGAGGCCCACGTGCGGACCCTTGCGGCACGCAACCATTTGACGCAGCTCTGTGCGCACTTCGCCGTCGCGGTCCCGGTGACGGAACGGGTCGACACCGCGGAGATCGACTTCACCTTCGGCACCTGCCGGCTGGCGATCGTCGACGACGGCCTGGCGCTGACCGCCGACGCGGTCGACACCATCAGCCTGGCCCGCGTCGAATACCTGGTCGGGGATCACCTGGAGCGCCTCGGCGCCCGGGACAGCCTGGCCGTCGACTGGCAGCCGGCCCTGGACGGCACCACCGGTGCCCCGCCGGCAGCGGACGACACCACCGGTGCCCCGCCGGCGGCGGACGTCGCCGGGTCCGGCGCGGTCGGCGACCGGGAGAAGGCGCTGGACCAGCCCTAGCCTGGCCCGCCGCCGCCGTCGCCCCGGGCCGGCGCGCCTCCCCTGCCAGCTGATTCCGGCTCGTCCGGACCCAGCGCGTCGAGGATGAGGTCGAGGCCGAACTCGAACTCGGTGGTGTGGTCGTAGCCGGCCGCACGCAGCTGCTCCGCCACCACCTCGGCGAGGTACGGGTGGCTGCCCGCCGGCAGGCCGCGCAGGATCCCGTCGGCGACCGCACCGGCGTCGGCGGGGTTCGCGAAGGGCAGGCTCCGCTCCTGGAGCACGAAGCCGTACAGGTAACTGTCGATCACCGACATGGCGTGCACCGCCATCTTGACGGAGAAGCCACCCGTCCGCAGACAGCCGAGAACCGCGTCGTGGTGGCGCAGGGTCGCCGGGCCAGGTGCGGCACGGGAGTCCAGCAGGCCGACCGCCCACGGGTGCCGCCGCAGCGCCGCGCGCACCGACACCGCCCGGTCCCGTAGGGCTGCCTGCCAGGGCGCCGCCGCCGGCGGTGGACCGATCTCGGCGAACACCGCGTCGACCATGCCGTCGAGGATGCCGTCCCGGCTGGACACGTGGTGGTAGAGCGACATGGCCTCGACGCCGAGCCGGGCGGCGACCGCTCGCATCGTGACCCCGGCCGCGCCCTTCTCGTCGGCCAACGCCACCGCCGCCGCGATCACCCGGTCACGGGTCAGCGACGCCCGCTCGGCCCGGGTACGCCGGACGCCGGACGGTTCCGTCACCGCCGGTCACCTCCCACCGCCCTTGACTGCCTTACGCCGTAAGCCTACGCTGCCTTACATCGTAAGGTTGAGCACGACACGGAACCGGAAGGCTGATCATGAGCGACAATCCGATCCGGCGCGTCTGCGTCGTCGGCGCCTCGGGCAAACTCGGCCAGTACCTGGTGCGGCACTGCCTGGACCGCGGCTACGAGGTCGTCGGCGTGTGCCGCGAACGCAGCGTCCCGAAACTCGCCGCCGTCGCGGACCGGATCACCATCGTGCCGGCACCCACCAACGACCGGGCCGCGATCCGTACGGCGGTCGCCGGCTGCGACGCGGTCCTGACCGTACTCGCCCCCTGGGGTGTGCAGCAGTACTCGTCCGGCACCGCGCAGGCCGTACTCGATTACAGCGAACCCGACGCCCGGCTGGTCTTCTCTTGCGGTTGGCACGTCAGCCGCGACGGGCAGGACCGCTACTCGTGGCGGTTCCGGGCCACCGTACGAATCGTCACCTGGCTGGCCCGCGCCGTACGGGCCGTCGAGGTCGACGACCAGGTGGAGGCGTGCCGGCGGATCTTCGCCAGCGACCGCCGGTGGACCGTCGTCCGCGGCAGCGACCTCGAAGAGGGCGAAAGCCAGGGGCTACCCGTGTGGAGCCGGCACGTCGGTGACCCGGTCCTCACCAGCAACCTGACCCGGCGGACCGACTTCGCCCTGTTCATGGTGGCGGCACTGACCGACGACACCCTCGTACACGAGGCACCGGCGATCGTCGGACGGCGCTCGGCCAGCGCCCTCGCCCACGCTGACGCCGGTCGACGCTGACGCCGGTCGACGCTGACGGCGGCGGCACCGGGTCCGCGCTGACGCCGGCGGCACCGGTCCGCGCTGGCGGGTGCCGTCGTCAACCCAGCAGCGCCCGCTGCAGCTCCTGCCAGGCCGCCTCCGACCGGGCCACCAGCAGCCCTGCCCGGTCGTCGGTGAAGTCGTACGGTCCGCCGTCGAGGCGCCGCGCCACCCCACCCGACTCCTCGACCAGCAACGTCCCCGGCACGTGGTCCCACGGCAAGGTCCGCCAGAACAGGGCGAAGTCCTGCGTACCGGCGGCGATGTCCCAGTGCTCCCGGCCCGCGCAGTGCTGCCCCGGCAGCACCGCACCCACCTGGTCCCCGCCGGCCTGCACGGTGACCCGGACCCGGTCCGGCAGGTACTTCAACGGCACCGCGCCGCGCAAGGTCCGCAGCGGCGGTGCCGCGCCGTTTCCCCCGACACCCAGCGGTACGCCGTCCACCGCGCTGCCGGCACCCCGGCGCGCCACCGCCAACGAGTCGGCGACCGGGTCGTAGATCCAGCTCGCCACCGGCTGACCACCGTCGAGCAGCGCCACCATCATCACGAACGGTCGACGGCCGGCGGCGAAGTTCGCCGTACCGTCGATCGGGTCCACCAGCCAGACCCGGCCGGCGTCACGCAGCCGGTGCAGCAGGTCGGCGTCGGCCGAGACCGCTTCCTCCCCGACCACGACCGAATCCGGGGCCAGCCGCAGCAGCCCGGCGGTGATGATCTCCTCGGACCGCCGGTCGGCGACGGTCACCAGGTCACCGGGGCCCTTCTCGTCGATGTGCTCCGCGGACAACCGGCGGAACCAGGGCAGTACCGCCTGCTCCGCCGCGTCCCGCAGCAGTTGACCTACCTCGTCGATCATGCGTCAGCCACGCGGTGGCAGCTTCACCACGCTGACGAAGAACTCGTCGATCTGCCGGATCACCGCGATGAACCGCTCGAAGTCCACCGGCTTGGTCACGTAGGCGTTGGCGTGCAGCTGGTAGGAGCGCAGGATGTCCTCGTCGGCCTGCGACGTGGTCAGCACCACCACCGGGATCCGGCCCAGCTCGTCGTCCTTCTTGATCTCCTCCAGCACCTCCCGGCCATCGCGGCGCGGCAGGTTCAGGTCGAGCAGGATCAGGTCGGGCAGCACCGCGTCGGCGTACTTGCCCTCCCGACGCAGGTACGCCAGGGCCTCGGCACCGTCGGACACGACGTTGAGCCGGTTGCGGACCTTGTGCTCCTCGAACGCCTCCTGGGTCATCAACACGTCGCCCGGGTCGTCCTCGACGAGCAGCACCTCGATCGGGCTCTTGCCGTCCGGTTCGGTCATTGCCGCCTCCATCATGAGACCGCCTGCGTGGCAGCGGTCGGTGCACCGTCGTTCTCCGCCGCCTCGGCCTGGCGTGGGGTCACCGGAAGAGTAAAACTGATCGCCGTACCCTGCTCGACCTGGGTGTCGACCCAGATCCGGCCGCCGTGGTACTCGACGATCTTCTTGCCGATCGCCAACCCGATCCCGGTGCCCGGGTAGGCGTCCTTCGAGTGCAGCCGCTGGAAGATCACGAAGATCTTGTCGGCGAACTCGGCTTCGATCCCGATTCCGTTGTCCCGGCAGGTGATCTCCCACTCGCCGTCGACCCGGCGGGCGGAGACCTCCACCTTCGGGGTGACCTCCGGCTGGCGGAACTTGAACGAGTTGCTGACCAGGTTGACCAGCAGGTTCGTCAGCAACGGCTCCTCGCCGGAGACCACCGGCAACTCCGACCAGGTCAGCTCGCCGCCGACGTACTCGCGGGTCGACTCGGTCTGGCTGGCCACGTCGGCCATCACCTTGTTCAGGTCGACGTCGGTGAACCCGCTGGTCAGCCGGCCGATCCGGGAGAACGCCAGCAGGTCGTTGATCAGCCGCTGCATCCGCTGCGCCCCGTCCACCGCGAAGCCGATGTACTGGTCGGCGCGGGCGTCGAGCTGGCCGGCGTACCGGCGCTGCAGCAGCTGGCAGAAGCTGGCCACCTTGCGCAGCGGCTCCTGCAGGTCGTGCGAGGCCACGTAGGCGAACTGCTCCAGGTCACGGTTGGAGCGCACCAGCTCCTCCGTCTGCTTCTGCAGCTGGCTGTTGACCCACTCGACGCGTTCCCGGGCGTCACGCACCTCGTCCAGATCGGCGGCGATCTTGCGGCGCATCCCGTCCACGTCGCTGGCCAGCGCCGCCAGCTCCGGCGGCCCGACCCCGGTGATGTCGCGTTCGTACTCGCCGTTGGCCACCTGCCGCACCTGGGCGGCCAGCCCGGTGACCGGGCCGATGACCAGGCGGTTCAACGAGACCATCAGGACGATCCCGGCTGCCACCACGACGAGCGCCGCGATGATCAGCAGGACCACCAGGGTGCCGCTGGTACGCCGGGCGTCGTCGGCGACCTGGTTGCGCACCACCAGGATGTCCGCCTGCAACTGGTCGACGTCGGCGCGCAGCCCGTCGAACTGCTGCCGGGCCGCGTCGGTCAGCAACGCCTGGGCGGCCGCCGTACCTTCGGCGTCCACTGCGTCGATCACCGGTTCGGCGACGGTGTCGCGCCACTGCTGCGACGTGGTCGCCACCTCGTCGATCTGCGCCCGCAGCGGATCGTCCGGCCCGAGCAGCGCGACCATGTGGTCGATCAACTGCCGCTCCCGCGCCACCCCGTCGCGGTACGGCACGAGGTCGGCGGCGTCCCCGGAGACCGCGTAGCCGCGTACCCCGGTCTCCTGGTCGACCAGGGCGGTGAGCAGGCTCTCCGCGTCGGCCCGCAGCGGACCGGTCTGGTTCAGCACGGTGTCGATGTGGTCCCGGTTGGCGTCGGCGACCACCGCCGCGCTGCCGGCCAGCACCGCCAGCAGACCGCCGACGACGGCGCACAGCAGCACCACCCGGGCCCGCAGGGTCAACCGGTTGGGCCCTGCGGCTGCGCTCATCGGCCGCCGCCCCGGCTGACCAGCAGCATCGCGACGTCGTCGGCGAGCGGACCACCGTTGATCTCCTCGGCCCGACCGACCAGCCAACCCGGCAACGCCGGCAACGGCACTGCGCGGGCCGCCGGCTCGGCCACCAGCCGCTGCAGGCCGGCGACGTCGAGCCGCTCGTTGGAGTCGCCGAGACGCCCTTCGATCAGACCGTCGGTGTACATCAACAGGGACCACTCATCGGTGTCGAACTCCACATCGAAAGCGCGGGGTGGGCGGGGTCGGACACCGAGCAGCAGGCCCCCCGGCGCGGGCACCGGCCGGACCTGGCCGCCGCTGAACAGCAGCGGAGGTGGATGTCCCGCCAACCGTACCGTGGCCCGGTTCGCCTGCAGATCCAGCCGGACCGCCGCCACCGTGGCGAAGATCTCCCGGAGCCGGCGTTCACTCATCAGCACCTGCTCCAACGCCGGCAGTACGGCGTCGTCGGCCACCCCGGCCAGCACCAGGGCCCGCCAGGCGACCCGCAGCTCCACGCCGAGCGCGGCCTCGTCCGCGCCGTGCCCGCAGACGTCACCGACGATCAGGTCGACCCGGTCCGGGGTGGTCTGCACCACGTCGAAGAAGTCGCCGCCGATCAACGCGGCGTGCCGGCCCGGCCGGTAGAACGTGTGCACCGAGATCTCGTCGGTCTCCATCAGCGGCTGCGGCAACAGGCCACGCTCCAGCCGGGCCGACTCGGCCTGCCGCAGCTCCACCTCCCGCAGCCGCCGGGCGTTGTCGTCAGCCCGCTTGCGTTCCACCGCGTAGCGCAGTGCCCGGCTCAGCAGCACCCCGTCGACCTGGCCCTTGACCAGGTAGTCCTGGGCGCCTTCGGCGACCGCGTCGACTCCGAGGTGCTCGTCCTGGCGGCCGGTCAGCACGCAGACCGCCGCCCGACCCGCCATGCCCAGCACCCGACGCAGGCCGTCGAGCCCCTGTGCGTCCGGCAGCCCCAGGTCGAGCAGGACGCAGTCGACCCCGGCGATACGTTCCCGGGCCTGGTTGAGGCTGTTCGCGACCACCAGGTCGACCGCCGCCTGCGACTCGGCCAGCAGTTCGCCGACGAGGAAGGCGTCGCCCTCGTCGTCCTCGACCAGCAGCACCCGCAGGCGCCGCGCCGGCGGTACGGGCGTCGGCCCGCCGGTCGACTCACCGGTCTGCGCGCGAGGCTGGGAGCGGGGCGGCACCAGCGACGAACCGGTCATGCCGGCCCACCCCGGATGCACCACCGCCGTAGTCGGTGAGTGTCGATGGCCGGCTCCTTCAGGGTGACCCGCTGATCGTCTCCCACACTGACCCGACGCACAACCGCAGCCACCGTGCCGGTGGCGCGGCCGGTCGGACCGTCGGATACGAGGGCGGGCATGTTCACAAACTAGGCCACGGGACCGTCGGCCGGTGACCCGGCCGGCCCAGGTCGGGCAGGATGGGGTCCACCCGACCCCGCTCCGGCAGGAGAGCCACATGGGCGCACCCCTCGTCGCCGCCGCGTACCGGGCGTTCACCCGGCCCCGCCGCCGGCCGGCCGCCGCGTTCGCCGCGTTCGCCGCGCTCGGGATGGTCGCCGCCGGCACCGTCGTCGACCTGCGCCCGCCGGCACCCCGCGACACCGACGCACCGGCCACGGCGTTCAGCGCTGACCGTGCGTACCGGCACGTCGAGCAGGTCGCGCGGCAGCCGCACCCGGTCGGCAGCCCCGCCAACGACGCCGTCCGCGACCACCTCGTCGACACGTTGACCGGGCTGGGTCTGGTGCCGGAGGTGCAGGAGACCGTCGGCGGCGAGGCCGGGCAGTTGAGCGGGGCCTCCGCCGGTGCCACCCTGGCCCGGGTCCGCAACGTGATCGCCCAGATCCCCGGTACGGATCCCACCGGCCAGGTCCTGCTGGTCACCCACTACGACTCGGCGCAGGTCAGTCCCGGCGGCAACGACGACGGAGCGGGCGTCGGCGCCCTGCTGGAGGTGGCCCGCGCGCTGATCGAGGGCGACCGGCCACGCAACGACGTCGTACTGCTGTTCACCGACGCCGAGGAGGCCTGCCTGTGCGGCGCGTCGGCGTTCGTCGCCGGTCACGCGCTCGCCGTGGACCGCGACGCCGTGGTGCTCAACCTGGAGGCGCGGGGCAGCAGCGGCCCGGTGGTCACCTTCGAGACCTCCCGGGGCAACGCCGGCCTGATCGACGTCTTCGGCCGCGCCGCGCCGCACCCGGTCGGTACGTCGTTCGCGGTCGAGGTGTACCGGCTGCTACCCAACGACACCGACTTCACGCCGTTCCTCGACGCCGGATTCGCCGGGCTGAACTCGGCGTACATCGACGGGTCGGCGGTCTACCACACCCCGCAGGACACCGCGACGTCGATGAGCCTTGCCAGCCTGCAGCACCACGGCGACAACACTCTCGGCCTGGCGCGCGGGTTCGGCGAGGTCGACCTGTCGGCACCGGCCGCCGACACCGACGCCACCTACTTCCCCACCCCGGCCGGGCTGGTGCACTACTCGGGCACGCTGACCTGGCCGCTGGCGGTGCTGGCCGCGGTGGTCGTCGGAGTGCTGGCCTGGCTGACCCACCGCCGGGGTCGGGCCAGCTGGCCCCGGCTCGCCGCCGGCGTCGGGCTGGCCGGCGTACCGCTGGTCGCCGCGCCGGCCGCCGCGCAGGCGCTCTGGGCCGTCGTGGTCGGGCTCCGGCCGCAGTACGCCGACCTGCTCGACCCGTACCGGCCGGTGCCGTACCGGCTGGCGGTGCTGGCGCTGACCGCGGCCGTGGTCTTCACCTGGTACGCCCTGCTGCGCCGTCGGGTCGGCCCGGCGGCGCTGGCCGTCGGCGGCCTGGCCTGGCTGGCGCTGCTCGGTCTGCTGCTCGCCGGGTTCGCCCCCGGCGGGTCGTACCTGGCGGTGCTGCCGGCGCTGGCGGGAGCCGCCGGGTGCCTGGTCGCGCTGTCGGTACGGCCCACCGGTGCGTGGCCGGTGGTCGCGGTGACCGCCGGGGCGTCGGTCGGCGTACTGATTCTGCTGCCCACGGTGGTGCTGCTGTTCCCGGCGCTGGGTCTGGGGCTGGCCGGGGTCGGCGCGTTCGTCGCGGTGCTGCTGGCGTTCGCGGCGTTGCCGGTGCTGGACCTGGCCCTGCCGCAGGCCGGCGGGCAGCGGGGGCTACGGGCGGTCCGGGCCCGCCGGGTCGGGCCGGTGCCGGCGGTCGCCGCCGCGCTGGCGGCGCTGGTGCTGATCGGGGTCGGTCTGGCGGTGGACCGGTTCGACGCCGACCGTCCGGTACCGACCCATCTGATGTACGCGTTGGACACCGACACCGGGCAGGCCAGGTGGTTGACCGAGGAGACCCGGCCGCAGCCCTGGACCGCCGGGTACGTCGACACGACCGCCACAGTGGACGCCGAGTTCCCGTTGCTGGGTGGCGCGCCGTTGGGTGCCGGGCCGGCCCCGGCGGCGGACCTGCCGGCACCGGCGCTGGACCTGCTCGACGACACCGGGGGCGGCACCGACGGGCAGCGGACGGTGCGGCTGCGGCTGCTGCCGCAGCGCCCGGTACGGCTGGTGACGTTGCACGTCGCGGCCGGGTCGACGACGGTGGTGTCGGCACAGGTCGCCGGGCGGGACCTGCCGGTCGGTGCAGCCGCCGGCACCGACCACACTGGGCCGTGGAGCTTCGGTACGGTGTTCCACGCCCCGCCGCCGCAGGGCGTGGAGGTCGTCCTGGTGCTGCGGGTCGACGACTCCGACTCCGGCTCGGTGCGGATCCGGGTCGCTGACGGCAGCGACGGCCTCCAGGACCTGCCCGGCTTCACGCCCCGCCCCGTGGGGGTGGGGATCACCGGCTCACACACCAGCGAACTGGTCACCGTCGCCCGCACTTACACCTTCTGACCCCCGCCCCACCCGTACCCTGCCCCTCCCGCCGCCCCCTCCCGCGACGATCTTGCAGTTATCGCGAACTTTTGTCCGTTTCGTCCAACGATAAGTGCAAGATCGTCGCGATCATGGGAGGGGTGGGAAGGGGCAGAGGAGGGTGGATCAGCCGCGACCCTGGTCGGCGATGAAGGCCGCGATCCAGGCCAACGGCGCGTTCCAGTTGATGGTCAACTCGTTGGTGGACCAGGACTCGATGTCGTCGACGTAGCAGAACTGCGGCGCGCAGCCGGTCAGCAGCCGCTGCGCCACCGGGTCCTGGATCGACGAGTTGGGGCCACCGGCTAGCGTGCCACGCGGCGGGTTCGGCAGCTCGGGGTTGAGCTGCCGGGCGTACCAGCGGGAGTGCTGGTTCTGCGACGACACCGTGCCGTAGCCGGTGACGTAGGAGATGTTGAGCGCGTTGCGGCCGAAGATGTAGTCCATCGACTGCAGCACCCCGTCCCGGTACTTCTCCTTGCCGGTCAGGTCGTACGCCGTGGCGATCACGATCGCGTTGTTCACGACGATGCTGTTCGAGCCCCAGTCGTAGATGTTGCCGGCCGGGGCGTACGGGACGCCGTACGGGTGAGCCTTGAGCGTGGCCAGGTAGCGGTCCGCCGCCTCGATCACCGACGCCCGCACCTGCCACCAGCCCGGCAGGCTGTTCGGCACCGTGGCCAGGGCCATCCGGCCCAGCGGCGCGGTCCACTGCCAGCCGAAGGCACCCTCCTTGAAGATGTCACCGGTGTGGTGCGGCGAGGCGAGCACGAAGTCGCGGAACTCCCGTTCCCCGGTGGTCAGGTAGAGCTCGGCGGCCGCCCAGTAGAACTCGTCGGTGACGTCGACGTCGTCGTAGGGACCGCCGCCGATGGCGTCGGCCGGGTCGGCGTACATCTCGGGGTTGGCCTTGGCCGCCGCCCACGCGGTCCGGGCCGCGCGCAGGTTGCGCTCGGCGAAGGCCGGGTCGTACGGCGTGAACACCCGCGCCGCCTGGGCGGCGGTCGCCGCCAGGTTCAGGGTGGCAGCGGTCGACGGCGGGTGCAGCTCCCGCAGCTGGGCGTCCAGGTGCGGCAGCAGCGGCAGGCCGGTCCACGCGGCGTCGTGGATCTTGTGGTGGGCCATGCCGGCCAGCGGCTGCCCGGCCGGGACCTGCATCTTCAGCAGGAACTCCTGCTGCCAGCGAACCTCGTCGAGGATGTCCGGCAGGTTGTTGCCACTCTCCGGCAGGTCCAGCACGCCGTCGCGCTGCAGCCACGAGTTGCCCTGGCCGACCCGCAGACTCCGCTCGTACTCGTTCATCAGCTGGTAGACGGAGATGCCGCCGTTGACGACGTACTTGCCGTGGTCACCGGCGTCGTACCAGCCACCGGAGACGTCCAGGGTGTAGTCACAGACGCCGGGTTGGCAGGGCACCTCCAGGTCACCCTGGTTGGGGGCGACGCCGACGTGCCCGGCCGGGCGGCCGTAGCCGGGCCGCAGCTCGTCTGAAATCTCGATGCCGCTGCGCTGGGTGTAGTAGAACTTCAGCGCGTCGGCGCGCAGCTGGGTGTAGAAGCTGGTGCCGATCTCGAACGGGAAGCTGGTCTCGCCGTCGGCGACCAGGGTGTAGCCGGTGCCGGGCCGAACGAATCGGCTGAACGTGATCGAGTGGACGTTCTGCCCGGAGGATTCGTCCAGCCCGCGCGGGGTCGACTTGCCGTTGACGACGACCTTGCCGCTGGAGTCGTACAGCTTCCAGGGCAGCGGGTCGGTGGCGTCGGTGACGAGGGTGGCGTTCTTCGGCCCCTTCGGCAGGTAGCCGACCTGGTTGACCCGCACCCGGGGTCCGGTGTCCGGCACGTACTCCTCCGGTTCCGCCCCGCCGCGCAGCGAGACGTCGTCGAGGCAGAACCGCCACGGGTCGGCGCTGCCGCCGATCTGGAAGGCTACTTGCGCGTTCGGCAGGTCGGTCGGGGCGGTGAAGGTGAACGTGTAGTTGTTGCCGGAGACGCTGACCTCGGGGTTGGCCGCCATGTACTGGGTCCACGGATCGACCGGGAGTTGGATCAGCGCCCGGACCACCTTGTTCGGGGTCGCGGTGGCGAAGAACTTGTATTCGTACGTCTCACCGGCGACCAGCGGGACGTTGTCCTGGCCGATGATGACGTCCCACGGGTTGACGGTGCCACCGGGGATGTCGGCACAGAGCTGCTGGCTGCTGGAGTCGAGGGTGATGTTGGGAGTTCCCCACCAGGGGTCGTGGCCGTCGTCGAAGGTGCCGTTGACGATCTGTTCCGGTGCCTCGTCCTGCGCGTGGGCAGGAACAGCGGCGGTGAGGGCGGTAGCGGTGAGCGCCGCCACCGCAGTAACGGCGAGCGGGACGGTCCGCCGCCGGGAGAGAATCGACACGCCGGTTCCTTTCGATGGTCGTGCGGCGTGAGCAAGGCTCTGCCCGGCGCCGCGTCAGCGGTCGTGCATCGAAAGCAGCGGGTGGGAGCGCTCCCACCCGCAGTACTCGAATATTCGCAGCGTGTTTCGAGCATGTCAATAGATCTATGCAGGCCCTTTACCGGGGGCGCAGCGCCGATACCCGGTCGTAGACCTCGTTGCGGTGCAGACCGGTCAGTGCGCCCGCCAGCGAGCGCACCGTCCGGGTGTCCAGGCCGGCACCGAACAACAACTCGATCACCCGGTCCGGGTCGAGCGCACCGCCGACGCCACCGGCCGCCGCGTCGCGCCGTGGTGCACCCTCCACCACCACGGTCACCTCACCCTTGACCTCGTCGCGGGCCGCCAGGTCGGCGTGCACCTGCGACACCGGCCCGCGCAGCCACTCCTCGTACGACTTGGTCAGGTTGCGCACCAACGCCGCCGACCGGTCGCCGAGCACCTCACACACGTCGGCGAGCATCTCCACCACCCGGTGCGGCGCCTCGAAGAAAATCAACGTCGCGGCCACCGGGGCAATCTCGGTCAACGCGGTCCGCCGCGCCGCCGACTTGCGGGGCAGGAAACCGACGTACAGGAATCGGTTGGCCGGCAGCCCGGAGCCGACCAGCGCGCTCAGCGCGGCGCTGGCCCCGGGTAGCGGGTCGACCCGCAGCCCTTCGGCGAGCGCCGCACCGACGACCAGATAGCCGGGGTCGTTGACCAGCGGCGTACCCGCGTCGGAGATCAACGCGACGTCGGTGCCGGCGTTCAGGGCGTCGACCAGCTCCTTCGTCCGCGCCTGCTCGTTGTGGTCGTAGCAGCTGACCACCCGGACGTCGATGTCGTGCGCGTCGAGCAGCCGCCGCGCCCGCCGGGTGTCCTCGGCGGCGACCAGCCCGGCGGTCCGCAGCACGTCCAACGCCCGAAGCGTGATGTCACGCGGGTTGCCGATCGGCGTCGGCACCACCGACAACGTGCCGCGCCGCTGCTCGCCTTCGGCGCTGCCCCGCGCGCCCTCAGCCCCCCGCTTCGCCTCACTCACCCGGCGATGGTAGCCAGCCCGGTCCGACGTCAGCAGGTCAGCCCGAGCGCCGTCGCCAGCCGGGCGACGCCGGCGACCTGCGGTCCGGTGCGGGCGATGTCCGCGACGAGGGTACGGGCGGAGGGTCGGGCGCGGATCTCAGCCGGTGGCGGTCTCGTGCCGGCGTCCAGCAGCTCCGGCGTCATCCGCAGCAACCGGGGATAGTCGCCGTGCTGGTACGTCGACCAGGCATGGTCGATCCGCCGGGACACGTCGCCCCTGTCAGTCGCTGGCCTGGGTGGGCCGGCGGTGAAGACGCCGTAGCGGGCCAGCGCCGCCCGGACCGCGTGGACACCGGCCGGCGCGGTGTTTGCGGTTCATCGGATGCGGGTGATCTGACGAGGCGTCGGCGTGTCGAGTCGATGAGGCGTAGTGGATCAAGAGGCCGGTGGTCAGAGGTAGAGGCCGGCGAATTCGGCCCGGCTCGCCTGGCCCGAACCACCGAGGTAGAACCGATCCGACCGCGCCGTGGGCGGTCTAGGACTGGGGTGGGATGGGCGTCTGCTGGTAGAGGGCGAGTCGCCAGACGCCTTCTTGACGGGTGTAGACGCTGGACATCAGCGCGACGAACGCGGGCTCGCCCTCCTCGCGGTAGGCGCGGCCGGTGTAGAGGAGGATCGCCTGATCGCCATTGAGGGCGATGAGCCGTTCGTCGGTGATGTCGTAGGTCCGCCACGGCGGTGCCTCGTTCAGGGATTCGGTGACTGCCTGCCGATCGAAGACCTGGCCGTGGGCGAGGACCATGACGCCGTCGCTGGTCATGATCCGTCCGTAGAAGTCCGCGCCGGTGCTGCCGCAGAGCGACGCCCACCCCTGGTGTTCAAGGTCGAGCAGCTCGTCGAGCACGATGTGGGCCCCCTGGCTAGGTGGAATTCCAGGCTACTTCGACAGCGACGGCACCGCCGAGAGTCTCCAGCACCGACGTGCCACCGCTGCGCTGCCGAGGCTCTGGGCTGGTTGGCCGGGTCTGTGATCATGCTGGGGTGATCGCCGTGCAGTTCGACGTGCCTGTCGATGCTCCAGCGCAGGTGACCGGGTTCGAGTTGGGGCACGTCAGTGTGTGCTGGGACGGCGGGGCCCACAGTTCCCGCCAGTTCGGGTCTCGCGGTTTGTCGATGGTGTATCTCGTCGCCGCAGACATGCTCAGCGGTGTCGTGACCCTGTTGGCGCACCCGGACGCCAGCTACGTGTTGACCAGCGCCGCCAGCGGCTGGGGTTTCGCCGTACGCCGTACCCGCCGTCATGGTCTGCAGCTGAGCACGCCCGCTGGTCGGCCGCTGTGCCAGGTGCCCGAGGCTGACTACGCAGTGGCGGTCTGGCGCGGCACCGGCGCGTTGCTGGCCGCCCGCACACCGATCGACGGCGGACCCTTGGCCGACCTGCAGACCGCGATCGCCGCATTCCCGGACATCTACCGCCGCTGACGCCACGCACGACCACTCGCCCGACTCATCACACCGAAGAGCTCGCCGCGTGACCTGGGTCACGACAGTCACACCGGGCGCTGCGCCGGTGTCTTCGGGTCGGACCGTCAGCGAAGGGAGTCAGCAGTGAGCGGGAAGATCAGGGTGGTAGTGATCGGCGGCGGATTCGCCGGCGTCATGGCCGCCAATCGCCTGACGCGACGCGGCGACGTCACCGTGACGATGGTGAATCCGCGACCGAACTTCGTGGTACGGCTTCGGCTGCACCACGTCGTCGCCGGGTCGCACGACGCGGTCGTGGACTACCGGGACGTACTTGCCCATGGTGTCCGGCTCGTCGGGGACACCGTCACGGAGATCGACCCGGCGCGGCGCAGGGTGACGCTGGCAACGGACGACCTGGTCGATTACGACTATCTTGTCTACGCGGTGGGCAGTGCGAGCACCGAACCGGGTGTTCCCGGAGCGGCTGAGTTCGCCTATCCGATGGCCACCCTGGAGACGGCCCAGCGGCTGCGTGCGGTCATCGTCGGCAGGCCCGCAGCGACCACGGTGACGGTCGTCGGAGCCGGGCCGACCGGCATCGAGACCGCCGCCGAGCTCGCCCATCGGGGTCACCGGGTCACCCTGGCCTGTGGCGGCGAGCTCGGCGCCTACCTGCATCCGCGGGCACGCCGCTCAGCCGCCAGGTCACTGACCAGGATCGGGGTGAACGTACTCGCCGGTCCCGGCACCGACGTCGCACAGGTCGGGCGGGACACCGTCCGGCTCGGCGACGGTCGTACGCTGCCGAGCACGGTCACGATCTGGGCGGCTGGCTTCGGGGTGCCGGATCTGGCCGCCCGCAGCGGTTTGCGGACCGACGCCATCGGTCGTCTGCTCACCGACGAGACGCTGACCAGCATCGACGACGAACGCATCGTCGCGGCCGGGGATTGCGTGGCGCCGTCCGGCCTGCCGTACCGAATGAGCGCCTACACCGCGAGCTGCCTGGGCGCGCACGCCGCCGACAGCGTGCTCCGGCGCATCGCGGGTGCCTCCGCCGAGCCGGCGAGTGTGTTCTTCGGCGCCATGTGTGTCGGGTTAGGCCCACGTGCCGGCATCTATCAGGTGGCAAACAGGGACGACATCGCGACGAGGCTCTTCGTCGACGGCCGCCTCGGGGCGAAACTCAAGGCACTCACCTACAAGTTCAGCGTGAGCCACCTCGCCAAGGAGGCCCGCGAGCCCGGATCGCACAGGTGGCTGGGCAATGACAGGCGGCAGCGGTTGCTGCAGGCCGAAACGGGCCGGGTGCGGACTTCGGGTGCGTGGTCGGCCTAATCCGCCGAGCTGTGGTCCATAGCACGGGAGCATTGCGAAAGGTCGGACATTGAGTACGCAGGACATCGACCCGGCGACCGACATCTTCCTCAGCTACCGCAACCTTCTGTTCACCGTCGCCTACGAGATGCTCGGATCGGCAGCCGACGCCGAGGATGTTCTACAGGAGACCTGGCTGCGATGGGTCGACGTCGATCTCGGTCGAATCCGCGACCGACGTTCCTACCTGGTTCGCATCACCACCCGCCAGGCGCTCAACCGGATGCGTACGACGAAGCGCCGCAGGGAGGCGTACGTCGGCCCCTGGCTGCCGGAACCGCTACTGACCACCCCCGATGTCTCCGAGGATGTCGAACTCGCCGAAAGCATGTCGATCGCTCTCATGCTGATCCTCGAGACGCTGTCGCCGACCGAGCGGGCCGTCTTCGTGCTGCGCGAGGCCTTCACTTTCAGCTACGACGAAATCGCCGCAGCTGTTGGCAAGAGCCCTGCCGCCGTACGCCAGATCGCCCACCGCGCCCGCCGACACGTCGATGCCCGCCGGCCACGTCACCCGGTTTCGGCAGACCAGACCCGGGCCGCGCTGCAGTCGCTGCAACGCGCGATCGAGACTGGCAACCCGCAGAGCCTGCTGGATGTACTCGCCCCCGGAGTCGTCCTGGTCGGCGACGGTGGCGGCGTCAAGCATGCCACGCTGCGACCGGTCGTCGGTGCCGACAAGGTGGCTCGGATGTTCCTTGGCGGTCTCGGCAAGGTTCCCGGCACCATCACGGTTCAACCGACCTTGGTCAACGGTAGCCCCGCGCTACTCGTGCACCTGGACGGCGAACTCGACGGCGTTCTCACCGTCCAGGTCGACACCGGCCTCATCGCCGGCCTCTACTACGTACGTAACCCGCGCAAACTCGCTCGGATACACACCGCAACCCCGCTGACCCTTGGCCGCTGACGAGGCACACGCTCCACCGGCGGTAGGGCGGAGCCTGGCCGACATCTGTAGGAGCCTCACCGATGAAAGTCCTGATCCTGACTCTGGGAACCCGTGGTGACGTGCAGCCGTTCGTGGCGCTGGCCCGCGAACTGCAGGATCGCGGCCATCATGCGGTACTGGCGGCGCCGGAACGGTTCGCTGATCTCGTCACTGGGCACGGGGTGCCGTTCGCCCGGGTGGACGACGGCCCGCTGCGGGTCGTGGACAGCGCCAGCACGGTGGGCGAGGTGGCCGCCGGTGGGGTCCGCGCGAAGTTCGCCCTGATGCGCAGGATGCGGACGATGGTCACCGCCGTGCTCGACGACTGCTGGCAGGTGGCCTCGACCGGGCCGGGCGCCGATGCCGATCTGATCGTGCACAACGGCCAGATCATGGCGGGTCATCACATAGCGGAGAGACTGGGTGTGCCGGCGGTCATGGCTCTGCCGACACCGGTGTACGTGCCCACCCGGCAGTTCCCATGGCCTGGCCAGCAGTTGCCCGAACGGCTCCCGACGTGGCTGAACCGGTCGACCTATGCCGGGATGACGGCGGTGACGGTGATGTTCGGTCGCACCGTGGACCGGTGGCGCGCCGGCCTCGGCCTGCCTCGACGACGCGGCCGGCACGATCCGCTGCGCCGCGCGGACGGCCAGGCTGCTCCCGTACTGCACGCCGTGAGCCAAGCGGTACTGCCCCGCCCGACGGACTGGCCGCCGACGGCCCGCGTCACCGGCTACTGGTTCATGGACGCGGCGACGGATGCGACGAGGGCCGTACCCGAGCCGGTGGCCGCCGCTCTGGAGCGCGGCGACGAGCCGGTGGTTTTCGTCAGCTTCGGCAGCATGGCGGGTCCGGATCCGGTGGCCACGACGCAGGAGGTGGTGCGGGCGTTGCGGCTCGCCGGCGTCCGTGGCGTGCTCGCCACCGGCTGGGGCGGGCTGCAGGAGATTCCGTCGACGGCAGACGTGTTCGCGACCGGGGACCTCCCCCACGACGTGGTGTTTTCCCGGGTGGCGGCGATCGTGCACCACGGTGGCGCCGGCACCACCGCCGCCGCGATCCGAGCGGGCAGACCGCAGGTGATCTGCCCGTTCGTCGCGGACCAGCCGTTCTGGGGCCGCCGGATGCAGCAGCTGGGTGTCGCGCCAGCGCCGATTGACCAACGGCGCCTGACCGCCTCCGGGCTGGCCGCCGCGATCCGCCAGGCCGTCGAGGATCCGGCGATGATCGCCGCCGCGCGTCGGCTGGGCGAACAGGTCCGGGCCGAGAAAGGCGTCGTCGTCGCGGTCGACCTGTTGGAGCAGTTCGCCGAGGAGCCGTAGAGCCGAGAGTTCGGGTTGTCTTGACCTTGTCGTAGCGGCAACGTTTCTACTGGTGGCATGCGGATCGGCGAGCTTGCCGCGCTGGTCGGGGTCTCCACCCGGACCGTGCGCCACTACCACCACCTGGGGCTGCTACCCGAGCCCGAACGGCTCTCCAACGGCTACCGGGAGTACCGGCTGCGGGACGCCGTCGCGCTGGCCCGGGTACGCCGGCTGAGCGAGCTGGGGCTCTCCCTCGACGAGATCCGCGACGTGCTCGCCGACGACCAGGGGCGGGAGCTGCGCGAGGTGCTCACCGAGCTGGATGCCGACCTGGCCCGCCAGCAGGCGGGGATCGCCGGCCGGCGGCAACGGCTCGCCGCGCTGCTGGCCGCCGGTGAGTCAGTCGAGGAGCTGGACGCCGATGCCACGGTCTCCGAGGAGATGGCGGAGGTGCTGCGTCAGCTGCCGACCGACGGCTCGGCGTTCGCCGCCATGGACCGGGAGATGCTGGCCCTACTGGACACCGGGGTCGCGCCGGAGCAGCGGGGCGAGTTCAGCGCGCTGTTCCAGCCGTTGACCGAGCCGGCCATGCTGGCCCGAACGCAGGATTTCTATCGGCGGCTCGACGAGATCGCCCACGCCGATCCGGCCGACGCGCGGGTGGCGTCGCTCGCCGCCGACCTGGAGGGTTTCCTGCCGGCCGAGATGACCGAGGCGATCGCCACGAACGCCGACGACGCGGACGGCGTCCAGTGGGTCACCGCGATCACCCGCGAGTTCTCCCCCGCCCAGGCCGAGGTGTTCCGGCTGCTGGTCGCCCGGTTGCGAGGCCGACGATGACCGCGCGTCGGGTCGGGGTGGTGCTGCGCCGGCTGGCCGGCTTCGAGGCCGCCGGCCTGGTCAGCCTCTGGCTGTGGGTGCGCCGTCGCCGCCACGGCGTACCGGAGTCGGCGACGGCGGTGCCCTATGCCGGGGCGGTGGCGTCGACGATGGTGATGTTCCTGGTGGTGTCGATCGTCGAGCTGGTCGCGGTGGAGATCCTGCTGCGGGCGGTCGGCGCGCCGGACCCGCTGCGGCACGGGATCCTGATCGTCGACGCGTACGGCGTACTGATCGCTCTGGCCGTGATCGCCGCGACCGTGACCCGACCGCATGTGATCGGGCCCGACGAGATCCGGGTCCGGTCCGCCGGGTTCCTGGACGTACGGGTGCCCCGCCGACTGGTCACCGAGGTGCGGATGGTGCGCAACTACAACGAGCAGGGCACCATCCTCGTCGACGGTGACGTGCTGATCGTGTCGGCGATCGCGCAGACGAACCTGGTGGTCGAGCTGGCCGAGCCGGTCCGGGTGGTCCGCCCCTTGGGCCGTGTCGCACACGTACGGACGGTCCGGTTCTTCGCCGACGACCCGACGTCCGCACTGTCGGCCTGGTCGACCCGGCGGGCCGCGACCGACCGTCCTGTGCCATCGCCGGTCAGCCAAGCAGCTGCTCCGAGCGCTCCCACAGTCGGCGGGCGAGATCAGGGTCGTACGCCTGGGAGTTGACTCGTCGGGCGGGTCGGCGCTTCTCGTAGTACAAGCCGGGCTCCCAGTCGGCGCCGGGCCGACTGGTGGCCAGCCAGACCAGCTGATCGGCGCCCTTTTCCGGGGTGGTCAGCATGGCCCGGGTGACCGGGTTGGTGGTGATGAACCGCATCAGCCGGCTCGCCGACCGGGTGCCGAAGCTGGTCGCGACGTTGCCCGGATGGAACGCGGCGGCGGCGATGCCTTCGGCGTGGTAGCGGCGGTGCAGTTCCGTGGTGAACAGGATGTTCTCCAGTTTGGCGGCGCTGTAGGCGCGTACCGGGTCGAAGTCGCGGTCGAGGTTGAGGTCGTCGATGTCGAGCTTGCCGGCCAGCCGGGCCCCGACGCTGGAGGTCTGGATGACGGTGGCCCGCGAGGCGGTCAGCTTGTCGATCAGCAGCCGGGTCAGCAGGAACGGCGCCAGGTGGTTGATCTGGAACGTCTGCTCGAAGCCGTCGACGGTCCTGGTCGGGTCGCCGAAGACGCCGCCGGCGTTGTTGGCGAGCACGTCGATGCGCGGGTACGTGGCGTCGAGATCGGCGGCGAGTGTGCGTACCTCGTCGAGGCGGGTGAAGTCGGCGAGGAAGTGGTCCGCGCCGATCGCGCGGGCGACGGCCTCGGTCTTGCCGGGGGATCGACCGACGATGACGACGCGGTGGCCGTCGTCGTGGAGTTGGCGGGCGGCCGCAGCGCCGATGCCGTCGCTGGAGCCGGTTATGACGATCGTCCTGGTCATGGGTGACAGCATACGCCCAACATGTCAGTGACTGACAAGTTCGGCGGAGGGTGTCCAACATGGCGGCGGGTGCTACCGTGGCGGCATCATGAGCGGCAAGCAACCCACCAGCCTGCGGGAGCGCACCCGCCGAGCGGTGCAGCGCGACATCGCCGAAGCGGCGCTGCAGCTGTTCGTGTCCCACGGCTACGACGCCACGACCATCGACGACATCGCGGCGGCCGTCGGCATGTCCCAACGCAGCGTCTTCCGGTACTTCGCGACGAAGGAGGACATCGTCGTCGGCAAGTTCGACCTCGGCGCCGACGGCATGCTCGACAACCTGCGGACCCGGCCCGGCGACGAACCGGTCTGGACGTCGCTGCGTCGGCTGTTCGACATCGTGGAGTCACCAGCCCAGCAGCAGGTCACCAAGCCGGTCCAGCGAGTGATCCTGGAGACACCGGCGCTGCTCGCCGTCTACCTGGGCAAACTGCAGAGCATGCAGAACGCCGTCGTCGCCGTGCTGCGCGAGCGCGCCGAGGCGGCCGGCACCCCGTACGCCGCCGACGACCCGACGCCGCGTGCCCTCACCGCCGCCGCCTTCGGCTGCCTGATCGCGGCACAGCACGCCTGGCTGGTATCGACGACGGCCGACCCGCTGGCCGCGTACATCGACCGCGCGATGGCGACGCTCAGCCCACGATGAGTTGCTGCGCCGCTTCCCACGACGTTGGCGGAGACGTTGGCGGAGTCACTTCCAGCGGAAGTGGACGAACAACCGACCGAAGTTCTTCGAGTCCTTCTCCACCCGGTGGTAGAGCTGCTTGATCTCCTTCTGGTCGAGAAACCGCAGCACCCGCTTCTTCAGCTGGCCGGAACCCTTGCCGGGAATGATCTCGACGAGGGTGGCCTTCTTGGCCACCGCCTCGTCGATGATCCCCTTCAACGCCCGGTCGATGTCCTGGCCACGGTTGAAGATGTCGTGCAGGTCCAGTTTGAGCTTCACGACGCCCTTCCGTTGACCTTCTCCTCGACCCGGTGCAGCGCGGCCAGGTAGTCCGAGTGCTCGGACCGCATGGCGGCGGCCAACCGCAGGTGCCGCAGCGCCTGCGCCGGCCGACCGAGCCGTTCCAGGGTACGGCCCAGCACGTGGTGGGCGTAGTGGTCGCTCGGGTCCCGGGCGATCAACTCCCGCAGCTGCTCCTCGGCCCGACCCAACTGCGCGGACTGGAAGTAGGAGCGGGCCAGCAGTTGGCGGACGGCCGAGTTGTCCGGCTCGGCGGCGATGATCGGCTCCAGCAGCCGGGCCGCCCCGGACGGGTCACCGGAGTCGAAGTACAGGTTCGCCCGGCGGTACTCCTCCAGCAGATCCATGGCCGCCCCACCTTTCCGGTCGCCATCAGTATCAGGTCGCGATCACCGACAACCCTGACGCTGGCACAACCACGGACGGAATGCGACTGTTCCCGTACCGGACATCCGCCGGTCACCCGGCCAGCTTCGTCGCTTTCCGCCATGAACCGGTCACGACCCGACCAGCGGCCCGGCAGGACCGGTCACGATCCGACCAGGGTCCAGGCCCGGACGCCGCCGACGATGCCGGCGGTGTTCGGCACCACCACCACGTCGTCGCCCATTCTGGCCAGCTGTTCGGGACGGATCAGCCGCGAGTTGCCGCCACCGAGGTAGAGCCGGTCCCAGCAGAACACCGGACGCAGACCGTCGACGACACCGCGTACCCGCCGGGACCAGAACGCGTCGCCGAGCCGGCGGCGTTCGTGCTCGCCGACGTAGGTGTCGTAGCTCTGCCCCCAGCGCACCGGCGCCTGGGACAGCTCCAGGTGCGGGGCGAGCAGGCCGCCGTCGAACAGCGCGCAGCCGAGTCCGGTGCCGAGGGTCAGGACCAGTTCGCAGCCGGCCCCGGCGACCACCCCGGCACCGTGCACCTCGGCGTCGTTGAGCACCAGGACCGGCAGGTCGAAGGCGGCGTGCAACGCCGTACGGGCGTCGAAGCCGGACCACGCGGCGAACAGCGCCGGGTCGGCCCTGGTCCGCGGCCCGGCCTTCGTCACGTAGTGCGGGGTGGCGACCACGACGCCGTGGCGGATCATGCCGGGCATGCCGACGGTGACCCGGTCGGCGGCCGGCAGTTGGTCGCCCAGGCCGCGCAGGGTCTCGACGAAGCGTTCCGGCGGCAGCGGGTACGGCGTCGGCACCCGCAGCGGCCGGGCCCGCATGGTGCCGGTCTCGTCGAGTACGGACGCCTTGATGCCGCCGCCGCCGCAGTCGATCGCCAGCGTGGAAATCATCAGCACAGTTTGCCGGTCGGCGGCTACGATCGCCGGGCCATGAGCGCCACATTGATCGCCAAGGACCTGTCCGCCGGGCACGGTGACCGGCAACTCTTCGCCGGGCTGGACCTCGTCGTCGCGCCGGGGGACGTGATCGGGCTGGTCGGCGCGAACGGTGCCGGCAAGTCGACGCTGCTGCGGATCCTCGCCGGCACGGCCGCGCCCGAGTCGGGCACGGTCACGCTCAGCCCGCCGACCGCCACCGTCGGGCTGCTGCCGCAGGAGCCGCAGCGCAGACCGGGCGAGTCGGTGCGCGACTTCCTGGCCCGCCGGACCGGGGTGGCGGCGGCGCAGCAGGCGATGGACGCCGCCGCCGAGGCCCTCGCGGCCGGCCGGGCCGGCGCCGACGACGACTACGCGGTGGCGCTGGAACGCTGGCTGGATCTCGGCGGTGCCGACCTGGCCGAACGCGCCGAGCAGGTGGTGGCCGATCTGGGTCTGGCGGTGGCGTTGGACCAGCCGATGACGGCGCTCTCCGGCGGCCAGGCGGCCCGCGCCCAGCTCGCCTCGCTGCTGCTCAGCCGCTACGACGTGGTACTGCTCGACGAGCCGACCAACGATCTGGACCTGGCCGGGCTGGCCCGGCTGGAGCAGTTCGTCACCGGGCTGCGGGCCGGTGCCGTACTGGTGTCGCACGACCGGGAGTTCCTGACCCGCACGGTCGACCGGATCGTCGAGCTGGACCTGGCCCAGCAGCAGGTCAACCAGTACGGCGGCGGGTACGCCGGCTATCTGGCCGAGCGGGAGGTGGCCCGCCGGCACGCCCGCGAGGCGTACGAGGAGTACGCCGACACCCGGGCCGGGCTGGAGGCGCGGGCGCGCACCCAGCGGGCCTGGATGGAGAAGGGGGTCCGCAACGCCCGGCGCAAGGCCACCGACAACGACAAGTTCGTCCCCAACTTCCGGGCGGAGACAGCGGAGAAGCAGGCGGCGAAGGCCCGGCAGACCGAGCGGCTGATCGAGCGACTGGAGGTCGTCGAGGAGCCACGTAAGGAGTGGGAGCTGCGGATGGAGATCGCTGCCGCGCCCCGCTCCGGCGCGGTGGTCGCGGTGCTGCGACAAGCGGTGGTACGCCGTGGCGGGTTCACCCTCGGCCCGCTGGATCTGCAGATCGACTGGGCGGACCGGGTGGCGATCACCGGTCCGAACGGGTCGGGCAAATCGACGCTGATCGGTGCACTGCTGGGCCGGTTGCCACTGGAATCGGGTGAGTCGTGGCTCGGCCCAGGAGTGGTGGTCGGCGAGATCGACCAGGCCCGCCAGCTGTTCCTGCGGGACGAGCCGGTGCTGGAGGCGTTCCGGGCGGCGGCCGACCTGGCCCCGGCGCAGGCCCGTACGGTGCTGGCGAAGTTCGGCCTGCGGGCCGGGCACGTGCTGCGGCCGGCGGCCACCCTGTCGCCAGGTGAGCGGACCCGGGCGGCGTTGGCGTTGCTGCAGGCCCGCGGGGTGAACCTGCTGGTGCTCGACGAGCCGACCAACCATCTGGACCTGCCGGCGATCGAGCAGTTGGAGTCGGCGTTGGAGTCGTTCACCGGCACGCTGCTGCTGGTGACCCACGATCGTCGGATGCTGGAGTCGGTCCGGCTGACCCGCCGGCTCACCCTCGGCGGTGGCGGCGGCCCCGCGTTCCAGTCGTTGCTGGACCTGTCCCTGGACTGAGTGGGACTACGGGGCCGCCGGCAGCGTCGCGCGGGTCAGCGGCTGTCGTCGGGTGCCGCTGT
The DNA here is from genome assembly GCF_029581195.1 of Solwaraspora sp. WMMD791. Lineage (NCBI taxonomy): Bacteria > Bacillati > Actinomycetota > Actinomycetes > Micromonosporales > Micromonosporaceae > Solwaraspora > Solwaraspora sp. WMMD791. Next base: position 3,957,627 of record NZ_CP120737.1, read on the forward strand.
CGGACCGTCGGCCGACTCGGTGACGTCCGGCGGGTCCTGCTGCTGGTAGATGTCGGGGATCCCGTCGCCGTCGGCGTCGCGCTGTTCCTGAGCGGAGATCCTTCGGTAGACCTTGTTGCGCTGGATCAGGATGACGGCGGCGAGCAGGGCGGCGGTCAGCGAACCGATGAGCACGGCCGCCTTGACGTGGGCGTCGCGGTCGCTGCCGGCGCCGAACGCCAACTCGCCGATCAGCAGCGACACGGTGAAGCCGATGCCGGCCAGTAGGGACACCCCGAGCAGGTCGACCCATTTCAGGCCGCCGAGGTCGGCCCGGGTGAACCGGGTCATCAGCGCGGTGGCGCCGAGGATGCCGATGGTCTTGCCCAGGACCAGACCGGCGATGACGCCGATGGCCACGGGGTCGGTCAGCACGGAGCCGATGCCGCCGTCGCGCAGCGACACTCCGGCGGCGAAGAACGCGAAGACCGGTACGGCGAAGCCGGCCGAGACCGGTCGCCACAGGTGTTCGAAGTGCTCGGCGAGGCCGTGGTGTTCGCCCTTGCGGGGCAGTACGGGGACCATGAACCCGAGCAGCACCCCGGCGATGGTGGCGTGCACCCCGGAGGCGTGCATCAGGGTCCAGGTGACGGCGGCCAGTGGGATGAGCGCCCACCACCAGGTCTTTCCGGCCCGCAGCAGCAACGCGAAGATCAGCAGTGGCAGCAGTGAGCCGCCGAGGGCGAGGAAGTTGACCTGCTCGGTGTAGAAGAAGGCGATGATGGTGATCGCCAGCAGGTCGTCGACGACGGCCAGGGTCAGTAGGAAGGCGCGCAGGCCCTGCGGCAGATGGGAGCCGATCACGGCCAGGACGGCCAGGGCGAAGGCGATGTCGGTGGCGGTCGGGATCGCCCAGCCGCGCAGCGCGCCGTCGCCGGTGTTCAGGTTGATCAGTACGTAGATGAGCGCCGGTGCCGTCATGCCGCCGATCGCGGCGACCACCGGCAGAGCGGCGCGGCGCGGGCTGCGCAGTTCACCGGCGACGAATTCCCGCTTGAGTTCGAGACCGACCACGAAGAAGAAGATCGCCAGCAGCCCGTCGGCCGCCCAGTGTGCGAGGTTGATGTCGAGGTACAGCGGTTCCCCACCGGCCCACGGCACGAACTGCCCGAGGCTTTCGTAGGTGTCGCCCCAGGTCGAGTTCGCCCAGATCAGCGCGATGACCGCGCCGAGCAGCAACAGCCCGCCGCCGACGGTCTCGGTGCGCAGCACGTCGCCGATGAACTTGGCTTCCGCCCAGGAGGAGAGTTGGAACGGCCGGCGGGACTCGGGCGGTGTGGGGTTCTTGTCGGGTTTGGACGCCTTGGTGGGGGTCGGGTCGGCCATGTTGTAGGTCTCCACCTCCACTGTCACATCGGGCACCGCTGGCGTGGGTCACCGGCGCACTGGCGGTCACCACACTATCCGTTTCGCCCCGATCACTGAAGGTCGGCACATGGTGAACATGATCATGGGCGGTACGCTCTCCCCCGTACCCGGATTCTTCCAAGGTCATGTTCGCCTGACCAGGCACTGTGCGACTGACGGACGGCCCGAGCGGCCGCCGTACGACCCACGCCACTCAGCGCACCGGCCCGACCGCCTACCGCAGCGGCGGAACAGTCGCCACACCGGCCCGCTGTCCGGTGGGAGCGAATGCCACCACCCCGCCCCAGTGTCGGATCCACAGTTCCAGTTGCAACAACGTGAAGAGGGTGTAGGCGTGGTCCAGGCCCGCGTCGTGTTCGTCCAGCAACCGACGTACCGCCGCCGGCCGCCACAGACCACGGTCCCGGCAGGTCTGGTCGGTCAGCGTGTCGCGGGCCAGTTCCCGCAGCTCGACGCGTAGCCAGCCGGCCAGTGGCAACCGGTCGGACACCGGCGCCGGCCAGGTAAGCCGCGCCGGCAGCCAGCCGGCGGCCGCCTGCCGGGCCAGCTGCCGCCGGCCGCCCGGCGCCTTGCACCGCGCCGGCAGGCAGGCCGCCCAGTCCAACAACCGGTGGTCCAGCAGCGGTGCCCGCAGCCGCAGGCCGGCCCCGACCGTCATCGACGACCACCGGTAGAGCACACCGCCGGGCAGGTAGCCGTGCCGGTCGGCGTCGATCATCCGGGCCAGCGGGGAGCCGCCGTCGCCGGCCAGGTAGGCGGCCTCGGCGAGCCGGCCACTGTCCACATCGGCAAGTTCGGTACGCAGCGCCCCGGTGTACAGGTCGTCCTTCTGTTCGCCGCTGCACTGCCCGACGATCCGGGCGTAGCGCAGCGGCGGGGCGCAGCCGGCCACCTCCAGCAGTCGGCCCAGCCGACGCACCGGCGTACCGGGGAAGCTGCGGTCCACCAGCGCGGCACCGACCCGTTGCACCCGGGGCAGCCCGCCGGCCCGGTCCGGCCAGCGGCTGAGCCAGCCCAGCAGCAGATGGTGCGGGAACCCGCCGTACACGGCCGGGCCGCCGAGCCCGCTGAGGACGTCGGTGGAACGCACCGCCGCGTACCGGGCGACCAGGAAGGAGCCGAACGCGGCCGGATCGCCGGACGGTTCGTCGCACCAGCGGACCATCTCCTGTGCGACAGCCGAGTCGATCCCCGACGCCGGGTACTCCTGGTGCTCGGCGCCGAGATGCCCGGCGACCTGGCGGGCGGTCGCCCGCTGGTCCAGGCGCGGATCGTCGAAGGTCACCGTGCAGGTCCGGATCGGCCGGCCGGTGCAGGTCGCCGCCGCCGCCGCGACCAGGGACGCGCCGATTCCGCCGGAGAGCAGCACCTGCGGGGGCCCGTCGGCGGGCAGCTGGGCGCGGACCGCCGCGACGAGTCGTTGCCGGAACTGCCCGGCGATGTCGGCGGTCGGGCCGGCCGACGGGTCACCGGTCGCGACTGCCGGTGCGGCGTGGGCCGACGCGGAGTCGGCATCGACGTGGGCCGGCACGACGTCGGCACGGGCCGGCGCGGTCGGGCTCCAGTAGCGGTCGACGACGACCCGCCCGTCCTGCCAGATCAGCCGACTGCCCGGTGGCAGTTTGCGGACCCCGGCCACGATCGACCAGGGGGCCGGGACGTACCGGTAGGTCAGGTAATGGTGCAGCGCGACGAGGTCCAGGTCACGGCCGGTACGGGGATCGGCGAGCAGGGCGCGCAACTGGGAGGCGAAGACGAGCTGCCCGCCGCGCAGCCGCCAGTAGATCGTCTGCTGACCGGTGTGGTCGCCGGCCAGCAGCAGTCGACGTCGGCGGCTGTCCCAGACCGCGACGGCGAACCCCCCGGCGAGGTGCCGGACGAGGTCGTCGCCGTGGCGTCGGTAGCGCTCGGCCAGATCCGGGTGGGCTCCGGTGCCGACCGCGACGATGCCGTCCCCGACCCCGCTCCCCGGACGGGGTCCTCGCCCGGGGCGTGGTCCGGGTCCGCCGCCGCTGTACGGCGAGGAGCGGGCGATGATGGTCGCCCAGTCGTCGCCGTACCAGCCGGCGTCGGCCATGTCCGCCGGTGCGCAGGCGGCAGCGAGGCGCCGAGCCAGCTCGCCGTCACCTCCTGTATCTCCGACAATCCCGACTATTGCTGACATACGGTGACGCTAGCCGTCTCGGTCGCCCCAGCGGCCCCGGTCGGCGAAACCACCTCACCCGGACGGCCTGAGATTCGCTCCGGCTATTGACCAGTTCTCCTGATAGATGCCGAATGTCTGGTTAGTCTGATCCCGAATCGACCGAGGTCAGAGGTGACAAAATGACCGGACGACCGGATGACCGGGACCAATTCCCGGAGTACCCGCAGGAACCCGAACGGACCCAGCAGCACCAGGCATGGCCGGCCGACCAGGCCCAGTGGACGGCAGACCAGGAACAATGGACAGTCGACCGGACCCAGTGGTCGACCGGGCAGGAGGACTGGCCGGCCGAGCACGCGCACTGGTCAGACGAGCAGGCGCACTGGTCAGGCGATCAGGGACAGTGGTCGACCGAGCAGGCGCAGTGGTGGACCGGGCAGGCCGTAGCTGATGCACCGGCGTCGGCGGAGCCGGCACCGGAGCCGGTGGTCACCGTCTCGTCGACCGGCGGCGGGGCGCACCGACGCCCGGAGCCCACCCGTCGCCCCCGCCGACTGCGCCGGATCGCCCTGCTCGGCATCACCGGCCTGGTGGCCACCGCGCTCGCGGCCGCCGGCGCGGTCACCCTCGTCGGCCACCACTACCTCGGTGAGATCGAGCGGATTCCCGACCCGTTCTCGGCCATCCCCGCCGAGCAGCGCCCCGCGCCGACCCCGGAGGGTATGACGTTCCTGCTTGCCGGCATCGACAGCCAGGCACCCGGCGCGACCGGAGCGGACGCCGCCGACACCCCGTACGGGCGCACCGACTCGCTGATGGTCGTCCGGATCACCGCCGACCATGAGCAGGCGTACGTCGTGTCGATCCCCCGCGACGCCTGGGTGCCGATTCCCGGCCACGACAACTTCAAAATCAATTCGGCGTACGCCCTCGGCGGGGTCAGCCTGGCCGTCCAGACCGTCGAGAACGCGACCGGCCTGCGGATCGACCACGTCGCGGTGATCGACCTCGCGGGCCTGCGCGACCTGACCGACGCGGTCGGCGGCGTCACGGTCGACATCCCGGCCGGCACCCCGGGGCTGAGCCTCAACGCCAGCTGGCCGGCCGGCCCACAGCGGCTCACCGGTGAGCAGGCCGTCCAGTACGTGCGGCAGCGCCACGGCCTGCCCGAGGGCGACTTCGACCGGATGCGCCGGCACCAGAACTACCTGCGGGCACTGCTCACCGAGACCCTGGACCGGGACACCCTGACCAGCCCTCGCCAGCTCAGCGCCCTGCTCGACGCGATCACCGGCACGGTCACCGTCGACGACGGGCTAACCAACGACAAGCTCCGCCAGCTCACCTTCGACCTGCGCAAGATCCGCAACGACGTCCGATTCGTCACTGCTCCGGTCGCCTCCACCGGCTTCGTCGGCGACCAGTGGGTGATGTGGCTCGACACCGAACGCGGCGTGGACTTCTGGAGCGCGGTACGCAACGACGACCTCGACGGCTACATCGACCGGTACGGCGCCGACCAGCTCGACACCGTCGTGCGCTGACCCGGCCGCCGCGAGCCTCCTCGGGCCGAGGATCACCGGAGCCCGGGGAGTACGGGTCCCAGCGGGGACCGCCACCGTGCGGCGACGGACGCCGCACCCGACCGAATCAGGAGGCAGGAAGAATCGTGCGTAAAAATTACAAGGTAGGGATCGTCGCGATGGCGGCGGTTGCCACGCTCGCGCTGACCACCATGCCGGCCCTCGCTCAGGAGAACACCGCCACGACCTTCGACGTCGCCGCCGGGACGTTGGACCTCTCCGTTCCCGCGACCGCCGACCTCGGCTCGGGTGACGGCGGCACCACCATCACCGCGCAACTCGGCGCGGTCACCGTCGACGACACCCGCGCGGCGGCGGACGCCTCCTGGGACGCCACCGTCGAGGGGACCGACTTCGAGACCGACGACGGCGGGGACCCGAGCGAGATCATCGACGTGACGAGCATCGACTACTGGTCCGGCGCCGCGACCGCGACCACCGGCAACGGGACGTTCACCCCCGGCCAGCCCCTGGCGGAGAACGCCGTCGCGCTGAGCGACGTCACACCGGTCACCGCGTTCAGTCACGACGGTGGCACCGGCAGCAACTCCGCGACCTGGAACCCGACGCTGGACGTCAACGTACCGCTCGCCAACGTCGCCGGCACCTACACCGGGACGGTGACCCATTCGGTCGCCTGACCGCTACCGGCACCGGCTCGCCGTCGCCGGCGTCGCCGCGCTGTGCCTCGTCGCCGGTCCGGGCCTCACCGCCCGGGCCGGCGCCGGTCAGCAGCCCGCGCCGGGCGGCATCGGCATTCAGTTGCTGGAGGCCCCGGTGCAGCGGCGGGCCGACCCTCGGGCGCACCGGTACATCGTCGACCACGTGCCACCCGGCACCGGGATCGAGCGGCGACTACTCGTGGTCAACAAGTCGGCTCAGCCCCGTCGGGTCGACGTGTACGCCGGTGCCGCCAGCATCGAGCAGGGGCGGTTCCGGTTCGCGAGCGGCCGGACCGGCAACGAACTCACCTCCTGGATCACCGTCGGCGAATCGACGGTGGATCTGGCAGCGTACGGGCAGGCCGAGGTCGAGGTCGCGATCGCCGTACCGACGCAGGCCTCGGAGGGCGAGCGGTACGCGGTGGTCTGGGCCGCGACCGGTGCATCGGCCGACGGCACCGATGCCGCCGAGATCCGCCAGGTGCATCGCACCGGCGTCCGGGTCTACCTGGACGTCGGGATGGGCGGCGAGCCGCGCTCCGACTTCTCTATCGAGGGCATGGTGCCGGCCCGCGACAACGCCGGGACACCGTCGCTCACGGTCGGGGTACGCAACACCGGCGGCCGGGCGGTCGACCTGACCGGAGAGGTCGACCTCGCCGACGGCCCGGCCGGCATCCGGGCCGGACCGTTCGACGTCGCCACCGCCACCACGTTGCTACCCGGGGAGTCCGGCGAGGTCCGGATCGAGCTGCCGGGTGATCTGCCGGCCGGGCCGTGGACGGTCACCGTACGGCTGCGCAGCGGGCGGATCGAGCACAGCGCCACCGGCCGGATCACCTTCCCCGCGCCGGGCACGACCGGCGTGCCGGCGACGCTGGCCGCGCAGATGGTGACCACCCCGACGGTCGTCGGCGCGTCGTTGCTGGTCGGTCTGGTGCTGCTGACCGGCGTCGGGCTGGTCGCCCGGCGGGTCAGGTCCGCCTGACCCTCGGGGACCGAGGAACAGCGCCCGACCGGCCTCGGCGGGGCGCGGGGTCAGCCGGCGGCGGCCGGCTGACCGGTCTCGGCCTCGGCGGTGGTCGCCCGGCCCGACCACCAGCGGGCCAGCGCCGCGCAGACGATCAACTGGATCTGGTGGAAGATCATCAGCGGCAGGACCAGCAGGCCGAGCAGTTGCGGGCTGAACAGTACGGCGGCCATCGGCAGCCCGGTGGCGAGGCTCTTCTTCGCGCCGCAGAAGACCGTGGCGACCCGGTCGGCGTGGTCGAAGCCGAGCAGTCGACTGACCCCGAACAGCAGCCCCATGACGACGGCGAGCAGCGCGCTCACGGTGGCCGCCAGGATCAGCAGCTGCCCGACGGAGATCTGCTGCCAGATCCCGGCGACGATGCCGGCGCTGAACGCCGTGTAGACCACCAGCAGGATCGAGCCGCGGTCGACCATCGAGGTGAGACTCTTGTGCCGGGTGATCCACCCGGCGGTCCACTGGCGCGACAGCTGGCCGGCGACGAACGGCAGCAGCAGCTGGCCGACGATCGACCCGATCGAGCCGGCGGTGAGGCGCAGGTCCCCGGTGTCTGCCATCAGCAGCACCGCGAGCAGCGGGGTGAGGGCGATCCCGGCGATGTTGGAGAAGGACGCGCTGAACACCGCCGCCGGGACGTTGCCGCGGGCGATCGAGGTGAACGCGATCGACGACTGCACGGTCGACGGCACCACGCAGAGGAAGAGCACGCCCTGGTACAGGTCGGCCGGCAGCAGTTGCGGACTGATCAGCCCGACGGCGAGGCCGAGCAGCGGAAACACCACGAACGTGGTGCTCAGCACGACCGTGTGCAGGCGCCAGTGGCGAGCCCCGGCGAGCGCCGCAGCGGGGGCGATCCGGGCCCCGTGCAGGAAGAACAGCAGCGCGATGCCGACACTGGCGACGACGCCGGCGACCGAGGCGGCGGTGCCGCGTACCGGTAGCAGGGCCGCCAGTGCCACGACGCCGAGCAGCATCGCGATGAACGGGTCGATGATCAGCCAACGGGGCCAGCGCATCCGGTCGCTCCAGGTCAGGGGTGGGTGCACCGCCATTCTGGGCCGACCCAGGGTCAGCGGGAAAGGCGATCACCGCGCTCACTGTGATCGCGAACCGCGATAACATCGGTACGGTGTACGACCCCACCCACCTCCGCAGCTTCCTGGCGGTCGCCCAGGCGCTCAGCTTCACCCGCGCCGCCGGCCGGCTCGACGTCGGCCAGTCGACGGTCAGCGCCCACGTCCGCCGGCTGGAGGAGGCCGTCGGCCGACCGTTGCTGCTGCGCGACACCCACACCGTCGAGCTGACCGTGGACGGCGAGGCCATGATCGGGTTCGCCCGCGAGATCCTCGACGCCCACGACCGGGCCCAGCGCCACTTCGGTGCCAGCACCGTACGCGGCAAACTCCGCCTCGGCGTCTCCGAGGACCTGATCTCCACCTACCTTCCGGCGGTGCTGCAGACGTTCCGGCGGCGCAACCCGCTGGTCGAGGTCGAACTGACCGTCGCGCTGAGCGGGACCCTGCACCAACTGCTCGACGCCCGCGGCCTCGACCTGGTCTTCGCCAAGCGGTTGACCGGGCAGAACCGGGGCAGTGTCATCTGGCGGGACCGGCTGATCTGGCTCGGCGCGGCGGAGCCCGGCGGGCAGCCGGCGGCCCGGCGGCGGCCGGGCGACCCCGTACCCCTGGTGGTCTACCCGCCGCCGAGCATCTCCCGGGCGCAGGCCCTCGCCGCGCTCTCCGCCGCCGGCCAGCCGTGGCAGGTCGCCTGCACCAGCGGCAGCCTCGGCGGCCTGGTGGCAGCCACCCGCGCCGGGCTCGGACTGCTGCCGCACTCAGCCCGGCTGGTGCCCGCCGGGCTGACGCCGGTGGCGGCGCCGGAACTGCCGCCCCTGGGCGAGGTGGCGTTCATCCTGCTGTCCCGACCGGACACCGAACCGGCGGTCCGCGACGCGGTGAGCAGCGCGATCGCGGCGGTCGGGCCACCCTCGGGTGACGATCTGACGGAACGGCCTCGGCTGTAGTCTGCCCTGATAACCTCGGCACGGCCGACGACCTGGCCAGCGTCCACCCGTCTGACGGAAGAGGTTGCCTGTGCGGATCGGGCCCCGGATAGCGACCGTCGTCGTCAACTACCGCAACGATGACGACACGGTCCGGTGCCTCACGTCGTTGCAGGCCAGCGAGCACGCCGATCAGCGGATCATCGTGGTCGACAACACCGAGCCGGAGCATTCCGACGCGGTCCTCGCCGACCTGCTGGACCCTGCCGTCGAGGTGATCACCGTCGGCGACAACGTCGGCTTCGCAGCAGGGTGCAACATCGGTATCCAGGCGGCGCTGCGCACCGGCGTCGACTTCGTCTGGCTGGTCAACCCGGACGCGGTGGTCGGTCAGGAGACGCTGGGCCGGCTGCTGGCCACGGCAGCGGACGAGCCGGACGCCGGCATCGTCGGCTGCCGCATCCTCGACGGTGGGCATCCGGCCCGGATCCTCTTCAACGGCGGGGTCATCACCGGCGCAGGGTCCACGTTCCACGCCAACGCCGGCGAGTTCGACCCAGCCGTTCCCGACGGCACGGTCCGGGACGTCGACTACGTGACCGGTGCGTGCTTCCTGATCCGGCGGGACACCCTGCACCAGATCGGCCTGCTGTCCGAGGACTACTTCCTGTACTACGAGGAGACCGACTACTGTCTGCGGGCACAGCGGGCCGGGTGGCGTACCGTCCTCGCACCCCGGGCTCGGACGTGGCACTACAAGCGGTCGGCCGGGAAACCCCCGCCACCGCACTACGTCTACTACATGTGCCGCAACCGGGTGCACTTCAGCCGGCGTTTCTTCGCCGCCGCGATCGCGGAGATCGAGGTCGAGTTGGCGCCGTTCATCTCGGGTTGGCGCAAGCAGGTCGCCACCCACGCGCCTGAGCTCGTCGACGCGTACGAGAAGATCATCGACATCGCACTCGCCGACGGCCGGGAGGGTCGCCTCGGCCGGCGTGACGACATCAGCGACCTCGTGCCCAGCTAGTCGGACCAAAGTCAGGCTGGTCGGACCGGACCAGCGTCGGTCGGATCAGATCGGAGTCGGGCGAGCGGCCCCCCGGCTGCCCCGTGTTCACCAGCGCACCTGTGGAGGCGGACATGAGCAGGTACTCGTACAGCTTCGACCCCGACGACACCAACAACACCGCCGCCGCGGTCTACCGGTTGGCGTCGACCGGCGGTCAGCGGGTGCTCGACCTCGGTTCCGGCCCGGGCATCGTCGCCGGAGCCCTCGCCACCGCTGCCGGCCGCACAGTCACCTGCGCCGACGTCGACGTCGAGGCGCTCGCCGAGGCCCGCGCCGCAGGCGTGGCGGAGACCGTCCTGGTCGACCTGCGGGAACCCGGGTGGACGCGGCAGCTCACCGGACGCGACTACGACGTGGTGATCCTGGCCGACGTACTGGAGCACCTGGTCGAACCGGAGCTCGTCCTGCGTGCCCTGCGCGCCGAGGGCATCCTCGCGGCGGACGGCATCCTGGTGGTCAGCTTCCCGAACATGGCCCACGAGTCGGTGATCCTCGAGCTGATGACCGGCAACTTCGAGTACACCCGGACCGGGCTGCTGGACTCGACCCATCTGCGGTTCTTCACCCGGACCAGTATGCAGACCCTGCTGGAGTCCACCGGCTACCTGGTCACCGAGCTGCACCGGACGGTCCGTACCGCCGAACAGACCGCCCAGCGCGCCCGGGCCGTCGAGGTCGACCCCGAGCTGCGCAAGGTCGTGGCGAAGCTCGGCGAGGACGCCGAGACCTACCAGTACGTCGTCCTGGCCCGGCCCTCGACCGAGGCGGTACGGATCAACCTGGCCGAGCGGCGGCTCACCGCCGAACACTCGGCCCACCTGAGCGTCCTGACCGACAATCAGCGCCTGGCCACCCAGCTGGAGCAACTGCAGCACCGGCACCAACAGCTGGACGTGCAGCTGCGCCGGGCCCAGGACGCCGTCGCCCAGGAGCGACTCGACGCGCTGCAGGCCCGCGAGATGCAGCGCCGGGCCGAGCAGGAGCGCGTCGACTTCCAGGCCAAGCTCAAAGAGAGCCAGGCCAGGCTCAAGGAGGCCCAGGACAAGGCGCGGGCGCTGCAGGACAAGGCCAACAAGCTCCAGGCCCGGGTCCAGCAGCTGACCACCAGCAACACGTACCGGGCCGGAAAGATGGTCCGCTACGTCCTGCGGCCGGCCGAAGGCATGCGGGCCGTCAAACGGCGGCGGGGGCGCGCCGCCGGCCGCGCCAGCGGCGGCGGTGCCAGCACCGACGGAGCCGATGGTCGCGGTGCACCGGTCACCCCGGTTCCCGACCACTTCCGGACGCTGACCGCCGACCCGGCGGTCCGCCACGCGTACGAGACGGCCTGCCGACAGGACCGGTTCCACGCCACCGGGGCGGTACGGGTGGCGTTCTGTGTCTCCACGACCGACCTGGACGCCGGTCGTGGCGACCTCTACGTAGCGGTGGGCATCGGCCGCCACCTGCAACGGCGCGGCTACGAGGTGGCGTACCTGCCGGCCGACCGGTGGACCGATCTGCCACCGGACACCGACATCACGGTCGCGATGATCCCCACGTTCGATCCGTTGGCCGTACCGGACGACTGCCGGACCATCGCCTGGGTCCGCAACGAGACCGACACCTGGCAGCAGCACCCGCACCTGGCACTGTTCGACATGGTCGTCGCGTCGTCGTCGGTGTCGCTGAACCGGCTACGGGACCGCTACGACGGGCCGACCGGGGTGCTGCCGCTCGGGGTGGACACCGAACTGTTCACCCCGCCGGCCGAGGACCGGCCCCGGGTCGGTGCGGTGACCACGGTGAACAACTGGGGCCGGCAACGGCATCTGTACCAGTGCCTGGGCGGGCTCGATCTCGAGTTCCCGTTCGTCATCTTCGGGGAGCTGCGCCGTCTCGACTCCTGGTTCTCCCGCTACGGAGCCGGTCCGACCAGCTACTTCAACCTGCCGGAGATCTACCGGCGGTCGCTGCTGGTGCTCGACGACCTGAACCACACCACCCGCCCGTACGGCAACGTCAACTCCCGGCTGATGGAGAGCCTCGCGGCGGGCGCGCTGCCGGTGACGAACAGCCGGGTCGGCCTGGCCGAACTCGGGCTCGACGAGCTGCCGGTCTACCACGACACGACGAGCCTGGGCGAGGCGCTGGGCCGGTTGACCGCCGACCCGGCCGGCACGGCGGCGCTGGCGCGGCGGTTGGCCGACGTGGTCCACGAACGGCATTCCTACGAACGCCGGGCCGAGGAGCTGGACGCGCTGGTCGGTGGTCTCGACCGGCGACCCCGGCGGGCCCGTGACCGGTTCGTCGGCGTGTATCCGTACTATGTAGACAATCCGTACCAGATGGTACTGATGTCGGGTCTGCGCGACGCCGGAGTGCGGTGGTTCCCGGTCCCGGACGTCGTCGATGCCGCGCCCGCGCCGCACCTGACCGGCGGACGGTTGGACAACTACATCCTGCACGTGCACTGGACCGACCCGATCGTGCATCCGGCGACCGACGCCGGGCAGGCGGCCGCCCGGCTGGCCGGGTTCCGGGAGCGGGTCCGCGACCTGCGTCGCCGGGGCGGGCGGCTGATCTGGACGATCCACAACGTCTTCCCCCACGAATGCAAGTACCCGGAGGTGGAACGGGAGCTGGCGGCGTTCCTCGCCGCCGAGGCCGACGTGGTGCACGTGCTCTGTCCGGAGACGGCCGCCGCGGTCGCACCGCACTACGTGCTGCCACCCGACCGGACCCGGGTGATCCGGCACAGCAGCTACCTCGGGGTGTACCCGGACGCGGTGAGCCGGCTCGCCGCCCGACGCCGGTTCGGCTTCGACTCCGACGATCACGTCCTGCTGTTCTTCGGCGGGATCCGACCGTACAAGGGGGTCGGGGAACTGCTGGACGCGTTCGACGCGGCCGCCGCGCGCGATCCCCGGCTGCGGCTGGTCGTCGCCGGCGCCGCCAAACGGCTCGACCCCCGGGACGACCTGCCGCAGCGGTGTGCCGGCGACCCACGGATCACCGCAGTGTTCGACCCCGTCGCCGACGAGGAGATCCAGTTCTACTTCAAGGCGGCGGACTCCGTGGTGCTGCCGTACCGGTCGGTGCTCAACTCGGGCAGTTTCCACCTCGCGGTGTCGTACGGGCGGCCGGTCGTGGCACCCCGGGTGGGCGCCCTGCGGTCGTTGCTGGATCCGGCGTACACCGTCGGGTACGACCCGGACGACCCCGACGGGCTGATCGAGGCGTTGCTGGCCGCGACCGCGCTGCGGGGCCGGCAGGTGGAGCTGGCCGCGCGGGCCGCTGCCGGCACCTACCGGTACGGCGAGATGGCACGCGACTACGCCGCGCTGGTGACCGAGTTGTTCGCGGCACCGGTCGGCGCCGGACTGGGCACCGCCACTGTGGATGGCACTATGGATGATCATTAAGATCGCCCGGTGATCAACCGACGTACGGCCCATGCAGTCCTGATCGGACTGCTGGCCGCCATCATCCTGCCAGGAATTCCGCCCGCCCGGGCCGACGAGACCAGACCCACCGAGAACCTGCGGATGGAGCTGGTCCTGGACGTCAGCGGCTCGATGCGGGAAGCCGACATCGACGGGCAGACCCGGATGGCCGTCGCCCAACGTGCGTTCAACGAGGTCGTCGACGCGGTGCCGGCCGGCACCCACCTCGGCATCCGGGTCCTGGGCGCCACCTACCCCGGCGACGACCCGGCGCTGGGCTGCCGCGACACCCAGCAGATCGTGCCGGTCGGGCCGGTCGACCGCGACCAGGCCAAGGCGGCGATCGCCAGCCTGCACCCGACCGGGTACACCCCGATCGGGCTCGCCCTGCGGGAGGCCGCCAAGGATCTCGGCACCGGCGAGACCGCCCGCCGGATCGTACTGATCACCGACGGCGAGGACACCTGCGCGCCACCGGACCCGTGCGACGTCGCCCGGGAGCTCGCCGCCCAGGGCACCCGGCTGATCGTCGACACGCTCGGCCTGATCGCCGACGACAAGGTCCGCCAACAGCTGGTCTGCATCGCCGGCGCCACCGGAGGCACCTACACCGCCGCGCAGAGCGCCGACCAGCTCGCCGACCGGATCAACCAGCTGGTCGACCGGGCCCAGGACACCTACACCCAGACCCCGGAACTGGTCACCGGCAGCACGGACTGCGCCGAGGCCCCACTGCTCACCGCAGGCGTCTACACCGACCGGGAACGCTTCTCCGAGCACCGTTGGTACCGCGTACCGGTCCGCACCGACCAGGAGCTGCGCGCCTCGGTCAGCATCGCGCTGGACCGGCCGGTCAACCGTGACTACGGGGTGCTGCTGCGCGCGGTCCACCCGAACGGTCGGGAACTGGTCCGGGGCACCGACGCCGGCAGTGGCCGCACCGACGTACTCTCCACCGGTCTGCGCTGGTCGGCCGACACCGACACCGACCGCGATCCGCCAGACGACACCGACACCGACACCGACACCGACACCGACACCGACCGTACCGGTGCGGCGTCGGACTCACCGGCGGTCGCCGCCACCGAGGCCCCACCCACCGAGGTCTGCCTGGTGGTGAGCAACTCGTTCGCCGCCCCCGGCGGCCCCGGCGACGCACCCGGCATGCCGATCGAACTCACCGTGGACGTGGTCGACGCCTCCCCGACCCCGGACAGTCCCGGCCTCGGGCGGGGCTGGCTGCTGCTCGTCGTACTCGGGCTCGCCGGCCTGCTGACCGGTCTGCTCGCCGGCTGGCTGACCCGCTGGTGGGGCACCGTCTGGAAGGAGAGCTGAAATGACCCGGCAGATTCTCGACCAGGTCCGGACCGGCCTCGCCGCCAGCGCCACGGTGCTGCTCGCCGCCGGTGCCGTCACGCTGCTCGACCCGGCCCCGCGACCGGCCACGGCCGACGGGCCGACACCGCTGCCCGCCGACGCGACCCTCACCAAGGCCGGTACGTCGTTCCTCACCGCGGCGGCGGTCAACATCGACCAGCCGGTCCGGGTCGCCGCCGCCACCGGCGAGTACCTGTACTGGTCGTTCCCGGCGGTCGCCGGCCAGACCAGCACCATCTCCGCGACGGTCACCCTGGCCGATCCGGCCGACCGCGGCGGTCCGTCCACCTGGTCGGTCGACGTCTTCGACGGACTCCGCCGCCGACAGCCCTGCACGGCCGGCATGCAGTCACCGACCGGTGCCGCCACCGACCGGGAGATCCGGGCCGGCTGCGTGCTCCGGCAGGTACGCGGCTGGGCCGAGCCGTGGTCGGCCGACCCGCTGCCCGGCACGTACTTCGTCCGGATCGCCGTCACCGACGTGCCCGAGTCCGACCTCGGACTACCGGTGCAGGTCGAGTTGCGGATCAGCGCCGAGGTCTCTGACGACGTCACTCCGGAAGGTGGGCGACTCGACGCCCCGCTGACCCCGACGGCCAGGCAGGGCGCGGTGCTGACCACGGTCGCGGACGACAGCACCACGGCCTACGGCGCCGCCGCTGACGCCGGTGACACCGACGACGGGCAGTGGTGGTGGGAACGGCTGGCCGGCTGGTTCGCCGACCGGCTGCCCGCGTTCTCCAGCCGGTGGGTCTGGACCACCATCGGCGGGGTGCTCGCCGCCGTCGGTGGCGTCGTCGGCTTCGGCCTGACCCGGCGTCCCCGGCGGCCGACTGTCAACTGACCGTCGGCCGGTCAACTGACGGTTAGCCGGTCAACTGACGGTCAGCCGGGTTGCCACCGGTCAGCCGGCGACCGCCACTGGCGCTCGACGGCCGGTCAGGGATACGCCTGGCCGGCCGGCGAGCGCCGGCGGGTCGAGGTCGGCCAGCAGCCGCCGGAACAGCGCCGGTCGGTCCACCCGCACGACGGTGCTACGGGCGCCGCGTTCCAGGACGGTGTGCGGCAACGCGAGCACCGGCGCGGCGCTGCGCAGCAGGGCCGCCGCCGGGGTGCTCACCGCGAAGGTGAGCACCCCGGCGGTCTGGTCGGTCGGGGCGAGCAGCGCCGCCATCCGCCAGACCGCCAACGCCGCCGGGTAGTGGGCCGCCGCGGTCTCCGGGCAGGCCAGCATCCGCCGCCCGTCGCGCCACGCACCGGCCAGCGCCCGTAGCACCCGGTGGTACGCCTCCGCGGTCACGTCGACCCGGGTCAGCACCGCCGATCCGCCGACCGGCGTGCTGACCGCCCAGGTCATCGTGGTCAGCAGCCGGGTCAACCGGGCGGCGGCGGCCGGCTGCCCGGTCTGGGCGACCGGCAGCTGCCGCTGCGGCGTGGTCGGCGCCGGTCCGAGCCGTCGCCAACCGACCGGTCGCCGCTCGTTCCAGCAGAACGCCGCCTCCAACATCGGGTACGGCCCGAGTGGCCCCTCCGCGACGACCCGCAGGACCTTGTCGACCCCGGTGCCCGTACGGTGGTCGGGACGGGCGTCGGCCATGCCGATGGTGCCACCGTTCGTCATCGATACGGTCATCTCGCACTCCCTCGCCACGTTCATGGATGCGCCCCGGTGGGCGCGTGGTCAACTCGCCGGAATGGCCCGCTCCGCCACGAACAGGCCCTGTCGCACGCGGAACGCCCACACCGAGACGGAGGAGCTCACCAGCTCGCCACTGGACGTCCAGGCGATCCGGGTGGTCACGCCGGGACCGTCGTACGCGTCGACGAACGCCTCCATCCCGGCCCGGTCGCCGTGACCGGCCCGGATACCGGCCAGGAACACCCGGGCGGCGTCGTACGACTCGGCGCTGTTGGTGCCGGGTTCCCGCCCGAAGCTGTCCCGGTAGTGCTGGGGGAACTGCTCCCCGGCCCGCTCCGGCGGCAGGCAGGGGCAGGTGATCACGACGTCGTCGGCGGCGGCGTCGCCGGCGGCGTGCAGGAACCCGTCGGCCTTCACCCCGTCCCCGGCGACGAAGGTCGCCGCGACCGCGCCGGCGCGCAGCTGCCGTAGCAGCCGACCCGCCTCCGCGTAGTAGCCGCCGTAGAAGACGACGTCGGCGTCGGCCGAGCGGACCTGGCCGACGACCGCGCCGAAGTCGGTCGCCCGTGCGGCCACCGTCGCCCGCTGCACGACCTTGGCACCGAGCCGGTCCACCACCTCGTCGGCAAGCCCCCGGCCGTACGCGCTGCCGTCGTCGACGACGAACACCGCGGTGCCGCCGAGCACCTGATCGATGTACCAGCCGGCGGCACGGCCCTGCGCCGCGTCGTTGCCGACCAGCCGGTGGAAGGTCGGCCAGCCACGTGCGCTCAGTTCGGTACGGGTGGCCGAGGTGGTGATCGTGGTGACGCCGCCCTGGTCGAGGATCGGCAGGGCGGCCTCGGCCTCGCCGGAGAACCCGGGTCCGATGACGCCGACGATGCGCGGGTCGTCCACGATCCGCTGGGCCAGCGCCGGCGCCTGCTTCGGGTCGCCCTGGGAGTCGAAGTCGACCAGGTCGACCGGGCAGTCCGGGTGCGCCGCCGCGTACTGGTCGAACGCCAGACGGGCGCCGTCGTAGATGTTGCCGCCGAAATCCGCCGAGTCGCCGCTGAGCGGTCCCAGCACCGCGATCCGGCTGCCACAGGCGTCGACTGGCGACGGCTCGTCGTCACCGGTCGCGGAACACCCCGCGAGGACGGTCACCAGGGCGAGCAACGCCGTGCGGGCCCGCAACGTCAGCACGTACACCTCCTGCACCCGGCCGGATCGGCATATCCTGCGCCTGGGAGCGTGAGGTTTTGATGAGACGGATCCTGTGGATCGCGGCGGTGCTCGCGCTGGCCGGTTGCGACCGGCCGGCGGCCCTCGCCCCGTCCGGCGCGCCGCCGAACCCGGTCGCCACCGCCGCCGGCACCGCGCTGTTCGCGGTGGAGTCCGCGACGCTGGACGAGATCGTCATCGACGCGCAGGGCTTCGTGCTGTACCGCTCCGACCGGGACACCGCCGGCGTGAGCGACTCCGCCTGCACCGGGCAGTGCCTGCAGTCCTGGCTGCCGGTGCCGTGCCAGGGCGAGGTCCGGGTCGAGGGCATCGACCGGCAGCTGGTCACCTGTTTCACCCGGTCCGACGGCCGGCGGCAGTTGTCGTTGGCGGGCTGGCCGCTGTACGGCTACGCCGGCGACCGGATGCCTGGCGACACGAACGGCCACGGGCAGGCCGACGAGTGGTACGCCATCAGCCCGAACGGGCAGCGCGCCGGTCAGGTGCCCTGACCGGGCGACCGGGCCGGCTACCGGCCCCGCACCGGGGCGGATCAGCTGCCCTGACCGGGCAGCCGCAGCCGGGCCTCGGTGCCGCCGCCCTCGGCGTTGCCCAGCCGCAGCTGGCCGCCGTGCAGCTGCACCACCCAGCTGGCGATCGCCAGCCCGAGCCCGGTGCCGTCGGCGGCGCCGGTGCGGAACCGCTGTTCCGGGGTGGCCGCCACCGCTTCGCTGAGCCCCGCCCCCCGGTCGCGAACCCGTACGGTCGGCGGTTCGGCGCTGACCTGCAGCCGCACCTCGGCCGGCCGGTCGGCGATCCGCCCATGTTGGACGGCGTTCTGGATCAGGTTGCGCAGCGCGATGCGCACCAGTGCCGGATCCCCGACGGCGACCACCGGCACGGTGTCCGGTACGGCGACGTGCGGCGGCTGGACCGTGTCGGCGAGCACCTCCTCCGCCAGTTGGTCCAGCCGGAACGGTTCGCGGCGCAGGTCCCGCAGGCCGGCGACCAGTTGCGCGCGGGTGAGCAGGACGGAGACCGAGTCGGCGAGCCGGTCGGCGGAACGCACCACCTGGCGTAGCGCCGCCGGCCGCCGGTCCGGCTCGGCCAGCGCGTCCTCGGAGACCGCCCGGATCACCGTCAGCGGGGTGCGCAGCTCGTGCGCGGCGTCGGCGACGAACCGCTCCTGCTGGTTGAGCGCGTCGGCGATCGGCTCGGTGCCGCGCCGGGCGAGCAGGTAGCCGCCGGCGCAGGCGAGGATGGTGAAGGCGACGCCGCCGGCGGTCAACGCGAGCGCGAGTCGCTGGTTGGCCGCCTGCGCCGGGCCGGTGTCACCGAGGACGACGACGGCACCGGCGACGGTGCCGGTGACCGCGTGTTCGAACGGTACGGCGAGCAGCGGGGTCGGCGTACCGGCGCGGTCGGCGAGCGGGTCGACGATCTCGGTACCGGACGACCAGACCTGCCGGGCGGGGGCGAGCAGCTGCGCGGGCGGGACCACCGGCAGCCGTGCCGGGTACGCGAAGACCAGGCTGAGCTCGGCGCGGCCGGCTTCGTAGACGTAGACGGCGGTCGGTCCGTTGGCTACCGCGTTGTCGAACAGCTTGTCGAGTTGCAGGGCGCCGGAGTCGTAGTAGAGCAGGGCGGCGGCGGTGCTGGCGGTGCGCCGTAGTTCGGCGGCGACCACTTCGTCGCGTTGCCGTTCGTCGACCAGCAGGGCGACCGCGCCCATCCCGGCGAGCCCGACCACGTTGATCGCCATGACCAGGACGGTGATCCGGATCCGCAGACCGCGCAGCCGCTCCGCGGTCTGCAGCGGTTTGCCCGCCCGTCGTCCGCTCATGGTGTCGGTGCCTGCCGTCCGGTCATGGCTGGGACGCCGCGATCTGGTAGCCGAAGCCGCGTACGGTGTGGATCAGTTGCGGCTCGCCCAGCTTGCGGCGCAGTTGGGCGACCACCGCGTCGACCACGTTCGAGCTGGGGTCGGCGAGCTCGTCCCAGCAGTGTTCGAACAGGTCGCCGCGGCTGACCGCGGCCGGGCAGCGGACCAGGAGCATCTCCAGAACGGCGAACTCCTTGCGGGTCAGGGTCAGCAGGATGCCGGCTCGGCGGACCTCCCGGCGGGCCGCGTCGACCTCCAGGTCGGCGATGCGCAGCAGCGGCGGGCTGGTGACGCCCCGGCGCCGGCACAGCGCCCGGACCCGCAGCACGAGTTCGGCGGTGACGAATGGTTTGACCACGTAGTCGTCGACGCCGGCCTGGAAACCGGCGATCCGGTCCCCGGCGCTGTCGAGGGCGGTCAGCACCAGTGCCGGTACGGTCAGGCCGGCGCGGCGGCGGTGGCCGAGTTGGTCCAGCGAGTCGCCTTCCGGGAGGATCCGGTCGAGCACCAGGCAGTCGTAGTCGTTGACGCTCATGTTCAGGTCTGCCTGGCTCCAGTCGGCCGCCTGGTCCACCGCGAAGCCGCCGGTACGCAGCGCGGTCACGACGGCGCCCCGTACCTCGGGGTCGTCCTCGACCACCAGCACCCGCATGCGGGCGAGGCTAGCAAGTTGTCGTCACCAGGACATTTCGCCGGCCGTTTCCGGGTCAGCGTACCGCCGTGCACTTCGCGCCGTTGAGGGTGAAGTCGGTCGGCGCGGTGGTCGCGGTGGCGGCGGTGACCATGAAGCCGAGCTGGACGCTGCCGCCGGGCGCGATCAGGCGGTTCCACTGGTAGTTGCGGACCGTGAAGTCGGGTGGGGTGAGATCGACCGGCTCGGCACCCCACAGGTACGCGATCCGGTGGTCGCCGGGCCAGGTCCAGCTCAGCGTCCACCCGTCGATCGGCTCCGCCGCGAGGTTGCGGACGTCCAGCTGCGCCTGGAGGGCACCCGGCCAGTGGTTGATCACCTGGTAGGCGACCTCGCAGGCCGGGGCGACCGGGGTGGTGGTCACGGTCAGCGGTGCCGACAGCGGTGAGCTGTTGCCGGCGTCGTCGTGGGCCCGTACCGCGAAGGTGTAGCTGGTGCCGGGCTGCAGACCGCCGACCCGGGCGGTCGGACCGGTCGGCGGGTGCTGCGGAGCGGTGGCCACCCGGGTGGTGGAACCGTCGGGGTGCAGCCGCAGCACCTCGTACCAGGCGACGTAGACGTTGTCGGTGGACGGCTGCCAGCGCAGGGTGACCGCGTCGGCGCCGGTCTGGGTGGCGGTCAGGCCGGTGGGGGCGGTCGGCGCCTGGTCGTCGCCGGGCGGCATGGTCAGTCGCAGGCTGGGGCTCGACGGCGACCGGTTGCCGGCGGCGTCGCGCGCGGCCACCCAGAACTGGTACGTACGCGACGGCTGCAGGCCGACGACGGTGATCTCGTTGACCGGGGTGGTCGTGACGATGACGTAGTCGGTGTGCAGCTGGGCGACCTCGTAGCCGGTGACCGCGACGTTGTCGGTGGCGGCAGTCCAGGTGAGGGTGACCTGGTCCGGGCTGATGGCGGCGACGGTCGGGGCACCGGGGGCGGTGGGTGCCTCGGTGTCCGCGGCGGTCGCGGCACTCGCGGTCGCCGCTGGCAGGGCGAGCCCGAGCAGTACGGCGGCGAGCAGGGTACCCAGCGGCCGGGCCGGCCGGCGGCGACGGCCCCGGTGAACTGTGTGGCGGGAACACGACGGCGGCACAGTGGTCACGGGTGTCTCGCTTTCGGTGCGGGCACCGGCGAACGAACCAGCGCCAAGACATCCATGGTCAACGATATCTGCCGTGGGTCGCCATCCGCCGTCCGGTGACAGTTCCGTAGCGGGCACCCGAGCGACCCACTGTGAGCTGGGACACCATCGCGCCGTGGCCCCAGACGACCGGCGATGCCCGCACGGCGCCGCCGCCACGCCTGACCGCAGCCAGGCCAGGCAGCCACGACATCCTCATACACAACGAAGCCTGCCGATGCATCGGCAGGCTGGGCAGGACAGTTGGACGCAGCGGCGTCGCGGTCCTGACTTGTCGGCGATTCCACGTCGTAACAATCCCGGACTAGCGTGGGGACGGGGAGGGCAACCCCCGTCCCCACCATCAGTTACTGACACGCACGAGCGGTTTGGCGTCCAGGTCGTGCGTGACGCGCGGGAGCCGGGCCACGCGAGTGGCTCTGGTTCCACCTCCTCTCGACAGGTGGTGCGTCGGCTGGCGGCGGAGTCCGGGCTGGCCCGCCGCCAGCCCAAGGGCTGAGCGGTCGACGAGGCACTGCGAACAGCACCACGCCACGCGTCGGTACAGTGTTCCGGGTGCACATCCATCAATGGAAGCGCTCCCATGGGAGGACTGTAGCCTGAGTCACGAGTTTGCGAAAGTCCAGAGCCTGATCAGCTCACGAAATGAAGGCGTGACGAGACGGTTACGCCCAGGATCCCAGGGTCAGCCGCCGAACCGCTGCACGTCCGCGGTCGACCCGGCGACGATCAGCAGCGCGTCCGGCGGGATCACCGAGTCCGGTACGGCGTACCGCAGGTGCTGGTCACGTTCCTTGATGCCGACGACGGTGATGCCGTACCGCTGCCGCAGCCGGGCCTGCGCCAGGGTCTGGCCCGCGCTCTCCACCGGCGCGCACACCTTCGCGATCGCGAAGCCGTCGTCGAACTCGATGAAGTCGAGCATCCGGCTGGCCAGCAGGTGCGCGACCCGGTCGCCCATGGTGGCCTCCGGGAAGATCACGTGGTGGGCACCGACCGAGGCGAGGATCCGGCCGTGCTTGGCGGTGATGGCCTTCGCCCAGATCTCCGGTACGCCGATCTCGGTCAACGCCACGACGGTCAGGATGCTGGCCTCGATGTCGGCACCGATGCCGACGACCGCGCACGGATAGTCGGCCACGCCGAGGTGTCGCAGGGACTGTTCGTCAGTAGGATCCGCCTCGACCGCTCGGGGCAGCCGGTCGGTCCAGCGCTGCACCAGGCGGGGATCGCCGTCGATGCCGAGCACCTGGTGACCGAGCCGGCACAGCGACAGCGCCACCTGGCCACCGAAGCGACCCAGGCCGATGACGGCCACGCTGTCGTCGGCGACGCCGTCGTCACCGTCGGCCACGCCGGCAGCGCTGCCGCCGACGTCGGCCAGGGACGGGTCGCCTGCCGCCAGGGACAGGTCGTCTGCCATCAGGGAATCAATCCAGAGGTGTTATTTCCTATTTTCAACTTCTGTCGTATTTTAGGCAGTTGTACCCCTCGGCCGCAGCTCTATCGACACAGCCGGCCACGACATGCCGTAGGCCCGCCGATGCAGAAAGTGGACATTACCCAAAGTCGTTGTCCAGTAACGGAATTCTCCCTGGTCAACGACGGTCGTCGAGGTGTTGTCGCCGGTCACCGATCCGGTAAGCTTGCCGGCGGTCTCCGCCAGGCGGCACCCACCGGTGCCGGCGGTGACCGCCGCCTAATCGTCCTTCGGGGTGAGCCGGGGAACCACGTTTCCACCGGGGTGAATCCGCGACGTCGCGGTAGGGATCGTTCCGTCCCGAACCCGTCAGCTAACTCGGTCGGCGGCCAAGGAAAGGAACAGGATGACCGCACCCCTATACCGGCGGGTTCCGTTCACCGCCGCACTGGCCGCCGTGACCACCTTGCTCGCCGGCCTGGTCGTCGCCACCCCGGCCGCCGCCCAGGACCCCTCGGACGAAGGTGCGCAGCCACTGCTCAGCGACGTCATCGAGTCGACCAGCCGAGGCTTCGTCGAAGCAAAGGCCGCCGTCGAGGAGTCACGCAAGCGGCAACTTCAGCTCAACCTCGAACTGGAGAAGGTGGAGGAACGACTGGAGGCGCTCACCCCGCAGATCGGCGAGGTCGCCTCCAATTCGTACCGTCTCGGCCGGATCACCCCGGTGATGGTGCTGCTCAACAGCGCCAGCCCGGACGATCTGCTGGACCGGGCCGAGGGCCTGGACATGATCGCCATGCACGACAACAAGCGGGTCCGCGAGCTCAACGAGGCCCGCGAACAGGCCGCCCGGGCCGTCGCGGCGATCGAGGCCGAGGTGACCCGTGAGGAACAGCAGCTCGAGGTGATGTCCCGTCAGAAGAAGGAGGCGGAGAAGGCCCTGCAACTGGTCGGCGCGGTCGCCACCAACGGGTTCGTCTCGGCCACCTCGCCGGTCGCCGCTCAGGCACCCCGCAACGCGAACGGTTCCTGGCCGTCCGAGTCGTGCAGCCTGGACGACCCCACCACGAGCGGCTGCATCACCCCTCGGACCATGCACGCGCTCAACGAGGCCAAGAAGGCCGGCTTCACCCGCTTCGTCTCCTGCTTCCGACCCGGTGGTCCGTTCGAGCACCCGAAGGGCCGGGCCTGCGACTTCTCCATGCAGTCCAGCGGATTCGGCGGCGACGCCACCGGCGACGCCCGGCTCTACGGCAACAACCTGACCGCGTTCCTGGTCCGCAACGCCGACAAACTCGGCATCCTCTACGTGATCTGGTACCGCCAGTTCTGGTCACCGACGACAGGCTGGAGCTCCTACAGCGGCGCTGGCGGCGACCCGAGCAGCGACCACACCAACCACGTGCACCTGTCCCTGCTCTGAGTGCCCGCGCGCCGGTCAGTCAGGACGGCTGGCCGGCGCGCGAAGCGTCGTACCCGCAACCGGTACGGGGTCAGTCGGTACGGGCCGACCGGCGTACCGGGGAGCGACCCGCCGGCTGCTGCGGCGGCGGGCTTGCCACCCCGGCCGGCGCGATCGCCCGGGTGACCGGCTTGTCGGCGGCGACGGTGATCGCCTCGCCGTGGTGGGTCAGTTCGATCGTCGCGTTCGGATCCACGTCGCGCAGCGCGTAGGTCACCTCGTCGCGCCCGACGGACACCCGCAGCCGCATGCCCCGCCACATCATCGCGAACTCGAGCCGGTTGATCCGCTGCGGCAACCGGGGGGCGAAGGAGAGCTCCCCGGTGTGGTCGCGCATCCCGCCGAACCCGGCCACCAACGCCAGCCACGCCCCGGCCAGCGCCGCGACGTGGATGCCGTCACGGGTGTTGCGGTTGATGTCGTGCAGGTCCATCAGCGCGGCCTCGCCCAGGTAGTCGTGGGCGAGCTCCAGGTGACCCGTCTCGGCCGCGATCACCGCCTGGGTGCAGGCCGACAACGAGGAGTCCCGCACCGTACGCCGCTCGTAGTAGGCGAAGTTGCGGGCTTTCTCCTCGTCGGTGAAGGCGTCGCCCCGCCAGTGCATCGCCAGCGCCAGGTCGGCCTGTTTGACCACCTGTTTGCGGTACAGATCGAAGTACGGGTAGTGCAGCAGCAGCGGATAGCGGTCCTGCGGAGTGCCCGCGAAGTCCCACTCCTGGTGCCGGGTGAACCCGGCCGACTGCGGGTGCACACCCAACTCGTCGTCGTACGGAACGTGCATGGACAGCGCGGCGTCCCGCCAGGCCGCGGTCTCCTCGTCGTCGACGCCGAGCACCCAGGCCCGGTCGGCGTAGCGCAGCGCGCAGTCGGCCGCCGTCAGCAGGTTCCGCTGCGCCATCAGGTTGGTGTAGATGTTGTCGTCGACCACCGCCGTGTACTCGTCCGGCCCGGTCACCCCGTCGATGTGGAACCGGCCGTGCCGGTCGTGGTGGCCGAGCGACCGCCACAGCCGGGCCGTCTCCACCAGCAGCTCGAGGCCGATCTCCCGCTCGAACTCGACGTCGCCGGTGGCCTGGACGTAGCGCCGGACCGCGTCGGCGATGTCCGCCGCCACGTGGAAGGCGGCGGTGCCGGCCGGCCAGTACGCCGAACACTCCTGCCCCCGGATGGTCCGCCAGGGGAAGGCCGCCCCGTTGAGCCCGAGCATCCGGGCCCGTTCCCGCGCCTGGTCCAGGGTCGAGTGCCGCCAGCGCAGCACCGAGGCGACCGCCGCCGGCTGGGTGTAGGTCAGCACCGGCAGCACGAACATCTCGGTGTCCCAGAAGGCGTGTCCGTCGTACCCGGGCCCGGTCAGGCCTTTGGCGGCGATCGGCCGCTGCTCGGCGCGGGCACCGGCCTGCAGTACGTGGAACAGGCCGAACCGGACCGCCTGCTGGATCTCCGGGTCGCCGTCGACCCGCACGTCGGAGTGGTCCCAGAAGTCGTCGAGGTACTTGCGCTGCTCGGCGCAGAGCCCTTCCCAGCCGGAGATGCGGGCGCCGGCCAACGCCGCACCGACCTGGTCGCGCAGCGCCGGCAACGAGCGCTGACTGGACCAGCCGTACGTCAACAGCTTCACCATCCGCAGCCGCTGCCCCGGCTGCAGCAGGCAGGAGACGGTGGTGCGGACCCAGTCGTCGAAGCCTTCGGTGCTCACCGCCACGTCACCGGGACCGTCGATCTCGTGCCCCATCGCCGCCGCCATCCGCAGCCCGCTGGCCTTGGTCCGGTGGATCAGCAGCCCGCCGTCGGACTGCACCAGCCGCTCCTCGGCCTGCAGCGGCTGGTCCAGTACGGCGGCCACCCGGGGGTCCTTGCTCTGCGCCGGCAACTCCTCGTTGGCGACCAGCTCGGACTGGACGATGATCCGCAGCGGCTCGTCGACCGCCTCGACCTCGAAGCAGATCGCCGCGACCGCCCGCTGGGTGAACGACACCAGCCGGGTGCTACGGACCCGGCAGGTCCGCCCGGCCGGTGACCGCCACTCCAGGCGCCGGTCCAGCAGCCCGGCCCGCAGGTCGAGCACCCGTTCGTGGGAGATCAGGTCGCCGTAGCGCACATCGAACGGTTCGTCGTCGACCAGCAGCCGGATCGGCTTGCCGTTGGTGACGTTCACCAGGGTCTGCCCGGACTCGGGGAAGCCGTACCCGGCCTCGGCGTAGGGCAGCGGCCGCAACTCGTAGAACGAGTTGAGGTAGGTGCCCGGCAGGCCGTGCGGCTCCCCCTCGTCCAGGTTGCCGCGGAATCCGATGTGCCCGTTCGCCAGGGCGAAGACCGACTCCGACTGCGCCAGGATGTCGAAGTCCAGCCGGGTCTCCCGGACGTGCCAGGGCTCGACCGGATAGGCCCGCTCGCGGATCACCGTTCGGCTCCGACCAGCAGCTCCCCCAGGTCGCTCACCACGATGTCGGCACCGTGGGCGAGCAGTTCGTCGCCGATACCGACCCGGTCGACGCCCACCACGCAGCCGAAGTCACCGGCCCGTGCCGCCGTCACGCCGGCCAGCGCGTCCTCGAAGACCGCCGCGTTCGCCGGCTCCACCCCCAACTGCGCGGCGGCGGCCAGGAACGTGTCCGGTTCCGGCTTGCCGCGCAGGCCCTTCTCTCTCGCGATCACCCCGTCTACCCGCACCTCGACCAACTCCTCAATCCCCGCCGCGATCAGCACGTCCCGGCAGTTGGCGCTGGCCGACACGACGGCCCGGTGCAGCCCGACCCAGCGGGCAGCGTGAAGGTAGGCCAGCGAACCGTCGTAGACCTGCACGCCGTCTTCGGCGATACGTCGCAGCAGGACCTCGTTCTTCCGGTTGCCGATGCCGTTGACGGTGTCGGCCGCCGGGGGGTCGTCCACCGACCCCTCGGGAAGCTCAACGCCTCGCGAGGCAAGGAAGGAACGCACCCCGTCGGCCCGTGGTCGGCCGTCGACGTACCGGCTGTAGTCGGCGCCGGGATCGAACGGGAGAAAGGGGTGACCGGTGGCCAGGGCACGGGCACGGAGGAAGTCGTTGAAGGTCTCCTCCCACGCCTTGTTGTGCACTTTCGCGGTCTGAGTCAACACCCCGTCGAGGTCGAAAAGGCAGGCGGTCACATGAGTGGGTAGACCGAGCACCCCGCCAATCTAACCTGATCTCCACGGTGCCGGCCCGGTTTCCGTCGCCCGCCGGCGACGCGTGGCGGGTGAACGCGGCGGGTGAACCGGTCACCGCCACCCGACGTCGATGCGGTCACCCCGCTCGTCGAAGAAGTGCAGCGCGTCCATCCGGACCGAAACCGCCAACGGGTGCCCTGCGGTGACCGCCGGGTACGGAGCGAGCCGTACCGCCAGCTCGGCCGGGCGACGGTGGTGCCGGCCGCCGTCGCTGAGCACGCTCTCCCGGGCACCGCCGGACCGGGGCGAGGCCGGGTCGGCAGCCACCGGCTCGGCGATACGCCCGGTGAGACGTTGCATCACGTTGCCGAGGCGACGCAGCCGCTGACCGGAGCCGCCGGTCGGCTCCACCGGCGTACCGCCGAGGTCGTCGACGACGATCGCGGTCGCGCCGATGTCGAGGTAGGCCAGGGATTCGTGGCCGTGGTGTTCGAGGAAACGGATCCGGCCCTGCAGGACGTCGCCGGGGGTGTCCGGGGCGACCGGGGTGAGTGCCTCGGCACGCATTCCGACCACGATGCGTTCGCCGTGGTAGTGCGACACGGCGCGGGCCCGGATGTCGGTCCAGGGCAGGTAGAGGGCCTGGTCGCCCAGGCTGAGCGTGACGTACCGGTCGAGGTGCACGTAGACCGAGGCTTCCAGCAGGTTCATCCGGGGGCTGCCGAGGAACGCGGCGACGTAGAGGGTGGCCGGCCGGCCGTACACCTCGGTCGGGGTGCCGACGTCCTGGAGCACGCCCTTGCGCATGATCGCCACCCGGTCGGCCATGGTGAGCGCCTCGGCCTGGTCGTGGGTGACGTAGATGGTGCTGACGCCGAGCTCGCGGACCAGGCCGGAGATCTCGGCGCGCAACTCGGCCCGCAACCCGCTGTCCAGGTTGGACAGCGGCTCGTCCATCAGGAACAGCCCGGGCCGACGGACGATCGCACGGCCCATCGCCACCCGTTGCCGCTGGCCGCCGGAGAGCTGACTCGGCCGACGGGCGAGCACGTCACCGATGCCCAGCGCGCTGGCGACGTCGGCGACCCGTTCGGAGCGGGCCTCGGTGTCGACCCCGGCCAGCCGCAGCGGGAAGGCGATGTTGTCGCCGACGGTCATGTGCGGGTAGAGCGCGAAATCCTGGAAGACCATGGCGACCCGCCGGTCGCGCGGCGGGACGTCGTTGGCCAGCTCGCCGTCGAGCATGATGGCACCGCTGCTGGGATCCTCCAGACCGGCGACCATCCGCAGTACGGTCGACTTGCCGCAGCCGGAAGGGCCGAGCAGCACCATGAACTCGCCGTCGTTGACGTCGAGATTGACGTTGTCGACGGCAACGGTCCCGTCGGTGAAGACCTTGGTCACGTCCTTGAGCGCGACGGTGGTCACCGTCACCTCCCCGCAGCATCGATTGCCCGCCCCGCATTGACTGTGACGAGCACCATGCCTCTGGCACATCGGGTAAACGTGCCATGTTCACATTGTGACAGTGTGATTACCGATGATGCCGGGGAGATTACCGAGCGGTTACTTCCGCAGGGTGGGGCGCTGGGGCCGGGGCGGTGCCGAACTCCGCGTACCGGGGGACGCCGTCCCACTGCTGACCGGAACGGCGCAGGAAGTAGTCGAGCCCGGCGTCCCAGGTGTGCCCGGTCGCCCGCCGCTCGTACAGGTACCCGAGCGGATGGGTCCGGTAGATCAGCCCACCGGCGCGCAGCACCCGGTCCATCAGGCCGCGGTCCACCGACCGGGGCACCGGCCGCCAGCCGCCGACCGCCTCCAGGTCGCCCCGGGCCATCAGCATGGTGCCGCCGGCGACCGGAGCGCCGTACGTCTCCGGCGGTACGGCGGCCCGCCGTACCGTCACGCCCAACGTCTGCAGCACCACGAACTCGGCCGCCTTGCCGACCAGCATCGCCCCGGAGAACTCGCGGGCCAGCACCAGGTCCCAGACGTGCTCCGGGCCGTACACGTCGTCGTCGTCGACCTTGGTGACCAGGCTCCCCCGGGCCTGGGCGGTCGCCGCCCCCATCACCTCACCGAAGCTCAACCCGGCCGGCGCGCTGAAGATCTGGATCGGCCGGCCGCAGTCGGCCAGCTGCGACCGTACGTCCGCCGCCAGCTCGATGCCGTGCAGGCAGAGCACGATCTCCAGCTCCGGGTAGGTCTGCCCGGCGAGTTGCCGCACCACCTCCGGCAGATACTCGGGCCGGCGGGTGACCAGCACCGCGCTCACCGACGGCGGGGCGGCCAGCGCCGGGAACGTACCGCCGGTGACGTCGCCGGCGGCGAACGCCGCGCCGTGTCCGCGCAGCGCCGCCGACCGCTGCCGTACGCTGCGGATCTCCCACTCCAGCGGGTCCGCGCCCACCCCGGGCAGCTCGGTACGCAGCACCTCGAGCAGCCCTTCGGCGAGCCGGTCGGCGACCGACGGCGGCAGCTGTGGCACCCGCAGCACCGCCCCGCCCGCCGCCACCTGGGCCAGCAGCGTCGCCTCCGCCGCCGGGTCCGCCGCCGGCAGCTCGGGGCAGGTCAGCTGGGCGAACCGCCGGGTCGCCGCCAGCTGGTCGCCGGTGAGCGGCAGCGCGTCGAGGCGGCCGGACGCGACCGGTGGCGTGTCGGCACCGCCGGACGGACGGATCCGCCACCGCAGGACCGGCTCGCCGGTCAGCAACTCCAGCACCCCGGACGGTTCCTCGGGCCCGTACCGGCGGCCGCGCCCGATCGGGTTCGCCATCGCGGCGTCGACAAGCACCAGCGGCTGCCGGTTGGTCACCCGGGCACCGGTCCCGCCGGCCGTCACCGCGACCCCGACCAGCTCGGGCCCGGCGGTCAGGACCGCCGCGTCCGGCGCGAGCACCACGTCGTACGCCCGGATCTCCGGGTTGACCGCCAGTTGGTCGGCCACCGTGACGTTGCCCGCCGGCGCCTGCCAGGCCGGGACCGGGCCGACCACGGTGACGTCGGCGCTCGCCGGGCGCGGCAACGGCCGCACCGGCGCCAGCACCGCCCAGACAGCGGCCAGTACGTCGTGCAGCGCGACGGGCGCGGCCAGCTCGACGGTGACCCGTGCGGTACCGCCGCCGGCCGGCAGCACCACCCGCTGCCCCCGGACACCGGGCACCGGGCCGAGCCGGCCCGACCAGCCCGGCGTCGGCGGGCGCCAGCGACGCACCCGGACGGTGAGCCGACGCACCGGGGTGCGGGCGGCCGGTGCGGTGAACAGCGTGCGCAGCGCGGCCAGCGACTCGGCGTCGACCAGCAGGTGGCGCAGCGGGCCCGCCATCGCGGGCAACG
The DNA here is from genome assembly GCF_029581195.1 of Solwaraspora sp. WMMD791. Taxonomy (NCBI): domain Bacteria; kingdom Bacillati; phylum Actinomycetota; class Actinomycetes; order Micromonosporales; family Micromonosporaceae; genus Solwaraspora; species Solwaraspora sp. WMMD791. Next base: position 3,988,210 of record NZ_CP120737.1, read on the forward strand.
CCCGCTCGGGGCCCTGTTCGGACAATCGGATCCGCCGCCACCAGCGGCGGGAGCCGACACCGCCGGCCCGCATCCGGTCCGCTGCCGTCGAGGAGGACTGCACCGCCGCCTGCTCCGTCACCCTGCTGCCACCCTGCCCTCGGATCAGATCCCGCAACGGGGCCGACGCGCGCCCGCGCCCGACCCACGTCACGCCAGAGGCTACCGGTCGGCGTTGCGGTACGCTGCACGCGTGTCCCAGCCCGGCGCCGTGTCCTCCGCTGCCTCACCACACAACGACTGGTCGCGGATCCGTCCCGCCGAGCCGGGGCAGTCGACGACCCGGGCCCAGGTGACCGTCTGCGTGGTCGGCGGCGGCGGCGACCCGACGGCCGCCGCCCGGACAACCGCGGCGCTCGCGCATCAGCGCCACCCCGCCGAGCTGCTGCAGGTCGCCACCTGCGCCGACGACAACGGGTTCGTCGACCTGGTCGCGGCGGCCACGAGCGAGATCATCGTCCGGATCCCGGCCGGCGCGGTGCCGGGGCCGGATCTCGTCGGTGCCCTGGCCCGCTGGCCGCAGGCCGACCCGGATGCGGTCAGCCTGGCCGTACCGGCGTGCTTCGGTGGCACGGTCCCGGAGCCGGAGATGGTCGCCGCGCACGCCAGCGCCGGCACTCTCGGGCAACTCTTCGCCAGCAGCGCCGTCGACGCCGGGCTGACCCGTCGCCTCGAGACCACCCATCAGCTGCGCACCGCCGACCACACCGCCTTCCAGACCGCCGCCGGCACCGCCTTCGCCTTCCACCGCAGCCGCTACCGGCCCGGCACCGATCCGTACCAGGGCGCCGACGTCGAGGTCGCCTACCGGCTGGCGCAGGCCGGCGCCGTGTTCGTCCCGGAGCCGACGGCCAGCCTCTGGACGCTCGTCCCGGCCGATCCGGCCGGGCGTGACCGGCAGGCCCGCGCCGAGCTGACCGATCTGCTGCCCTACCCGCGTCAGCACCGTGACCGGCCCGGTCGGACCTGGCAGGTGCCGCTGATCTGCGCCGTGGTGCCGGTCGACCAGCCGTACGAGGTGGTCCGCGCGTGCGTCGACCGGCTGCTGGCCAGCGACGAGCGGGACCTGCAGGTCGCCCTGGTCGCCGACTGGGCCGCCGCCGGGCAGCCGGACGACCTGCGGCTGCTGGCCGCCGAGTACCGCCACGAGCCGCGGGTCCGGCTGGTCGACACCGCCCCGACCAGCGCCTACCCGTCGCCGTACCTGCTGCGGGTGCCGGCCCGGCTGGGCGTCGGTCGGCGGACCGTGGGTGCGGTGACCGCCGCCATGGAGAAGTGGCGCTGCGGACTGCTGCGGGTGCTGCCCGCCGGTGCCGGCTCCGCGACGTACGCCGTCGAGCTGTGGTCGACCGCCGCCCGATCCCGGGCCACCCACGCCGGGACGCCGGAGGACGGCCTGGTCGAGGCGGTCGCGGCGAGCCACGGCCAACGCTGGGAGACCGGCAGCGAGTACGACGTCGTCGACCTGGCCGCCACCGGGCCCGGTGCCGCCGACGCCGCCCCGACGGCCGCCCCCCGACGGGCGGCGCAGACCGTACCCGTCGGTGGTGCCCGCAGCCTCGGCCGGGCCACCGTCTTCGTCGCCAGACAGTACGCCCGTGGAGTTCGTCGACGGCTGGTGTCCCGCTGAGCGGGTCGCACCCGCGCACCTTTCGAACACCGCCCGGCCAGGCCGCACCGCTGGGCCGACCGGGCCTCGATGGTCGGGTTTCCGCCGGCCCGTTACCGTGGAGTGGACGCCCTGCGTGGGCGGTGACGTGCGACGGTCCCGAAGGTGGTGGATCGATGGCCGGGTTCGGCAGGTCGAGCCGGGTGACACCGGCGGGCCGGCCATGAGCACGACGGTCGACGCGCTGGACCCGGTCGACCGGCTCCGCCCAGGTTTCGACCACATCGGGTTGCTGTACGGCGACGAACAGGCCTACCTCACCACGGTCACCCGGTTCGCCCGCGACGCCGTCCGGGCGGCGGCACCACTGCTGATCGCCGTACCGTCGGAGAACCTGGCGGCGCTGCGCGGCGCTCTGCGTGAGGATCCGGCGGTCGACACCGCCGAGGTCGGCTTCGTCGACATGCGGGTGGTCGGCCGTAATCCCGGCCGGATCATTCCCAAGGTGCTGCTCGCCTTCACGCAGCGGTACCCGGACCGGCAGGTCTGGATCGTCGACGAGCCGGTCTGGTCGGGTCGCCACCCGGACGAGTACCCGGCCTGCACGGAACACGAGATCCTGGTCAACGTGGCGTTCGCCGGTCGTCCGGCGGTGCTGCTGTGCCCGTACGACGCCCGGTCGCTGCCCGCCGAGGTGGTGGCCGACGTGCAGCGTACCCACCCGATCGTGACCGACGGTGCCGGCCGCCGGCCGAGCGCCCGGTACCTGCCGCCGGCCTACGCGCTGCACCGGGTCCGCCGGCCGTTGCCGGCACCGCCGGCGCGGGCGGCGACCATCGGGTTCGCCGACATCCCGGCCCTGGCCGGGGTCCGCCGGTTCGTCGCCGGGCAGGCCCGCGCGGCCGGGCTCGACCACGACCGGGTCGACGATCTCGCCCTGGCCGTCAACGAACTCGCCACCAACACCGTGCGGCACACCGACGGCGGCGGCCGGGTGTGGCTGTGGGTCACTTCGGACGCGGTGGTCTGCCAGGTCGAGGACACCGGCCATCTGCCCGACCCGCTGGTCGGGCGGATTCCCCGGCCGCCGGATCAGCCAGGCGGCCGGGGGCTGCTGCTGGTGCACGACCTGTGCGATCTGGTCCGGGTGTACAGCCGGCCCGGACGGACCACGGTCCGGGTGCAGGTGGACCGATCCCGACACCGTGAATCATGAAAACTTCTCGTTTCCTGGCCGCCGTACCGCAGCCTTTGCGACGAGGAAACCCGCTGGTCGAAGGTCCTTTCGGACGTTCCATCGCGCCAACGGTATGAGCGATCCGGAATACACCTTTCAGTATCGACTCAGATTACTCTCAGCTAGATCGGCGTTCACTGATCCGCTGTGACCGTCAGCGGACGGACCCGCCGGTGGAATGGGAGGACGGGAGATGCATCTCCCCCACAGAGTCGTCATCGTCGGTGCCACCGCGCTGGCCATGGTGGCCGCTGCTGCCGTACCCGTCAGCGCGGCACCACCGGAAGGAACCATCCGGCACGCCGGCGGCGCCACCGCCGTACCGGACAGCTACATCGTGGTGTTCAAGGACAGCGCCGTGGCCCCCGGGCAGGTCAGCGCCACCGCGCAGGCCCTGGCACGGCAGCACGGACGCACCGTGGCCCGCACCTACAGCGCGGCGCTGCGCGGCTTCGAGATCAGCGCGACCGCCCGTCAGGCCGCCCGGATCGCGGCCCACCCGTCGGTCGACTACGTCGAGCAGAACCACACCGTGACGCTCACCGACACCCAGCTGAACCCGCCATCGTGGGGCCTGGACCGCATCGACCAGCGAGCCCTGCCGTTGGACGACTCCTACACGTACCCGAACACCGCGTCGAACGTGCACGCGTACATCATCGACACCGGCATCCGGTTCAGCCACAGCGACTTCGGCGGCCGCGCGATCAGCGGGTACGACGCCGTCGACGGCGGCTCCGCCGACGACTGCAACGGCCACGGTACGCACGTCGCCGGCACCGTCGGCGGCACCGCGTACGGCGTCGCCAAGGGCGTCACCCTGGTCGGCGTACGGGTGCTCAACTGCGCCGGCAGCGGCACCAACGCCGGCGTCATCGGCGGCGTCGACTGGGTCACCGCCAACGCCGTCACGCCGGCCGTGGCGAACATGAGCCTCGGTGGCGGCGCGAACACCTCGCTCGACACCGCGGTACGCAACTCGATCGACGCCGGCATCACCTACAGCCTGGCCGCCGGCAACAGCTCCGCGAACGCCTGCAACACCTCGCCGGCCCGGGTCACCGAGGCCATCACCGTCGGCTCCACCACCAGCACCGACGCCCGGTCCAGCTTCTCCAACTTCGGCACCTGCCTGGACATCTTCGCGCCCGGCTCGTCGATCACCTCGGCCTGGCACACCAGCGACACCGCCACCAACACCATCAGCGGTACGTCGATGGCCGCCCCGCACGTCGCCGGCGCGGCCGCCCTGGTCGCCTCCGCCAACCCCGGTTGGAGCCCGCAGCAGGTCCGCGACTACCTCTACGACAACGCCACCGTCGACGCGGTCGGCAACCCGGGCAGCGGATCGCCGAACCGGCTGCTGTACGTCGTCAACGACGGCACCCCGCCGGCGGACGACTTCACCGTGTCGGTCACGCCGACCAGCGGCTCGACCGCCCCGGGCGGCACGGTGTCGGCGACGGTCACGACCAGCACCACCGCCGGTACGCCGCAGTCGGTCAGCTTCTCGGCCAGCGGTCTGCCGAGCGGCGCGACGGCCAGCTTCAGCCCGGCCACCGTCACCTCCGGCGGCAGCGCCAGCCTCACCGTCGCCACGTCGGCCGGCACCGCCCCCGGCACCTACCCGGTGACCGTCACCGGCACCGGCGCCTCGGCGACCCGGACCGCGTCGTTCACCCTGACGGTGACCGGCTCCGGCGGCGGCTGCTCCGGCACCAACGGCACCGACGTGGCGCTGCCCGACCCCGGTACGGCGGCCAGCAGCATCGTCATCGCCGGCTGCGGGCGCAGCGCCTCGTCGTCGTCGAGCGTGGACGTCGACATCAAGCACACCTACCGGGGCGACCTGATCATCGACCTGGTCGCACCGGACGGCTCCGCCTACCGGCTGAAGAGCTGGGCGCTGTTCGACGGCGCCGACAACGTGATCACCACGTACTCGGTGAACCTCTCCTCCGAGGCGGCCGACGGCACCTGGCAGTTGCGGGTCCGTGACGTCTTCAGCGGGGACACCGGCTACATCGACACCTGGACGCTGACGCTGTAACACACCGTACGTACGGGGGGTGTGGTCGGCCGACCGCACCCCCCGTACGGCGGTGACATCCTGGGCGTCACGGCAGCGTCACGCTGCCGAACGACCCCACTGTCGGGCATCTGACCAGCAGGTTCGTACTCCGGTCCGGCGCCGTGCGCGTCTAGCGGATACCTCGGCTCACCAGCCGTGGCCCGCTGTGCACCGCGTACCGCCCGACCGGCAGGAGCCCAAGATGACCGCGATCCATCCCGCCGCCGTGACGATCCGTACCGCCGGGATGGACGACATCCCGCAGGCAGCGACCCTGCTCACCGAGGCGTTCCTGATCGCCCCGGTGTCGCAGTGGCTGATCGGTGACCTCGACGCACGGGCCGACGTCTTCCGGACCCTGTTCACCCTCGAACTGGACCACGCGATCCGGTCCGGCGGCGCGGTGCACGTCGCCGGCCAGTTCAGCGGCGTCGCGGTCTGGCACCCCCGGGGCCGTCGGATCGCCACCGACCCGGAGACGGTCAGCGAACACGAACTGCGTCTGCTGAGCGCCGCCGGGCGCTGGCAACCACGGTTCGCCGCCCTCGCCCGGATGCTGTCGGCGCACCACCCGTGGCAGCCGCACTGGCACCTGGCGTACCTGGCGGTGGCGCCCTGGCGTCAGGGCGGCGGCCTGGGCAGCGCGTTGCTGCGCCACCACCACCGCCACCTCGACGGCCACGGCACGCCGGGCTATCTGGAGGCGACCACGCCGCGCAACCGGGACCTGTATCTGCGGCACGGCTACCGGGCACACGGGCCGATGCGGCTGCCCGATGGCCCACCGATCTGGCCGATGTGGCGGGAGCCGCGCCAGTAGTCCGGTGGCCCCGAGCCGTGATCGGATCGGACCGTAGATGTCGGGCGCGACCCGGGTGTGGTCGACCAGGCTGGTCGGTGAAGGGAGGCCATCGTGATCTCGGCACTCAACCACCTCGTCGACCTGGTCGAGGCACACCTCGCCGGCCCGGTCGAGACGCACCTCGCCGGGGAACCCCGGGTCGGGGAGCGTCCAGGCGGAGAGTTCGACGTCGAGTCGGTGGCGGGTAGGCACGGCACGACCGAGTACCACCTGCGCCGGATGTTCTCGTCGTTGGCCGGCATGCCGCTGTCGGAGTACGTACGGCGGCGACGGATGACCCTGGCGGCCGCCGACGTGGTCCGGGGCGAGGACGACCTGCTGACCATCGCCGTCCGCTACGGGTACGGCTCGACCGAGGCGTTCGGGCGGGCGTTCCGGGCGGTCCACGGTGCCGGTCCAGGTGAGGTACGCCGCGACGGTGGCCCCCTTCGCAGCCAACCACAACTCAGGTTCCGCCTGACCGTCGAAGGAAACACCCGCATGGACACCCGCATCGTCGACCGCCCCGCGTTCCGGCTGGTCGGACACGCCACCCGGGTCCCACTGATCCACCACGGCGTCAATCCGCACATCCAGCAGCACATCGCCGCTCTGCCGGCAGCGGAGCATCAGCGGTTGAAGGCCCTCAGCGACACCGAGCCGGCCGGCATCCTGCAGGTCAGCGACGACCTGGCGCCGGACGACCCGGAAGGCAGCGAGCTGACCTACCTGCACGGGGTCGCCGTCGCGGCGACCGGCACCGCCCCCGACGACCTCGATGTGATCGAGGTGCCGGCCGGTAGGTGGGCGGTCTTCCGTACCGCCGGACCGTACCCGCAGGCGCTGCAGGCCACCTGGGCGGCGACCGCCGCCGAATGGTTCCCGTCGAACCCGTGGCGGCTGCGGCCCGGCCCGTCGATCGTCGCCGTCGTCGAGCGGGCGGCCGATTTCAGCACCGCGACCTGCGAGCTGTGGCTACCCGTCGAGCCCGGCTGACGTCGCTGCCGGCGGCGGGGCAGACTCGCTGCCGGGACGACGCTCGGTCGGCCGCCCGACCGGCTGGCCGGCGAGACGCTCGGCCGGCTCGCCGACGGGGTCGGCTCGGCGCCCGCGCGTCAGCAGCCGGAACACCAGCATCGGCAGCAGATGCAGGACGACGGCGACCGCGCCGGCCAGCGCCGCGATCTGGCCGGGGGCGAGCCCCGCCAGTGCCAGCACCACCGCCGCGAGCGCCCCGGTCCGCGCCGCGTTGCCGGCCAGGCGCAGCAGCAGTCGCGATCGGCTCAGGGCTTCGGGGTCCGCCGACTCGGTAGCGGCCCGCCGGTGCGACATCAGCGCGGACACGACGGCCCACAGCGCGATCAAGGTGGCGATCTGCAGCGCCCAACCGGCGGTCGCGCCGACGCTGGCCGCCTCGGTCAGCGGCGGCGCGACCACGGTCGCGACAGCGAGGACGCCGAAGGCCGGCGGCCAGGTGAAGACGTACGCGAGCAGCACCCCTCGGATGATCATGATCCGCAACGGCTCGCGGGTCGGCAGCGGCTCGACCTGCTGGGCGATGCCGGTCAGCACCTCGGCGGGTGCCCACACCAGCTGACGGTCCGGGCGGCGGTCCGACGCAGGGCTCGACATGCGGCCAGGGTAGCGCGCCGACACCATCGACGATGGACCCCGGACGGCGCAGATCAGGTCGTCGGGTCCAAGTGGCGGCGCAGCTCGGTGGCGAGCAGGTCGCTGACCTGTGCCGGGGCGAGCGGTCCGAGGTGGTCGCGCAGCGCCGTACGGACCGTGTCGGCGGCCGCCCAGCCGCTCCCGGTCGCCTCGGTGATCACCTCGGCGGCCTTGTCGGGGTCGGCGAGGTCGAACCGGCGCAGCGCGGCGTCGGGCATCAACCCGCCGACGGTGGTGCCGGTCGAGACGAACGCCGGCAACTCGAACCCGGCCGTCAGGGCCAACGCACCGGAGTTCAGCGACGACCGGTACGGGTAGACGGCGGCGTCCGCAGCGCGCAGGAAGTACTGCACGTCGGAGTCGGGGGCGAAGCCGGGGTGGAAGACGACCGCCGGGTGTTCGGCGGCGCGGCGCATGAACTCGGGCCCGCCGGTCTCCTCCCGGACCTTGCCGGCGACCAGCCAGCGCAGTCGCGGGTCGTGGCGGGTCGCGGCGTCGAGTACGTCGAGAAAGTCGGTGTGTCCCTTGTACGGTCGGACCTGGCCGAAGGTGACCAGTAGCCGGGCACCGAGCGGGATCCCCAGATGGCTGCGGGCCGCAGCCCGGTCCACCCAGTCCGGGTACGCCCCGACGAAGGTCGGATGCCGGGCGACGACCACCTGCCGGGGCGAGGTGCCGAACGCCTCCTGCAGGATCTCCAGGTGGCTGTCGTGCATCAGGTGGACGACGTCGGCGGCGACCAGCATCACCTGCCGCAGCCGGGTCTCGGTCTGCCGGTGCACGGTCTCGTGCGGCAGCAGATTGTGCACCGTCCAGACCAGCCGTACGCCGTCGGCCCGCAGACTGTCCAGTGTGGCCGCAAAGGCGTCGACGGCGGCCTCGGCCCGCGCGGTGGTGGCGCAACCGGCGGTGACGTCGTACAGCCAGTGGACGTGCAGCACCCGGGTGACGCCGTCCGGCAGCGCGGGCAACAGGCGGTCGAGCTGGTCGAGGCGCCGGATCCGGATCGGCACCAGGTTGTGCCGAGGGAACCGGCTGTAGATCAACGACTGGTACGGGTTGGCCGAGTCCACCGGCCAGTGCAGCCAGGCGATCGGCGGGCGGGCGCGGTCCGCCCAGTCGGCGGCGGCGAGGGCGGACAACGCATCGTCGACGAGGTGGCCGGCGGAGGTGCCCCGACGCCAGGGAACGATCACGGTTGACCACCGTACCGGGCGCCGATGCCGGCGGCGACCGCCCGGGCGACCGGGGCGCTGGCGGCGTCCGCGGAATGCACGGTGGTGACCTGACGGTCGGCCGCGAGCCGGGTCAGCACGCCGGTGGTGAGCTGGTCGACGAGCGCGGGCGGCAGCTCGGCCCAGGCGGCCCGCCAGTACGCCAGCGGCTCGTCCTCGTCACCGACGGTGACCTGCAGCGGAGCAGTAGCGGTCGGCCGCCGTACGGTCAGCCGGGTGGCCGCCTGGTCGGCGATGAGCGATTTACCCCGTTCGGTCGGATCCTGGTCGGTCGGATCCTGCGGGCAGTGACCTACCGCCGGTGCCGGTGCCCCGGTGCCGATCAGTCGCGCCGCGCGCTGTTCACCCTCATTGGCAACCCCCCGCTGCACCATGCGCAGCAACACCGCGTTCACCATCGCCCGATCACCCTTGTCGTTGGCAATCTTGGCGAGTACCCGAATCTCGTTCGGGGTAATGTTCGGGCTGTACAGTAGCGCCGCTGGTTGCATGATCCGCGCCCGGGAGCGACGAAGCACATTCCTGACCGGACGCAGCAGGCGACGTACCCTAGGCAAATAGGTCACTGATCCAGATTACCCAGTCGTGACACGAGGTGAGCGCGTGCCATCCCCGACGGTCAGCGTCGTCGTCCCGGTCTACAACACCGAAAAGTGGCTCGAAGAGGCACTCGACTCGATCGAACGACAGCCCGCCCGGGACCGCATCGAGGTAGTCGTCATCGACGATGGCTCCACCGACGGCTCGGCCGACATCGCGCGCCGGTACGCCGACCGGGCCACCGGGGTGCGCTACGTCCGCCAGGACAACGCGGGCCTGGGCGCGGCACGCAATCATGGGGTACGCCTCGCCACCGGCCGCTACCTGGCCTTTCTTGACTCCGACGATCTCTACCCCGACGGGGCGCTGAGCTACCTCGTCGACCTCGCCGACCGCGAGCAGGCGGCGGTGGCCGTCGGTGACATGCAGGGACTGCCGCCCCGGCCCAACCCGGCGTGGCGTCGGGAGCTGCTCGTCGGGGAACGGGTCGTGGAGCGGATCGCCCAGGCCCCCGGCCTGGTCGGCAACCCGTCGGCATGCAACAAGATCTTCCGGCGTGACCTGGTCGACTCGACCGGTGTCCGGTTCACCGAGAACACGGCCTTCGAAGACGTGCTGTTCACCGTACCGGTGCTGGCCCGTTCCCCACGGACGGCGCTGACCCCCCGGCTGAGCTATCTGTACCGGCAGCGCGGGGACAACTCCTCGCTGATGGACACCCGCAGTCAACCGCTACGGATCATGCAGCACGTCGCCATCGTCGAGCAGCTCGCCGACGAGTGCCGCGACCTGCCGTCCGACGACCGCGACGCGGTGTACCGGTGGATCGCCTACATGCAGCTGCACTATGCGTGGCGGGCCGCGAACGGCTGTGACGACGAACAGCTCGACGAATTCACGATCCGGATGCACACCCTGTTCAAGGACATCCCGGTGCGGTTGGCGACCGAGTTCGTCAGCAACGCCGGTGCCGGGTTGCGCGCCGCCGCGATCTACGAACAGAATCCGGCGACCATCCGGGAGCCCCGGTCCGCGCTGCCACTGCGGGTGTACGCCGGACAGGCCTACCTGGGGCACACCGATTTCGACGCCTACCGCGACCTGCTGCTCATCCGGGAGATCACGGCGACCGTGCACCGCATGCGCGGCAGTGGGCCGGCCATCGCACTCGAAGGCAGCGTCCGCACCAAGGGGATCGACGGCGAGCCCGGTCAGGTACGCCACGACCTGCTGGTGGAGATCGGCGACGGGCTGGCCCGACAGCCGGTCACGGTGCTCCGGCGGACCGGCAACGACCTGCGCTGGTCCTGCACGATCCCGGTCGACCACCTGCCCGGTGGGCGCTACGACGTGCGGGTCGTGGTGCGCGACAACGACCGGGAGTACGCCGTACCGCCGGGTCCTCAGCAGGGCGGCCGGGGCACCCGCGGCACCCGCCCGACGCGGATCGGTACCCGGGTCGGCTGGCTGACCCCGGGGCCGGACGGCGCGCGGTTGATCATCACCGACACCGCTGGTGCCGTGGCCCGCAGCCCGCAGTGGCTGTCCCAGATGGGCGCTCGGCAGAGCCGGTCGTTGTGGGGCCGGGCGTGGGGCACCGCCCGACGTACCGCCCGCAACCGGCTGCGGCCGACCACGCCGACCGCACCGCCGCCGGCGGCTCCGGCCTCGTCGCCGTCGGCTCCGGCCTCGTCGCCGTCGCCGCCCGCGCGCTGATCAGGATCAGGCCGCCCCGGGTCTCAGTTCGCCACCAGCGCCACCCGGTACAGCCGCTCCGGCTCCAGCCGCAACCGGGGCAGCGCCACCGGGCCCGGTCCCACCTGACCCGCCCCGTCCCGGATCCGCAGCGACATCGACAACTCATGCACCCGGTCGTCGTCCGCCGACCGGTAGCCGAACCACCAGCGCCCCGGCTCCGGCCGGTCGGGGCCGTCCGCCGGTACCCGCACCAGCCAACCTTCGTCGACCGCTTCGACCGGCAGTTCCCGGTCCGCCGGGGCCGCCGGGTCCCGCAGGTCGTCGGCGTGGCGCAGCACCACCGACGACGGCGCCGCGTCGACCGGACACGCACCGCCCAGGGTGACACCGGCCTCCTCGACGGTGGCCCAGGTCGCCAGCGGCCCGGCCGGTAGCACCCGGATCGACAGCTGCCCCTGATCGGCCGACTCGACCAGCAGACCCGGCCCCCCGGGCAGCGGACGCAGCTCGGTGAAGTCGGCGCCGACCGGCAACCCGCGCCCGGCGGAGGCGTCGGCACCGCCGTCGATGTGCCAGCCCACCAGCCAGCCGACCGCCGGGTCGCCGACCGCAGCCGGTCGCGCGGGTGCCGCCGGACCGGTCAGCAGGTCGTCCAGCGGAATCCGGCAGCTGAACCCGGTGCCGCCCGACGAGGGCCCGACGGCGTCGTCGGGCCGGGTCGGATACCGCCGGGCCACGATCATCGGGGTCCGGGCCAGGGTCAACGCCGACGGCACCGGAGCACCGGCGACGGCCGTACCGCTGATCACCAGATCCTCGCCGACCAGCCGGGCCGCCGCCGCCCACACCGACGGGTGTTCCACCCGCAGTCGCAGCGCTCCGTCGTGCAGCACCGGCACCACCCGTACCCCGGGTGCCACCCAGACCGCCGGTAACGCCGGCACCACCTCGCCGACCTTGACCGGCCCGCTCTCCGGCCCGCCTGCCACGTCGATCACGCCCGCCATCACCAGCCACGTCGCCGGCGGCCAACTGGCGGCGGAGCGCAGCGCCAGAACCGGCAACGACGTGGCGAACCCGGACCAGGCCGGCAGGTCGTCCGTCGCCGGGTCCGCCGCGATGGTCCGGCGAGGCAACAGCCGCGACCTGGCCGGTGCCGGCCCCAACCGGCGGCGGCGGCCCTGCTCGCTCAGCCACAGGGCGCGCAGCTGCGGCCCCGGCGGCGCGTCCGACGCCGCCGGAGTCCGCAGGACGTGTCCGGAGATCCGCAGCTGCCCGGCCGACCAGGAGATCGCCCGTAGCGTCGTACGCAGCCGGGGCGTCGGGCGGTACAGCGCCGCCGGGACGTCGCTGACCCTCGGCGGTACGCCACCGGACCGGGTCGCGGTGACCACGCGCAGCAGCTCCGGCAGCCGACCGTCGCGGGCCAGCCGCCACGCCACCCGTAACCGGGGATCGAGCCGGTCCGGCACCGCCGGATCCACCTCGGCGAGGAACTCCGCCGCCAGCTGGCAGAACCGCTGCCGGTACGCCACGTCCGACACCTCCGGCAGCAGGTGCAGGAACATCCGCAGGTCGCTGCGCAGCGCGGTGGCGTCGTAGTGGTTCTTCAACGACCGGTCACCGGTCGCGGCCAGTGACCGGCTGGCGCTGCGTACCGCCGCGAAGCGGTCCACCAGGTTGGCGACCTCGGCCTGTCGCTGGCTGATCGACTCCTCGGCACCCGCTTCGCGCTGCCGCCAGTGGTAGACCACCGTGGGCAGCACGTCGATCGACTCGGCCAGCGCGTACGCCGGGATCGTCACCGGGATGTCCTCGTAGCGCACCCCTTCGGGAAACCACAGGTCGTGGCCGGTCCAGAAGTCCCGCCGGAACACCTTGTTGCAGGCCAGCCGGTCGTAGACGAGGTTTCGGCGACGGCGCAACCGGGTGCCGAGCCAGGTCTGTCGGTGGGTGCCGCGGTGCAGCGGCGACTGCCACAGCCCACGTGAGTTGAACAACGCCACGTTGCCGGAGGCGATCTGCGAACCGGTCGACTCCACCGCGCCGACCAGCACCTCGAAGGCGTACGGCGGCAGCACGTCGTCGCTGTCGACGAACGCCAGGTAGTCGCCGGTGGCCGCGCGGATGCCGGTGTTGCGGGCCGCGCCGAGGCCCTGGTTCGGCTGGCGGATCAGCTGGAACCGGGCATCGGCGGCGACCCGGGCGGCGGCGATGTCGCCGCTGTCGTCGGTCGACCCGTCGTCGACCAGGACGATCTGAACGTCGGAATGGGTCTGCGCGGCCAGCGAATCGAGACATTCGGTCAGGTAGCGGGCCACGTTGTAGATCGGAACGACGACGCTGAGCAGGGCACCCATCGGGCGGTTCAGCCCTGCTCCCCGAGCAATGCCCGGCGGACCACCCGCTCGGCCGCGCGCCCGTCGTCGAGGTGGCAGAACCGGGCGCGGAACTGGGTCCGGGCCTTGACCGCGGCGTCGTCGCCGACCGCACCGGTACGGAAGACGTCGAGCAGGTGTCCGAAGGTGGTGGCGACGGCACCCGGCGGCTCGGCGGTGATGTCGAAGTAGACGCCACGGGCCATCGCGTACGCCTCGGCGTCCGGCGCGTAGATCACGATCGGCCGGTCCAGGACCGCGTAGTCGAACATCGCCGAAGAATAGTCGGTGACGAGTACGTCGGCCGCGAGGTACAGGTCCTCGACGACCGGATAGCTGGACATGTCCCGGATCCGACCGCTGGCCGGGGCGTCCGGGGCCCGGCCGGTGCGCTGCCGGTCGTGGAAGTAGTGGCTGCGGATCAGCAGCCAGGCGTCCGGGCCGAGCACTTCGGCCAGGGCGTCGGCGTCGAAGTCGGGTTGCCAGCCGGGCTGGTGTTCCCGGTGCGTCGGCAGGTAGAGCACGACCCGCTCGCCGGGGCCGATGCCGAGCGCTGTACGGGCCGCCGCCACGTCGGCGTCGGTGGCCAGCGCCAGCCGGTCGTTGCGCGGGTAGCCGGTGTCGAGCGAGACGAAGTCGCCCGGGTAGGCCCGCTCCCACATCTGGGTGGAGAAGTGGTTCGCGCTGACGCTGAAGTCCCACCGGTCGATGCGGCGCAGCAGATGGGGGAAGTTCATCGACGCGGCGCCGACCGGGTGCCGCTGCTGGTCGAGCCCCATCACCTTGACCGGAGTGCCATGGTGGGTCTGGATGTGCACCGATCCGGGCCGCTTACGCACGTAATCGGGGAAGTTCACGTTGTTGATCAGCCACTTGGCGCGGGCCAGCGCCCGGTAGTAGCGCCAGGTGCCGGCGACGACGTACCGGACGCCGGTCGGCATGCTGGCCGCCCGGTCCCGGCGGACCACCCAGACCCCGTTGATGTGTGGTGCCAGCTCGGCCGCCTTGGCGTAGATCGCCGCCGGGTTGCAGCTGTAGCCGCGGTACCAGTAGGCGGCGTACAGCGCCATCGACTGGTCCATCGGCAGGCGCAGTTGGATCCGGTAGTAACCGAGCAGCGCCGTCCGCCGTCCGGTGCGGGCCAGTTCGCGCAGGCCGCGCTTGACCGGGCGGCCGATCCGCTTGACCGTGGAGATCAGCTTCTTGCGGGCGCGTTGGCCGACCCGCAGCGCGGCGAAGGTCCGCCAGCGGTTGGCGGCGAGCAGCCGGCGTTTGAGCCCTTCGACACCGCCGGGCACGGGGTACCCGCCGGGCGGGAGCCGGCGCTGGTAGTCGGCGTGGGCGCGGGCGAAGAACTGCTGATGCAGCTGCGGGGGCAGCCGGCCGCTGTGGCCGAGCACCATCAGGTAGTGCGAGATCATCAGAGCGAACAACTGCGGCCGTACGGCGTCGACCTGCGGCCCACGCTGGTCCAGCCAGTCGAAGGTGTGTCCCCAGTGGTCGAACATCTCGAAGTGCCGGGGGCTGCGGGTCCGGGTGATCGCACCGGTACGCCGCTGCCGGTAGTTGACGCACACGCGGTCGAGTACGGTGACCCGCTCGGCGGCGACCAGCAGCGGGAAGGTGAACGAGACGTCCTCGTACCAGCCGTCGGCGAACCGCAGTCCCAGGTCCACCAGGAACTGTCGCCGGGTGACCTTGTTCCAGGCGGTGTGCAGCACCTTGAGCGTCTCGGGCCGGGTCCGTACGTCGAACACCTCGGCACCGGGTGACGTGGGGAACGCCTGCCGCAGCGCGCTGGCCGATTCGTGGAAGTTCCAGAACACCCGCACGTGGTCGACGATCAGCACGTCCGGGGTGGTGTCACGGAGCCGGTTGGCGACCGCGCGCAGCGATCCGTCGGTCAGCCAGTCGTCGCTGTCGAGGAACCAGACGTACTCACCGGTCGCCACGTCCAGCCCGGCGTTGCGGGCACCGCCGAGGCCGGCGTTGGCCGGCAGGGACAGCACCCGGAGCCGGGGGTCGCGGGCGGCGTACTCGGCGAGGATCTGCCCGGAGCTGTCCGGGGAGCAGTCGTCGACCGCGATCACCTCGATGTCGGTGAACGACTGGTCGAGAATCGAGTCGAGGCATTCTCGCAGGTAACCCTGCACCTTGTAGACCGGCACGACAATGCTGATCAATGTCATCAGAGGTCACCTGTGGTCGGGCCGGCGGGGCGGCCGGCGGAGCTGAAGGGTGGTGCCGGGTCGACCGGCGGATCGGTGGGGCGGCGGGGAGCCGGCACCGACACCCCGGCCGCCGGTCGCCGGCCAGGCTCAGCGGACGCCGGCCGCTGGCCAGGCTCAGCGGACGCCGGCCGGTGGCCAGGTTCAGCGGACGCCGGCCGGTGGTCGAGTACGGCGGTGGCCACGAAGTGCACTGCCAGATAGCCGGCGAGCGCGCCGGTGGCGCCGGTGGCCAGGGTCGTCGGGTCGGCCGCGCCCGACCCGGTGGCGGCGGCCAGGGCCGCCCCGGCGCTGGTCAGCGTGATCAGCAGGACCCGGCCGTCCCAGCCGAGGCTCCACCGGTGCAGCGGCGGCGCACCGAGCCGCTTCTCCAGCCGCGCGGTCAGGTCGTAGTGCCCCAGGGCGAGGACGAACAGCAGTCCGTAGGTGACGACCGGAGGCACGTCGGCGACCGCGCCGGCGGCGACGACGATCAGGAACTCGACGGCCCGCAGCCCGGCCGGCACCAACCAGTCCAGCGACCCCACGGCTGGCCGGGCCGCACTGGCGATCCCCGCCGCCAGCGCCGCACCCGCCCCGGCCAGCAGCGCCACGGCGCTGATCCCGCCGGCGACGCCGAACGCCGGCAGCAGCAGCGCGGCGGTCGCCGCGGCCACCGCCGCGCCGACGAGCGGCAACTGGCCCGACCCGGCGGCGACCACCGCACCGACCCGGTGGGCGAGCAGCCGGGCGAGCGGCCCGTCGTCGCGGTACCGGGCGGTGTCGACCGCCGCGAGGACCGGCACCCGCATGGACCGCGACCGCAGCGACCGCAGGGCCAGCGTGTAGCAGAAGGCGAGCACCCCCCAGCCGAGTACGGCGAGCAGCGCGGCCCGTTGGCCGAGGACGGCGGCGGTGACCGCGATCAGCGCCCACCGCTCGCCGATCGGGAAGACCACCGTGCGCTTCGCCCAGTAGACCAGTGACCCGGGGGCGGCCAGGACCCGGTCGGAGACCTGGCTGAGCCGGCTGCCGACGCCGGCCGGCGCGCTCGCCTCGGTCGACACCGCCGGTACGCGGCGGGCGGCGTCGTCGTGCAGCGCCCCGTACCAGGCGTCGGTCATGTGCCGGACGGTCTGCAACACGATTGCGGCGGTGGCCAGCAGCCAGCCGTCGGCGGCACCGGACAGCTGTACGCCGGCTCCCAGTCCGGCGTACACCAGGTATTCCTTGCCCCGGTCGGCGATGGTGTCGAGCCAGCCGCCGAAGGCGCTGTACCGACCGGTGTAGCGGGCGAGCTGACCGTCGACGCAGTCGAGGACGAAGCCGAGGTAGAGCAGGACCGCGCCGAGCAGCAGCACGAGCGGCCGGTCACCGACCGCGAACAGCAGCGCGGCCGCGCCGGCGAACAGCACCGAGATGGCGGTGACTCCGCTCGGGCTCAGCCCGAGCCGCGCCGCACCCTTGGTGACCAGCGGCGACCAACTGCTGACGCAGTACGTAGCGAACAGATCGTCGTGTTCCTTGACCGCCAGCCGCAGCCGGGCCCGATCCGGGTCGACGGCACGCACCTGCGCCTCGGCGGCGGCCACCCCGGCCTGGTCGGTGACCCGGACCGCGACGAGCTGACGCAGCGGGTACGCGCCGACGGTGGTGCCGGCGGCCACCAGCTCGGCGAGGATCGCGTCGAGCGGTTGCCGGGTAGCGTCGCCGGGACGGTCGGCGACCCGGCGGGCGGCGGTGGCCAACGCCGGCAGGTCGCCGACGCCGACCCGCAGCACCCCGCCGAAGACCGGCCCGCCGGCGGCGCTGGCCGAGGCCGCACTGGCCGGGGCGGCACTGTCGGTGGTCGGTGCCGGGGCGGCACTGTCGGTGGTCGGTGCCGGGGCGGCAACGAGGTTTCCGCGCCGGGCCCCGACCGCGAGGGCGCCGGTGCCCTCGTCGGCGGGCAGCAACAACGCTCTCGTGGTGGTCGTCGGCCCCGAGCCGAGCAGGCGGAACAGCTCGGTGTGGGCGACCACGTCGGCGGCGCACAGCAGCATCGGCCCGGTCGCCTGCTCGGCGAGGTCCGCCAACTCGGCCGGCCCGGCGGTGCGCACCTCGTCGGCCCCGGCTTCGGCGAGCTGGGCCCGGATCCGGTCGGGCAGGGTCAGCCCGCCCGCGATCAGTAGTCCGCCCTGGTCGGCGGCGGGGGCTCGGGTGGCCGGGGTGAGGATCGCCAGTGTCACATCCGCGCTTCCGTCGTACGAGCCGGGAGCGACCGGCGCTCCGAGGGGTGGCGTCGCCCGGCGGCGGCCCGTGACGACACCACCTGTCCGACGGCTGGGGAGACCGTCGGGCGGACGACGCGGGCAAGGTTAGCAGTCGGTGAACAAAGCGGGTAGCGCACACATCCGGCAGGTGACGCGGACGGGAGCCGACCCGATCGACCGGTTGCGATGATCTTGATCAGATCAGGGTAGGACCCGTACGGGAGCCGCCATCGCCGATCCGTCGCAGGACTGAGGGAGCCGGCCGGCGGCACCCCTACCGTTGAAGATGGCTGGCAGTCGCGATCCAGTGACGGAGGGCGGCCGACACCCGACAGGGGCAGCCGAGACTAGTGGACAAGGAGCGTGGCGATGAGCCGCAAACTGGTACGACCCCGCGACGGACGGATGATCGCCGGTGTCTGCGCCGGCCTGGGCCGGCGGTTCGGCATCTCGGCCGGGATGGTCCGGTTGCTGTTCCTGCTCTCCCTACTGCTTCCCGGCACCCAGGTGATCATCTACCTGGCGCTCTGGATCATCATGCCGAACGAGGACCGGTACCTCGCCACCTCGCACTGACCGTGGTCACCGCCGGACGAGGCACGACGGTGCTCACCGCCGGACGAAGACCGCCACCTGCGCCGGAAGGTCATCGCGGACCGCCCAGTACCGCTCGTCGAACTGGTCCCGGTGGAACCGCAGATCCTCCCAGATCAGCTCGTCGCCGTCGCGGGTGAGCACGAAGACATCGATCGGCCCGTACGCCGTGGCGGCGGACTCGGCGGCGAAGGCCGCCGGGTCCCGCTGGGTGGCCAGCGCCGCCAGCTCGGCCTTGCGCTCGTCCCAATGGGTGAGCGTGCCGCCGGCGGTACGGTCGTTGCTGAGGTAGCCGGGCCACGGCAGGTAGGAGAAGAGCCGTTCGTCGACGCTCACCGTCACCCGCTCGGGGTCCGGTCCGGTCACATCCTCCACAGCCAGGCGGATCGGCTCGACCGGGAACCAGGCGGGGCGCCCGCTGGCCGGTGCGAACCGGGGGTAGCCGCCACCGGGCAGCGGTTCGGCGTGGGCGGCGGTCGCGTAGGACGAGCCGGACCCGTTGATCGACGGCATCCAGGCCCCGGTGTAGGCGGTGACACCCCAGGCGAGCAGCACCGCGAGCGGTGCGCCGACCAGCCCGACCGGTGGCACGACCCGCAGCCGACGCAACACCAGCGGTACGACGTGCACCAGGGTCAGCACCCCGGCGATCGCCAGCACGACGCCGTACAGCCGCACGGTGTAGTGGGCGAAGGCGGTGTGCCCGGTCAGCAGGAAGCGGACCATCGACAACAGTCGGTACGCGAACGCGGCCCCGGCGATCAGCAGCAGCGGAGGCGCCCACCAGGTGCGGCGGAGCAGCCACACGAGGCCGATCATGCCGACCAGTTGCAGGGCCCGCAGCAGGACGTTGCTGCCGTCGGCGGACTGGATGTCCAGGAACGGCAGCAGCCCGGAGAGGTAGTACGGCGAGGTGTACAGGTCGGAGACCAGCTGCCCGCCGCCGTCGGTGAGCAACGTCCAGCCGTACGGCAGCACGTACCAGGACGAGGTGACGGTGGCGACGACCGCGACGCCCACCAGCCGGCGGACGTACGCCCAGCGGTCCGGCTCGGCCCGCCAGGCCAGCACGATGATCACCATCAGCCCGAGCGCGGCGTAGACCAGCCAGGCCTGGTAGAGCACAACCAGCAGGCCCCCGAGCAGCCCGGAGGTCAGCCAGTGCAGGCGGTTGCGCGGCGGCCGGGTGAAGGTCTCCAGCACCCAGGGGATGAAGATCACCAACGCCAGGACCTCGTACGCCTTGCGCGGGTCGGACCAGGCGAGCACCGCGACACAGGAGATCGCGAACGCGGTCCAGGCCCCCGCCTGCCGACGCCACAGTAAGAAGCCGGCCAGCAGTGACGCGGAGATGAACAGCACCTCGGCATCGGCCAGCAACCGCCAGGCGGGCTGGTCGAGCAGCACCGAGGCCCGGCCGACCAGCCAGGCGTACAGCGGCGGGTACTCCGACGGCAGCCCGACGATGTTGGTGTCCGCGCTGGCGGTGGTGACCGTGTAGCGGGTCACCGACGCGGTCATCCTCAGCATGTCGCCGCTGAGGCCGCCGAAGCCGAACGGGGTGCCGTACAGCGCGGACCGCAGCACCAGCACCAGCCAGGCACCGGCCAGTCCGGCACTGGCCCCGGCCAGGGCGTCCATCGCCGTAGGCACCCAGCGACGGGCGACCGCCGCAGCGGCCAGCACCGCCGACACCAGCAGCAGGCCGCTGGCCACCGGCAGCGCGCGGCCGGCGACGGTGAACGGATCCTTGCCGACGATGCCGGGCAGTACGAAGGCCACCGGGGTGGCGACCAGCCAGGCCAGCACCGCGACAAGGCCGGGATGGCGCAGGACCGCGCGCAGCTGTCGAGGACCGCGCCGGGCCGCAGCCGTACGGTCGGCGGCGGCCACGACGCCCGGCGTAGGCCTGGCCTCGTCCGGCGCCTCGCCGAGATCGGCCGGGGTTGTCTCGACAGTCATCGTGCTCCGTCAGCTGTCGCCGTTGTCAGGATCGGTCGCCGCGCCCGGCCCGGGCGCCTCGCTCAGTTGGCGCTCGCGGCCAGGGTGCTCGGCGACGGGGTCTCCTGGTCGGCGACCGCGGCGGAGACCCGTCGCAGGCTGAGCAGGCTGGAGAAGAGCCCGGCGAAGATGAGTGTGGCACCCAGGCCGATCGCCGTCGAGGAGGGCAGCACCACACGCATCGTGGCGCTCACGTCCTGGGCGCCGAATCCGGTCGCTCCCCAGGTCGCGACGGCGACGATGGTCCCGACGAGGCCGAGCAGGATCAGCGCGACGCCCCCGGCGGTGCAGGTCTCGAACCGGATGTAGCGGCCCCAGCGGTCGGCCTGTTGCAGGTTGGTGATGCCCTCGTACCTGCCGTAGATCAGCGCGAACGCCCCGAACAACAGCAGCTGCGCGCCGACCAGCATCGCGAGACAGGTGTAGACGAGGGTGCTCACGTCGAAGCCGATGCCGGCGACGACGAGCGGGCCGAGAACGAGGGTCGCGGTGCCGACCAGGCCGAGGAGGAACAGCGCCGCACCTGGCCAGATGAGCGTCTTGCGCGGCGCGAAGACCAGCAGGAAGCGCAGGTGCCGCCAGCCGTCGCGCCAGGTCCGCAGGTGCGGTGGGCGGCTGCGCCCGTCCGGGCTGAGCGTGGTCGGCACCTCGACGATGTCGTATCCGTTGAGCGCTGCCCGGACCACCAGCTCGGAGGCGAACTCCATGCCCGGCATGCACAGCTGCAGCTGCCGGATCCGGTCCCGGTTGAACCCCCGGATGCCGCAGTGGAAGTCGCCGACCTTCAGGTTGAACAGCCGCCGGCCGAGCCAGGAGAGCACCGGGTTGCCGAGGTACCGGTGCAGGAACGGCATGGCACCCGGAGCGATGCCGCCCCGGAAGCGGTTACCCATGACGACATCGTGACCGGAGCGCAACGCCTGAATGAACGGCTCCAGCGTGGACAGGTCATAGGAGTCGTCGGCGTCCGCCATGATCACGTATTGACCGCGGGCCTGCTCGATTCCGTTGATCAGGGCACCGCCGTAGCCGCGGATCGGGGCATGCGAGACGCGGGCCCCGGCCCGCACCGCGATCTCCTGGGATCCGTCGGTGGAACCGTTGTCGCTGACCAGCACCTCGCCCTGGACGCCCAACTCGTCGAGCGCCTGGCGGGCCTTACGGATGCAGACCTCCAGGGTCTCCGCCTCGTTGAGGCAGGGGAGCAGGACGGTGACCTCGACCTGGTCGCTGCGCACGGGTGATACCCCCGAAAACTAGTGATGCCACGATCAGGCCAGCCCCGCGTCGACAGACGGTCCAGCCGGCGCGCCGTTACGACAATGGCCTTCGGCTGCACTCTAACGTGGCCGTCATCCGACACGCGCTTGGACCCGGCGAAGAAACGCGGACCCAGCGGATGATTCGGATCGCGGAACCGCCACCCTTTCAGGGTGTCACCCAGTTGTGCGGAAGCTTCGCATCGCGATGGCCGATCATCGCCCAGCTCACGGCGCTACTACTACGTCAGTGACGAACGGTCGGTATCACCACTCAGGGCGACACGAACGTTACAGTAACCGTTTCATAACCCAGAGAACGCAACAGCCCGGCCAACATCTTGCGGGTGTTGTCTTCGGCCCGCTCGGCGATCCCACTGTCCCGCGCGGCCGCCGCGATCCGCTCCTCGGCGAGCTGGTAGACCTGCCGCTGCCGGTTCGGGTCCCCACCGAACACCTCACTGAGCCGGTTGAGCAGACCGCGTTGTTCGGCGAAGACATAACTGTTGGCGAGGTCCAGGTCGGCATCGGTCAGCTGCGGCGCCGGCAACCGAATTTCTACGGAAAGACCGTCTTCAGCAACAACGATCGCATCTTCGCCGATCTGTCCGAAATCAACATATGCCTCGACTGCGCCGACACCGACAAAAAGGGTGCGCTGGTTGAGCAGAAAGTCCGGAACGTACCGTCGGTCCTGTTCCAGATCCACGACCACCTGGAAGGTGCCCTCCGCCGCGACGAACCGGCTCAGATCCTGGATCGACTGCAGCACCGGCGGCTGGGTGCGGTCCGTCTCCTCCTGGGCGAAGGGGTTACGCCAACTGGGCAACATGCCGGCGGCCTGGGTGGTCAGCGCCAGCACCACCACCAGGCCGGCAGCGACCGCAGCCCAGAACATCCCCCGGCGCCAACCGCCGGGCCGTGGCTCGACAGGTGGTGCACCGGCGGCCTGCGGATCCCCCCCACCGCCCGAATACTCCGGAAACTCCCGGGTCGCTGCGTGGCCATCGCCGTCACGGGGCATCTGGATCACCGTCCTCACCAGACGACGGCCCACTGTCGGGTCGTCTGGGCACACCGTACGACCCCGGTACGACAAGCGCATCCGCAAGCGGCCCCGCCATCGGCCGGCCGGCGACGCTACTCCTCAACCGGCGAGACGCTCGGCGGCGAGCAGGTAGACCCGGGCGTGGATCTGGTTGCGCTGCTGCAGCGCGGCCCGCAACGCCCGGTGCAGGCCGTCCTCCAGGTAGAGCGCGCCGTTCCACTGCACGACGTGTGGAAAGAGGTCCCCGTAGAAGGTCGAATCCTCGGCGAGGAGCTTGTCCAGCGCCAACTCACGCTTGGTGGTGATCAACTGATCCAGCCGTAACGGCCGGGGTGGAATCTCGGCCCACTGCTTGAGCGTCAGCCCGTGCTCGGGGTAGGGACGGCCGTCCCGCACCGCTTTGAAGATCACGACGGCGCGCTCCTCCCATGTCGCCTACCGAACGATGTGCCCACTCGCAACCCCTTGCCACTGCCGCCGCCACCCGGCACGACCCGTCGGACACCACCCGACCGGACCGCCACCATACGTCGGCGCGACTGCCAGACTAGCGAGTTCGTCCGACCGACCGGGCTGATCCTCGCTGTCGGCTTCACCGCACTAGGCACCCCACCGCCCCCGGTGGACCACCTCGTCGACCGGTCGTCGCCCCCGCCGCAGCGACGCCGACCGGGTGTCCGGCGCCGGATAGCCGACGGTCAGCGCGCCGATCGGGGTGAAGTCGTCCGGTACGCCGAACGCCGTCCGGTAGTGGCCCGTGCGCTCCGGCGGGATGCCGAAGAAACACGCGCCCAGCCCCTCGTCGACCGCGGTCAGCAGCATCAGCAACGCGGCGAACCCGGTGTCGATGTGCCAGTACGGCACCGGCCACCGGGCCTCGTCCCGATCGGTCCAGCCCTTGTCGGGTTGGGCGTACCGGTCGAGATAGGCCGACCGGTTGGCGTGCGGGACGATGATCAGCGGAGCCCGGCTCATCCCGGTCAACCAGCGGCTGCGCCGCGCGCTGTCCGGATCCCCGGCGACCGGCGTCGTCGCCGTCCAGAACAGCTCCCGGTCGGCCGGGGTCTCCAGCACCAGGAAGCCCCAGCCCTGGGAGAAACCGGCGGACGGGGCCCGGATCGCATGCTCCAGTAGCCGCTGCACGACCTCGGGCTCCACCGGGCGGTCCGGATCGTAGTTGCGCACCATCCGCCGACGGCGGATCACCTCCCGCAGCTGCATCAGCGCGCGCCCGGACCCGCCTCGGGGCGGATGCCCCAGCTGGCCTGCCAGGTCTCGGCCGGCGCCAGCACGATCAGATCGCGCCCGGACCGGAACGCGTCCGGCGGGCAGGTCATCGGCTCCACCGCGATCGACCGGCGGTAGCGCGGCGGCGCGAAAGTGTCCCCACTGAACAGTTGCCACCAGCCGAAGGCCGGATCGGCCCAGATCGTCACGGCCGCCGAACCATCCGCAGTAGACAGCCGGGCCGCCGAACCACCGGACGGGTCGCGGTCCAGGTCGCCGAAGGCGGTGTCCAGCACCGTGGCGCCGACCCGTCGACCCGAGGTGAAGTCGAACTCGCTGCCGGCCACCTTCGCCGTACCGATCGGCAGCAGCCGGCCGTCGACCAGGACCCGGCTGCGGGCCGGCAGCCGCACGACGGTGTCGTCGGCGTCGGTGTCGGGCAACCGCAGGTACGGATGGACCCCGAGGCCGAACGGCGCCGGCTCGGCGCTGGCGTTGGTCGCCTGGTGGGTCACCCGCAACCCGTCCGCGCCGACCTGCCACCGGGTACGCAGCACCAACGTCCACGGGTATCCGGGGGTGGCGGGCAGCGTCGTCCCGATCACCACCTCGTCGGCTGCCTTGGACACCAACTGCCAGGGCAGCCAGCAGACCAGGCCGTGCAGGGCGGTGTGTCGGGACGGCTCCGACAGGTGCAGTTGGCGATCGACCCCGTCGAAGGTGTAGCGGCCGTCCCGGATCCGGTTCGGCCAGGGGATCAGCACCTGGCCGGCGCCGCCCACGCAGAGTTCGTCCTCGGCGTACCCGTCGACGTAGTCGAATCCACCGGCCCGGTAGGCCCGCAGGCCGCCACCCACCTCGACCACGACGGCCTCGTGCCCGTGTGCCGTGATCGTCCACTGCGCTCCGGACGGTGGGCCCGGACGTGCATCGACGTTGTCCATGCGGCGACGATATCGGGTCGATCCACGCATCGCCGCACCCGTGACCCCATGATCCACAACAGCTAAGCGTAAATTAAAGGTCGCTCTACGGCGCGAGTCGCTCGATCGACCAGCCGCCGGTCGGCTCCCGCCGGTACCGGAACCGGTCGTGCAGTCGACTTGCCCGGCCCTGCCAGAACTCGACAGTCTCGGGCACCACCCGGAAGCCGCCCCAGTGGGGCGGCGGAGGTACCGCCGCCGGCCCGGGGAACCGCCGGTCGGCCTCGGCCAGACCGGCCTCGACCGCCGCACGGTCCGCCATCACCTGCGACTGCGGGCTGGCCCACGCCCCCAGTTGGGAGCCGCGCGGCCGGGTCGCGAAGTACGCCTCGGTCTGTGTCCGGGGCACCTTGACCACCGATCCGCACACCTCGACCTGCCGGGACATCGGATACCAGGGAAAGAGCAGACTCGCCGCGGGATTGACGACGAGCTGCCCACCCTTTCGTGACCGGTAGTTGGTGAAGAAGATCAGCCCGGTCTCGTCGTACCCTTTCAGCAACACCGTCCGGGTGCTCGGCCGACCGTCGGCGTCCGCCGTCGCGAGAACCATCGCGTTCGGCTCGGCGATTCCGGCCGCGACCGCCTCGGCGAACCAGCGCGCGAACTGGGTGTGCCAGTCGCCGGCGAGACTGCTGCGACGCAGCTCGGGGGCGTCGCGATAGTCCCGACGCATCGGGCCCGGTCGTGGTGTGTCTCCCGTCACGTCGCTCTCCTGGTCTAGGGCTACCCCGGCACTCGAACCTAGGCTGGTTACCCACCGGACACGAGGCCGAGTGACCACGTCACCGATACGGCACGGCCGGACACCAGACAGGCAACAACGCGGGCACCATAAAGGCAACACGTACGTAGCAGCCGTCAGGGCCGCCTGAAGCAGTTCTACCGGGCGTTCGGGCCGGACCACCAAAATCCCCACCCAGGAGAGCCATATGTCCGACTTCAAGCCAGGACTCGAAGGTGTGATCGCATTCGAGACGGAGATCGCCGAACCTGACAAAGAAGGCGGTGCGCTGCGGTACCGCGGGGTCGACATCGAAGACCTGATCGGGCAGGTCTCCTTCGGCAACGTCTGGGCGCTGCTGGTCGACGGCCGGTTCGGGCCGGGTCTTCCGCCGGCCGAGCCGTTCCCGGTGCCGGTGCACTCCGGCGACATCCGGGTCGACGTGCAGTCCGCGGTCGCCATGCTCGCCCCGTACTGGGGGTTGTCGCAGCTGCTGGACATCTCCGACGAGCAGGCCCGCGCGGACCTGGCCCGGGTGTCGGTCACCGCGTTGTCGTTCGTCGCCCAGTCGGCCCGGGGGCTCGGACTGCCGGCCGTGCCGCAGAAGGAGATCGACAAGGCGCAGACCATCGTCGAGCGCTTCATGCGCCGGTGGCGGGGCGAGCCGGATCCGCGGCACGTCAAGGCGGTCGACGCGTACTTCATCTCCGCCGCCGAGCACGGCATGAACGCCTCCACCTTCACCGCCCGGGTGGTCGCCTCCACCGGGGCCGACGCCGCCGCCTGCATCTCGTCGGGCATCGGCGCGCTCTCCGGGCCGCTGCACGGCGGCGCCCCGTCGCGGGTGCTGCACATGATCGAGGGCGTGGAGCGCAGCGGTGACGCCGAGGCGTACGTCAAGGGCGTGCTCGACCGTGGCGAACGGCTGATGGGCTTCGGGCACCGGGTGTACCGGGCGGAGGACCCCCGTGCCCGGGTGCTGCGGCGTACCGCCAAGGAGCTGGGTGCCCCCCGCTACGAGATCGCCGAGGCGCTGGAGAAGGCCGCCCTGGAGGAGCTGCACAACCGCAAGCCGGACCGGGTGCTGGCCACCAACGTCGAGTTCTGGTCGGCAGTGGTGCTCGACTTCGCCGAGGTGCCGGCGCACATGTTCACCTCGATGTTCACCTGCGCCCGGATGGGCGGCTGGAGCGCCCACATCCTGGAGCAGAAGCGGCTCAAGCGGCTGGTCCGCCCGTCGGCGCGCTACGTCGGCCCGGCCCCACGCAAGCCGCACGAGGTCGCCGGCTGGGACGCCGTACCGCACGACGTCTGACCCGCACGCTCCTCGGTCGACCCCACGTCCCGGGCCCGGACGACGGGCCCCGGATGTGGGGCACGCCTCAGTCGCAGGCATGAGACCACGCCCCGGGCCCGGTGCCCCGGGTGCGAGGATGGGAGACCCATAGCGCACCCGGAAGGACTTCTGGTAACCGTGGCTGACGTTGCGACCATCCGCATCCCCGACGAGATCAAGCCCGCCGACGGCCGGTTCGGCTGCGGCCCGTCGAAGGTCCGTCCGGCGGCCGTCTCCGCGCTGGCCGAGGTCGCGACCAGCTACCTGGGTACCTCGCACCGGCAGAAGACGGTCCGCGACGAGGTGGCCCGGCTGCGCCGGGGCATCGCCGAGTTCTTCGCCCTGCCCGAGGGGTACGAGGTGATCCTCGGCAACGGCGGCACCACCGCGTTCTGGGAGGTCGCCACGTTCGGCCTGGTCCGCGACCGGGCACAGTTCGCCAGCTTCGGCGAGTTCGGGGCGAAGTTCGCCAAGGCGGTACGCGATGCGCCGTTCCTCGGCGAGCCGACGGTCCGCAAGGCCGACCCGGGCTCGGCCCCCGCGCTGGTCGCCGAGGCTGGGGTGGACGTCTACGCCACCCCGCACAACGAGACCTCGACCGGCGTGGCGGTGCCGATCCGGCGGGTGGCCGGTGCCGACGACGGTGCCCTGATGCTGATCGACGCCACCTCGGGGGCCGGGGGGCTGGAGGTCGACCCGGCCGAGACCGACGTCTACTACTTCGCCCCGCAGAAGTGCTTCGGCTCCGACGGCGGGATCTGGTTGGCCCTGATGTCCCCGGCCGCGCTGGAGCGGGCCGCCCAGGTCAAGGCGTCGGGCCGGTACATCCCGGCGTTCCTGGACCTGGTCACCGCGATCGACAACTCGCGGCTGGAGCAGACCTACAACACCCCGGCGCTGGCGACGATCTTCCTGGCCGCCGAGCAGACCGACTGGATGAACGCCCAGGGTGGACTGGCCTGGGCGGCGAAGCGGACGGCGGAGAGCGCGGCGGCGATCTACGGCTGGGCGGAGCGTTCGACGGTGGCGACGCCGTTCGTCACCGACCCGGCGCTGCGTTCGAACGTGGTCGCGACGATCGACTTCGCCGACGGGGTGGACGCTTCGGCGATCGCCAAGACGCTGCGCGCCAACGGCATCGTGGACACCGAGCCGTACCGCAAGCTCGGCCGCAACCAGTTGCGGGTGGCGCTGTTCCCGGCGGTCGACCCGGCCGACGTGGAGGCGCTGACCGCCTGCGTCGACTTCGTCATCGAGCGGCTCTGAGCGAAATCGGATGACACGGTCGGTTCAGTCACTGATTGTGGCTGAACCGACCGATTTGCCGTAGAATCCCGGTCGGCGATCTCACCATCCGTGATCGCCGGTCCTCGATCACTGTCGACCACCCGACTCGCCGGCCGGGGCGGATCCGGGCAGCTCACTCGACATGCCCGGCGTGGCCTACTCCCATCGGATGACTTATCGGCGTACCGTGTGCCTGAGGACGCCGGGGGGCGAGGTCGGTCTACGGCGTGGGGCAGCTCGGCGGGACGGAGGCAACGCGATGCGCCCAGTACGCTTCGTCGCCCTCTCCGAGGACGGACAGGCCCTGGTCCTCGCTGACGAGGTCGGCCGACTGCTCGCCCTACCCATCGACGACCGGGTCTCCACCGCCGTGCAGGCCGATCCCGGCACCAGCCCCACCACGCTGGCCGTCGCCGGCGCGCCGGGCGACCCGAAGCCGTCGCTGTCGCCGCGGGACATCCAGGCCCGGATCCGGGCCGGCGAGTCCGCCGACGACGTCGCCCGCATCGCCGGGGTGCCGGTCGACCGGGTCCTGCGGTACGCCGGCCCGGTGCTGCAGGAGCGGGCGATGCTCGCCCAGCACGCCCGCCGGACCCGACTGAAGAACTCCGAGAAGGGTGCCCCGCTGGCCGAGGTCGTGGACGGGCGACTGGCCCAGCACGGCATCGACGCGGAGAAGATCTCCTGGGACGCGTACCGGCGCGACGACGGCACCTGGCGGATCATCGCCACCTGGCCGTCCGGCAAGGCCACCGCCCAGGCCATCTGGGAGCTCGACAAGAGCCGCCAGGTGATCTCGCCGCACGACGACATGGCGCAGTACCTCTGCACCGAGCGGCCCACCCAGATCCTCGGTCAGGAGCCGGCAGCGGAGCGCGGCGGCCACGCCCTGCCCGGTCCGTCCCGGGGTGAGCTGGGTCGCGGGCACGCGCTGCCCGCCGCCCCCGGCGACCCGCCCCGACCCTCCCGGGACCCGATCCGCGCCGGTCGGGACGCGCTGCTCGCGTCGCTGGACCGTCCGCTGGGTTCGGCCGCTGGTCGCGGTCTGGAGCCGGCGGCCAACGCGGAGACGCCCCGGCAGCGGCCGGTGGCCGGTGGTGCGGCCGCGCTGCTCGGCGGCGGTGCCGGATCGGCCTTCGACGACGACGCCGATGCGCCCAAGGAGGTCCCGGCCGTGCCGTCGCTGGCGGTGCTGCGGCCCCGTCGCGCCACCACCGGCAGCGGCGGCGAGACCCCGGCCGATGGCACCGGCAAGCCCCGCAAGCGGCTGCCCAGCTGGGACGACGTGCTGTTCGGCAGCGGCCCGGCCGACCGCGCCAGCTCCTGACGACCCCGCCAGCTCCTCACCCCGCCAGTCGGCGACGATCTTGCACTTATCGACGGACAAACTCGACATTTGCTCTCGATAACTGCAAGATCGTCGTGGGTGGGGCGGGGAGGACGTAGAACTTCGGCAGCGGAGCCCAGCGCAGCCGCAGCCGACTGCCGGTGCGGCGCAGCTGCCACAGCAGCGCGGCAGCGGCGGTGAGGAACGACAGCGCGCCGCCGAGCCAGATACTCGCCCCGGCTCCGAGGTGTTCGGCGACCCAGCCGATGGCCGGCGCACCGACCGGGTTGGTGCCCAGGAAGACCAGCACCCACAGAGCCATCACCCGGCCGCGGAACGCGGCGTCGACGCCGAGCTGGACCCGCTGGTTGGATGCCTGCGCGAAGTAGACCATGAAGAATCCGGTCGGCACCAGCAACGCCACCACCAGCCAGTACGTCGGCGCCAGCCCGACCAGGGTGGCGAGGCCGGCGAAGGCCAGCGCGCTGCCGAGCACCACGTAGACCGACGGGCGGCCACGCCGGCCGCTGGCGGCGAGCGCGCCGGCCAGCGCGCCGGTGGCCAACGCGGTGGTGAACAGCCCGAACGACGCCGCCCCGGTGTTGAACACCGTCTTGGCCAGCGCGGCGAGGGTGATCTGGAAGTTGAACAGCAGCAGCCCCATGACGGCCATCAGACCCATCGGCAGCATCAGGTCGGGCCGGCGGGCGACGTAGCGCAGCCCGTCGGCGACCTTCGCGCCGTCGCGGGCCCCGCCGACGGGCAGGTCGGCACGGTGCAGCTCGCTGGCGCGCATCTGGATCAGACCCACCAGCGGGGCGGCCGACGCGATCGCGCTGATCAGGAAGACCGGGCCGACGTCGAACGCGGCGATCGCCAGGCCGGCGACGGCCGGCCCGACGATCCTGGCGGTGTTGAACGTCGCCGAGGACAGGCCGAGGGCGTTGGGCAGCAGCGGGGTGCCGACCAACTCGGAGACGAAGGCCTGCCGGACCGGGGTCTCCAGGGCGTTGCCGACGCCGAGCAGTCCGGCGAAGACGAACACGTGCCACAGTTGCACGGCGCCGGTCAGGACCAGCACGCTCATGCCGAGGGCGAGCACGAACCACATCGCGTTCGCGACGAACAGCAGCATCCGCTTGTCGTAACGGTCGGCGAGCCGGCCGAAGACCAGGGTGAACAGCAGCACCGGGGTGAACTGCAGGGCGACGACCACGCCGAGCGCGGTGGCGGAGTCGCCGGACAGTTGCAGGACGAGCCAGTCCTGCGCGATGAACATCATCCATACGCCGATCAGCTTGATCAGCTGACCGGTGGCGAAGATCCGGTAGTTCCGGACCCGCAGGGACTGGAAGGTGGTGGTCAGTTTCGCCCGCACTCGGGGTGCGCCTCCTCGGATCGTACGCGTCATCCACGTGGGACGAAGCGGACCCGGTGGCCGACGAGCGGCGCGTCAGGCGCGCGACACCTGCTGCAGGATCTCTGCGGCCTGGCGCAGCGTGTCGCGTTGGTCGGGGCTCAGCGCGTCGAGCCGACTGGCCAGCCACTCGTCACGTATCCGCTCGAACGCGGCGAGCACCTCGCGGCCCGATTCGGTGGCCGACAGGATCACCTGCCGACCGTCGGTCGGGTGCGGGGTACGCCTGACCAGTCCGCGCTCTTCGAGCTTCGCGACGATCTTGGTCATCGTCGGCGGCTGGACCCGCTCGATCTCGGACAGCTCCCGCGGGGTCAGCGCACCGGCCAGCTGCAGGCTGGTGAGCGCGGAGAGCTGGGTGACCGTCAGGTCGCCGACCGGGCGGGCCTGTCGGACCCGTCGGTTGAGTCGGGTGATGGCGTCGCGCAACGACACGGCCAGCTGCGCGGCTGAGACCTGCTCTCCCATCACCGCCCACTCCGTCACGTTCGTTAGCCTAACTAACGAACCACCTGATCGCCCAGCCGTTATGACCACCGTCACCGGCGGCCCCCAGGGTACCGCCGGCGCCAAGGATCGGGCGGGCCCGGCTGGTCAGCCGATCAGCAACTCCAACGGGTGACGCAGGAAGTAGAGGGTGAACAGCACGGCCACCCCGTACAGCAGCGGGTGCACCGCCGCCGCGCGACCCTTCACCAGCTTGATCAGCACGAAGGTGATCACCCCGGCGCCGATGCCGTTGGAGATCGAGTAGGTGAACGGCATCAGCACGATCGTCAGGAACGCCGGAATGGCGATCTCGTAGTCGGTCCAGTCGATGGTGCGCACCGCGGTCAGCATCAGGAACCCGACCACCACCAGCGCGGTCGACGCGGCCTCGAACGGCACCACCTCGACCAGCGGCGACAGGAAGACCGCGAGCAGGAACAACCCGCCGGTGACCAGGTTGGCCACCCCGGTGCGGGCACCCTCCGCGACCCCGGCGGCACTTTCGATGTACGAGGTGTTGCTCGACGTACTCGCCATGCCACCCGCCGCCGCCGCGATCGAGTCGACGACCAGGATCTCCTTGGTCCTCGGCGGCATCCCCTCGTCGTCGAGCAGACCGCCCTCCTGGCCGACAGCCACCATGGTGCCCATCGTGTCGAAGAAGTCCGTCAGCAACAGCGTGAACACGAACATCAGGGCGACCAGCCAGGTCGCCGACTCCCATGCGCCGAGCACGCTGAAGTTGCCGAGCAGCGACAGGTCCGGCATCCCGAAGACCTGGTCCGGCAGGCTCGGCACGGTCAACGCCCAGCCACCGGGCCGGCCGTCCGGGCCACCGGCCGGGCCGAACCGGCCGATCGCCTCGACGACGATGGCCAGCACCGTGGAGCCGAGGATGCCGATCAGGATCGCGCCGCGTACCTTGCGGACCACCAGCACCAGGGTGAGCAGCAGACCGAGCACGAAGACGAACGCCGGCCAGGTGGCGATCACGCCGTTGACGCCGAGGCCGAGCGGCGGCGACGCGGTGCCACCGGTGACGAACCCGGCGTTGACGAAGCCGATCAGCGCCAGGAACAACCCGATGCCGACCCCGATCGCGGTCTTCAGCTGGGTCGGCACCGCCCGGAACACGGCGGTCCGCAGCCCGGTCAGCACCAGCACCAGAATGATCACGCCCTCGATGACCACCAGCCCCATGGCGTCGGCCCAGGTCATCTGCGGCGCGATCTCGAAGGCGACCAGGGCGTTCACGCCGAGGCCGGCGGCCAGCGCCAACGGGAACCGGGCGACCACCCCCATCAGCAGGGTCATCACCCCGGCTACCAGGGCGGTCGCCGCAGCGATCGCCGGGATTGCCAAGGTGGCCCCCGCGCCGTCCACGGCGCTGCCCAGGATCAACGGGTTGAGCACGACGATGTAGGCCATCGTGAAGAAGGTGGCCAGCCCGCCGCGTACCTCCCGACCCGGGGTCGAGCCCCGGGCGGTGATCTCGAAGAACCGGTCGAACACATTACGCGGGGTGCGGTCCGGGGTGGGCCCGGTCGTCTCCGCCGGTACTGTCGCCATGGGTCCTCACAGCTGATCATAAGGATGGATGGGCGCATCGTCTCAGATCAACTGTTACCGAGGAAGGTCATCCCGGTTACGTCCAGCAACAGGGGGGCGGTGAGCCGGTCGACGACACCGTGACGGCGGACTCATCCGTACCCCCGAGGTGATCAACCAGGACGTACGCTGGCCTGGTGCCCGAATCGCCGTCGCTGAACCCGCCGGACACCGGCGGCGGCCGTGTCCTGCCGCTGCGGTCGGCGCCCCGGCCGGAGCCGCTCGACCCGCCGATGGTGCCGATCGCCGTCGGCGGCCTGATCGCCTGGGCGATCGCCGGGCTGGTCTGCCTGCTGGCCCGCGACTGGCTGGCCGACACCGGGCGGACCGACTGGTTATGGACCTGCCTCGCCGGACTGCTGGTCGGGCTGCCCGGCCTCGCGGTGATGCTGCGGCACGACGCCCACCGACGCCGCCGCCAGGGGCGGGTCAGTCCTGCGGAGCCGCCGACGGCGTCGTGACGTCGACCGTCTCCACCTCGCCGTCGTCATAGATGGTCGGCAACTCGTCGACCGGCGTCTCGACCGGGCCGGACAACGCCTCCGAGTGCGCCCCGCAGCCGTGGTCCACGCTCACCACCCGGCCGTCGTCGGGCGCGTACACGTTGCCGCACACCCCGAAAGCCTGCCGCAACGCCCCGGCCAGCTGCAGGTAGAAGCCGCAGGTGCCGCAGCGGGCGGTGGCCGGGGCAGCGGTCGAGATGGGTGCCTGCGGCCCGTGCTCACCGTCGTACCAGCGCTGTGCCGTGTCGGCCCGCCCCTGCCGGGACATCACCCGGCTGCGGCCGAGGCCGAGCTCCCAGCTGACCTCCTCCACGGCGGGGTCGTCGGACTGCAGGTAGCCGGGGGCGAGCCGGTCGTCGTCGAACGACGTCGGCAGCAGATCGCCGACGCCGAGGTCGCCCGGCTGCAGGCGCTCGTGCCAGGGCAGCCAGCCAGGGGCGAGCAGCGCGTCCGGACCGGGCAGCAGCACCGTCTCGCAGACGGTCACCTGGCGGCTGCGCGACACCCGGGTGACGGTGACCGCCCAGCGCCAGCCCTGGTAGCCGGACAGCCGGCACTCGAACAAATGGGTGACCAATCTCTCACCCTCCGCAACCACCTGCAGATGGTCGCCGATCTCGGCCGGGTCCACCGCCTCGGCAAGCGCCGCGTAGGCGACGTCGACAGCCTTGGCACAGACCGCATCGAGGCGGGAGGCGCGAGCGGTGCTCCTGGTCACCCTCCCATTGTTGCCTACCGGCCGGCGTCGACGACAGGCACTCCCCGACCGGTCCGTACCGCCGCCGCACCCGCCCACTCACGCCGGATTTCCGGTACAGCCCGAGACGGGGCGTGTGCGGATGGGTGAGGATGAGCACATGGGGCTGTTCCGCTCGATCGGGCACACCACCGGGACCGCTGTCCGCGGCACCCGCGCCGTGCTGCGCGGCACCGCGTACAGCAGTCGGTGGGCGGGGCGCAAGGTCCTGCAGGTACGCCAGCGCGGCGCCGGCGGCGAACCGGGCATGACCCGGCTGTTCGACCTGCACGCCACCTCCTGCGCCGGCGACACACTGATCACCATCGGGCTCGCCGGCACGATCTTCTTCAGCGCCCCGCTGGGCGAGGCCCGCAGCAGCGTCGCGCTCTACCTGCTGGTCACCATGGTCCCGTTCGCGCTGCTGGCGCCGGTCGTCGGTCCGGTGCTGGACCATTTCCGGCACGGCCGGCGGTACGCCCTGGCCACCACCATGCTGGGCCGGGCGTTCCTGGCCTGGCTGATCGCCGACCACCTCAACGGCTTCGGGTTGTACCCGGCGGCGTTCGGAGTGCTGGCCCTGTCCCGCGCGTACGGCGTCGGCCGCTCGGCCGCCGTACCCCGGCTGCTGCCACCCAATCTGGGGCTGTCCCAGGCCGGGGCCCGGGCCAGCGTCTACGGCACGATCGCCGGCGCCGTCGTGGCCCCGCTGGGATTGGCGGCCTTCTGGTTCGGGCCGCAGTGGCCGCTGCGGGTCGCCTCGGTGATCTTCCTGGTCGGCATGGTCATCTCGTTGCGCCTGCCGCCCCGCGCCGACTCGGACCCACCGGAGCGGGTGCCCCGGGCGTTGCGCGTGTTCGGGCTGCGTCGGGAGGCACACCGGCAGCGGATCCTCACCGGCCGGCTGGTGGTCGCCACCCTGATCGGCAGCGCCACGTTGCGCTGCCTCTACGGCTTCCTGCTGCTCTACCTCGCCTTCGCGATCAAGGCCGGCGACCTGACCACCGTCGTGCTTGGCCGTGACCTCGGCGACGAGGGCGCGCTCGGAGTGGTCGGTGCCGCGCTGGCCGCCGGCAGTTTCATCGCCACCGCGATCGGCAGCCGGATGCGCATCCACCGACCGCTGGCGCTGCAGTCCAGCGGACTGGTGATCGTCGCCGGCGTCGGGGTGCTCGCCATCGTGCAGTTCTCCCTGCCGATGGTGGCGCTGTTCTGTTTCGTCACCGCCGTGATCAGCGGAATCGCGAAACTCGCCGTGGACGCCACGATTCAGGAACGGATCGCCGAGCGGCAGCGGGCCAGCGCCTTCGCCCACTCCGAGACGATCCTGATGCTGGCCTTCGTGGCTGGTGGGGCGCTCGGCCTCATCCCGATGGACGGGCGGATCGGGGTCGCGGCGGCGGCCGGGTTCGCCGTGCTCGCGGCGGCCAGGGCGGCGTTCGTCGCCAGCCGGCACCGGCAGGAGCGGCTCAACGGTCGCCCGGCCGACGACAGCCCGACCCATGGAGGTCCGGCCCACGACGGTCCGGCCCACGACGGTCCGGCCCACGACGGCGAGGTCGACGACGCCACCGGCACCGACTCCGTCGGGACCGGCCGCGACGGGCCCGCCGACAGCGCTGCGGCCGCCCCGGTGCGGGCGGTCGGGCCGGGCGCCGTGCCGCCGCGGGCCCGTCGGTCCATCTTCCCGGCCCGGCCCCGGCCCCGCGCCCGGTCCGCGCCGCCGGCACCGGTCACCGCCGGATCGGCGGGCGCCTCGGTCACCGGGGCCGAACAGGCCACGTCGGCAGCCGCTACCGGGCCAGCGGCCACCGGGGCCGCTACCGGGCCGGCCGGCACCGCCGGTGAGGCGACCGCCGCGCCAGCCGGTACCGACGTCGGGCAGGATGACGCCGACGACGCCACCCCACCCGGCTTCCACATCTACCGACCATCGTCGGCCCGGCCACGCCCCGACGGGGCGGGCCCGACCAACGGGCCGGCACCGGGCCGGTGACCCCGGAAGGACACCGCGTGCCACTGCTGATCGTGACGGCGGTCGACGCCGAGGCCGCCGCCGTACGCCACGGGCTGACCGCGGCACCCGGTACGCCGCCGGAGGTGGTCGCCGTCGGTGTCGGTGCCGCAGTGGCGGCAGCCGCGACCAGCCGGCAACTGGCGCTCGCGGCCAGCGCCGGGCGGCCGTACCAGGGGGTGCTCTGCGCCGGGATCGGCGGCGGCTTCGTCGGCCGGATCGACCTGGGACAGACCACCGTCGCGACTCGCAGCGTCGCCGCCGACCTCGGCGCGCAGTCCCCGGACGGCTTCCTCAGCCTGGACGAACTCGGCTTCGGCAGCGCGGTCGCGGCCACCGACGGTCGGCTCACCGGCTGGCTGCGCGCTGCGCTGCCGCAGGCCGTACCCGGGACGGTGCTGACCGTCAACACCGTCACCGGCAGCGCCGCGACCGCCGCCGCTCTCGCCGACCGCTACCCGGACGCCACCGCCGAAGCCATGGAGGGTTTCGGGGTGGCCGCTGCGGCCCGGCTGTTCGGCCTGCCCTTCGCGGAGCTGCGGACCATCTCCAACCCGGTCGGCCCGCGCGACCGCGCCGCGTGGCGCATCCCACCGGCGCTGGCCGCGTTGACCGACGCCACCGCCGCGCTCACCCGCCGGTACGCCGACTACCGTGGCTGACGTGGCTCTGCACCTGGCGTTCTCCCCCTGCCCCAACGACACGTTCGTGTTCCACGCCCTGGTGCACGGCCAGGTGCCGGGCGCGCCACCGGTCACCGTCACCTACGCCGACGTGGACGTCACCAATACTGCCGCCGCGCGGGGCGAGTTCGACCTGGTGAAGGTCAGCTACGCGGCGTTGCCGTGGCTGCTCGACAAGTACGAACTGCTGCCCTGCGGTGGGGCGCTCGGCCGGGGCTGCGGCCCGCTGCTGCTCGCCGCGGGCGACCAGGCCGGCGATGCCCGAGCCGGCCGTGCCCTGGCCGCCGGTGACCTCACCGGGGCGACGGTCGCCGTACCCGGTGAACGGACCACCGCGTACCTGCTGTTGCGACTCTGGTCGGCGGACCGGCCGCCGGCCCGGATCGAGGTCGTGCCGTTCCACGAGATCATGCCCGGGGTCGCCGCCGGTCGCTACGACGCCGGCCTGGTGATCCACGAGGCCCGGTTCACCTACCCCCGGTACGGACTGACCGAGCTGGTCGACCTCGGCGCCTGGTGGGAAGCCGACACCGGACTGCCGATCCCGCTCGGGGCGATCCTGGCCCGCCGTGCGACGGTCGACGCGCGGCAGGCCGCCGACTGGGTACGCGACTCGGTCCGCCGGGCCTGGGCCGACCCGGCCGCCTCCCGGGACTACGTGCTGCGCCACGCCCAGGAGATGGAGCCGGAGGTGGTGGACCGGCACATCGGGCTGTACGTCAACGAGTTCACCGAGGACCTCGGCA
Source organism: Solwaraspora sp. WMMD791 (assembly GCF_029581195.1). NCBI lineage: Bacteria > Bacillati > Actinomycetota > Actinomycetes > Micromonosporales > Micromonosporaceae > Solwaraspora > Solwaraspora sp. WMMD791. The sequence goes on from NZ_CP120737.1 coordinate 4,025,970, forward strand.
CCGACGGGCGGGCCGCGGTGACCGCCCTACTGGAACGGGCGGCAGCGCAGGGACTGACCCCGCCACTGCCGCCCGGCTGATCCGGCTACCGCCCGGCTCGCGCCCGGCTACCGCTCAGGTCTCCAGCTCGCGGGCGACCGCGTGCACCAACTGGGCGACCGTCTGCGCGGTCCGGCGGTCCGGGAACCGCCCCCGGCGCAGGTCCGGCTGGACCTTCGCCTCCAGCACCTTGATCATGTCCTCGACCAGCCCGTGCAGCTCCTCCGGTGGCCGGCGACGCAGCTCCGCGACGGACGGCGGTGCCTCGAGCAGCTTCACACCGAGCGCCTGGGCGCCGCGCCGGCTGTCGACCACGCCGAACTCCAGCCGTTGACCGGACTTGAGGTCGGTGACGCCGGCTGGCAGCGCTCCCTTCGGCAGGAACACGTCGCCGCCCTCGTCGCTGGTGACGAAGCCGTAACCCTTCCCTGCGTCGTACCACTTCACTCGACCCGTCGGCACCACTGACCTCGACTTCACTTGGGTGGATTTACCTCACCAGGCTAGCCGGAGCGGACCATCGAGCGCCGCTGGGAATCCGGTCAGGTCGTCGATGACCGCCGCCGCCCCGGCGGCCAGCAGATCCGCCGCCGGACAGGGCCCGGAGGCGACACCCAGGCCGGGGATGCCGGCGGTCCGCGCGGCCACCATGTCCGCGGTGTGATCACCCACATAGACCTGTACGTCGTGCTCCCGCAGGGCCGCCGCCTTGCCCTCGGCGAACAGGTCCCCGGCGAGCACGTCCACCGACAGCCCCAGGTGGTCCAGGTGCAGTTGGGCGAGCCGGCCGAGTTTGGAGGTGACCACCACCACCCGGCCGCCCCGGTCGTGGACCAGGTCGAGGGCGGCGACCGCGCCGGGCAACGGCAGCGACGGCGCGACCGCGTACCGGGGGTAGAGCGCCCGGAACTGCTCGACCGCGGCGTCGACCTGCTCGGGTGGGAACCACTGGCCGATCTCGTGACGCAGCGGCGGACCCAGCCGGGACACCGCGACGGCGGCGTCGACGTGCACCCCGGTCCGCGCGGTCAGCGCCCGGTAGGTCGCGGCGATCCCCGGCCGTGAGTCGATCAACGTCATGTCCAGGTCGAATCCGACCACCAGTGGCATCGCCCCGCTCCCCTCCCCAGGCAGGCGGCCATCGTCGCACGGGCCACTCGGCCCACTGCGGCACGGCCGGGGCCACGGCCGGCCGTCGGCGGGCTAGCGTGGAACGACGATGACCACCACACTTGCCGACCACCTGCGGTCCCGCTCCGACGCCGAGCTGGGTGACCTGCTACGGCTGCGTCCGGATCTGGTCGTACCGGCGCCGACCGACCTGGCGACACTGGCCGCCCGCGCGCAGTCGCGGATCTCCACCGCCCGTGCCCTCGACGACCTCGACGAGTTCACCCTGCGGATCCTCGACGCGGCGCGGCTGTCCCGGGATCCGTCCGACGGGGTCACCTCGGTCGACGCGGTGCTGGCGATGGCGGTCGCCCCAGGCGGCGCGGCCGACGCCGATCAGGTACGGCAGGCGCTGGACCGGCTGCTGGCCCGCTGCCTGCTCTACGGGCCGCCGACCGGGCTGCGGGTGGCCGGCGGAGTGGACGAGGCGGGTTCGCCGTACCCGGCGGGGTTGGGCCGACCCGCCGCGGAGCTGGACGACCGGGTGGCGCGGCGGTGCGCGGACCCGGCACAGCTGCGCCGTACCCTGCTCAGCGCCGCACCGCCGGCGCGGGCGGTGCTCGACCGGCTGGCCGCCGGGCCGCCGCTGGGCACCGTCGGGTCCGGCACCGGCGGCCCCGAGACCGGGCCCGGCCAGCCGGGTCCGGTGCGATGGCTCGTCGACGCCGGGCTGCTGGCCGTGGTCACCGACGTGCCGGCGGCCGAGCGCGGCCAGACCGTCGAGCTGCCCCGGGAGGTCGGGCTGCTGCTGCGCCGGGAAACCGGACCGCTCGGGGTGCTGCGCCCCGACCCGCCGCCGGTCACCGCCCCCGGTCGGCCGCCGAAGACCGTCGACGCGGCCGGCTCCGGTCAGGCCATGGAGTTCGTCCGGCACGCCGGAGACCTGTTGGAGGCGGTGGCGACGGAGCCGGTGCCGATGCTGCGCACCGGCGGCATCGGCGTACGCGAACTGCGGCGGCTGGCCCGCGTCGGGGGCATCAGCGAGCAGCTGGCCGGGCTGGTGATCGAGGTCGGGTACGCCGCCGGGCTGATCGGCGAGGTCGACGCCGCAGGTTCGGCCAACCGGGCCGCCGTCGACCAGCAGCTGCTGCCGACCACCGGCTACGACCTGTGGTGCGTCCGGCCACCGGCCCGCCGGTGGGAGCAGCTGGCGCAGGCGTGGCTGGCGATGACCCGCCGGCCCGGTCTGATCGGTGGCCGCGACGACCGGGACCGGGCGATCACCGCCCGGTCGCCGGCGGTGGAACGGGCCGGCGCGCCGACGGTACGCCGTACCGTGCTGGGGGTGCTCGCCGGGCTCGCGCCGGGGGCCGCGCCGACCGCCGACGACGTGCTGACCCTGCTCGCCTGGCAGGCGCCGCGCCGCAGCCGGGGCCGCGACGAGCTGCACCGCGAGGTGCTCGACGAGGCGGCCCAGCTGGGCGTCACCGCGCTCGGGGCGTTGACCGGGTACGGCCGGCTGCTGCTGCTCGCCGAGGATCCGTCGACCGGTCCGGCGGGCGGGGTGGACGACGACCCGCTCGGGGTTCGGTCGACCGAGCGGGAGCACCGGGGTGAGGCGTCTGCTGTGGAGCGGGCGTTGGCGGCGCTGCTGCCCGACCCGGTGGACCACTTCCTGGTCCAGGCCGACCTGACCGTGGTGGTGCCGGGCCCGCCGGATCCGTCGCTCGCCGCCGAGTTGGAGGTGGTGGCCGAGCCGGAGTCCACCGGGGCGGCGAGCGTGCACCGGGTCACTCCGGCCAGTGTCCGGCGTGCCCTGGACGCCGGCTGGTCCGCCGGCGATCTGCACGAGCTGTTCGCCCGCCGGTCCCGCACCCCGGTGCCGCAGGGGTTGACCTACCTGGTCGACGACACCGCCCGTACCCATGGTGGGCTGCGGGCCGGTTCGGCCGGCGGGTACCTGCGCAGCGACGACGAGGCGCTGCTGGCCGAGGTGCTGGCGGACCGCCGGCTCGGCGGGCTGGTGTTGCGGCGGCTGGCGCCGACGGTGCTGGTCAGCGCGGCGACGGCCGGCCGGTTGGTGGACGCGCTGCGGCAGGCCGGCTACGCGCCGACGGTGGAGGACGGTTCCGGGGCGGCGCTGCGGCGACCGCCCCGGGTACGCCGTGCGCCGGCACCGCATCCGGCGACGATGCGCCCGGTCGACCCGTTGGCGGCGCCGCCGTTGACCGGTCCCCGGATCGAGGCGCTGGTGGAGCAGTTGCGGCGCGGCGAGGCGGCGGTCCGGGCGGCGCGGCGGACCCCCGGGCCCGTCCGGGCGGCCAACGGACAGCCGGTCGACGGGCTGGCGGCGGTGCAGGCGCACGCGCAGGCCCTGGCCGTGCTGCAGCAGGCGGTACGGGACAAGTCGCTGGTCTGGGTTGGTTACGTGGACGCCCATGGGGCCGCCGCGTCACGGCTGGTCCGGCCGGTGTCGATCGGGGCCGGCTTCCTGCGGGCCGAGGACGAGCGGACCGAGACACTGCACACTTTCGCGTTGCAGCGGGTGACGGCCGCCGTGGTCCACGACTGACCCGGCAGCGACCGGAGTGCCGTGATCAGCTGCCGGTCAGCCGGGGCGGGGTCCGCCGTCGTGCCGGTGCCGGCGGGCGGCTTCGATCACCGACACGGCCAGCAGCAGCGTGAAGCCGGTGCCGAGGGCTTCGCCAACGGAGTCGACGAAGCCCTGGCGCAGGACCAGCCAGCCGAACAGGAACCAGCCGACGAGCAGGGTCGACGCGAACGCGTACCAGAAGAGGGTGGCCCGCGAGACCGGCCCGGGGTAGCTCCGGTCGGCCGGCCCTGGTCGATCCGCCTTGTCGTTGACCGTCATGACCGCCTCCCGGCCCGATCGTTACCGCCGCTGTCTCCAGACTGGCAGGTTGGAGCGGGATCGGACAGCAACCGGCGGTGGCCGACGTGTCCGAGGTCGGCTGCGTCGCACGGTGCCGGCGGGAGGTCCGGTGCCGGCGACCTCCGGTGCCGGTGCGGGCCGCGGCCCGCACCGGCACCGGGTGGCCTCAGTGGGTGAGCACGACCGTGGAGATGCTGCGCGCGCCGACGTTGACGGTGACCTGGTTACCGTTGACGCCGACCGACTGGCTGGCCGCGTTGGAGTACTGCGAGGTGAGGAGGTGCTCGGCCCGCGTGACGTTCTGCGGGGCCGCGACGACCGCACCGTTGACGGCGCTGTTCGACCGGTTGAGGATCACCAGGGTGGTCTTTCCACCGCCGGTGTAGGCGGTCACCTCCAGCGGTGACGCCTTGGAGCTCTTGGTCAGGGCGACCCGCTGGTAGCCGGGGCGCACGTACTTGGCGTACTGCGAGAAGGCGTACCCGCGCTTGAGTGGCGCCCCGGCCGTGGTACCGAAGGCCGACTCACCGTCGCCGATGAAGGAGTAGTACCGCTTGCCGTACCACCAGATGTAGGCGCTCCAGTTGGCCTCCATCGACCGGTGCACCGTACGCATGATGTCGTCGAGGGTCTCGTTCCAGACGGTCTGGTTGCTGGGGTTGCCCCAGATGTTGGAGCCGCTTCCGTCGGCCTCGTGGAGGTTCCACTCGGTCATCCACACCGGCTTGCCGTGCTGGTTGGCGAGGTTGTACGGCCCCAACCGGCCCGACGCCTCGGTGCCGTACAGATGGCCGCCGATGTAGCCGATGTTGTTGCGGGCGGTCGCGTCGTTGAGGGTCGGGTCGGTGTAGCTGTAGTTCAGGTTGACCGCCTCGGCGACCATCAGCCGGGTGTTCTGCACCCGCCACCCGTGGTCGCGGACGAAGTTGCGCAGCTCGGTGCCGTTCCAGTCCATCGAGTCGTAGCTCGGGTGCCAGTCCGGCTCGTTCTGCACCGAGGTGACGTCGACGGTCACGCCCTGGTTGCGCATGTACTGGACATAGCTGTTCAAATGGTTGGCGTAGTCGTCGTAGTAGTCGGTGCGCAGCTTGCCGCCGTTGATCCGGCTGTTGTTGGTCTTCCAGGCCGCCGGTGCCGTCCACGGTGACGCCAGGATCTTCACGTCCGAGCCGTACGACTTCGCCGTGCGCAGGGCGTTGACCTGGATCGGCCACTCGCCGGACTCCGGCGAGATGCCGGTCCGGATGATCGACAGGCCCAGCTGGTTGGGGCCCAGTCCGACCAGGGTCTGGGTCTCCGCCGTCGACCAGGTCCCGTTGCCCCAGATCCAGGTGGCGGCTCCGAATCCGTCGACCGTCTGGTACCTGGTGCCGGTGTTCACTGTGATGTCCGCCGGCCCGGTCGGCGGCGGCGTGGTCGGCGGCGCCGTCGTGGGCGGAGCGGTGGTCGGCGGAGCGGTGGTCGGCGGCGCCGTCGTGGGCGTGGTGCTGCCGGTGCAGGCCACGCCGTTCATCGTGAAGGCGGTCGGTACGGGGTTGCTGCCGGTCCACGAGCCGTTGAAGCCGAACGACGTCGTCCCGTTGGTCGGGATGGCACCGTTGTAGCTGACGTTTCTCGCGGTGACGGTCGCCCCACTCTGGGTGAGTGTGGTGTTCCAGGCCTGGGTGACGGTCTGCCCGGCACCGAAGCTCCAGTTCAGCGTCCAGCTCGTCACCGCGTCACCGAGATTGGTGATGGTGACGCTGGCACCGAACCCGCCCGGCCACGACGACGACACCGCGTAGTTCACCGAGCAGCCAGCGGCGGCCGAGGCCGGCACGGCTGCGGCGACGGCCGCCGAGGCCAGCAGCACGGCACCGGTGGACACGATGGCGGCGTTGGTTTTCAGTCTTCCCATCTGCGTGTCCTCATCCTGTCCAGGCTCAGCTGGCCGTGCAGCTGGGTGTCGGGATGGAGCCGTTTCCGGTGGCCTGGAAGCCGAACTCGGTCGACTGGCCGGCGGCGACCCGGCCGTTGTAGTCCACGTTGGTCCAGTCCACCGCACCGGTGTTGCCGCTGCGGTTGGCGTTCCAGGAGCCGGTGACCGTGGCTCCGGAGGGCACCGTCAGCCGGACCCGCCAACCGTTGATCGCCGAGGAGCCGGCGGTGACCCGGACGGTCGCCACGAACCCGCCGTTCCAGGAGTTGAGCGACACGCTGGCCGAGCAACCGCCGCCCGACGGCGGCGGGGTGGTGACCGGCGGCGGCGCCGTGGTCGGCGGCGGCGGGTTGTTGCCGCCGGCGTTGAGGGCATTGAGAACGGCGTCGTAGGCAGGCTTCTTGTTGCCGTTGCCGTCGAACAGCAGCGGGTTCGCCCCGGTCCGCCAGGAGTCGGGGTCGAGCACGCCCCAGACGGTGATGCCGGTGCACCGGGCCACCGCCAGGCAGGCGCGGGTCACCTGGCCGTACATGTTGGCCTGGTTGGCGCCCTGCTGGATGTCGAGCTCGGTGATCTGTACGTCGACGCCGAGGTCGGCGAAGCGTTGGATGTTCTGCTGGTAGGTGGGATCGAGGGTGGTGCCCAGGTGCGACTGCAGGCCGACGCAGTCGATCGGCACCCCTCGGGCCTTGAAGTCGCGGACCATGTTGTAGATCGCGGTCGACTTGGCGTTGATCCCGTCGGTGTTGTAGTCGTTGTAGCAGAGTTTGGCGCCGGGGTCGGCGGCCCGGGCGGTGCGGAAGGCGACCTCGATCCAGTCGTTACCGGTGCGCTGCAGGTTGGAGTCGCGCCGGGCACCGCTGCCACCGTCGGCGAACGCCTCGTTGACCACGTCCCAGGAGTGGATCTGGCCGCGCCAGTGTCCGGCGACCCGGTTGATGTGGTTGATCATGGCGTTACGCAGCGCGGTGCCGGACATGTTCTCCGCCCAGGCGGGTTGCTGGGCGTGCCAGACCAGCGTGTGGCCGCGGACCGTCATCCCACGGGCGCGGGCGTGCGCGATGAGCTGGTCGCCGGCGGTGAAGTTGAACTGGTTCTGGTTGGGTTCGGTGTGGTACCACTTCATCTCGTTCTCGGCCACGATGGAGTTGAACTCGCGATTGAGGACCGTGGCGTGCGGTTGGCGGTTCAGCATGAACGAGTTGGTGGCGGCGCCGAAGTAGCGGCCGGACTGGGCCGCCGCCGCGCCGAGCGTCGTCGCCGCGTTGGCCGACGTCGAGATGGCCACCGCCATTCCGGCGGCCAGCACCATCGTGGCGGAGACCGCGACGATGGCACGGATTCTTCTGGTCCTTCTCATTCCCTTGCCTTTCGTGAAGGGTGCGGTGTGGTGCGGTATTTTCACGGCGTACTCAGTTCGAACCGTCGGACGGTGACGGCGCCACCGAGCGCCTGCGTCGCATAATTGAAGATCCCGAACCGGTAGCCCATGAAGAACTGCCACTCGTTGTTCAACGTGAACGCCGGCCCGAAGCTCACGAAATTCACCCCGTCCGTGCTGTACGAAAACCGCGCCTGCCGCCCCGCACCCGGCCGAATATCGGCATTCGCCCGCAACCAGACCCGACCACCGGACACCAGCGCACTCGCCACCTCGACCCCGGTGCCAGTCGTGTTCCAATTGGAGTCCATCGTCAACCCGTTCGTCACCACCACCCGGGTCGACCCGCCGTCACGACGCACCCCGATCCACGCCGACGACTGCCGCAACATCGCCAACCCCGACCGGTCACCATCCCGCATCGCCGAATAATCCAACTCCACCGTCGCCGTCGACGTCGGCCCCGCAATCCGATGCGTCAACGTGTTCCGCGCACTATAGAGATCGTTCGTCACCGTCGCCGTGGACAACCGCAACCCGTCGTTCACCGACCACCGCGAATCATCCGGATTGTGGTTCCACTCCCACTGCGGCCCCAACACCGTCCCCGCGAACGTCTCCACCCCCGTCAACGGCTTCACCGCACGCGGCGGCGCCGGCAGGTTCGGCCGCGGATAGTTCACCCCCCACGCACCATTGACCGTCTGCACCTGCGGCCACCCGTCACCCGTCCACGAGATCGGCGCCAACGCCGGCATCCGCCCACCCGGATACGCGTCCACGAACGCCATGTAGTACCAGTCACCGTTCTGCGTCTGCACCACACCACCCTGATGCGGCACCCCACCACCCGAGATCGGCCCCCGCATGTCCAACAACACCTGCCGCATCTCGTACGGCCCGAACGGCCCCGACGTCGACCGCAACACGTACTGACCGTTCGCCGGCCGCGTCAACCAGATGTAGTACGCCCCGTTACGCTTGAAGAACCGCGCCCCCTCCAACGTCCCCACACTCGACGGCGTCTGGAACACCTGCTGCGCCCGCACCTGCGACCGACCATCCGCCGACAACTGCGCCACACTGATCGTCCCGTTCCCGTACGCCACGTACGGCGTGTCGTCGTCATCGAACAACAACCCCGCGTCGTAGTAACACGGCAACGTCGCATGCTTCGTCCACGGCCCCTCCACCGACCGCGACGTGTACATGTGCGTCTGACTGAAATCGATACAACCCGCCCAGTAGTACGTCCCGTTGCTCCGCCGGTAATTCAACGTCGACGCCCAGATCCCCCGCACATAACCCCGCTGCGCCCCCGACAGGTCGTACTTCGTCCCGAACTCCAACCTCGGCACCGCATGACCCGCGAACTCCCAGTTCACCAGATCGTACGACCGCAGAATCGGCGCACCCGGCGAATAATGCATCGTCGACGCCGTCATGTAATACGTGTCATCGACCCGGATCACCTCCACATCCGCGAAGTCCTGCCACACCACCGGATTCGTGTACGGCCCGGTCTGCGGCGGTGGTGTCGTCGGCGGTGGGGTGGTGGGCGCCGGGGTGGTCGGTCCGGGGGTGGTGGGCCCCGGGGTGACCGGGGCACCGGTGCAGGTCACGCCGTTGAGCGCGAAGCTGGTCGGCACCGGGTTGGTGCTGGTCCACGCTCCGTTGAAGCCGAAGTTGACGCTGCCGCCGGTGGGGACGCTGCCGTTGTACGCGGCGTTGGTGACGGTGACCTGGTTTCCGGACTGCGCCACCGCGCCGTTCCACAGTTGGCTGATCGTCTGGCCGGCGGCGAACGACCAGGTCAGTCGCCATCCGTTCAGCGGATCGCCGAGGTTGTCGATGACCACGTTGGCGCCGAAGCCGCCCTGCCACTGGTTCGTCACGGTGTAGGTGACCTTGCAGCCGACCGCCGCCTGGGCGGAGACCGCTGTGATGACGCCTGCCGCGCTGACGGCGGCGACCGCCGTCGCAGCGGTCAGGAGCCGGAGACCTGAGCGTTGCACTGCCGTTCATCTCCTCGCGGGATCGGTGAGGTGCGGGACCGGCACCCCGACGGTCGCCGCCGGATCCGGTGGTGCGGTCCGGTGCTGCCGGCGATGCGCACCGGCGATACGGACGGGCACGCCGGGTCGCCCGTCGGTGGCGGATCGACGGTCGAGGTGACAGGTGGGGCCAGAGGCGACAGTGCTGGCGGGTCACCGGCGTGCACACGGGTGGACACGCAGGTGAACCGTCAGCGGGACGGAGGTGTCTGCCGTCGGGCCCGGATCGACGGCGGGCGTCCGACACTGCGGCCCGGAAAGGCGGCGTCTGACGCTGCTGGTGCCGACTCCACCGGGTCACGGGGGCCTCGACGGAGTCACGGAGCGTGCCCTGCGCTCTCGAACAGGAGCATAGTTGTGATCGCTAACAACCACAAGGGATCGAGCAGTGACAATCGCTCAGCGCGCTGCTGAAACGGTTCAGTCAGGGAAGAATCCTGCTTGTGGGCATTTGCCTGACGACCCAGCCACGCCCACCGCGAACACCAAATGTTGACGATAACAGCGAATCCACGAACCGTTTCGACGACGAACAGCGACCCGCCCGCCACCAGATACGGTGACGGGCGGGTCGCCCGGTAGGGCGGGTGACTTCGGTCCCAGCCTGGCTGGTCAGCCGTCCTTGCGCTGGCTGAGCACCCACTTCAGGATGCTGCGGTCGGCGTACGTCGGACCGTAGGCGGCGTGGTAGTCCGGGATCGAGAACGACTCGTTGTCGTACTCGGTGTAGCGCAACAGGTCGGCGATCTCCTGTTCGGTCTTGCCGTCCTCGGTGTACGCGGCGGTCAGCGCCGCCCGGGAGTTGCGCGCCAGCGAGATGTTGAGCAGGTGGTCGTTGACCCCGTGGGTGATGTAGACCGGGATCTCAGCCTCGGCGATCGCGGCGGCCTGGGTCGCGTTGACCTGGAAGCCGCCGGTGATCAGGCCGGCCGCCCACAGGTCGGACCGCTTGGCGAAGGCCTCCCACGCCAACTGCGAGCCGTAGGAGACGGTCGTGGCGTAGACCCGGCTGGTGTCGACGCTGTGGTCGGCGATGAACTGGTCGATCAGCTTGACCAGCAGATCGGCCTCGGCGACGGCACCGACCCGCTGGTTCTGCGGGGCCAGCACGATGACGTCCTCGTCGCTGCCGGTCCAGCTGCGCTGCAGCCAGGCCACGGCCGGGATGTCCGCCGCGATCTGCACGCCGGTGTTGACCCCGTCCCAGCCCATGCCGTGGCCGGGCAGGACCACCATCAGCGGGTACTTCCTGGCCGGGTCGTAGTCCGCCGGCAGGTGGTAGTGGTACGGCAGCACCATGCCGCCGCTGAGGAAGGCGTCGTAGGCGAACTCGTCGACGAGCAGGTTCACCGGCTCGTTGGTCATCGCACGGACCCGGTTCGGGGTGCCGGGGGCGAGCATCGGCCCACCGTTGCCCAGGGCCCGTACCGGCTTGCGCTGGGTCAGCGTGGTCGGCAGCTCCGGGTTGACCTTGACCGTGCACAGGAACGTCGGGCACTTGGAGACGATCACCGTCCACCCGCCGACGTCGGCCGGGTCCAGCTCGATGATGACGTACCTGCCGTTGACGGACTGCTTGTCGTGCCGGGTGTGTGCCCGGCTGTTGGTGTAGACGTCGGTGATGGTCCGGTCGGCCATCTTCGACAGGTCGTCGATCGGGTTGAACCGGAAGTTGTACACCGTGTCGGAGACGGTGAAGGACTTCAGGTCGACCGATGCGGGGTCGACGTTGGCGCTGTACTCGACGGCGACCGCGGAGACCCGCTGGCCGTACGTGTAGACCTCGGTGATCGGGGTGATGCTCTGGATCCCGGTGACGACGCTCGCGTTGCCGCCGCCCTGAGCGTATGCCGCTCCGGCGCTGGTCAGCACTGCGGCCGTAGCCAGCAGCGCGACCGCTCTCCTGCTGAAGGTCACTGCGTCCGTTCCTTTCCGCGCATGCGCGTGTGCCCAGCCAGGCCACCACCGGGTCGACACCGGAGGCGAAGGGGGTTGGCCCGAAGACCCCTGAGCTGGTCGTAGATCGACGCTAAACTGATTTAGCTCGGAGCATGCTCGCCATGATCAGCCGCTGTCAAGACACCGGCTGGAAATCGGCTGGAAATACGAACGATGCCGGTGGGACGGCTGATACCGCATCAGACGACCCCCGCAAGCACGACGAAACGCCGGGTGGAGCGGATCCGTGGTACGGATCCGCCCCACCCGGCGCGCCGGTCAAGGACAGGTACGGCAGGTCAGTCCAGACAGCCCCGCAGCGCCTCGGTGAGCCGGTTCGCCCGATCGTCGACCGGGCCGCCCATCTGGTTGAGCACGTACCCGAAGCCGACCCGGTACCGGTCGTCGGCGAACGCCAGGTGACCCCCGGCCCCGTCGTGGCCGAAGCTGCGGTCACTGAGCATCGGGCGGACCCGTGGCGAGCGCAGCAGGAACCCGGTCCCCCACCGCTGGCCGGCGTCCGGTCCGCCGTACCGCTGCTGGCCCTGGACCCGGACCACGACGGCGTCGTCGACCGACGCCGTGCTCAGCAGCGGCGCGCCGGCGACCTCGGAGACACAGGCGGCGTACAGCCGGGACAGCCCGGCGGCCGAGCTCACCCCGCCGGCGCCGGGAATCCCGGCGGCCTGGATCGCCGGGTCGTTGAAGCTCACCAGCCCGTCGGCGTCGGCCGGGAAGTCGAACGCCCCACCCATGGTCAGCGACCGTTCGCTGACCTGGTCGGGGAAGGGCACCGGGCCGCCCGGCGGGGCCAGGGTCCAGGCGACCGCGTCGCGCTCGGCCGCCGGCAGGCCGATCCAGGTCCGCAGCCCGAGCGGCCCGGCGAGGGTACGGCGGAAGTACTCCCCCGCTGGCAGTCCGGTGACCCGCCGGATCAGCTCACCGACCAGCCAGCCGTACGTCAGGGCGTGGTAGGTGTACGCCGTCCCTGGCTGCCACAGTGGTCGCTGCTGTTCGATCGCCTCGATCACCGGCCGTTCGGCGATGACCTCGGCCCGGGTCAGGTCCCGGTCCAGCGCGGGCAGCCCGGCCTGGTGGGTGAAGAGCCACCGGACCGGGATGTCCGCCTTGCCGTTGGCACCGAACTCCGGCCAGTAGCGGGTGACCGGTGCCGACAGGTCGAGCTGGCCGGACTGCACCAGCAGGTAGGCGCAGACCGCCAGGATCCCCTTCGTGCAGGAGAAGACGACCGCCGGGGTCTCCCGGGTCCAGGCCCGTCCGGTACGCGGATCGGCCAGGCCGCCGTACAGGTCGACGACGACCCGGCCGTCGACGTGCACGACCAGGCCGGCGCCCACCTCGCCGCGGGTGGCGAAGTTGTCCCGGAACACGTCGGCCACCGGGCCGTAGCCGTCGGCCACGTCCCCGTGCACCGCAGTGGTTGTCGGCACGCTCATCCTTTGACCGACCCTTGCAGAAGGGCCTTGATGAACTGGCGCTGGAAGATGAGGAACACGATCAGGGTCGGCGTCAGGATCAGCAGCGATCCGGCGCAGAGCAGCACCTGGTCGGTGCCCCACTGGCCCTGGAAGGCACCGAGCGCCCCGGCCATGGTCCGCTTGGTGCCGTCGTCGACGAGCACGATGGCCAGCAGGAACTGGTTCCAGGTCCACAGGAACAGCAGGATCGTCAGCGAGGCGATCGCCGGGCGGGCCAGCGGCAGATGGATCCGCCAGAACAGCTGCCAGGTGGTGCTGCCGTCGACCCGGGCCGCCTCGGACAGCTCCGGCGGCACGTTGATGAAGTGGGTACGCATCCAGAACACGCCGAACGGCATGAACAGCCCGATCAACGGCAGGATGATCGCCCACCTGGTGTTGAGCAGCCCGAACGACTGGATCTGGTAGTAGATCGGGGTGATCACCGCCTCGAAGGGCATCGTCAGGCCGAGCAGGAAGAAGACGAAGACGAACCGGGCACCGGGGATCTTGAGATGGCCGAGACCGAAGCCGGCCATGGTGGCGATGACGACGGCGACCGGCACGACACCGGCGACGATCAGCCCGCTGGACTTCAGCAGTGCGCCCATGTTGGCGACGGTGAAGGCCTCGGCGAAGTTGCCCCACTGCGGGTCCGACGGCCAGGCGAGCCCGGTGGGGACGGTCCCGCGCGGCTGCAACGCCGCCGAGAGCATGCTGACGAACGGCAGCAGGGTGACCAGGGCCAGCAGGATCAGGAAGATCCGCCCGGTCAGCTGCTCGCTGCGGCTGAGCCTCATCCCTTTTCCTCCCGGGTCAGTCGCTGGATCGGCAGCACGCAGATCAGCACCAGCGCCATGAGGACGATGCCCAGCGCGGAGGCCAGCCCGACCTGCCGTTGCGCGAAGGCGAGCCGGTAGATCTCCAGACCCGGCACCGTGGTCTGGTAACCCGGACCACCGCTGGTGGAGATGTAGACGATGTCGAAGCTGGCCAGCGCCGCGATGACGGTCACCGTCAGGCAGACGCCGATCTCCCGGCGCAGGCCGGGCAGGGTCACCGCGAAGAACTCCCGGACCGGTCCGGCGCCGTCCATCCGGGCGGCTTCGTACAGGCTCGGGTCGATCTTGCCGATCCCGGTGATCAGCAGGATGGTGCAGAGGCCGAGGGAGACCCAGGCACCGATGACACCGACCGACGGCAGGGCGGTGTCGAAGTCGCCGAGCCACGGCCGGGCCAGCCCGCCCAGGCCGACCGCGCGCAGCGCCTGGTTGACCACGCCGGTCGAGGAGAGCAGCCAGCTCCACGCGATACCGGCGGCGACCAGCGGGATGACCTGGGGCAGGAACAGGATCGTCCGGATCGAGGTGCCGAACAGTCCGGTGGCCATCCGCCGGACCAGGCTGGCCACCAGCAACCCGACGGTGACCGGGACGAAGCTGAAGAAGATGATCAGGATGAAGGCGTTGCCGATGATCTTCAGTAGATCGGAGTCGGTGAACACCGTGACGTAGTTGTCCAGACCGGCCCAGCGCGCGGCGCCGATGCCGTTCCAGTGGTAGAGCGAGTACTGGAAGGTCAGCGTCAGCGGCCGGATCACGAACACCACGTACATCACCAGCGCCGGCACCACCCACAACCAACCGGACCAGCGGCCCGGGCGGGCCCACCGTGTCCGGTGGGTCCGCCCGGGGGTTGCGCTGCCGGTGGCGCGCAGGGTCATCGAGACAGTTCCTCTTCGTACTGGGCCTGGACCGCCTTGACGTACCCCTCCGGGGTCTGCTGGCCGACGATCAGCTTCTGCAGTTCCGGGGTGATCGCCGAGGCGAAGATCGAACCCGTCGCGTTGGCGGTGAAGTCCACCGCGCCGTTCTCCTCGGCCAGCTGGTTGCTGGCGGCGAGGGTCTCGGCGAGCACGGTGCCCTCGGCCGGGACCGGCACCTCCAGGTCCGCCGGGCCACCCGGGCTGGAGCCGCCGACCTGCACGGAGATCTGCCGGGCGGTCTCGTTGGTGTGCACCCAGTTCAGGAAGAAGGCGGCCGCGTCGGCGTTCTTGGCCTTGGCGCCGATGCCGAAGGTGTTCGGTGCCGACATCGCGACCCGGTTGGCGCCCTCGGTCTCCCCCGGGAAGAGGAAGAAGCCGACGTTGCCGGTCATGTTCGCGTCCAGGTTGCCGGACTCCCAGTCACCGTTGAACATGAACAGGCCGTTGCCCTCCTGGAACTGGCCCATCATGTTCGTGTAGTCGATGGCGTTGGCGTCCGCCGGGAAGTAGCCGGCCTGGGCCCACTTCTCGATGGTCTGGGCCGCCTTGAGCGCCGCCTCGGTGTCGAAGGTCGCGCCCTCCTTCTGGAAGATCCAGTCGGCGATCTCCTGCTGGTCGCCGTACTGGTTCTGCAGGGCCTGGTACGGGAAGTTGATCCCGGCGGTGTCCTGGTTGAACTGCATGATCGGCTGGATGCCGGCGGCCTTCGCTTCGGCCAGCAGCTCCTCGAACTCGGCGATCGTCGCCGGCGGCTCGGTCATCCCGATCTGCGCGGCGAGCTCCTTGTTGTAGAACACGCCGGTGACGCTGTAGCCGAGGCCCATGCCGTAGAGCGAGCCGCTGCCCCGTGCCCCGTCCTCGGTGATCCGCAGCTGCTCCAGCTGCGAGGCGGGGAAGCTGTCCCAGCCGTACGCCTCGAAGTAGGGGTCCAGGTTCTTCAGCAGGCCGTCCTTGACCAGGTCGACCATGGTGGGCAGCCGGATGATGTCGGGCGAGTTGTCGCCGGCGAGCACCCGGGGGGCGTTCTCGACGATGACGGTGAACTGGTCCTCGCGCACGTTGAACGTGACGTTCGGGTACTGCTTGCTGAACTCGTCGGCGAGCGCCTTGGCCAGCGGGAAGCCGGTCTCGGCGTACATCTCGATGGTGATCGGGTCGCTGCCGAGCTCGGTGCTGACCTCGGTGTCGCCGTCGTCGGTGGCGACCGGGTCGGAACCGGGCGGCGAGCAGGCGCTGACTGCGAGGGCCGCCGCCATCAGCGGCGCCAGCACCACTGCCGGGCGACCGGCGTGGAGCTTCCGCGCGAAACTACGCATATCGGGACTCCTTGAGTTCTCACCAGTTGCGCCGATCCCACGCGGCGCAGCGGTTGTTTCGGTTCACCGGCCGACGGCCGAGGCCGTCGGGAACTCCCTAGCTAAACTGATTTAGCAGAGCATGCTTCCGATTGCTCACTGCTGTCAAGGACTAGTTGGCAACGGTCCGGAAACGGCTCGTTCACACTGGACCGGCCGCCCCGGCACACCCGCCCCGTCGACCACTGCCCGGCCACCGGTTCGGCCGACGCCACCCCGGCGGACCGGCCGCTACCAGCGATCCGGTCCCGCCACGGCCGTGACCCGCCGGTGACCCGGCCGGCCCACCATCGCATCATTGAGCATGGGCCTGACCGGCGGAGGCAATGCTGTGGACAAAGAAACCTCACCTAACGGATCAACACCTCGAAATCGGGCGACACTGGCAGATGTCGCCCGACGCGCCGGTCTGTCCAAGACCGCTGCCTCGATGGTGCTGAACGGACGGGAGGGCACGCGCCTGTCGGTGGAGGCACATCAGCGCGTCTTCGCCGCCGCCGAAGAACTAGGCTACCGCCCCAACGTCGCCGCACGAAGCCTCAGGACCAGAAAAACCGCCACCATTGCCTTCGTGTCCGACATCGTGGCTACTACCCGATTTGCCGGTGGGTTGATTCGGGGCGCGCTGGACGCCGCCCGGGAGCGCGACCACGTCCTGCTGATCACCGAGACCCAGGGCGACGCGGCCTTCGAGCGGTACGCGATCGAGGCCATGCTGGACCGCCAGGTCGACGGGGTGATCTACGCCGCGATGGCGACCCGCCGGCTGACCGTGCCGCCGGCGATCCTGGGCGGACCGGTGGTGCTGCTCAACGCCACCAGCGCCGACGACCTGCCCTGCGTCGTCCCCGACGACGAACAGGCCGGCCGGGCCGTCACCGAGGCCCTGCTCAAGCAGGGCCACCGGCACCGGATCGCGCTCATCGGGCGCAACCGGCTCAAGGAACGGGACCCGGAGGTCTCCCTCGCCGCCGAGGCCCGACTGCGGGGCATCCGGCACGCGCTGTCCGCCGCCGGAGCCACGCTGTACGCCGAGCCGTCCTGCCGGGAATGGCTGCCCGAACACGGCTACACCACGATGCGCGGCATCCTCGACCGGCCCGACCGCCCCACCGCCGTGATCTGCATGAACGACCGGCTCGCCTTCGGCGCGTACCAGGCAGTCGCCGACGCGGGCCTGACCGTCCCGACGGACATCTCGATCGTCTCGTTCGACGACGACCCGATCGCCACCTGGCTGCGCCCGGGGCTGTTCACCGCGGCCCTGCCCCACGAGCAGATGGGCCGTCGGGCGGTGGAGATCCTGCTCGACGGCGAGCCCGGCACCCCCTGCGTGGTGCCGATGCCGCTGCGCCGCCGTAAGTCGATCGCCGCCCCCCGGCCGCACTGACGGCAGGCCGGGTGCGCCCGTGCGGGCACCAGCGGCACCAGCGGCACCAGCGGCACCAGCGCGATCCTGCGTGGGACCGGTCCGGACCAGTCCCACGCTTGGCGCTAAACCGATTTACTGTTAGGTTCCAACGCATGCTTCGGCTATCGGACCACTGGGTGTGGGACAGCTGGTACGCACGGGACGACGACGGCCTGTGGCACGCGTTCTTCCTGCGCGCCTCCCGAGCCTTGCTCGACCCGCACCGCCGCCACCACCGCGCCACCATCGGCCACGCGGTCTCGACGGACCTGCACGACTGGCGACTGGTCGCCGACGCGCTGGTCCCCGCCGACGCCCCCGCCTGGGACGACCTGGCCACCTGGACCGGCAGCACGGTACGCGGTCCCGACGGCCGGTGGTACCTGTTCTACACCGGGGTCAGCCGGGCCGAACAGGGCCTGGTCCAACGGATCGGCCTGGCCGTCTCCGACGACCTGGTCAGCTGGCACCGCCACGGCGACGGCCCGCTCGTCGAAGCCGACCCCACCTGGTACGAACTGCTCGACCGGGACGCCTGGTACGAGCAGGCCTGGCGGGACCCGTGGGTCTACCCGGACCCGGCCGGCAACGGCTGGCACATGCTGATCACCGCCCGAGCCCGCGACGGCGTGGCCGACTCGCGCGGCGTCATCGGCCACGCCACCTCCGACGACCTGCTCACCTGGCAGGTACGGCCGCCGGTGTCCACCCCGGCGGGCTTCGGCCACCTCGAGGTGCCGCAGGTGGTGGTGATGGACGGCCAGCCGTTGATGCTGTTCTGCACCAACTCGGTCACCGCCGACCGGGGTGGTCCCGACGCGGCCCAGGTCTGGGTGGCGCCCGGGACCTCCACCACCGGCCCGTGGGACGTCGCCGCCGCGATGCCGTACGCCCATCCGAGCCTCTACGCGCCGCGCCTGCTGCCCGACGGCGTCGGCGGTTGGCAGCTGATCGGCTTCCGCGACCACGAGGACGGCCGGTTCGTCGGGGAGATCACCGACCCGGTCCCGGTCCGCTACGTACCCGGAGTCGGCCTGGTGCCGACCGGTCCGGGCACATCGGCCACCCCCCGGACGCCCACCGCCCCGGCACAGACTGCCGTCGCTCACGCGGAGACCGTCGTCCGCTGACGACCGACCTGGTCGGTCGTCAGCGGACGACGGCCGTACGGTGCCGGCTGGGCGCCGCCCACGGACCGCTCGCCCCCGTTGCTCCGCCCGCCGCGCCGCACTCTCCGGCCGGCGCTGCCGCCCGGGGTGGGTCGCTGTGCGGATCGAACGCGTCCCGCGACATCCACCGACCACCGTGACGGACGCACCCGACCGGGACGGCCGTCGTGGTTAGAGACGCGACACCGGCCAGGTCGGTTGCGTAATCCGAACGATTCTCTTCAATCGGGACTCCGACAGTGGCGTCGGTCACCGCAAGCGGGGCGGGCAGCCGGCCGGTGTGCCAAACTGGCAGGTCGGCCACAAGGGGGGACTGACGTGCACAACGGCCCGCTCATCGTCCAGTCGGACAAGACCCTGCTGCTGGAGATCGACCATCCGGACGCCACCGCCTGCCGGATGGCCATCGCACCCTTCGCCGAGCTGGAACGCTCCCCGGAGCACGTACACACCTACCGGCTCACCCCGCTCGGGCTGTGGAACGCCCGCGCCGCCGGGCACGACGCCGAGAGCGTCGTCGACGCGCTGCTGAAGTTCTCCCGGTACCCCGTACCGAACGCGCTGCTGGTCGACGTCGCCGAGACCATGGACCGGTACGGCCGGCTGCAACTGGTCAACGACCCGGCGCACGGGCTGGTGCTGCGGGCCACCGACCGGGCGGTGCTGACCGAGGTGGTCAAGAGCAAGAAGCTCGCCGGCATGTTCGGCGCGAAGATCGACGACGACACCGTCGCGGTGCACCCGTCCGAACGGGGTCGGCTCAAGCAGGGCCTGCTCAAGCTGGGGTGGCCGGCCGAGGACCTGGCCGGCTACGTCGACGGCGAGGCGCACCCGATCGAGCTGGCCACGGCCGGCGGTGACGGGCAGCCCGGCTGGACGCTGCGCTCGTACCAGCGGGAGGCGGTGGAGCAGTTCTGGGCCGGCGGATCCGGGGTGGTGGTGCTGCCCTGCGGCGCCGGCAAGACCCTGGTCGGCGCGGCGGCGATGGCGCAGGCCAAGGCGACCACGCTGATCCTGGTCACCAACACGGTCGCCGGCCGGCAGTGGAAGCGGGAGCTGATCGCCCGGACCTCGCTGACCGAGGAGGAGATCGGCGAGTACTCCGGCGAACGCAAGGAGATCCGCCCGGTCACCATCGCGACGTACCAGGTGCTGACCTCACGGCGTAAGGGTGCGTTCACCCACTTGGACCTGTTCAACGCCCGCGACTGGGGCTTGGTCGTCTACGACGAGGTGCACCTGCTGCCGGCGCCGATCTTCCGGTTCACCGCCGACCTGCAGGCCCGTCGGCGGCTCGGGCTGACCGCCACCCTGGTCCGTGAGGACGGCCGGGAAGGTGACGTCTTCTCGCTGATCGGCCCGAAGCGCTACGACGCGCCGTGGAAGGACATCGAGGCGCAGGGCTGGATCGCCCCGGCCGAGTGCGTCGAGGTCCGGGTCACCCTGACCGACGCGGAACGGATGGCGTACGCGGTCACCGAGACCGAGGAGCGGTACCGGTCGGCGGCGACCGCGCGCACCAAACTGCCGGTGGTCAAGGCGCTGGTGCAGCGGCATCAGGGCGACCAGGTGCTGGTCATCGGGGCCTACATCGACCAGTTGCACGCTCTCGGCGAGTACCTCGACGCCCCCATCGTGCAGGGCGCGACGACCAACAAGGAGCGGGAACGGCTGTTCGACGCGTTCCGCCACGGCGAGATCCCGACGTTGATCATCTCCAAGGTCGGCAACTTCTCGATCGACCTGCCGGAGGCGGCGGTGGCGATCCAGGTCTCCGGCACGTTCGGCTCCCGGCAGGAGGAGGCGCAGCGCCTCGGTCGGGTCCTACGGCCCAAGGCCGACGGCCGGCAGGCGCACTTCTACACCGTGGTCTCGCGGGACACCGTCGACACCGAGTACGCCGCACACCGGCAACGGTTCCTCGCCGAGCAGGGCTACGCGTACACGATCGTCGACGCCGACGACGTCCTCGGCCCCGCCCTCCCCTGACCCCTGCCCCCTGCGCCCACGCCCACGCCCATGATCGCGCCCATGATCGCGACGATCTTGCACTCGTCGCGAGGATATGTCCACTTTGTTCCACGATAACTGCAAGATCGTCGGGATCATGAGGGGACGGGTGGGCCGACGGTGAGCAGGTCGGCGAGCAGGTCGCCGTACTCGTCGATCCGGTCCAGCACCTCGGCGGCGGTGAACTGGCGCACCACACCGGGGTCCCCCGCCGCCGCGGCCTCCACCTCCGGCCAGGTCAGCGGGGTCGAGGCGGCCGGGACCGGGCCGGCCCGCAGCGAGTACGGCGCCACCGTCGTCTTCGCCGCGTTGTTCTGACTCCAGTCGATGAAGACCCTTCCCGGGCGCAGCCGCTTCGCCATCCTGGAGGTGACTTCCTGCGGGCGGGTGCGTTCCAGTTCCTCGGCGACCTGCTTGACGTACCTCGAGATCACCTCGGCCGACTGGGTGGCGGAAACCGGCGCACACAGCTGCATGCCCTTGCGGCCGGAGGTCTTCGGCCAGCAGGCGATGCCGTCGTCGGCGAACCGGTCCCTGATCGCCACCGCGACCACGCAGCACTGCTCGATCCCGGCCGGCGCCCCCGGATCGAGGTCGACGACCAGCAGATCGGGGTCGGCGCCGACCCGCCACTGCGGGGTGTGCAGCTCCAGCGCGGCCAGGTTGGCCAGCCAGACCAGGGTGGGCAGGTCGTCGGCGACGACGAAGTCGATCTCCTCGCGGCCGCGCGAGGACCCAGGGGTCGGCAACCGGGCGGTACGCACCCAGTCAGGGGTGCTGGCCGGGGCATTCTTCTCGAAGAAGAACTGCCCGTCGACCCCGTTCGGGTAGCGGATCCGGGTGAGCGCCCGGTCGGCGAGGTGCGGCAGCAGCACCCCGGAGACCCGGGTGTAGTAGTCGATCACCTCGCCCTTGGTGAACCCGGCCGCCGGGTAGAGCACCTTGTCGAGGTTCGACAGCTCCAGCGCCCGACCGGCCACCTCCACCCGGATCCGCCCGGCCGCCCCCGGTCCCCGGTCAGCCGGCATCGGCGGCACCCGACCTCAGGTCACCCCGCATCGGCGGCACCCCACCTCAGGTCAGCCGGCATCGGCGGCCTCGGCGTCGACGTCGGTGGCCGGCACGTCCGGGCGGATCCGCAGGAAGCGTGGGAAGCGCAGCCGCCCGTCCGGGGTCTGCTGGCCGTACCGTACTTCGATCACGACCTCGGGGCGGACCCAGATCGCGCCCTTGGCGTCCTCGCGCGGCAGCGGCCTGTCGAACGGCGACCCGTCGGTACGCAGCGGTTCGAGCGCGGCCAGCAGGGCGCGCTCGGCGGCCGCCCCGATGCCGCCACCGACCCGGCCGGTGAACCGCAGGGCACCGGTCGCCGCGCCGGCCGGGTCCCGCCCCGGTACGCCGACCAGCAGCCCGCCGACGCGCCGCACCCCGGGCCGCCAGCCGCCGACGACGAAATCCCTGGTCAGCTCGATTTTCACCTTGACCCAGTCAGGGCTGCGCACCCCTGGACGGTAGATCGCGTCGTGTCGTTTGGCGACCACGCCCTCCAGGCCGTGCTCGGCGGCGGCGGCCCGGGTGGCCGGCCCGTCGGCGAAGCTGGGCGGCACCGCCCAGGCCGGCCCGGCCAGGCCGAGGGCTTCCAGCGCGTGCCGGCGGTCGTGGTACGGCCAGCCGGTCAGGTCCGCGCCGCGTAACCGCAGCAGGTCGAAGATCATGTACGTGGCCGGGGCTCCGGCGGCCAGCCGGGCGGCCCGCGCCGGGTCCCGTACGTGCATCCGCTCGGCGAGCGCGGTGAACGACGGCCGGCCGGCGGCGTCGAGCAGCACCATCTCCCCGTCGAGCAGGGCGTCGTCCAGGGTACGGGGCAGCCCGGACAGCTCCGGGTAGGCCACCGTGATCTCGGCGCCGGAGCGGGCGTACAGCCGCTGCCCGCCGCCGGAGATGTCGGCCAGCGCGCGGACCCCGTCCCACTTGAGCTCGTACCGCCAGCCGGGGCCTGTGGGCAGCTCCCCGGTCGTCGCGAGCATCGGCCGCAGCGGTCCACCCGGCACCCTGCCACTGTAAAACCAGCAACGAAGCGGTCGCGCTGAGTTCGCTCGGATGCGATCCTGAAGCAACACCGGGCCGACCTGGCGATCTTGACCTTGGGGAAGGGCGGGACAGGGCGGCGGCCGCCGGTGGTGGCGAAGGGGACTCACCATGCGCGCGATCTGGAAAGGCGCGGTGTCGTTCGGCCTCGTGTCGATCGGGGTACGCCTGTACTCCGCCACGGAGGAGAAGGACATCCGGTTCCACCAGGTGCACCGCACCGACGGCGGCCGGATCCGGTACAAGCGGGTCTGCTCGGTCGACGGCGAGGAGGTCAGCTACGACGACATCGCCAAGGGCTACGACCTCGGCGGTGGCGAGATGGTGATCCTGACCGACGAGGATTTCTCGGATCTGCCGCTGAGCACGTCGCGGGCGATCGACGTACTGGAGTTCGTGCCGGCCGACCAGGTCGACCCGATCCTCTACAACAAGGCCTACTACCTGGAGCCGGAGGGCACGGCGACCAAGCCGTACGTGCTGCTGCGCGACGCTCTGGCCGACTCCGACCGGGTGGCGATCGTCAAGGTGGCGCTGCGGCAGCGGGAGCAGTTGGCCACCCTGCGGGTCCGCGACAACGTGCTGGTGCTCAACACGATGCTCTGGCCGGACGAGATCCGCCAGGCGTCGTTCGGTTTCCTCGACGACGACGTGCAGGTCCGGCCGCCGGAGCTGGCGATGGCGGCCTCGCTGATCGATTCGATGGCCGGCGAGTTCGCCCCGGACGAGTACACGGACGACTACCGGGCCGCCTTGCAGGAGGTCATCGACGCCAAGGTGGAGGGCAGGGAGATCGTCGCGCCGGAGGAGGAGGCGGAGGCACCGCCGGCGGCGGTGGACCTGATGGCGGCGTTGCGGGCCTCGGTGGAGCGGGCCCGGGTGGCCCGTGGCGAGGCCGCCGACGAGGCTGCCGACAGCGACCGGGCCCCGGCCGAGCCGACCCCGATCACCTCGGCGAGGAAGGCGGGCGGCAAGGCCCCGGCGGCGCGTCGGACCGCCGCGAAGAAGGCCGAGCCAGCCAAGCGGGCCGAGCCGGCGAAGAAGGCTCAGCCAGCGAGGAAGGCCGAGTCGGCCGGCAAGAGCGAGCCGGCGAAGAAGGCTGCCGCCGACACGAAGGACGCCGCCAAGCAGAGCGGCGGCACGAAGACCGCCGCCAAGAAGGCCGGTGCCAAGCAGGCTGCCGCCAAGAAGGCCAGCTCCCGCAGCTCGACAGCGAGGAAGACCGCCGACCGCAAGTCGGCCTGATCGGCGGTCGGCGGTCGGCGGTCGGCGGTCGGTAACCCGAACGCAGGTTCCCGCCGAGGATCATTCCTGTGTGGAACATGTGTTCCACACAGGAGTCTGCGCTGGTCGCAGTACGTGCCCCCACCGAGCAGCAACGTTGCACCACAGCGCATCAAACTTGGTCAATCCCACTATTCGACACAGTCGCCCCAGGTCCACTACTCCCGCATAGGACGGATTCGTCCACCGCGCCAAGCTGGCAATTCACCCATCCTGACAATCCACTCAGGATCAGTGAAATTTGTCTCACTCGACAACTACCCCGGCCAGAGATCACTATGTGAAGTCGGATGATCACCAAAGGGCCAGGATGTTGCGGGGGCGCGGCGGAAGGCGACACATGCACGGAACCTCCCTGTTGGACCGACTGGCCGGACAGTTGACTCGGCTCTGCGCGGTCGTCGACACCGATCCGACCATCCCCCGGCAGCTCGTTGCCGACCTGCTCGGCCCGGCCGCGACCCGACCCGTCGACCAGCCACCGGCCTGGCCGTCCGACATCGCCGACGACCACACCCCGGTCGAGTACTCCGTCGCGTTCAACGAGGCCGAACCGCCGACCCTGCGGATCCTCGCCGAGGCCCAGGCCGCCACCGGAGACCTCGCCGCGCACGCCCGGGCCGCGTACCGCTTCCTGGACCGCCAGGTCGACCGGTTCGACCTGGCCACCAGCCGGTTCGACGCGGTCCGCGAGGTCTTCGAGACCGACCAGCCGCGCGGCGCCTTCGCGCTGTGGTACTCGCTGGTCTTCCGCAGCAGCCGCCGACCCGAACTCAAGGTCTACTTCAACCCGGCGGTACGCGGCGAGGAGCACAGTGCCGCGCTGGTCGTCGAAGCGCTACGAAAGCTGGGGCTCGACGCCGCGTACCCGATGATGGTCGACGGCGGCCTGCGCCCCGGTGAGCTGGGCCGACGCGACCAGCTGACGTTCTTCGCGCTGGACCTGCACGACGGCGACCAGGCCCGGGTCAAGCTCTACGTCAGCCAGTACGACGCGACCGCCGACGACGCCGTCCGCGCCGCGACCGTGGTCGACGGCATCGACCCCGAACAGGTCGCTGACTTCTGCACCACCGCGGCCGGCGGCCCCGGCCCTTACGCGCGCCGCCCCCTGGTCAGCAGCTACACCTTCACCACCGGCGCCACCCAGCCGGTCGGCTACAGCCTGTACGTGCCGATCCGCGACTACGTCGACGACGACGTCCAGGCCCGCGACCGGGTCCACGAACTGCTCGACCGGTACGGCCTCGACGCCAGCCGGCTCGACCCGGCAATCGACGCGGTCACCGACCGGCCGTTGGCCGACGGCGTCGGCCTGATCGCGCACGTGTCACTGCGGGTCGGCCGCCCTCGCCCCGGCATCACCGTCTACCTGTCCGCCGAAGCCCACCAGGTCGCCGCGGCGCGACCCGGGCGACACCGTACGCCGATGAACGCCGGGAGCATGTGATGCAGCCAGCCGACCGACGCACCACCCTGCCGCCGTACCGGATCAAGGTGGTGGAGCCGATCCCGTTCCTGACCGCAGACGAGCGACGCGCCGCGCTGGCCGACGCCGGTTACAACCCGTTCAATCTGCGGGCCGACCAGATCACCATCGATCTGCTCTCCGACTCCGGCACCGGGGCCACCTCCACCCTGCAGGAGGCTGCGGCGGCGCTCGGCGACGAATCGTACGCCGGGGCCCGCTCCTGGTTCCGGTTCCGCGACGAGATCCGCGACCTGACCGGCTACCCGCACGTGCTCCCGGTCCACCAGGGCCGGGCCGGCGAACGGATCCTCTTCGGTGACCTGCTGAAACCCGGCCAGATCAGCATCAGCAACACCCACTTCGACACGACCCACGCCAACGTGGTGCTGGCCGGCGCGCAGGCGGTCAACCTGCCCTGCGCCGCCGCCACCGACCTGGACGACGACGCACCGTTCAAGGGCGACATCGACCTCGACGCGCTGGAGCGGACCCTGACCGGCCCGGACGGGCACCGGGTCGGCGTGGTGCTGATGACGATCACCAACAACGGGCTCGGCGCGCAGCCGGTGTCGATGGCGAACCTGACCGCCGTACGGGACCTGTGCCGCCGCTTCGACGTGCCGTTCTTCCTGGACGCGGCCCGGTTCGCCGAGAACGCCTGGCTGGTGTCGCAACGCGAGGAGGCGTACCGCGACAAGACTCCGCGCGAGATCGCCCGCGCCGCCTTCGACCTGGCCGACGGCTGCGTCATCAGCCTGAAGAAGGACGGCCTGTCGGCGATCGGCGGGGTCATCGGACTGCGCGACGAGGCCCGGTACGCCGCCTGCGAGGCCAACCTGATCGCCACCGAAGGCTTCTCCACCTACGGCGGTCTCGCCGGACACGACCTGGAACGGCTCGCCCAGGGCGTACGGGAGGTGCTCGAACCGGCGTACCTGCGTTCCCGCGCGGCCTCGACCGCCCGGCTGGCCCGGCTGCTCGCCGACGCCGGGGTGGCCACGGTCGCACCCGCCGGCATCCACGCCCTCTACCTGAACGCGGGTCGGCTACTGCCGCACCTGGCGCCGCACCAGTTCCCCGGCCACGCCCTGGGCTGCCAGCTCTTCCTCGACGGCGGGATCCGCTGCGCCGAGCTGGGCTCGCTGTACCTGGGCGGGCTCGACGACGCCCACCAGCTGGTGACGCCGGCACCGTTCGAGCTGGTCCGGCTGGCGATCCCGCGCCGGGTCTACACCGACGCCCATCTGGAGTACGTCGCCGAGGTGCTGGCCGACATCGCCAAGGATCCGCAGCGGGTCGGCGGCTACCGGATCGTCTCCGCACCGCCGCTACTGCGCCACTTCAAGGTCCGGCTGGCCCCGGCGTAGCCGGGGCATCAAGGTCCGGCTGACCCGGCATAGCCGGACCTTGGGCGGGGCAGGCTCAGCTGGCCACCGGCAGCCGGCGCATCGCGTGCTTGACCAGCTCGATCAGGGTCTCCTTGCAGGAGGCCCGGTCCCGGGCGTCGGTCCACAGCAGCGGTACGGCCGGATCCAGCTCCAGCGCGCCCCGAATCTCCTCCTCGGTGTAGAGGCACTCACCGAAGAACTGGTTGACCGCGGCCACGAACGGGATGCCGCGTCGCTCGAAGTAGTCGATGGCGGCGAAGCTGCTGTCCAGCCGACGGGTGTCGACCAGCACCACGGCACCGATCGCCCCCTGGGCCAGCTCGTCCCAGATGAACCAGAAGCGGTCCTGCCCGGGGGTGCCGAACAGGTAGAGCACGACGTCCTCGGCGATGGTGATCCGGCCGAAGTCGAGGGCGACGGTGGTGCTGGTCTTGTCCTCGATGCCGGTGACGTCGTCGACGCCGATGCTGGCCTCGGTCAGCACCTCCTCGGTGGTCAGCGGCGGAATCTCGCTGACCGAGCCGACCATGGTGGTCTTGCCCGTGCCGAATCCGCCAGCGACCACGACCTTGACCGATTTGCGATCCACGGTGATCAGTCCTTCTCGTCTACAGTCGCTGAAGGCCCGCGAGCACGGTCGCCAGCAGGTCACGGTCGGCGATCTTCTGCTGGGCCGGCGTACCGATGTCCAGGTAGCCCTGCTCGAGCAGCACGTCGACCATCACCTTGGTGATGGTGAGCGGGTGGTGCAGGTAGGCGCCGATCTCGGCGATCGACATCCAGGTCGAGCAGCGCTCGACGATCTCCCGGTACTCCGGTTCCAGCCGCGACAGGTCGGCGGGCAGCGCCACCACCTGGGTGGCCAGGTCGAGGTTGGTGTTGCGTGGGCTGGTCCGCCCGTTGACCAGGATGTAGAGCGGGACCAGTCGGCCCGCCTCCGAGTCGTCGTCGCCGTCCCACACGTCGTGTGTCATCGGCCCGGCCCGGGATTGCCGTTGATCTGCGTCACCGCGGTCCGTGGATCGGTGCTCAGGTACTCACCGATGCGGGTGACCAGCCGACTCATCTCGTACGCGACGGTGCCCATGTCGACGCTCTGCTCGCACAGGACGGCGAGCCGGGCGTTGTGCCCGGCGGCGGCGATGAACAGGCTCTGCCCCCGGTACTCGACGATGACCTGGTGCACCGGGCCGCTGTCGAACCGGCGACTGACCCCGGCGGCGACGCTGTGCAGCGACGACGCCCCGGCGGCGAGCAGTTCGGCCTGGTCCTGCGGCAGCGATGTGGACTTCTGGATGATCAGACCGTCGGTGGACAGGACCACCGCGTACAGGACGTCAGGGACCCCGACGAGGTCGTCCAACATCCAGGTCAGGTCGTTCTGCGGGTGAGAGTTGGTCACGCGTTCCTGCCTTGATCATCATTAGTTGCCGGGGCGTCGTTGGCCGCCGCGTCGTCGCTGGCTGCCGCCTGACCGGCGCTCCAGGCCCGCTGGTACCGGCTGAATCGGTTTCTGGCCTCCTCCGGGGAGCGCATCGGTGTGGCGGCCGCACCAGGGTCACCGTCCGCCGCGATCTCGTCGCGCAGCTCCGGCGCGATGTGCTGCTGCGGTTGGCGGTGCGGCAGCGGCGGCCGGGCCGGCGGGGCGGACGGCGGCGTACCGGTGACCGGGGTGCCGTCGGCGGCGGCCGGGTCCGACTCGGCCGGCTCCGGGTCGAGCCGCCACTCCACCTGGGCGGCCCCGTTGCGCCGGTAGTCGGCCGGGTCGCCGGTACGGTACGGATGTCCTGCCACGTCGCCTGTGCTCCGTCGTTCGTACACCGTGCCGCCGCCCACCGGGGCGGAGCCGGCCGTCGACGCCGGTCCGGGGATCACCGGGGCCGGCCCGACGGTGCTGCCGGGCGCCGCCGCGGTCGCGACGGCGTTCGTGGCCGCTGCCCCGGTCGTCCCGACGGTCGTCGGAACCGGTGTGGCCGAGGGTGCCTGCGGGTGTGCCGGCGTCTGCGGATGTGCCGGCGCGGTCGTGGTCGCCGATGCCTGCGCGGGTGCCGTCGTGGTCGTGGTCGCGGTGTTGGCGGCGGCCCGGGGGTGGTGCCGCAGCGCGTTCGGGCGGGCCACCGCCCCGGCCATCGCCGGGACGAGCCGTTCCTGCTCCAGGTCCCGGCCGGTCCGGTCGTCGGTGCGGCCGGCGAGCAGCCGTTCCGGCAGCAGCACGATCGCCAGCAGGCCGCCGTACGCCGAGGTCCGCAGGCTGACCTGGATGCCGTCCCGCTTGGCCAGCTCGGCGACGACGTGCAGACCGACCTGGGCACCGTCGCGCAGCGCCATCACGTCCGGGGTCGGCGCGGTGGCGAGCAGGTCGTTGGCCCGGTCCAGCGCCTCGCCGCGCATCCCCATGCCGGCGTCCTCGATCTCCACCGCAAGGCCGTGCTTGACCTCGTTGCAGGTCACCCAGACCATCGTCTCCGGCGGCGAGAAGGCCAGCGCGTTGTCCAGCAGCTCGGCGAGCAGGTGGATGGTGCCGGCGACGGCGTGCCCGTGCACCGCCAGGTCGGCGGCCTTGCGCAGGGTGATCCGCTGGTAGTGCTGCGACTCGGCGAAGGCGGCCAGCAGCACCCGGCGGACCGGGACGGGGTTCTTGAACCGGCGGCCGATCTGCCCACCGGCGAGAATGACCAGGTTTTCCAGGAAGCGCCGGGTCTGGGTGAGCTGGTGGTTGATGTCGAACAGCTCGCCCAGCAGCTTCTCGTCACCGATGCGACCTTGCAGGTCCTCGATGACCCGCAGACCGCGCTGCAGTGGCCGCTGCGGGCGCCGGGCGACGCCCATCAGCATGGTGATACTCGACGTACGGGTCTGTGCCTCGTTGACGGCCGCAGCCGCCGCCGCCTGCAGCGACCGGTTGATGACCTGAGCCACCTGGCCGATCTCGTCGGCGCCGTAGTCCTTGGTGGCAAGCTCGGCGGAGAGGTCGACCTGTTCGCGGCGGCGCAGCCGGTCCATGACGGCCGGCAGCCGCTCGTCGACCATCGCGGAGGCGTCCTGGCCGAGCTGTGCCAGGCGCAGCGACAGCGCCTGGTCGACGAGGACCTGCGACTGCCGGACCGCCCAGACGGTCGCGGCGACCGCGACGGCCAGCGCGAGGAGACTGCCGAGCAGCGCCAGCAGCAGCTGGTTGTTACCGGTACGCAGGGTCTGCGCGGAGACCGAGTCGGCCTGCACGATGACCAGGTCGACCAGGTCGGCGGAGACCTGCGCGGTGAGTTCGGCCCACTGCGTACGGTCGACGCCGAGCCCGCCGGGGACCGAGTTGCCCCAGGCACCGGCGGCGATCAGCTCGTTCTCGGCGGCCTGCAGCCGCTGCCAGGCGTCGCTGGCGACGATCTCCTCGTAGCGCTGCTGGGCGTCGGGGCGCAGGTGCGGGGAGACGGCGGCCAAGGTGGCCCGGTAGGCACCGACCAGCTGGACAAAGGCGAGATGTTCCTGCTCGGTGAAGGACCGGGAGCTGAACGCCTCGTCGCCGAGGGAGCCGGCCCGCGACATGAGGTCGCTGGAGAGGAACGCCTCGGTGGCGGCGATACCACCCTGGGCGGCGGTCACGTCGGGCACGATCCGGGCCTGGATGTCGAACATCTCGGTCGCGGCGTCGAGCAGGCCGTTGTAGAACTCGTACGCCTCCTGGCCACTGGCCGACCGGGAGTCGATGGTGGTCCGGATGCTGGGCAGCTGGTCCAGGTACCCGGTCAGGGTGTTCCACTGGTTGACGATCGAGTCGGGGGCGGCGGCGAGGGAGCCTTCGGCGACCGCCCGTAGCGCGGCCAGCTGCTCGTCGGTCTGCCGCCGCTGGTCGAGCAGTTCCTGCAGGTCGTTGTCGGACTGGGCCAGGTAGGCGATGCCGAGGCGGCGCTCCTCCTGGATGGAGGCCAGCGCCGGGACCGCCGGGATCGACACCTCGCGGACGCCGACGGCGACCTGTCGGTTGTAGAAACCCTGGAAGACCAGGTAGCCGGAGGCGGCGAGCCAGAGCGCCAGGGCGGCCACGCCGGGGATGAGGACCAGCCGGATGACCCTGCGCTTGATCGACTGCTGACGGTCGTTGCCGCGTCGGGACTTCTTCGGCTGCTGGCCGTCGGCCTGTGTGCGTGCCAACTTGTATCCAATCGAATGGCGGCCTGAGTGGAGCAGCGCACGTCCACAGCTGGCCAACGCCGATGCGCGTGGCACGATACCGCTGAGCTCGTAGTCAACACCACCCCTTCGGTGTCGATGGGTAGGGGGTCGCTCACCCTCGGCGCGACCTGGCTAAACCGGTCTACCAGGGAGTGTGGGAGCGCTCCCGGCCAATAGTTGCGCCGGCAAATTGTGGCGTACACCACTGTCTAACTGAGAGTGACGGCGACCGGGACCGCTGCCAGCTGACGATCGCTGTCAGCGGGTCGTCGGTCAGCTGGCGGCGGTGGTCCAGTAGCGGCAGCCAGCGTGGTCGAGATGCGCCGCCGCGACCCGGCCGACCGCGTCGGCGGCCAGCGCGGTGAGCCGCCCGACGAGGTCCGGCACGACCGGCGGCACCAACTGCTGCGGCACCGGCACCGGCTGCGCCCGATCGGTCGGCACCGACTCGGCGGCACGCAGATCCAGGCGGTACAGGCAGTCCGCTACCGCCTGCTGCACACTCGCGCCCAACGGCCGTTCCAGCGGGGCCGACTCGTCGACCGGGACCGCCGCCGGCACCACGTCGACCGACCAGAACAGGCCGTACGACATCATCGGCTGGTCGACCTGGCGGGGCAGTTCACAGGCGGTGACCCGCAGCGCCAGACCGAGCCCGACGACCAGCGCGGCGACGGCGTCGAAGGCCGGCAACTCGGCCCAGTCGGTGGCGTGCACCAGCAGCCGGGCACCGGGCCGGCCGGCGGCGGCCTCGGCAACGTACCGCCGGACCGGGTGCCCGAAACTGCCGGAGCTGCCGTCGCGCGCCGCGATGCCGTCACGCAGCCACAGCGACAGCACCCGCTCGTGGGTCAGATCCAGCAGGTCCACCGGCCGTACCCCGAACACCCCCGCCCACCGACCGAGCCGGAACCGCTCCGGCAACCGCTGGTCCCGCCACCGGTCCACACTGTCTGCGGTGACGGGGTCTGGGTCGCTGGTCGACGCCCGCCACTCGACGTGGGTCGCCCGGTCCCGCAGATTGGTGACGGTGACGACGGCACCGGCGTACCGCCGCCCGTGACCGCCGCAGCGCCGGCAGGTCAGCACCGGGTGCCGCCAACCGGTGGCGTGACAGTCCAGGCACGGCACCCCGAGGATCGGCTCGCCCCACCACGGTGGCGACGACGGCTGCTGAGCCCGGCACAGCAGCGGCGCGCGTTCCGGGATCGCCGGACGGGGGCCGAGGATCCGCCGCAGCGAGGTGTGCCGCCAACGGCGGTCCCGCCAGATGGCCTGCGCCCCGGTCGTCGGTGGCCCGGTCGTCGGCGGCCCGTCGCCGCAGTCCCGGATGATCCGGCGTTCCAACTGGTCGGCGTCGATCGCCTCGGGCGGCAGCGTCGAACGGGCCTGCGGCCGCAGGAAGTACGCCGGCGCGGTCAACGACCGCTCGGCGAGCCCCGCCAGCGCGTCCAGCACGCTGGTGCGCTCCAGCGCGGCGGGCAGGCTGTCGGCGTACCCACGCTGGTCGCGTGGAACGGCCGCGCCGGGCACCTCGAACCGGATGTCCCAGTTCAGGCCGGCCGCGTACACGCCCCACCGGGCCTCGACGACCAGGTCCAGGCAGAGCAGGTCGGCGAGGGCGCAGAGCCGGCCGAGCCGGTCGTCGGCGCTGGCCGGCGCCGCCGCCACGGTCCGCCCGAGCAGGATCGTCCACGCCGGGTGGCGCAGCTCCCGCAGCGTCGAGCAGTCCACTTTGACCTGAGCGGCGAGTTCGTCGCGTACCGGCGCCAGCGGCAGCCGCCAGCCACCGCCGGAGTCGGCGTGGGTGCCGACGGCGACGCTGGCCGAGGCGACCACGCCGGCGTCCAGGTTCGCGACGGTCAACACCATGTGGGTACGCGGCCCGCCACTCATGCGTACATCCGGGTCTGGGCCGACTGCCATTCGCGCAGCGCACGCTTGATCCGCAGGTTCTCGTCGTCGGTGCGCCGCAGATCGTCCCGCAGGGCGGTCAGGTCCTCGGCGACGTAGTGCAGGAAGGCGTACACCTCGTCCGGGTCGAGACCACGGCGGACCTCGCGGAACCGGCGGTCGCGGACCTGGCTGGGGTAGATCCGGGGCCGCAGCGGCGGGCGGCGGAACACCCCGGCGTTGCGGGGCCGCCCGGCCGGCTGCGGCTCGATGACGTGGTGGAGGCGGCGGCGGGGTCGACTGAAGATCCGGTGGAGAAGGTTGCGCATCGCGGGGGTTCCCCTTCGTCAGGAGTTGGATGGGGCGACCCGCCGGCCGGGAAGGCGTATACGGGAGCGCTCGTAGCCGACGGGTCGCCCCAGCTCCGGCCGGTCGCAGCCTCATTCGGCGGGTACGACCCCGGAGCGGCTTCTGGTGGGTTTCCTGGGTACGGGTGTCGCGGGTTGCGGGTTTCGCAGGGGTTCACTCGGGTAGGGCGGTCGGGGCGGGCAGGCCGCGAGCCACCACCCCGCCCCGACCAGGGCACGAGCACTCCGTCGTTGCCACGCGAGGAGCGCCCGTGGAAGCAACTTATATGAGGAAGCCAAGTAACTCAAGTTCCATTGCTCGCGCACCTTCCTTGTGATCAAATTGGAGTCGCCACGCGAGGAGCCCCGACATGCAGGAGCGTCATGCCTGCCAAGCCCGATTACCTGCGGGTCGCCGACAAGATCATGGCCGACATCCGCTCAGGTAAGTACCCGCCCGGCAGCAAGTTGCCGTCGATCGCCCAGTTCTGCGAGATCTACACGGTCAGTTCGTCCACCATGCAGCTGGTAAACGTCCGACTCGAAGCCCTTGCGGTGATCCGTCGCCACCAGGGCAAGGGAATCTTCGCCACCGATCCGGCGACGTGGATGCGCAAGCCGTAGACCATCGACCGGTCACCGGCGAGGATTGCCGAGTTGATGATCCACTGCGCCTCGTCGACTGACACGCCGACGGCTCGTCAGCAGACACGCATCCGATCGCCATACCTCGACATCCATCGAGAAGGTTGCCGTGCCTCCACCCGCCCGACAGCCCCACTTTGCACGCTCAGCGACCTGAGCACCACGCTCAGTCAGACAACGCTGACCTGCGTTCGTCGCGAGGCGAGGCTGACACCTGCGATCTCGACGATCTTGCAGTTATCGCGAGGATTTGTCGGATTCGGTCCACGATAAGCGCAAGATCGTCGCGATCTTGGTGTCGGCTGTTCGACCGCCGAGCTCACTCCTGAGGTCGACGTACCCCGATCAGGGTCGACGCGCTCACCGAGGCATCCTTCTTGCCCACCCCTGCCGCTGCCCGCAAGGTCACCAAGGTCGTCACGTCCACCGCGTCCACTGCCCCCCGCCCCGGAGGGTCCGCCTCAGCTGTGGCGAGCTGGTCGACCACACGAACGCCCTGCTCCTGTGGCAGGAACACGCCCCCCGCCAGGCCGTGCTCGTTCGTACCCTCTTGTACACCCCGGAGGTGGGTCCGGACACCCGGCCGAAGCCGGAGCCTTGGGCAACGAAGACGCAGGTTAGTGCCCTTGAGAAGGCACCACAACTGGCGAGTCGGCCTACGTAGCGCTCGGTTGGGCCACATGGCCCGCACCGGGCACCCTGACGGCTCCACTTGTCACGCTCGGTGACCCTACACGGGGTGGTGGTCGCTGCACCGACCCGAGATCACGCACGAGGTGACGCTGACGCACGCCAAAGCGCGCTCGTAGGGTGTGTCAGCGTCACCTCGATTGGTGGTCGTGTCGCCAAGGCGACGAGCGCGCGCGGACGTAGCGAAGGCTGTGTATGTTGGGAAACATCAGGTTACCGGGCCCATACCTGAAGTGGATCCACAAGTGAATAACGGGGTACCTCCCGTTCGTTGACGAACGAACTCTGCCTCGGGGGCACCGAGGTGTCGGCAGAAATTCGACGATCACGACGAGGAAGTAGGAACACAAGTGAAGATCCGTACCAGCCTGGCTGTGCTGTTCGCAGCAGTCACGGCCGCAGCGTTCATGGCCGCTCCAGCTTCGGCGACGCCGTCGGGCACGGCGGAGACGACCGTCGCCGTCGACCCGGCCAGCGTCGACACGATCACGTACGGCGCGAAGTCCAGCGCACCGGAACGCGCAACCGAGGTCGGACTGCTCTGGGAGCGGTGCCTGGTACAGGGCTCTACCGGCAACCAGGCGTGCTTCGAGGACTACGGCGACTGGTTCTACGTGTACGACGGCGCGTCTGACGGCGCGTCGGGCGCCGCCTACTGGTGGACCGACTACGGCCGCTCCGGCATCTGCTACAACTCCAACGGTGCCGGCACCTGGGCGTCCTGCAACTACGACATGCGCGAGGACGGCATCGTCTACTGGAAGACGTGCTACCAGAACCGGTCCGCCGGTGGCGACCTGTACTGCACCCAGACAACGGTGTCCAAGGCCATCAACG
The DNA here is from genome assembly GCF_029581195.1 of Solwaraspora sp. WMMD791. Lineage (NCBI taxonomy): Bacteria > Bacillati > Actinomycetota > Actinomycetes > Micromonosporales > Micromonosporaceae > Solwaraspora > Solwaraspora sp. WMMD791. Next base: position 4,061,304 of record NZ_CP120737.1, read on the forward strand.
GCGACTGGTGATCGCCTGAGCTGAACTGACCTCGGGTTGCATTTGTGGGTGGGTCCGGGTTCGTCCGGACCCACCCACCACACGCGGTGGGCCGACACCCCGTTGTGCATCGACGGTTACTAATGCCACGATGGGAGTGCCTACAGTGGCCTGGGCCGGCGGACAGCTGTGGGACCGTCCGTCCTGCCGGCCCGCCGGGTCGGCACGGGTACCTGGGATCGAAGGAGACCAGCCCCATGTCGTTGTCGTTCACCCCACCGACGCACCCCCGTACCGATGAAGTGCCCCGCAGCTCCCGACGGACCTCGTGGTGGCGGGCCGCCGCCGGTGTCGCCGCCGCCGTGGTCCTGGCCGCCAGCGGTACGGCGGCGACCAGCGCCCCGGCGCACGCGACCGGCACGACCGCCGACGCCACCAGCAGCGCCGGATGCCTGACGGTGACAATCGAGAGCAGCTACTGGAACAACGGCCCGGACAGTGGCGGCGTCTTCCGCGACATCACCATCACCAACAACTGTGCCACGGCGGTCACCGGTTGGAAGCTGGTGCTGACCCTGCCGGCCGGCGAAACGGTCCAGCAGGGCTGGAACGCCAACTGGACGCTGGAGGGCAAGACCCTCACCGCCACACCGACGACGTGGAACAACGTCATCGCCGCCGGCCGGTCGGTCGAGATCGGGTACGTCGGCGCCTGGACCGGCGGCCGACCGCAGGACCCGGGATGCACCATCAACGGCGACCCGTGCGACGGCACCGGGCCGGAACCGGCACCCGAGGTGACACTGACCAGCCCGCTCGACGGCAGCTACGTCGCCGGACTCTGCGCGGTCCGGATGACCGCCGATGCCACCACCAACGTGGGGACCATCGACCGGGTCGAGTTCTACATCAACGACATCCTGGTCGGCAGCGACAGCAGCGCCCCGTACGGCATCGACGTCCCACCGGACCACCCGGCGCTGCGCACCGGCTCGCCGACCGTCCCCCGGCACACCGCCTACGCCCGGGTCGTCACGGTCGCACCGGCGGCGACCGCCGACTCGCCGAAGGTCGGCTTCACCCCGGCGCCGATCCCACCGGCGCTGATGGTGGTCGCCTGCCCATCACAGGTGCAGGTGCCGGCCGGCGGCACGACGACCATGGTGTTCACCCTGGCCGCCTGCACCGCCACCGCCGGGCTGACCCTGACCGTCACCGGTGACCCCCGGATCACCGTGTCGCCGCTGGTGCTGCCGGCCGGCACCCGGGAACGCCAGGTCACCGTCACCGCCGCCGTCGGCAGCGAAGGTGCGACGGCCCGGATCACCGCGACCGCCGACACCTCCTGCCTACCGGGCAGTGCCCAGGTCACCGTCGTCCCGGCGGTCTGACGGTCGACATCGACCCGGTGGTGTGGGCACGCTGTCGAGGTGACGCAACACCTGGCGACCACACCCCGGGTCGTGGCCGTGATCGGCTACCCGCTGACGGCGGCCAGGAGCAGGAAACCGAGCCCCAGCGGGACATCCAGCATGACGCAGAACTCGGCCAGCGACCGGGGCACCACCCGGTCCCGCCGGTAGTGCACGACGTCCCAGATGCCGTGCCCGGCCAGCGCCAACCCGGCCAGCACCATCCCTGCCGCCGGCGCGACCAGCACCGCGGCGACCGCGAGCCCGCCGTAGCCGAGCAGGGCGAGCGTCTGCGCGGTGAGCGGCACCCGTGGCACCCCGGCGAGCAGCCCGGCCGCGACCAACGCCACGGCGACAACGCCGAGGCCGGCCCACCACGGCAGGCCGGCCACCTCGCTGGCGGCGACCACCAGCGAGCCGACACCGACGCCGACCCAGGCCATCCAGCGCCGCCCCGTCGCGGCAGCGGTGAGGTAGCAGAACGCCGCGACACCGAGCACGATCGCCAGGACCGCCCGCTGCGCCCCGGTCGCCAACACCAGGACGGCACACCCCACGCCGAGCAGACTCGGCCAGCGGTGCAGCAAGGTCGAAGCCATACCTACCGTCGAAGTCATACCTACCAGCATGCGACAGGACGACGCGACAGCTGCCTCAGCCCAGTGTCGGGTAGTCGATGTAGCCGGGTGCGCCGCCGCCGTACACCGTCGACTGGTCGACCTCGTTGAGCGGAGCCGACTCGCGCCACCGGCGTACCAGGTCAGGGTTGGCGATGAACGGCCGACCGACCGCGACCGCCGCCGCTTTTCCGCTGCGTACCAGGGTCTGCGCGGTGTCCCGGTCGGTGACCGACGCGAACCCGGTGTTGACGATGACCGGGCCACCGAAGCGGGCCGACAGGTCCGCCAGCAGCGGGTCTGCCGGGTCGATCGACAGGTGCAGGAACGCCAGGCCGAGTGGGGCGATCGCGTCGACCAGCGCCCGGTAGGTGGCGGCGGTCTCGGCCGGGTCGTCCTCGACCAGGCCGTTGGCCCCGTTCGCCGGGGAGATCCGCAGGCCGACCCGCTCCGGGCCGATCTCCTGGGCGGCGGCGGTCACCGCCTCGACGACGAACCGGGCCCGCGCGGCCGGCGAACCGCCGTAGCCGTCGGTGCGCTGGTTCGTCGTCGGGGCGAGAAACTGGTGCAGCAGGTAGCCGTTGGCGCCGTGCAGTTCGACCCCGTCGAGGCCGGCGTCGACGGCCGCCCGCGCCGCCCGGCGGAACTCGTCGACCACCTGTGGCAGCTCGTCGGTGGTCAAGGCCCGAGGCGTCGGGTACGGCTGTTTGCCGCTCGCCGTGCCCATGGTGCCCTCGGCGGCGACGGCGCTGGGCGCGACCGTCTCCTGCCCGTGCTTGTTGTCCGGGTGGGCGATCCGGCCGGCGTGCATCAGCTGGGCGACGATCAGCCCACCGGCGGCGTGTACGGCGTCGGCGACCGCACGCCAGCCGTCGACCTGCTCGGGTGTGTGCAGACCGGGGGTGTTCGGGTAGCCCTGCCCGACGGCGCTGGGCTGCACGCCTTCGGTGATGATCAGGCCGGCGGTGGCCCGCTGCCGGTAGTAGGTGGCGGCGTGCTCGTTCGGCAGCCCGTCCGGTGTGGCCCGGGTCCGGGTCATCGGTGCCATGACGATCCGGTTGGGCAGGGTCCACTTGCCGATGTTCACCGGCTCGAACAGGTCAGGCATGGTCAGGTCTCCCCAGGTGGTGGTGGCGGCCGGTCGTGGCGGTGGCAGGTGGTCGTGGCGGCGGCAGGTGGTCGTGGTGGCGGCAGGTGGTCGTGGTGGCGGTGGCGGTCGGTCGTGGCGGTGGCGGGTCAGAAGGCGTACGGGCCGAAGCGGCCCCAGGCGACGACGGCGGCCATGGCCAGGAGGACCAGGTTGGGCACGATGGCCGGGTACTCCTTGCGCTGGATGTGCACGATCGCGGCGCCGATCATCATCGCGACCAGGCCGAGTGCGGCCAGCGGGACGAAGATCGGGGCGATGCCGGTGACCGCCGGCAGGATCAGGCCGATCGCCGCGAGGATCTCCAGCGCGCCGATGGTCCGTACCAGGCCCATGGGGAAGTCGGCGGCGAAGCCCATGCCCTTCTCGACGAGCTTCTCCCTCGGTTGGCTGACCTTCATCAGTCCGGCGCCGAGGAACGCTGCGGCGAGCAGGCCGGCGAGCACCCACAGAACGATGTTCATATCTGTCTCCGATGTCGTCACACTTTAAGCTTGAAGCGAGGCTAGCCCGCGATGACTTCAAGCGTCAAGTGACGCAGCTCTCGTGATCACTTGACGCTTGAAGCTAGACTCGACGACATGGCCACCCCGACCGAGCAGCCGCACTGGCTCGACAAGGAGGAACTGGAGACCTGGTTCGCCCTCGTCGGCGTACTGGCCAGGCTGCCGGGCGCCCTCGACCGGCAGCTGCAGCGCGACGCCGGGATCAGCCACTTCGAGTACCAGGTGATGGCCGCGCTGTCCGAGACACCCGAGCGCACCATGCGGATGAGCCGGCTCGCCATGATCGCCGACGGGTCGCTGTCGCGGCTGTCACAGGTCGTCACCCGGCTGGAGAAACGCGGCTGGGTCAGCCGCGCACCGGACCCGACCGACGGCCGCTACACGCTCGCGACGCTGACCGACGCCGGGTGGGACAAGCTGGTCGCCACCGCGCCCGGACACGTCGCCGAGGTACGCCGCCTCGTCTTCGACCCGATCACCAAGGCACAGTCCCGGCAGCTGCGCGACATCGGCCGACGCATCACCACCACCATCGACCCCGACGACTCCTGCCTGCGCTGAGCACGGCCCGCACTGAGCGCTGAGCGCGGTCCGCCCGCCCTGTCCCGGGTACGCAGGCCGCGCTCAGTGGACGGTCACCCGATCGGGCCACCCGCCCTTCCAGCCATCCGGGCAATCATGGTTTCGTCCGCAGCTCCCGCATACAGGTCTGACACGAAAATCTCGGTGACTGGGCGCGGACCTGTTCGGGTCAGCTGGCTTGTGGGAGCGGGTCGAAGCGGACGGTCAGCCCGAGGCTGTTGGCCTCGCGGATCATCCGTTTCATGGCGCGTTCGGGGTCACGCTTGGTGAAGTAGTCGGCTCCGAGGTCGGTGAAGGTGGTCTTGTCGTGTAGGACGTGCCAGATCGCGATGGCCAGCTTGTGCATGACGGCGACGAGTGCCTTCTTCCCGCCACGGCGGGCGGCGATCCGCCGGTAGTACACCCCGTAGTAGGAGTTCCTGTCGCGCAGGGCGGCGAGGGCCGCGACGCCGAGGATGCGTTTGAGGTTGGCGTTGCCGCTGCGGGTCCTGCCCGACATGGTGACCCCGGCTGACTCGTTCATCCCGGGACAGACACCGATCCACGAGGCCAGATGCCCGGCGGTGGCGAACCGGGTCATGTCGCCGCCGGTCTCGGCGAGGATCACCTCCGCAGCGCGGCGGCCCACACCGGGCAGGGAGTCGAGGTTGTCGATGTCGTCGTCGTGGCCGGCGGTCAGGTCGGCGATCCGCTGGTCCAACTGCCCGACGAGCCGGTCGAGGTGATCGATCCGGTCCAGGTAGTGCCGACACATCCAGCCGTGGTGGTCGGTGAACGTGCCATCCAGGGCGGCGACCAGGTCGAGGGTCTTCTTCCGTGCCCGGCCGACAGCGAGTCCGGCCAGCACCTGCGGATCGCGTTCGCCGGCGACGAGCGCGTCGATGATGGCCCGTCCGGTCGTACCGACCACGTTGGTGATGACACTGGTCAGCTTCATCCCGGTGTCCTCCAGTTCCTTCTCCAACCGCTGGATCTCCTGCCCACGGGCCACGGTCAGCTCGGTGCGGCGGCGGGTCAGGTCACGCAGTGTCAAGCCCCGGGTTTGATGGAGAGTTGGTTAGCTGGTTTTCAGGGGTGCGGTGACCGGTTGGGTCATCGCGTGTAGTGCTTCGTACTCGGCGGGCGGGACGTGTCCGAGCTCGCCGTGGAGCCGTCGGTTGTTGTACCAGTCGATGTACTCGACGGTGGCCATCTCCAGGTCGTCGAGTCCGCGCCACGGACCGGTGTTGCGGACGAGTTCGGCCTTGTACAGGGAGTTGAACGCCTCGGCCATGGCGTTGTCGTACGAGTCCCCTTTGGATCCAACGGAGGTGACGGCGCCGGCCTCGGCGAGGCGTTGGGTGTAGCGAATCGCTCGATATTGGACTCCCCGGTCGGAGTGATGGACGAGTCCGCCCAGGTCAGCGCCCTGGTTCTCGCGGCGCCAGATCGCCATCTTCAGCGCGTCGAGCGCCAGATCCGTGTACAGCGACGTCGAGACCTGCCAGCCGACGATCATCCGGGAGTACACGTCGAGGACGAACGCGGCGTACACCCAGCCCACGCTGGTGCGCACGTAGGTCAGGTCGGCGACCCACAGCTGGTTCGGCCGCACCGCGGTGAAGTCGCGGTTGACCAGGTCAGCGGGCCGGCTGGTCTCGGCGGCGGGCCGGGTCGTGCGCGGTGACCTGTCGCGTAGCAGCCCACGCAGTCCGGCGGCGCGCATCAGCCGCTCGACCGTGCACCGGGCCACGTCGACGCCTTGGCGGTGCAGCTCGTGCCAGATCTTGCGGGCCCCGTAGACGCCGTAGTTGGCCGCGTGGACCTGGGCGATCATCGCGGTGAGCTCGTCGTCACGTCTCGATCGGGCCGAGGCGGGGCGGGTTTTCGTGGCGTAGTAGGTCGATGGTGCGATCTCGGCTGGCGTGTCTTCAAGCGCCCGCAGGACCGGCTGGACACCGTGTTCGGCCTTCTGGGAGTCGACGAACTCCGCTCTCATCGCGACGGACGGTCCAGCTCCGCCGCGAAGAAACTCGCGGCGGATTTCAGGATCTGGTTCGCCCGCCGCAGCTCACGGACCTCCCGTTCCAGCGCGGCGATGCGGTCGGCGTCGCCGCTGGTGGTGCCCGGACGGTCACCGGCGTCGACCTCGGCCTTCTTCACCCAGACCCGCAACGCCTCGGGATGCACCCCGAGTTGATCGGCGATCCGCCGGATCGCGCCGACAGCGGACGTCGGGTCCCGGCGCGCGTCGAGGGCCAACCGGGTCGCACGCTCACGCAGCTCGTCGGACCCGACTTGGGTCACGTTAATGATCATCTTCCGATCTCAGCGCTGCGACCTGCTGCGTTGCTCGCGATGCCGCCGGAATTTGCGCACTAACCGGCGCCACGGCCTCACCAAAAGGTCCTTTTTGGGTATTTTCTCACGCCTTCCCGGGAGGGCGAGACCATCCAATGAGCCATTTTCATCCTGTGTAGCGGTTGGCTTCGACGTGGTGCAGGACGAGGATGGCCTGCACGATCGCGGTGGCGCGGTGTGGGCTGCAGCGCAGCTTGGTCAGGATCTTCCAGGTCTTGAGCGTGGCGATGGCCCGTTCGCCGTGTGCTCGGATCTTCGCGTGTGCCCGGTTGATCGTCTTCTGGCGGCGTGACAGCTTCGGCCGGGAGCGGTGGCGCTTGAACGGGGTGCGGACGGTGCCTCGGGCGCCCTGGTAGCCCTTGTCGGCGAAGGTCATCACCTGGGCGCTGGTCAGCGCGTGGGTGATGCCGTGGACACGGGCGGCGGTGAGGTCGTGCGCCGAGCCCGGCAGTGTCCGGGAGGCCCAGACGAGCCGGCCGGCGGGGTCGGCGATGACCTGCACGTTCACGCCGTGGCGCCGGTGTTTGCCGGAGTAGTACGGCTTCTGGTCCGCCACGCGGTCGATCGGGATCAGCGTGCCGTCGAGGATCGTGTACGCCAGGTGTCGGATGCGGCGCATCGCCGTGGCCAGGTCCTCGGCGACCGCGGCGAGCAGGGCGATCGCTTCCTGCACGTACCGCCAGGCGGTGGCGACGCCGATGGCGAACCCGGCGGCGAGCCGGGTGTAGGTGTCGCCGTTGTGTAGGTGGGCCAGGGCGAGTAGTGCCTGGCGGCCGGGGTCGAGGCGCCGCCATCGGGATCGATGCTGGTTGCGGTGGGCTCGGATGAGGTCGGTGAGGTGGTTGAGGGTGCGGCTGGACAGCGGGATCGTGGAGGGGTAAGACAGCACGGGCGAGGCTCCCGGTCGGGGCATCGGATCTTGGTCGACTGCTGTCTTACCTGGAGCCTCGCCCTCATCGCTCTCCTGGCTTGCTGCGCCCGCCCTGACCTGCAAGATCAGCTTGGAAAAGGCTCAATATAGATGGACAACCGAGACCGAAGAGCCCAGAGTCCCGACCGCGAGGCGTGGACCAGGGTCCACGCGAGCGGATGTCGAGTATCCGTCAAGCCGACGCGCCGCTATCCAGAACGAAGTTGTCCCTTCGGTTGGGGCGCTCAACGTGCGACACCGCGACCACCAGCGGAAACACTGCGCTGATCGTCGTACGCACTAAATGACCCAAGTCGGGACGCTCACGCAGCTCGTCGGAGTACTTCTTCGGTGCGGGCATCGCTGGTGTTCCTCCCAGGTTTCGATGTCTCCATCAAACCCGGTGCGGAACACACCGTGGTCACGGCCGCGAAGAGACCCGCACCGTCAAAGCCGTCACCGTCGCCACCCCGGTGGTATCGCCTTCCCACACGCCCGGCAGGCCGTGCGTGTCATCCGGACTCGCATCGTCGCTGGTAGGACCAGCAGGGAGACGGCCTACCTGACCGTGTCGCTGCCCGCCGGTGAAGCCTTGCCCCGTGAACTGCAGAGCTGGATACGCCGGCACTGGCACATCGAGAACAGACTCCATCACGTACGAGACGTGACGTTCCGTGAAGACCTCCACCAGGCCCGGACCGTAACAGGCCCACCGTTCTCGCGACGTTGCGTAACACCGCGATCGGCTGGCGCCGCACCACCGGAGCGACCAACATCGCGAGGGCAACCCGCCACGCCAACCGCCGATCACACGACCTGATCACCGCCGTGACCAGCAGTTACCCAACAACGCAATAGCCCTGCGGACCACACCCAGGTCAAACACGGAAATCTACGCAATCCCAGTTCTCACTGAAGCTTGCGAAAACATTCTGATCTGACTTCTCATCGATACCGTCGTCGCAATTCGGATGCCAGTTCACGTAACTGCCCAAGAGCAACATCGTCGGGTCGGACCGCAAGTCGACCCGCAATGAATTTGTCGACCGAACGACGCAGAGCGGCAACCAGCTCAAGCCGGCGGCCCAGGTCCACCTCATCGATCCACAAGCAGTTTAGATCAATCGCATCCGCAACGACCTGACGGTCAGCAGGGTTACTGACGACAGAAAGAAGGTTATCCATTAGCACACCAAATGTAACACTCCTGAGGAAAACCTCTCCATCTTCAAAAGCAACCATTGCCGACACTGCAACCTCATCAATTCAGAATATCGGTGCCGTTGATAATCATTACTCGAACCTGGATTGATCGATCCAGGCCACTATAGTACCCCATCACATCATTCACCTGCGAAGGCGACGCGCCCGTCAGATCCACGACCGCAAAATCTGACTTGTACGCATGCCTCGGAATCTGAGCAAGAAACCGAGTTCGCTGCCTATCCCAGTTCGCGAAGGCACCAGGCGCACCCATTGCATCGTATTTCACACCATTACCATCGATAAAGTCCCCGTCAGGCGCGTTGATTCCGCGAATATCTTCTCCGGGGAATATTTTATTCATTCGCTCAAGAGTTGCCTGTTCAGCCGCATTCAGAATCGGCACTGACCGTGGACAATTGTGAACCAGCACCACCGCAGGACCAGCCGACACATAATAAGTGTGGATGTCGTCGATGGTGAGGTTGTGGACCGTACGGGTGTCGGTCCACTGGCGGATTGCAGTGACCTGGACGAAGATGCCGGCGGAGGTTTGCAGCCACTGGCCGGCTGTCAACTCTGCGGCGTCGAGCCACTCGCCTTCCTCCGGCACCCAGAACGGGTGAGTGTCGGTGGCGACCAGGACCCCTTCGGCGTCACCTCGGTTGCCATCTGTGTCGACGGTAATCTCGACCAGGTTCTTCTGTCCGTGGCTGGTGATAGTGGCGACGGTCGCCTTGGCAGCGGTCTCGCCGGTTTCTGGGTCGGTGGCCACCACTAGGTCACCGACGTCGAGTTTCTCGATCGGTTTAGTCGATCCGTCAGCGAGGAGCACCAGGGTGCCTGGCACGAAGCTGCTCGTCGCACACGTTCCCAAGTCGTCGAGCTTCTTTCGACTGCTGAAGAAGGTTCCGACAGCGTCCTTGAGCTTCCCGCCCAGGTTCCACAATCGCTCACCGATTTCCTTCAGCTTCCATGGCCTCGAACCGTACCGAAGAAGCAGCTTTCCAGCAGCGCCACCCACCGCGGTCAAGACCACGTTCAAGGCCGTCATCGCACAAGCGCCCATGTCGCCCTTGATGAAACAGTCGACCGCGTCGGTGATCCCCAACTCATCCATCAGGATCTTGCCAAGCTCCATCGCCACCGCGACGACGATCTGCTTCGCCTCCTGCACATCCCGACGCGCCTGAGCAACCTCCGGCGGCACCGACGGACGCGACGGCCTCGGCACCACCGTCCACCCACCCGCCGACGACGGGCTATACACCAACCGCTGACCAACGTCCTGCCAGTACGCGTCCTCCTCCGCACCACCACCCGTCGCCAACGGCCGCAAACCATCCGGATCCGTAAACGACACCGGCGAATTGTTCGCGTACGCATAACCATGCATCTGCTGCGGATCGCCCACATCAATGATCGGATCCACCGAAATGAACCGACCAGTCTGCGGGTCATACTCCCGCGCACCCAGATGCGTCAACCCCGTCGACACATCCTGCGTACCACCGACGAAACCCTTCTCACCCAACCACTGACCAACCCCCGGCTGGCTGCCCCGCGCAGTACCGAACGGCGCCATCCGACGATGCGTGATCTGCCCCGACGCCCCGTCCACCGCAGCCTGCCCGGAACCGTGATGATCCGCAGCCTGCACCTGCACACCAGCGACAGTCCGCACCACCGTCAACTGACCGCCGACCGGGTAGTAGCGCGTCCCGTCGACCACCGAGTTGGAGCGGTTCAGCTTCAACTCCATGTTCGGCAGATACACCGTGATCGAATCCGAATCCTTCCGGACCAACCGACCACCATCGGCGTCGTACACGAAACTGGTGGTCTTCCCGTCCTCGGTCACCGACTCCAGCCGGCCCTCGGCGTTCCAGACCAGGTCCTGCTCCTCGCCAACCCGGACCCGCTTCGTCGTATTACCCGCCGCGTCGTACTCGTACGAGTACAACCGGTTACCGGCCGAGGTCTCCTCGACCACCTGCGACAACGTGTGCGGCTGCGCCTGACCCGGCTGCGGATACGAATACGTCCGCTCCACCTCGTCCGCCCCGCCAGCGGCGTGGATCGTCTCGCTCAACCGGTTACCGGCCAGGTCGTACTCGTAAGAATGGTGGTACGGTGCCGGACCGCCCACCCCGCTGGTGCCCGGACCACCCGCACACGGATCACTCGCGGTCGTCGCCGTGCTCCAGGCCCGCGTCATCCGCCGCAGGTAGTCGTACTGGAAGCACTGGATGTCCCGGACACCGGTGCCCGGCCGGTCAGCGATCCACAGCACGTTACCGATAGCGTCGTACTCGTAGTGCTGGTCGATGTCGCTGGTCGGCACCATCGGGTTCTCGCCCGCGAACGCCTGACGGCTCAGCATCGACCGGGTCAGCCGCTTGGTGCCCTCCTCGTAGAAGTAGGTGCCGTAGACCTTGCGGCTGCCGACGCTCGACTCTGCCTGCAGCAGCTCGCCGGTCTGCGCATACTCGGCCCGGCTGAGATACGTGGACGACGAGTTGCCGATCTTCGTTACCCGCTGCAGATCGTCGTACGTGTACACGATGCCCTCGCCCGGGAGCCCGCCGCTCGCCGGGAAGCTCGTGCTCTGCACCGTGCCGTCTTGGTTGTACTGGGTAAAGAATCGATAGGTTCCGGCGAGTTCGGCGTGCGTGTCTGCTTCCGGGATCGAGTAGCGAACCTCCTGCACCCGATATAACGCATCTCTAGCGGGGTAGATGGTGTGGTATTTGTGGCCACCATCGACGATACGGGTGGCGAAGTAGAGCTGCCCCTTCGCGATGGTGTCGTAGCCCCACTCGGCCAGCTTGGTCCCGGTCGCGACCGAACCCTCGTATGTCCCGGTCTTGCGGCCGAGCACATCGTAGGTGTGGCTCAGCGTGACGCCGCGGCCGTCCGTGGTCGAGGTCAGCTGATCGTAGTCGTTGTAGGTGAAGGTGCTGGTCCCGCTGTCCGGGTCGACCGCTTCGATCTTGCGGCCCCGCTGGTCGTACTCGTAGGTCCACACGTTGCCGGCCGGGTCGGTGACGCTGGCCTGCTGACCGGCCGGGGTGTAGGTGTAGGTGGTGCTGTCGTGACCGCCGCTCGGCCCGGCACCGTGGTACTGCTTCAACTCGACGACCTGACCGCGGGCGTCGGTGACGGTGGTGGTCGGGGTGCCGCCGGTCGGCGGGTCGACATTGACGCGGTCACCGCCGTACGTGGTGACCGTCCGCCACTTCTCCTGGCCGGCCACCTGGGTGATGGTGTGCTTGACCCGGTCGAGGCCGTCGTACTCGTACACCGTCTGCAGGTCGACGTCGCCGTTGACCGTCTTCAACAGCGTGCCCGACGGTGCGCCGGCGGCATGGAACTTGTCGTTGAACTTCGCCACCTTCCCCGTGGCGGTGTAGAAAGTCTCCGAGACGAGCCGTCCACTGTCCGGCCCGGGCACCTGGATCTGCCGAGGACGCAGGAACCCGTCGTAGATGGTGTATTCGGCGTTCGATACGCCGTTGACGATCTGCTCTTTCTTCACCGAAACCGGCGCGTTGTCCTGGTTATGGTAGGTGTAGCGGACACTTGGCTCGTTGGGGAAACTCGCCTTGGTCTTGTCCGGCAGCCAGACCCGGACGGTGCGGCCCAGCTTGTCGTAGTCGACGTCGGTGCGCTTGCCGTTCCAGTCGATCTGGGTGACCGGCTGCCCCCACGCCGGGTGGTAGTCGGTGGTCGCGATGAACCGGGTGTCGGCGGTGCCGACCCGGATCTGTGGCCCGGTCTCCATTTTGCGGGTGGTCAGACCATTGGTCTCGGTGTATGCGATGTTGGTGACCGCGCCGGAGCCGTCCTGGGCCGTCAGCGGCCGACCGTACTCGTCGAAGGTGCCTTCGCCGACCGTGACATAGCTGGCGGCGGAACCGGTGTGGCTGCCGAGCTTCTCGATCCGGGTGGCGTTGCCCTTGGTCGGCGTCGCACCGTACGCCAGTCCGTCGTACGAGGTCCGGTTGTCAGTCAGCAGTTGGGTGGCCCGGTTGGGGTTGGCGACCGAGCAGGCGACCGAGACGGTCTCCTCCCGGGCGACCAGGGTCCGCAGCCGCAGGTTGTGGTTGTCGGCGTAGGTGGTCCGGGTGCACCGGTCGTCGGCGGGCGTGCTGACGTCGCCGAGATCCTCGACCTGCGTCACCCGGCCGACCGGGTCGGTGTAGCTGCCCGACGCCGGGTCGTAGGTGGTGACCGATCTGGTTTCCCGCCAACCGCCGGCGGCCAGCGCGGTGAAGCCCCTGCTCACCTGCGGTTTGACGAAGAACGCCCGGTCGGTGCCGCCCGGCCGGGTGTGACTGGCGGTCTCGTACCGCCACGGGCTGGTCACCGACTTGCTGCTGACCTGGGAGCCGTCGTAGACGGCGGTCTCGATCTCGAAGCCGGCGAGTTCGTCGTGGTCGGTGTAGGAGGTGCCGACCGAATCGGTACGGGTGACCGTGCGGGTGCCACCGGCCGGGTGCTTGTCGCCGTGCATGCCGCGCAGGTAGGTGTGCTCGGTGCGGGTGGTAAAGGTGACACCGTTGCCGCGCCGCACCCGGACCTTCTCGTAGCCGCGCCACTGGTTCCAGGTGAGGAACTTGGTGTCACCGATGCCGTCAGCGTCGGCGTGCCGCCAGGCCGCGTCACCCAGGTACTCGTAGCTGGTCACCATGTCCGGGGCCAGGGCGGTGCCGGGCTCGACGTTCGTCCGGTCCGATTCGGTGACCGACTTGACGACGTACTTGTGGAACCAGTCGGTGATCGGGTTTGCCTCGCCACCGGGTGACCATTTCACCGGATAGCAGCGACGGGTGCTGTTGCCGGCGGTCGGCAGCGAGTTCGCCGAGCAGTCCGGGGTTTCGTACGTGACGTCGACCTGCCCGCCGGAGTCGGTGTAGACGGTGGTGAGTCGGGGCCGGATCAGCGGGGCGATGTTGTCGTTGGGGATGTCGATCCGGTTGGCCAGTTGCAGTGCGCCAAGCTCGACCGATGGCACGGTCAACGGCGTGCCGCCACCGTACCGGCCCTGGTGGTCGATCTTGTGCAGCCACAGTGAGCGGCTGCCGTCGGAGTTGTTGGTGAACAGGTGGGTCAGGTTCCACGAGTCGACCGGCGTCCAACCACTGGCGGTACGGATCTCGGTGGTGATCTGGCTGACCCGCTTACGGGTCCAGAAGCTGGGCGACGACTGGCTGACCGTGCAGTGCGTGCCGGCGGCGCAGTTGCGATCCCACGGCACGTCCGGCCAGGCGTTCGCGGTGGTGTTGTTGAGCTGACCCGGTGCGCAGGTGATGCTGCCATCCGGGATGCACCGTTCGGCGTCGGTGAAGACCACCCGGGCCGCCGCCGGGGTGGAGTAGACCGCGTTGTGCCGCTGGCCGTAGTCGATCCGCTTGAGCCAGCCACCCCGGTGGTACGCGGTGCCGTTGACGCTGGTCTGTGCCCGCAGGGCGTAGTGGTTCGTCTCCCGCTCGTAGAAGTAGGAGGTGACGTTGCCGTGCCGGTCCTTGACGTAGTCGAGGTTCCACCGCCACGCCTGGTGGCACCAGGCGTTCGCCAGGGTGGTGTTGTAACACGGTTCGTTGACGTCGTCGCCGAAGACCGGCACCGTCCACACCGAGTTGGTTTCGGCGTTGCCGGACGCCCAGCCGTACAGCCGGTTCAGCCCGAAGTAGTGCTCGGTGCCGTCGATCGTGGTGACCTTCCAGAACTCACCATCGTTGTCACCGTTGACGGCGCCGTCGACCGGGCCGTCGGACCGTTCGATCTTCGACCCGTCGTCGTTGGCGAACCGCCAGGTGTCTCCGGTACGCACCAGGGTGCTGGACCGGCCGTTGAGCATCAGGACGGCGTTGTCGAACGCCCAGCACAGGTCGCCCATGCCGTCGCGGCCGTCGTCGAGGCAGGTGTTGTAGCGGCGTTCCACGTACCCGGGCTCGTAGCTGAAGCCCTCACCCAGCCAGGAGCCCTGGTTGTTGGTGGTCGCGGTCCGGCCGTCGGTGGCCTGCGAGTTGTATCCGAGCACCACCGACGGGGCCAGCCCGCCTGGCACCGGCGGCACCCGCATCGGGTACGACCAGTTGAACGCACCCGACGACGGCGACACGTTCCACTTCGACGACGGCGCGAACTCGGTCGCGCCGAAGCTGCCCTGCGCGGAAGCCTCCGAGGCGACCATCGCGAACAACGCGGTGCCGGCACCGACGTCGATCGTGGCGGTGAGGGTGTCCGCTTCCGTGTTGTTGACCGCCGGCACCGGCTCCGGCGCGCACGCCGGCGCGTCCGGCGTCGTCAACGCGCACTCGGGCAACCGGACCAGACGCAACCGGGCACCGAAGTCTCCGCCGTACGCGTCGGCGATCCCGGCGTAGCTCAACGCCAGCCGTACGGTGCCCGCACCGGTCTCGCCAGCGGCCCGGCCGATCCGGGTGACCGGCCCGTCGACCTTCGCTTTCGTCGACACCGCGCGGTCGAGGGTCTGCACCCGCACCTTGCTCGGCGGTGCGGTGCCGGCCGCCCGGCCCGCGGCACCTGCCGGGCTGGCCACCGGCGTCACCGGTACCTCCACCGTCCCGGCCGCCGGCCAGGCAACCTCCGGTGCGGTACGCAGCGCCGCCTGCACCACTGGGTTGGGCTCGCGGGGCGGCACCGGTGCCGCCGGGCGGTCCGGGGCCGGCTCGTCCTGCTGCTGGACGGCCGGAGCTTTGGAGGCAGGCTCGGCTCGGGCCGGGCTCTCCACCCCCTGGAGCAGACCGGCGGCGACAACGACCGCCGTCGCCCAGGTGACGCCGACGGTCAGCCGTCGACGGCGGGTCGGGGTCGCAACCAGAATCCGGGAACTCATCACCACTCCAGAGGGCAGACGAGGCGGGGACGGCACACGCATCAGATCAGAGGTACGGGTTGAGCTCGGGGATGGCTATTTCCTGGATCGTTTGGTCGTCGGCGACCCCGGTGTAGACCCGTACCTCGTCGACGACACCGCCGAGGTACTGGCCGAAGCTGCCGTCGTGCAGGGCCCGACCGATCTGCAGCGGCCCGTCCGCCCGCCAGCCGGCGGTGTAGGTGGTGGCAGCGGTCGTGGCGACCTCGCCGTTGACGTAGAGCCGCACCTCGTTGCGGAACGCGTCGTAGACCACCGCCACGTGCTGGCCGTGCTGGTCGGTGCTCGGCAACAGGTTGCCGTTGAAGACCACGGTGGTCTGCGGATTGTTGATGTCGCTGTGCGGCAGCACCAGCTCCCACCGGTCGGCGCTGCCGCAGCGGATCACGAATCCGCTCGCTGCGACGCCGGCCTGGGAAAGCACCGCCTGGTCCCGGTCGCCGCAGGTCGGACTGGGCAGCCGCACCCGGGCGGCGACGGTGAAGCTGCCGTCGGTCACCGCCACCGGCGCTTCGGTGCGGGCCCGGTCGTCGACCCCGTCGAGCACCAGATGGCCGCCGCCGACCATTGCCGGCTCCGCGAACGGATCCGCGTCGAGGTCCGGTGCGTACAGCTGGGCGCCGCCTTCCAGCAGCAGCTCCTGCCCGTTCTCGTCGTAGGCGGGGCTGCGGTCGTCGGACACATCGTCCAGCGGCCAGTAGCCCAGCCGTACCGGCCGCAGGGTGGACAGCTCGCTCACCTCGCGGGGCACCAGCACCCGGTCGAAGACGGCGATGTCGGCCAGCTCACCGGCCCAGCCGGCGGTGTGGCCGCTGCGGGCGTACGCCCGACCGATCTGCACCGCGCCCCGCGACGTCCAGGCCGACCGGCGCTGCACCGTCGGCTGGACGTCGCCGTTGACGTACAGCGTCATCGTCTTCAACTCCGGGTCGTACGCCGCCGCCAGGTGGGTCCACTCGTCGCGTACGGCCGGCGCGGTGCTGGTCACCGACCAGCCGGTCAGCGACAGCACGTCCGTCGACGGGATCGCGAACTCCCACTTGCCGCTCGCGGCGTCGAAGCCGAGGGTGAAGCCGGGCTCGCCGCTGCCGTCCTGGCTGATCGCGACCCGGTCGGTGGTGTCGTCGGTCAGCCGCACCCAGGCGCTGGCCCCGAACCCGGTCGACGTGTCGATCAGCGCCGAACTGGTGGTGGCCAGGTAGCTGTCGGCGGCGTCGCCGGTGAACCGGATGGCCCGGTCGAACTGGCACTGGGGGCCGGAGTCACCGCAGCCAGGACCGGCCACCCCGAACGTCGCCCCGGATCCGGCGGTCGCCGGATGGTTGCCGCGCGCGTCCTCAGCTGATGTGGCACCGGCTGTTTCGCCGAGCCCCCATTCGCCGGCCGCCAGCCGGGTCGGCACGGAGAAGACACAGGTGGCGATCGCCGACCGCAGGCCGGACTGGTCGACCGCCTGCACGGTGACGAAGTTCGGACCGTCGTCGACCGGCATCCAGCGCAGCGACACCGGGCCGCCGCCGCTGGCGGGGACCAACTCGTTGCTCGTCGACGGGTTGGTGTTGAAGCCGTACAGGTAGCGGACCGCGTCGGTGGACGACGAGTCGAAGGTGAAGGTGCCGTAGATGCCGACCCCGCCCCGGTGCTGGTCGTCCTCGACGCAGGCGCTGGTGTGCTCGCCGGCGTCGAGCGGCAGGTACTCCGGCGAGTCGATGTCCGGCGCGGCCGGCGCGGTGGAGTCGTAGACGAACTGGCAGTTCGCGTGCGCATCCGCCTCCCAGCTCCATTTGCTCCAGGCGTGCGAGTCGCCGGTGCGCACCTCCCAGGTGATCGGGGTGTTCTGCGGGATGTTCGACGGCAGGGTGTACTGGAAGCGGGACCCGCTGGCCTTCCACCCGGTGGTGAAGTAGCGGTTCACCCGGGTGCCGGCCGCGTCGTACCAGTAGTAGAGGATCTCGCCACGGACCTGCTCGGTGTGCGCCGAGCTGTGGTCCGGGTCGCGCAACACCATGAACAGCGTCGGCGGGGTGTCGACGTACGGGCGGTTGGTGCCGGTGACGCAGACCCCGCCCGGCGACATTGTCAGATCCGCCCGCTTCGGCTGGGTCGGCGTCCGGTTGTAGTGCACCGACAGGATCGCGTTGCCGCAGAACCGCTTGAACGCCTCCTGGTCGCTCTCGTTCGTGGCAGCGAGCCCGAACGTCGTGGTCGACCAGCCCTTTGACGCGGCCTCCCGCACCGCGGCGGTGGCGGTGAAGCCGACGTTCTGGTTGGTCGACGTGCAGGAGCTCTGCTTCGCGGTCGGCGCCTTCGTCTGCTGCAGCACGCTCAGCGCCGGCTTGTTGTTCCAGTTCGTGCCGGAGCTGATCCCGGACCCGGCACGGTACAGCGAGACGTTCTTGGCAGTCGAGTTGTACGTGTGGGTCATCGTGACCCGGAACTCGGCGCTCAGGATGGTCCGCCCCGAGTACGGCGTCGGCAGCGCGTAGTAGATCCGTTTGACCCCGACGTCGTTGCACTGCCCGGAGCTCACCGGGCAGTCGCCGACGCCCTCGGTGCCGGAGAACTTCCAGTACTCCTGGTTGGGGTATCCGCTGGCCACCATCGCCCAGGAGCTGTTGCGGGTGTCCTGCCAGATCGGGTCGATGTAGACCGGCCAGCGGGTGTCCGGGTCGGTGAGCATTGCCTGGTCCGGCACCAGGGTCAGCTGGTCACCGTCGATCCGCCAGTCAACCGGGGCGAGGCTGGCGCCAGGTGGCGCGGCCTCGGCCGGGTCGCTGGCGACGGCGGCCGCGTCGGGTGCCGCCGCATCGGTGGCGGCCCGGCCCTGCGGTGCCGCGCCCGGCTCGCCCGAGTCCCACATCACCGGGGCGGCGGCCTCCAGCACCGGCGCACCGGACGTCGTGTCGACGGCGGCGAGCCCACCGTCGGCACTGTCCTGCACGGTCAACCCGGTCGTGGCCAGGTCGAACTGCAGCTCGGCGAGCTCCGGCTGCTGGGCCGCCTCCGGAGTCTTGACCACCAGGACGTGTGAGAACCCGGTCACGCCGACATCGACCACCAGGTCGACGCCGGGCAGCACCTCCGGGTAGGTGACCTGGTCGCCGTCGACGGTCGGCGCCGGTAGCGGGCCCGGCCAGTCTAGGGCCAGGCTGCGGCCGGCGCGGTCCACCCGTACCAGCGGGGTCTCGTCGCCGCTGGCGACGTCGCCGCCGGAGAGCCGGATGCCGAGCGCGGCGGCCCGGGGGACGATGCTGCCGTCGGCGGTGGCGACCAGGTTCGGGTCAATCGGCACCCAGCGCCCGTCCCGGACCACCCGGAACGGTTGGGCGTGCTGCACCGAGGTGAGCGTGCCGTCCGGGTTGGCGAACGTCTGGATGGACTCGCCCTGAAACGCGCCTATCTCGACCCGCTCCCCGGTGTCGACGGCGTGGGCGACCGCCTCGGCCTCGGTCTGCCGCACCGGTTCCGTGCCGTCCGTCGCCGCCACGTGCACCGATTCGGCTGTCCCCGCTGCCGCAGCGTCGGTCGCCGGGGCCGGCTCGGTCTGCTGCCGCGCCTGGTCCGGGGCGGCCATCGCCGGTCCGGTCACGACCGCGTACCCGGCCAGCAACCCGGCCAGCCCGAGGCCGAACCCGAGCCCGCGCCGCCGACGCGTCGTCCGTCTGCCACCGATCACGTCACTGCCCTCCCCCGTGCTGCCGTTTCGTCCGTTGCCGACCATCAGTTCGCCGCCGCACCGAAGGCGACCGCTGCAGCCGGGAAACCGTCCTCGCCGGCCCGCCACACGTGCTGCGGGGTCGCCGACCCGGCGGCCAGCGTCGACCACTCGATCGCGTAGACCGCCCGGTCGGAGTACGGGCTGGCCACGTGCAGGTGCGTCGGGCTGCCGGAGATCGACACCCCGATGAGTTCCTGGGCGACCGGCGTACCGGGCAGGGCGGTGGCACCACGCTCGACCGTGGCGTAGCCGCTGACCGGGTCCGCCGCCGCGCCGAACACCCGCACCACGCCGGCGTCGGCGGCCGGGCCGGTGTCCTCGCCGGGAGCACCGACGGCGAGCAGCAGGTTCTGCGCGGTCGCGGCCGATCCGGGGGCGAGGTTGACCAGGTGGACCCGTTCGCCGAAGTAGTCGCCCTCCTCGTCGCCGCTGGGGATGCCGACGATGTGCTGGGCCAGCACCGGCAGCTCGGTGAACCCGCTGTCGGTGATGTGGAACCTTTGGACGACGCCGGTGTCGGCGATGCCGGCCGCGCCGTACTCCTTGCCGGGCACGCCGACGGCGAGGAACGAGTCGGTGCCGCCGGCCGGAGCCCCGGCCGCCCGGTACTCCACCATCGACAGCGACTTGCCGAAGGTGTCGTTGGCGGTCGAGGTGCCCCAGACGTTGGCCCGGTTCTGGTCGAGTACGGCGACCAGCGTCGGCCGGCCCGAGGTGAGCTGGTGGCTGAAGACGTTGACGCCGCCGGCGAACACCTCGGCGCCGATCGCCTCGCCCGGGGCGCCGACCGCCAGGTGGTGTGGTGAGGCGGCGACGGCGTACCCGGTCATGTCGTCGTTCTCAAGGTCCCCGACGATGCCGCCGCCGCCCTGGCTGAGCAGGATGTTCGCGGTGCCGCGCAGGTAGTGCACGACGCCGGTGTCCACGGCGGCGCCGAGGTCCTCGCCGGGTGCGCCGATCAGCAGGTACGCCGCACCGGCGGCGGTGTGCCCGGCCGCGAGGGAGAAGCCGAACCAGTCGCCAACCTCGGCGGTCTCCGGGAACGCCGCCTGGCTCTGGTGGTAGACCAGCGACGCCGGCCCGGTCGCGAGCCCGGTCGGCGAACCGAGCAGTACGTAGACGACTCCCACGTCTGCCTTGCCGTCCAGATCCTCGTACGGCACCCCGACCGCCAGATCGGTGCAGCCGTCGTGGTTGACGTCGTAGCTGGCCAACGCCGTACCGAACTGGTCGCCGGCCTCGGCGGCGCCGGCCACCTGGGCATTGTTCTCGTGCAGGGTGTCGACGGTGCCGGTGCCGGCGTAGCGCACGTGCACCTGGCCGGCCTTGGCCTGTCCGGCGACGGTGGCTTCGGGGTCGGCGATCGCGATGTCCGACACGCCGTCGCCGTTGTAGTCGTTGGCGGCCCCGCCGACGCAGCCGTCGACCGGTGGCGCGGTCACGTAGACGGTCATCTCGCAGAAGCTGGACCAGACGGCACTGCCGGCGACTCCGTCGTTGGCGCGCACCCGCCACTGGTAGCGGCCGCCGTCGAGGAACGCCCCGGCGGGTACGGTGACGCTCGCCGTCGCACCGGAGGCGACGTTGGCGACGGTCTGGCCGCCGAGGCGGGCCGAGGCACCGACCATCCACCATTCGAACTCGACCGACATCGCGGTGCCGTCGCCGTCGGCGACGGTCGCCCGCAGCTGCGGGGTGAGGGTGTTGACCAGCGGTCGGCCCGACCCGCTGACGCAGGCGGTCGCCGGCACCGTCGACCGGGCAGTCACCGTCGGCCACGCGTTGTAGGTGACCGACGCGTACGGCACATGCGACGTCGTGCCGTGATCGCGGGATCGGAACTGTTTGAAGGTGGCGATGTCGGTCTCGTCGGTGGCCCGGATGCCCATGTGGGCCTGGCTCGCTCCGGCGGTCGCCGCCCGCTGGAAGAACGCGGTGCCGCTGATCGTCGACCAGCCGTCGTCGCAGTCGACGTCGTGACCCTTGGTCATCGTGGAGGTCGCCTCACGGTGCAGCCACTGCGGTTGGTTCGTCCAGCGGGTCGCGGTGCCGGCCGCGCCGGTGGACCAGATCTCCCAGGCCTTCGGCGTGCAGGAGTGCGACCACCAGTTCCAGAAGTAGACGGTCGCCGAGTTGATCTGCTTCCCGGCGAGCACCGCCGCGTTCCACGTGACGAACGACCGGGTGATCGTCGGCGGGCTGGTGGCGAGCAGCCCGATCTGCAGGTCGTTGGTGCCGCTCCGGTTGGCGGTGACCCCCTCCTGCACGTACGCGTCGAAGGTCGTCGACAGCGGGTTGACCGTCGGGTCGAGAGTCACCGGGTAGACAGTGTCTGGTGCGTCCAGCCAGTCGGTGTCGGGCCGCAACCGCAGCTCGACGCCGTCGGGGCGGGCGGTGACGGTGGTGTCGATCGGGGCGGTGCGGGCCGGTGCACCGGCCGGGGTCTTCTGGGCGTCCCACATCGCCGGGGCCGGTACGGCGGCCAGGGTCGCACCGTCGGCACCGGTGAGGGTGACGCCGGCTAGTTCGTCGTGGGTGTGCCCGGCGATGCCCGGTCCGGTGAGGGCGAGGCTGACCTCGCGGACCCGGGTGGCCGCTGCCCGATTGGCGACCACCAGCAGCTGTTCGAAGCCGATCCGGGTGGCCCGTACCACCAGGTCGACGTCCGGCAGCACGTTCCGGTAGGTGGCGACCGGGCCGTCCAGCTGCGGCTCCGGCAGGACACCGGTCCAGCTCATCGCGACCCGGGCGGCACCGTGGCCGACAGCGGCCAGTTCGTGGGTGCCGGCCGGGCGGGCACCGGAGATCCGCAGGTCGTTCGGGTGCGCGGTGGGGGTGACCGTGCCGTCGGCGGCCCGCCGCAGGCGCAGGTCGACGGGTACCCAGCCGTCGTCCCGGCGGACCCGGACAACGTCGGCGGAGATCCGGGCCTCCAGCTGGCCGTCCGGTCGGGCCCAGACCTCGGTGGTCTCGGTGGTCCGGCCGTCGACGCGGACCGGTTCACCGCTGTCGCGGGCGGCCAGCAGGGCACGGCCTTCCTCGGTGTGGTCGGCGGCGGCCAGCGCGTCGAACCGCCCCGGATCCTCGACGGAGACTGTGGCGGTCACGGCCAGCAGCACCGCCGCAGCGGTGATGACCGCGGTCCGCCGTGGTGCGTGCCTGGACGCGCGCCATCGACCCACTGCCATTCGGTCCTCCCCCGTGCGAGACCTCGAAGCTGAGTGGACTGTGACGCTACGGGGCAGATACCTTACTGTCAATGAACATGTGAACGACGTTGCAGGTCAGCGCAACAGTGGGTCACTAAAATCCACAGTGGATGTACGTGGTCGGGTCGGCGGCACCGGGGCCGAACTCGTCGAAGTCCATGTTGGCCAGTGCCAGGTTGCCGTGCACGCTCAGGACCTGCTCCGGAAGCAGCCGGAACGGCTGACCAGCGGGCGACTCCACGTCGTCGTCGTAATCCTCGTCGTCGTCGTCGAACTCGTCATCCTCATCGTCGTCGAGCTCGTCGTCATCGTCGTCCTCGTCGTCGACCTGGACGGCGAGCAGCGGCTGCTCACCACGCATGGTCACGGCGTCGGCGACGAAGAAGACCGGCAGGTGGTCGTCAGCCGCGACCGCCGCCCGGATCTCCTCGATCGTGGCGCCGTCGAAGGCAGGGTCGTCGACGATGGCCGCCGGGTTGATGCCGGTGGGGAAGTCCGGGTTGTCGTTGCACCGGCGCAGCACCTGCTGCCAGGCCGCCTCGTCGGAGAAATCGGTGCGCACCACGCACGGCTCGAACTCCAGGTCGTCGGTGCGGACGATCAGCGGACGGGTGGGCACAGGTGGCTCCTTCGGATCGACGGCGACGCCGCCAGCTCGGCCGGCGGCAGCACGGCCCAGCGGCGCGGGCCGACCTCGCGGCATCGTAGCGGGACCGCCCCGGCCGGCCGGGGCGGACGCGTCACCCCTGGGTCACGTGTCGCAGGTGGACGTACGGGCGGCCGTCCGGGTCGTCGTCGACCTGAGCGTGTACGTCGTAGACCGCGCCGATCCGGGCCGGCGTCAGCACCTGTGCCGGTGGGCCGGCGGCCACCACCCGGCCGCCGTGCAGCAGCACGATCTGATCGCAGAACCGGGCCGCCAGGTTGATGTCGTGCAGGGCCGCTATCACGGTCGTCGGTTCGGCCGCCAGCCGGTGCAGCAGCTCCAGCTGGTGGCGGATGTCCAGGTGGTTGGTGGGTTCGTCGAGCAGCAGCAGCCGAGGTTGCTGCAGCAGGGCCCGGGTGATGTCGACCCGCTGGCGTTCCCCGCCGGACAGCGACGACCAGCGGCGGTCGGCGAAGCCGGGCAGTCCGGCGTCGGCCAGGGCCTGTTCGGCGGCGGCGACCTCCGCCGCCGTGGTCGCGGCGAGCAGCGGCCGGTGCGGGATCCGGGCCAGCAGCAGTACGTCACGTACCGACATGTCCACGTCGGCTGCGGTGTGCTGGCTGACCAGGGCCAACGTCCGGGCCAGTGTCCGGCGCGGGACGGTCGTCGCGTCGACGCCGTCGAGCAGCACCCGCCCGGTGTCCGGCCGCTGCAGCCCGGCGAGCACCCGCAGCAGGCTGGACTTGCCGGAGCCGTTCGGGCCGAGCAGCCCGACGAGGGTGCCGGGGGCGGCGTCGAGGGTGACGTCGGCGAGCAGCGGCGTACCGCGTACCGCCCAGCTGATCTTCTCGGCGCGCAGTCTCATGCCGGCGCCTGCCGACGGCGGATGAGCAGCGCGAACGCCGGCACCCCGAGCAGGGCGGTGACCACCCCGACAGGCACCTCCTGCGGCGCGAAGACGGTCCGGGCGGCGGTGTCGGCCCAGATCAGGAAGGTGGCGCCGATGATCGCGCAGGTGGGCAGCAGGATCCGGTGCCGGGAGCCGACCAGGAACCGGGCGGCGTGCGGCACGGTCAATCCGACGAAGCCGATCGCGCCGCTGGCCGCGACGAGGACCGCCGCCAGCAGCGCCGTGGTGGTGAACAGCGCCGCCCGGACCTTCGCCGGGGCGAAGCCGAGGGACTGGGCGACGTCGGTGCCGTAGGTGAACGCGTCGAGCGCCGGGGTGGCCGCCCAGCAGATTCCGACAGCCACGGCGGTGACGGCGGCGGCCAGCGCCACCGACGGCCAGCTGGCCATGGTCAGCGAGCCGAGCAGCCAGAAGGTGACGCCCCGGGTCTGCTGCGGTGAGGCGGCCGAGACCACGATCAGGCTGGTGACGGCGGCGAAGAGTTGGCCGACGGCGACCCCGGCGAGCAGGATCCGGGACGGTTCGGTCCACCGTCGGCCGGCCATCGCCAGGGCGGCGGCGAACGCGGCGACGGCGCCGACGAACGCTCCGCCGGTCAGCGCGGCGGTGCCGGCGCCGAGGCCGAAGACCAGCACCGACACCGCGCCGGTCGACGCCCCGGCGGAGATGCCCAGCAGGTACGGGTCGGCCAGCGGGTTGCGGGTCAACGCCTGCAGGACCGCGCCGCAGACCGCGAGGCCGCCGCCGACCAGGCCGGCGAGCAGGACCCTGGGGGTACGCAGGTTCCACACGATGCTGTCGGCCAGCGGCGGCAACGGGGTGACCGGGAGTCCGAGGTGGACGGCGTGGGTGCGGAACACGTCGGCGACGGTCAGGTCGGCGGTGCCGATCGTGGTCGCGGCCGCGATGCTCAGGGTGAGGACGGCTAGGGCCAGGGCGAGGACCGGCCCTCGGGTGCGGGCACCCCGTGCCGCCCGCACCCGGGTGGGACTCGCCCGTGGCGGCGCGATGGTCATCGGCGCGCGAAGACCACGTAGTCGTCGAGGTACTGCCAGATGGTGCCGACCTCGGCGAAGCCGGCGGTACGCAGCGCGG
The DNA here is from genome assembly GCF_029581195.1 of Solwaraspora sp. WMMD791. NCBI lineage: Bacteria > Bacillati > Actinomycetota > Actinomycetes > Micromonosporales > Micromonosporaceae > Solwaraspora > Solwaraspora sp. WMMD791. The sequence continues at coordinate 4,086,482 of NZ_CP120737.1, forward strand.
CGAGGTGGAACTGCAGCGGCGAGTCCGGCTGCCGCGGCCGGTCGGCGAAGCGCCGCTGCCGCTCGTCGGTCAGGGCGGCGAGGGCGGGGGTACGCGCCGCCTCGGCGTGCCAGGCGTCGTAGCGCAGCGCTCCGCTGGCGAACCCTTCCTGCTGGGTACGCTCGTCGTGCTGCTGGGCCAGCGTCGCCAGGGTCGGCTGCTCGGGGCCGAACCGCAGGTGGTCGGCGTTGAGCAGGATTCCGCCGGGGCGCAGCAGCCGGGCGGCTGCGGTGTAGACGGCGAGCAGTTGTGCCGGGGAGAGCCAGTGCAGGGCGGTGGAGCTGACCACCGCGTCGACGGTGTCGACGCCGAGCCGGTCGGCCCAGTCGTCGGCGACCAGGTCGAGGTCGCGTACGTCGGCGCGGTCGCCGTGGTCGGCGAGCGCGGCGGTGGCGATGCGCAGCAGCATCGGGTCGTAGTCGACGGCGACGCAGCGGGCGGCGGGCAGTTCGGTGAGCACCCGGTCGGTGAGGGCGCCGGGTCCGCAGGCCAGGTCGAGTACGGTCGCAGGCCGGTCGCCGAGGTACAGGCGCAGCACGTCGCGCATCGCCTGGAAGCGGTTCTCCCGGTGGGCGACGTACGCCTCCTGTTGGGTGTCCCACAGGTCGAGCAGCCGGCGGGCATCGGCCGGGGTGAGCTGGTCGGTCATCAGGTCGGTCATCGGGCTACTCCGTAGAGCCGGTGAGCTGGGCGAGGCCGGCGGCGACCGCTTCGACGGCGGTGACACTGCGCACGGACGGGTCCATCGAGGATCCGGAGACGGTGATGAACCGGCCGGCCTTGACGGCGTCGAGTTCGGCCGTGGTCGGGTTGCTCCGCAGGTAGTCGATCTTGGCCTGGGCGCTGTCGCCGTCGCCACCCCGGGTCAGGTCGGCCAGGACGATGACGTCGGGGTTACGGGCGGCGATCTCTTCCCAGTTGCCGGCCGGCCAGGTCTGTTCGGCGTCACCGTAGGCGTTGGTGACGCCGAGCTGGGTGCTGATCGCGTCGGGCAGGCCGCCGGATCCGGCGACGTACGGGGTGGCGGTGCCGGAGTAGTACCAGAGCAGGCTGGTGTCGGCCGGTGCGGTGGCGGCCGCGGTGGCGGCGTCGAGCCGGCCACGCTGGTCGGCGACGAGTTCCTCGCCCCGCTCGGTGACGCCGAAGATGGTGGCGATCTCGGTGATCTCGGCGAAGATGCCGTCGAAGTCGACCGTGGTATCGCCGGTGGCGGGGTCCTCGCAGGCGAAGCGGGACAGGTAGGCGGGCACGTCGAGGGCGGCCAGGTCGGCGCGCGGGCCGGCGGCCTCCGGGCCGTACGCGGAGGTGAAGGTGGAGTAGACGAAGTCGGGCGCGGCGTCGAGGACGGCTTCGCGGTTGGGGTAGAGGTCGGCGAGGACCGGTACGGCCGCGTAGTCGTCGGCGAGTTCGGGCAGCACCGGGTCGGTCTGGTAGCTGGTGCCGATCATGCGGTCGGCCAGGCCGAGGCTGAGCAGGATCTCGGTGGCGTTCTGCTCCATGGCGAGGGCCCGGCGCGGAGGTGCGGCGATGGTCAGCGTGGTGCCGCAGTTGGTGATCTCGACGGCGTCGGCCGCCGGGGTCGTGGCGGTGCCGGCGTCGGCGTCGGTGCTGGCGGTGGCGCAGCCGGCCAGGCCGACCGCCAGCGCCACCGCCAACCCGGCAGAAACGGTAACGGTTTTCATGTCGGCAAGCTAGCATGGTCGAACCGCAGGTCAACCCAGGGGTCCGCAGGTCAGCCCGGGATCACCCGCCGCGCCTTCCGCAGGTTGACGATCAACTCGTCACGGTTCTGATGTGCGTGCCGGAGCCAGGCGGGTTGGCCGGGACCACTGCGCCAGGACTCGGCCAGCGGGCTGTTGTCGACGGTGTCGAACCCGAACTGGTCGTACAGCCGGGTCACCAGCGCCACGGCGTCCGGGAAGTTGCTCGACACCGACAGCGCCAGCCGGTCGGGGGCACCCGGCGGCCGTCCGGAGGTGAGCAGCCGGGGAGCCTGGATGTGGGTGAACGCCTTGGCGACCTTGGACGTCGGGAGTTGTTCCTGACGGAGTTCGTGGACCGTCTTCTCTCCGGAGTCGAGGACCGGAATGTTGCCGTCGCGCCAGACCATGTAGTTGTTGGTGTCCAGCACGACCTTGCCCGCGAGTTCCTCGACCGGCATGTCGTTGACGACCTTGAGAGGCACCGCCACGACGGCGAAGTCGCCGGCGGCTGCGGCCTGTGCGGCGGACGCCGCCCGCGCCATCGGGCCGAGCTCGGCGACGAGGCCCGCCAGCGTCGCCGGTCCCCGGGAGTTGGCGATGACGACCCGGTATCCGACCGACACCGCCGCCCGCGCGATCTGGCTGCCGACCTCGCCGGCACCGATGATCCCGATCGTCGTTCCCACTGTCTGTGTCTTCGGTCGGTCAGCCACTGTCCCTCTCCTGTCCCGTCACAACCTGCTCCTTCCCGATCGCGCCCACCAGCCCGCCTTTTGTACCGATCGGTTGGGAGGAACCGTAACAGATTCTGTACCGATCGGTCGGTGAGCCCGGTCACGATCTGTACCGAGCGGTAAAGTGGGCGCATGGGCACAGGGACACACCCCGCCGGCCGACCCCGGGCCTTCGACGAGGAGGCGGTCCTCGACCGGGCCACCGAGGCGTTCTGGCAGTACGGCTACGAAGGCGCCTCACTGAGCATCCTCACCGCCGCGATGGGCATCAACCGGCCCAGCCTGTACGCCGCGTTCGGCAGCAAGGAGCAGCTGTTCCAGCGCGCCTTCGCCCGCTACCAGGACACCCAGCTGGCCGCCGTGCGCACCGCGCTCGACCAGCCCACCGCGTACGCCGCTATGGAAGCGTTCCTGCGCGCCAGCGCCGACGGCCTCACCGCCGACAACCACCCCGCCGGCTGCCTCTCCGTCCAGGGCGGACTGAGCTGCTCGCCGGAGAACACCCGGATCACCGAGATGCTGGCCGCCGGCCGGGCCGCCATCGAAGCCGCCGTCGCGCAACGGCTGTCCCGCGCGGCCGAGGACGGCGACCTGCCCGAAGGCGTGGACGTCCGGGCGCTGGCCCGGTTCGTGATGTCGCTCAGCGAGGGCCACGCCGTGCAGGCGGCGGCCGGTGCCAGCCGCGAGCAACTGCACGCGTCCGTCGACATCGCGCTGCGCGCGGTCGCCGGGTCACCACGCTGACCGGCGGCTTCACCGAGAAGCCGAGCGCATCAACCGGCGACGAACCGGACCCGCAACAGCGTCGGCCAGTACTTGCCGGTGATGAGGAACTCGTCGGAACCGGGCACGGCGGCGATGCCGTTGAGCACGTCGGCGCCGGCCCGCTCGGCGTCGCTGAGCAGCCCGGCGGCATCCACCTGCCCGGTCACCGCACCGGTGGCCGGGTCGATCCGGACGATCTCGTCGGTCTGCCAGACGTTCGCCCAGACCACGCCGTCGACGCACTCCAACTCGTTGATCTGCGTCAACGGCGTACCGGCCCGGGTCACCGACACCGACCCGGTCTCGGCGAAGCTCGCCGGATCCCGGAAGGTCAACTGGTCGCTGCCATCGCTCATCACCAGCCGGTCGGCGGCGGTGTCGTGGCAGATGCCCCACCCCTCACCCGTGTAGTCGACCCGGCGCCGCTCGGCCAGGGTCACCGGGTCACGCTCGTAGGCGACCCCCTCCCGCCAGGTGATCTGCCACACCCGTGAGTCCGCCACGGTGATGCCCTCACCGAAGTCACCCGCCGGCAGGGCGACCCGCCGGCGTACCTCACCGGTGTCGAGATCGACGACCCGCAGCTCGGACTCGCCGTACTGGCCGGTGCCCTCGTAGAGGTCGCCGTCGTGCAGCTCCAGCCCCTGGGTGAAAGCCGCCGGGTCGTGCGGATACCGCTCCAGCACCTCGACCCGCAGTCGCTCCACCGACTCCGGGGCCGTATCGGGGACGACCGGCACCACCGCCGGGTCGGACGTCGTCGCGCATCCGGCGACCAGCAGCCCGGCGACCAGCAGCGCGGGGAGCACCGCCAGCGGAACCATCCGACGTGACCGCACGCCACCACCTCCAGCTCGGCCGACGACACACCTGCCCGGGTGCCGTCGTCGACCAGTCTTGCGCATCGTCGGCGGTGGCTGCCGATGTCGACGCGCCGCGAGTCACATCTCGATGACGTACTTCGAGCGGGGGTGCTCGGCGGCGAAGACCCGCATCGCCTCGGCGGCGTCGGCCAGGGGGAACGTCCGCTCCACCGGCGGCACGATCCGATGGGCCTCGATCAGCTCGGTCACCTCGCGCAGCGACCGCTGGTCCGCCACGGCCAGGTAACCCGCCAACCGCTGGCCGACGAACGGCGACCAGGCAAGGGCACGCGCCAGCCGGGGCAGCGGCCCGAGCCACCGCCCGCCGGCACCGCCGCACAGAATCAACGTCCCGCGCGGGGTCAACGCCCGGCGGCAGTCGGCCAGCCGGTGCCGGCCGGCCACGTCGAGGATCAGGTCCCACCGCCGGCCGGTCCGGGTGAAGTCCTGCCGGGTGTAGTCGATCACGTCGGATGCGCCGAGCCCGCGCACCAGCTCCACGTTGCGGGTCCGGCAGACTCCCGTCACCTCGGCGCCGAGCGCCGTCGCGAGAAGTACGGCGAACGTGCCGACGCCGCCGGAGGCGCCGTTGACCAGCACCCGTTGACCGGGCTGGAGCCGGCCGTGTCGGTGCAACCCCAGCCAGGCGGTGACCCCGGCCAACGGCACCGTCGCCGCCTGCGTGACCGTGAGGTGCGCCGGCCGGTGCCAGGCCCGGTCGGCGGGTACGGCGGCGTACTCGGCGAAGCTGCCGGTCTCGATCTCGGCGTACACGGCGTCGCCGGGGCGGAAGTCGGTCACCGCCGCGCCGACCGCGACCACCTCCCCGGCGACGTCGCGGCCCCGGACCGCCGACTTCGGGCGGGTCAGGCCCAGGGCCAGTCGACCGAGGTACGGCTCACCGGTCATCAGCACCAGGTCGGCGTAGTTGATCGAGGCGGCCCGGACCCGTACCAGCAGCTCGGAGTCGGTGATCGACGGACGCGGCAGCTGCCGCACGGACAGCACCTCGGCGGACCCGTAGCGGTCCTGGGCGAGAGCGCGCATCGTGGCGGCAAGCTGGTTGGTGCTCTCGGTGCTCTCGGTGCTCATTCGACGGTCCGTAGGATCTGCTCGATGGTGTTGGTCCGCGAGCGCAGCTCGGCCAGGTCGGCGGCCACCCGCTGCTGGGCGTCGAGGGAGTTCGCGGCGAGCTGTTCGTACCGTTGCACGAGCTGGCGCATCGCTTCCTCCTGGCCGGCCAGGATCCGGGTCTTGCGGAACTCGTGCAGAGTGGCCATGACCGCCACGATCAGCACGACCCCGAGGGCGAGCACCCCGAGGACGAGGATGGTGCCGGGCCAGGTGGCAGACTCGGCGGCCTGCGCCGCGTGGACGTACATCAGGACTTCTCCTTGCGCGCGGGACCCGATGCGGACGGGTCCGGTTCGGTGAGGGTCGCCGCGGCTGCGGCCAGGGTCGCCGGGGTCAACCGCAGGTCGACGTCGACGACCTCGTAGTACTTCATCGCCTTGCCGTCGGCGGAGAGCTCGAGGTTGCCGACGATCAGACCGGCGGCCTCCAGCCGCTGCAGGTGCATGTGCAGCAGCGGCCGGCTGATGCCGATCTCCCGGGAGAGATGGCTGACGTAGTCACGGCCGGCGGCGAGCCGACCGATGATCCGCAGCCGCAACGGATGGGCCAGCGCCGCCAGCTTCTCGACCAGGTCGTCACCGGAGGGCGCCGCCGATGTCATCGCTCTCCTTCACGTGTCAGAATCTTCTTACACGTGAAAGAGTAGCAGACCTCAGCTGGTTCGGAGGCGGATCGGTGCCTCGATGCCGTCCTGGATCAGCTCGCCCCACCACCCGCGCCAACGTCAACGCCGGCCGGGGACGGCAGGCCGGTCGAAGTGTCCGTGGTCGCTCCGCCACCTTCCACAGGCACCCACAGGTTTTCCACACCTTTGTCCACAGGCCGCGCCCGGTTGACGACATGGCGGTGCACACGACCGCGCTCACCAAGGCGTACGGCAGACAGCCGGTGCTGACCAGCCGGTGCTGACCAGCCGGTCGGGAACAGCGTCGGACCGGCGCTGGCCTGGTGCGCGGGCATCGCCGCCGCGTCGGTGCTCGCCGCCGGCTGGTTGTTCCGGTCCCGTACCAGCTGCTGAAGCGGGCCGCGCGGTCGACGGATCGCCCAGGGACCTCACGGGCTGTGACTGTCCGGAAGGCAGGTACGCGTTCAGCGAGTATTCCTGTGAGGAATGATTATTCCTCACAGGAATACTGGTCTAGCGCAGTACGTGTCCGCCAGGTTCGGCCGCGCAGCGGCGAAGGTGAGCCCGCACCGCCTAGGGTGAACCGGTGACGAGTATCTCCTGGACCGAGTCGTACCTCGGTCAGCTGCGGGCGTTGGCCGGCGACCGTACGTTGATGTTCGTCGGCGCCCGCTGCGTGGTCCGCGACGCCCACGACCGGGTCCTGCTGATCCAGCGCTCCGACAACGGGCTGTGGGCGCTGCCCGCCGGTGCGATGGAGCTCGGTGAGTCGATCGCCGGCTGCGCCGCCCGCGAGGTCTTCGAGGAGACCGGGCTGCGGGCAGCCGGCGTGACCCCGTTCGCCATGCACACCGGCGTCGACTACACCTTCACCAACATGTTCGGCGACACGTACCAGCTCTTCGTGACCTGCTTCCGGGTCGACGGTTTCAGCGGGGACCTGCTGACCAGCACCGACGAGACCACCGACGCCGGCTTCTTCGACCCCGACGCGCTGCCGACGCCGCTGGCCGGCACCGTTGGCGAAACCCTTTCCGACCTGGCCGCCTTCGAGCACTCCGGCCAGCTCGTCCTCAAGTAGGCCGGCCGGACGGCCCGTCAGCCGGCCAGGTCGGCGGCGGACGTCGTCGACTCCTCCAGCTCACCGCGCAACTCCCGGTCCGGCAGCACCAGGGTGATCAGCACCGCGATCAGCCCGACCAGCCCGGTCACCAGGAACACGGTGTGCAGCGACTCGACGAAGGCGTACTGGATGGCCTCCCGGACCGGATCGGGCAGCGCCAGGATCGCCGACGGCTGGTCGATCGAGATCTCGGTGCCGCCGGCCGCGGCCACCGACGCCGCCTGCTCCGGCGGCAGCTGGGCGACCGCGCCGGGCATCCGGTCGGCCAGTTCCCCGGTCAACCGGGCGTTGAGCACCGCACCCAGGATCGCCACGCCGAACGAGCCGCCCAACGACCGGAAGAAGGTCACCGCCGAGGTGCCGGCCCCCAGGTCCCGCAGCGGGATCGCGTTCTGTACGGCGAGCACCAGCGACTGCATCGATAGTCCCAGCCCGACGCCGATGATCACCATCATCAGGAACGCCAGCCACAGTGAGGTGTCCACCTCCAACCGGGTGAACAGCAGGCCGCCGAGCACCAGCGAGACCGAGCCGGCCACCGGGAACCACTTGTACCGCCCGTACCGGGTCATCGCCCGGCCCGCGACCACCGAGGTGACGATGATTCCCGCCATCATCGGCAGCATCAGCAGTCCGCTGGCGGTCGGCGAGGCACCCTTGACGATCTGCAGGTACAGCGGGATGAAGATGATCGAGCCGAACATCACCAGACCGAGCACGAAGCCGGCGGCGGTGGCCAGCGCGACGGTCCGTTCCCGGAACAGCCCCAGCGGCAGGATCGGCTCGGCGACCCGGGACTCCTGCATCAGGAACAGCACGGCGAGCACGGCACCGGCGACGAACAGGCCGATGATCAGCGGGGAGCCCCAGGGGTACTCGCCGCCGCCCCAGCTCAACGCCAGCAGGATCGCGCTGACCCCGGCGACCAGCAGGGTCGCGCCGAGCCAGTCGATCGCGTGATCACGACGCTGGAACGGGATCAGCCGCATCACGTACCAGCAGATCACCATGGCGACGATCGCCAACGGCACGTTGATGTAGAAGATCCACCGCCAGTTGGTCTCGGCGAAGTAGCCGCCGACGAGTGGACCGGCCACCGACGACAGGCCGAACACCGCACCGAACAGCCCCTGGTAGCGGCCACGCTCACGGGGCGAGACCACGTCGGAGATGATGGTGAACGCCAGCGTCATCAGGCCACCGGCGCCGATGCCCTGGATGCCCCGGGTGACGATCAGCTGGGTCATGTCCTGGGACATGCCGGCGAGCAGCGAGCCCAGCAGGAACGTCCCGATGGAGAACAGGAACACCGGGCGGCGGCCGAGCAGGTCGGCCGTCTTGCCGTACAGCGGGGTGGAGGCCGTCGACGCCAGCAGGTACGCGGTCACCACCCACGAGTAGTGGTTGATGCCGCCGAGCTCGCCGACGATCGTCGGCAACGCCACGCCGACGATGGTCTGATCCAGCGCGGCCAGCAGCATGCCGGTCATCAGGCTGCCCATCAGCAGCATGATCTGCCGGTTGTTGAGGGCGGGCGCGACCCGTTCCTCGGTGGTTGTCACGGCTTCTCCTCTTCCACCCGCGGACACCGGTCCGCCGGATCGGTCCCCCCGTAGCGGGCGTTGATCGTTTCGTTCAGCCGGGTGAGCAGGCGTTTGAACTCGGTCGCCTCGTCCGGGGTCCAGTCGGCCAGCAACTCGCGCATCGCGTTCACCCAGATGGCCCGGTTGCGGGTGAAGACCTCCTGGCCGAGCGGCGTCGGGGCGATCACGCTGGCCCGCCGGTCGGTCGGATCCGGGGTACGGGTGGCCAGGCCGGCGGCCTCCAGGGCGGCCACCTGGCGGCTGACCGTGGACAGGTCCAACGCCATGTCCTCGGCGAGCACGCTGAGTCGCGCCGGCCGGTCGGCGACCCGCACCAACAGGGTGTACGCCGCCCGCTCCAACGGCGGGTCGAAGCGCAACCGCTGGTAGAACATGTGCACCGAGCGGTGGAAGACGCCGAACTGCTTGCCCAGTGCGATCAGTTCGGCGTCGGATCCGCTCAGTGGGTCGGCCTGCGTCGCCACCTGCACCCCATCCAATAGTTGCTTGCTACAAGCATTCTGTCACGCCAGCGGCGGATGGCGAGCCGATTTCCTGTGATCCCGGACAACACCGGGCAGGTTTGGTCGGCACCGACCGGGGCACCCGCAGTGCATGGGCCCCTCACCCACCGACCCACGGCACCTGGCCGGCATCGTCGACCGCTGGGTCGGCCGGCCAGTCCTCGTCGTCGGCGACGCGATGCTCGACGAATGGCGCTTCGCCATATCCACCCGGCTGTGCCGGGAGGCGCCCGCCCCGGTGCTCGCCCTCGACCACCGGCAGATCGCTGCCGGCGGGGCCGCCAACACCGCTGTCAACCTGGCCGCCCTCGGAGCCCGGCCGTTGCTGGTCGCCCCGATCGGCGTCGACCCGATCGGCGACCAGGTGGCCCGCTGCCTGCACCAGGCCGGCGTCCAGGACCGGATGGTCGCCCAGCCGGGAGCCCGTACCCCGGTGAAACGCCGGCTGATCGCCGCCGACCAGATCCTGCTGCGCGAGGACGAAGGCGACCTGTTCGGTACGCGGCCCGCCGCCACCGAGCGACTGCTCGCCGCGATCGCCGCCAGCACCGAGCAGATCCGACTCGGCCCCGCCACCGGCCCGGCCGGACCCGACCGCCCCGACCTGGTGATCTGCGACTACGGGCTCGGCGGCCTGGCCGAGCCGGTCCGGCGCTGGCTGATCGACAACCGGCACCGCTACGGCACCGTCGCCCTCGACGCCCACGACCTGCGCCAGTGGGCGGGACTGCGGCCCACCGTGATCACCCCCAGCATCGCCGAAGCGGCCCTGGCCGTCGGTCACGCCGTACCCGATCATCACCGCACCGACGCGGCGCGGTCGCTGCTGCCCCGGCTGCGGGCCGCCACCGGCTCCGAGGTGGTCGCGGTGACCCTGGACGTCGACGGCGCGGTCGTCGACGACGGCCACGGCCCGGCCCACCACAGCCCGACCACCCCGGTCCCGGCCAGCCGGGCCGTCGGCGCCGGCGACGCCTACCTGGCCGCCCTCACCCTCGCCGTCAGCGTCGGTGCCGCCGGCCCGGCCGCAGCCGAGCTGGCCCAACGCGCCGCCGCGCTCACCGTCCGCGACATCGGCACCTGCGTATGCCACCGGGAAACGCTGCTCGCCACTCTCACCGACGCCGGCACCGACCCGGCCGACCTCGTCGACCAGGTCCGCACCGCCCGCGCCGCCGGCGCCCGGATCGTCTTCACCAACGGCTGCTTCGACGTCCTGCACCGCGGCCACGTCACCTACCTCGCCGAGGCCGCCGCCCTCGGCGACCTGCTGATCGTCGCCGTCAACTCCGACGACAGCGTCCGCCGGCTGAAGGGACCCGACCGGCCGGTCAACCCGGTCGAGGACCGGGTCGCCGTCCTGACCGCGCTGACCTGCGTCGACCACGTCGTGACCTTCGAGGAGGACTCACCGGCGGCGCTGATCGAACGGATCCGGCCCGACGTCTACGTCAAGGGCGGCGACTACCCGCCGGAGATGGTGCCCGAAGCGCCCCTGGTCCGCCGGCTCGGCGGCGAGGTGCACATCCTCGGCTACGTCGCCGACCGCTCCACCTCGGCGATCATCGACCGGATCCGGGCCGAGCACGTCGACGTACGAGGTGGCACGTGAGCCGACCACTGTCCCCCGGCGACCCGGCCGAGTTCCGCCGCAACCGGCTGCTCGACGTACTGATCCCGACCCGCAACCGGCCCGCCGAACTGGCCACCACCCTCGCCGGGCTGGCCGCCCAGGAGCTGCCGGAGGAGTTCGGCGTCGTGGTCAGCGACCAGTCCGACGGTGGGCCGGCGTGGGCCGAACCGGCCCCGGCCAGCATGGTCCGGGCGCTGCGGCACACTGGTCACCCGGTGCTGCTCACCCGCCGGCTGCCCCGACGCGGGCTGGCCGAACACCGGGCGTACCTGCTCAGCCTCTCCACCGCCCGGCTGGTGCTGCTGCTCGACGACGACGTCTGGCTGGCCCCCGGCACCGTGGACCGGCTGGTCACCGCGCTGCGCGAGCTGCGCTGCGGCTTCGTCGGCAACGCCGTACACGGATTGTCCTACCTGGACGACGTACGGCCGCAGGACCACGACGCGTACGTCGAGTGGGACGGCCGGCCGGAGCCGGAACGGATCCTGCCCGGCACCGCGCAGTGGCAGCGGGCCCGACTGCACTCCGCCGCCAACCTGCTGCACGTCACCGAACGACTGCGGCTGCGCCCCGACGAATGGCGGGCGTACCGGGTCTCCTGGATCGGCGGCTGCGTGCTGTTCGACCGGGCCAAACTGGTCGCCGCCGGCGGCTTCGACTTCTGGCGGCAGATGCCCCCCGACCACCAGGGCGAGGACGTCGCCGCCCAGCTCGCGGTGCTGCGCCGCTACGGCGGCGCCGGCATCGTGCCCAGCGGCGCCTACCACCTCGAATCGCCGACGACCGTCACCGAACGGCGGGTCGAGTGCTGGCAACTGCTGCTCGACGACGCCGACGAGGCCGGCGAAACCGGCGAGGCCGGCGAACGCCAGCAGCGACGACACCAGGAGGTACGGCGATGACGGTGCGGCTGGTCCGGCCGACCACCACGATCTGGCAGTGGGACGTGGCGGTGCTGCGTACCCTCGTCGAGGCCCTGCCCGCCGGTGAGGCCGCGCTGCTGGTCGACGCCCTTCCGCCGCTGCTGGCCATCGCCGCCCGGCCCGACGACCACGCCGACCACGGCGACCAGGGCAGCGACCAGGTCGAGTTGGTCGAGTTGGTCCGCCGGGTCCGGCGACGCACCGCGACCTACGACCTCGACGACGACGCGGTACGCGAGGAGATCCGCGCCGCGCTGGGCCGCGTCGCCGGCCACTGCCCGGCCGGGCTGCTCTACCGGCTGCAGCTACCGCTGCCCGACGACGTCCGTGCCCTGTTCCCGGAGCCGGTCCGGGTGCACGCCGTCGGCACCGGTTAACTCGGCGACCGCCTCCAGCACCTCGGCCACCGGCACGTCGACGACGAACGACTCCTGATGTCCGCAGCTGGGCCCGCCGCCCCGGGCCGGGAAACCGACCCGGCTGACGTCCTGTCCGCAGACCGGACAGTGGATCGTGAACGCGGCCAGCGGCCGGTGCCGGCCACGCAGCGGCGGCGCGCCGTTGAGCAGGTTGCCGATCCAGTAGATGCCGACCGTCGGGGTGCCGACGGCCGCCGCCAGGTGCAGCGGGCCGGTGTCGTTGGCGACCAGGACGGCGCTGCCGGCGAGCAGCCCGGCCAGCCCGCCCAGGCTCAGCGCGTCGACCACCGTACGCACGGGTCGGGTCGCCGCCGCGGCCACCTGCTCGACCACCGCCCGTTCCGGCCCGGTACCGGTCACCAGCACCTCGAATCCCTGGCCGACGCAGACGTCGGCGACCGCCGCGAACCACTGGGCCGGCCAGCGCCGCCGGGGGTCGCTCGCCCCCGGGTGCAGCACCACCCGGGGCCGCCGGGCCGGCCCGAGGACCTCGTCGGCTTCGGCCCGGTCGGTCTCGGTCACCGGCACCCGGGGCAGCATCGTCACCGGCGCGGCCCCGAGCAGTCCCACCACCTCCAGGTACCGGAACACCTCCGGCTGGTAGTAGACATAGCGGATCCAGCGGTCCAACGGCGGTGCGTCGACCGCCCGCAGCCCCGCCGTCACCCGCGCACCCAACGCCGTGACCAACGGGTTGCTGTTGCGTCCGCCGCCGTGCAGCTGCACCGCCAGGTCGAACCGCTCGCGGCGGGCCCGCTCCACGAACTGCGTCATCGTCGTCGGCTCGTCGCCGGGTGCGGCGGCCCGGATCCCGTCGGCGGCGGGCACCACCAGCACCCGGTCGACCGGGCCGGGCCGGTCGACCACCGCCCGGGCGTCCAGCCAGCGGGCATGCCACGGGGCGCCGAGCAGCACCAGCTCTGCCTGCGGGTACGCCGCCCGCAACGCGGTCAACGCCGGTACGGCGAAAATGAAGTCACCGAGCGCGTTGGCCCGCAGTACGGCGATCCGCCGCACGTCGGGTACCAGCCCCGGGTCGTCCGGCAGCAGCGGCACGGCGTACGGAGTAGGCGCCACGGCGTCGGTCATCGGGCAGTGCTGGGCTGCTGGCGCTGCATGGACGCCTCGCCGACGTGCGGATGATGCATCTCCCGGTCGGCCGCCGGGTCGATCTCCTCGGCGCCGATCGCATCGGCGTCGGCGGCGATCCGCACCTGCTTCCCGCCGCTGGCCCGGGCGCCGGCCGAGCCGGCGGTCGGCTGCTGGTACTGCGGTCGGCCGACAGTGATCGACCGACGTCCGCCCGGCTCGGCACGGGGCATCGTGACAGTCAGCAGGCCGTGGTCCATCACCGCGTCCATCCGTTGCACGTCCACCCCGCTGGGCAGGCGCAGCCGGTACTCGAAGCCGCGCTCGGTCGATCCGCTGTCCGGCATCCCGTTGTCGATGTTGACTTCCTGCTCCGACCGCGCCCGCACACACAGGTCGGCGCCGTCGACCTCGACGGCCACCTCCTCCGGGGCAACCCCGGCCAGTCGGGCGACCACCCGCCAGCCGTCGTGGGTGTCCTGCAGTTCCATCTCGGGCGGGCCCGCGTCACCGCCGAGGGCGCGGTTCAGCTCCGACCAGAGCGACTGCAGATTGCCGATCGGATCCCAGCCACGGTCCTGCATCTGGTCGCGGGGTTGACTCATCCGGCACCTCCCGTACGGTCCGCCCCGGGCGGGAGGGTGGACCCGCCCGGTCGCGGGGGCAGCATCCCCGACGCGTACCCACGGATCGGGACGGCAAACCGCGACTGGGGCGGGCCAGGGCTGGGCTGGGACCGGTTACGGAGCTGTGCGTCTGCTCCGGCCCGGTGGGTGTGCCGGGCCGGAGCAGACGGTGTCAGGTGGCGCGGTGGTTGCGGCCGTGCTGGTGGTTCAGCGTTGCAGGGTCAGCACACCCGGCCGGTACGGCAGCAGTCCGTAGTCGCCGCCGGAGTTGGGGTCGCGTCCCTGGTAGAGGAACTGGAGGTTGCAGGGGTCGATGGTCATGGTCTGGTCGGCGTTGGTGCGGATGAGTTCGCCGTGGCTGATGTCGTTGGTCCAGGTGGCGCCGCTGTTGGCTTTTCCGGCGAAGGGGTTGGATTCGGTGGTGGCCTGGGGGGTCCAGGTGCCGCCGAGGTTGGTGGCGGTGAAGGAGCGGAAGTAGCGGCCCTGGGAGCCGATGGCTTCGACGATCATGAGGTAGCGCTGTTGGCCCTGGAGTTTGTAGACCTGGACGCCTTCGAAGAGGTTGTTGGTGGTGTCGGTCATGATGGTGGTGTAGTTGGAGCCGAAGCTGCCGGGGAAGTTGCCGATGGGCATGCTGGCGCGGTAGATGCGGCCGTTGTCGCCGGCGAAGAAGAGGTACATGTTCTGGTCGTCGCCGATGAGTGCCTGGTCGATGGGTCCGGTGCCGGAGTTGGAGATGCTGCCGGTGAACAGGGTCTGGTGGGCCGACCAGCTGTTGACGTTCGTCGGGTTGGTGGAGGTGCGGTAGGAGAAGGCGGGGCCGCCCCACTGGTAGGCCAGGACCCAGACGTTGCGGGGGGCGAAGTAGAACAGGCTGGGTGCGACGGCGGAGAACGGCATGGCGTTCTGGCTGGCCGAGCCCATCTGGTTCCAGTTACTGAACAGGCCGAAGTTCATCGAGCCCCAGCTGGTCCCGAAGTCGTGGGTGGTGCCGTAGACGAGGTGCTGGCCGTTGTACGGGGCGTGGGTGAAGTCCTTCAACGACACCCAGCCGGAGCGGGGCTGCGCCAGCGCGCCGGTGGACGACCAGCGGTACGTCGACGGCAGGTCACAGGTGCCACCCGGTGGAGGTGTGGTCGCTGGCGGCGCGGTGGTGGGATTGGGGTTCGGGTTGCCACCGACCCGGACCAGTTGCCACTGCTGGTTGGCGCCGCCCCAGTCGTCGTACTGCACGACGGCGCCGCCGTCGGCGGTCGACGCACCCTGCACCTCCAGGGCCTTGTTGCTGTGCCGGCTGATCAGGCGAATGTAGCCGCCGTCGGAGTTGGCCACCCGCCACTGCTGGTTGGTGCCGTTGAGGTCGGACCACTGCACGATCGCCGCGCCGTTGGCGGTCGACCAGTTGTAGACGTCGAGGACCTTGCCCGAGTGCCGGGCGCGTAGCCGGTAGTAGCCGCCGCCGGAGTCGACGAACTGCCACTGCTGGTTGTTCCCACCCGACCTCGCGTACTGCTGAATGCAGGCGTTGTCCGCCGTGGACACTCCGCAGACGTCCAGCGCCTTGCCGCTGTTGCGGTTCACCACCTCGTAGTAGGCGCTCGGATCGATCGGCCCGTTCGCCGGTGGCGGCGTGGTGGGGTTCGGGCCCGGGGTGGTCGGGCTCGGGCCCGGAGTGACGCTGTTCAGCGCGGAGAGGGTGGCGTCGTACGCGGGCTTCTTGTTGCCGTTGTTGTCGAACAGCAGCGGCGTGCCGTAGGACCGCCACGAGTCACTGTCTCGGATGCCCCACACCGTGATCCCGGTGCAGCGGGCGATCGCCAGACAGTCGTTGACCACACCCCGGTAGGCGTTCGCCTGGGCGGTGCCGGAACCCTCGATGTCCAGCTCGGTGATCTGCACGTCCACCCCGAGGGCGGCGAAGCTCGACAGCGTCGTGCGGTAGTTCGACGGGTACGGCGACTGTGCGTTGAAGTGCGACTGCAGACCCACACAGTCGATCGGCACCCCGCGCTGCTTGAAGTCCCGCACCAGGTTGTACGCCGCCTGCGTCTTCGCCCACGACCAGTTGTCGATGTTGTAGTCGTTGTAACACAGCTTCGCGCCCGGGTCCGCCGCCCGCGCGGCCCGGAACGCCGCCTCGATCCAGTCGTTACCGGTGCGCTGCAGGTTCGAGTTGCGCCGGGCACCGGAGTTGCCGTCCTCGAACGCCTCGTTCACCACGTCCCACGAGTGGATCTTCCCCCGGTAGTAGGACGCGACCCGGGTGACGTGGTTGAGCATCGCCTGGCGCAGCGCGGAGCCCTCCATCTGCTCCATCCACGGCGGCTGCTGGGAGTGCCAGGCCAAGGTGTGACCGCGGACCGCCATCCCCCGCGAGATCGCGTGGTTGACGATCCGGTCACCGTTGGTGAAGTTGAACTGGTTCTGCTGCGGCTCGGTCGCGTCGATCTTCATCTCGTTCTCGGCGGTGACGCTGTTGAACTCCCGGTTCAGGATGTTCACGTACGTCGAATCACCGAGCTTGTTCGCCGCGACGGCGGTGCCGAAGTACCGGCCCGACTGGGCGGCGGCCGCCCCCAGCGTGGACTCGGCGGCGTTGGCGAGGTTGGGAAGCAGGGTCACGGTGAGGACCGCGACGAGCGTGGCGGCGCCTGTGGCCCAGAGCGTTCGGAATCGACGCCGGGCCGGACGGTGGTGAGGGTTCACTGATCCTCCGGTGCGGTGGACGGATGTGCACTGGTTGGAGCGGGACGGATTGTTAGCGCTAACATCGATGCGGATTCATCTAGAGTTGCAGAAAGTTCCGGGGTTGGCAACCAGCGGGATCCGACTCGTCCCGCATTCACCACGGTCGCCCTCACATGGCACCTGACCTGGCGTACGCGATCGGTGACGCATCGACGTGGGTCGCCGGCCGGCACCGTACCGCTGCGGCCTGGCCGGCTCGACCGGCCGGGATCGCGACCTACGGGCGCTCACATTTCCGGAAGTTTTGCGAACAGTACGCCGGCACCAGCCGGTACCGAGCGACCGGCGACGGGCCCGAGCGGCCTCGGCCCCGGCCAACCACAGGTCCGAGCCGTGCGGTTGTATCGGGACGACGGCAACGCCACAGCCGGCGCTGCACCTCCACGACCCCGGCGAGACGGACCAATGATCATCCTGATGCACAGCTCCAAGACGATGCGCCCACCGACGGGCGACCACGGTCACCCGGCAACCGGCGTACCAGCGCTGCTGGAGCGGTCCACCGAGTTGATCACGTACCTGCGGACCCTGTCGGCCGACCAGCTCCGCCGGATGATGGCCGTCTCCGCCGAGCTGGCACAGCGGACCCGGCAGCAGTACGCCGAGTGGACCACCACGCCGCAGCACCAGAGCCCGGCAGCGGCGACGTTCGTCGGCGACATCTACAGCGGGCTGCAGATCGACACGTTCAGCCCGGCCGACCGGTCACACGCCGACCGGCACCTGCGCATCCTCTCCGGTCTGTACGGGATCCTGGGCCCCTTCGACGGCGTCTGCCCGTACCGGCTGGAGATGGGTTACCGCCTGCCGGCCGAGCCGTACGCCAACCTGTACCGGTACTGGGCGGACTCGATCGCCGCGCAACTACCGGCGACCGGCTGGATCGTCAACCTCGCCGCCAACGAGTACAGCAAGGCCGTCCTGCCGTACGTCGACCCCGGCCGGGTGGTCACCCCACGGTTCCGCACCGTCGACCCGGCATCCGGTGAACCGAAGTTCGTGGTGGTCCACGCCAAGATCGCCCGGGGTGCGTTCGCCCGGTGGCTGGTGTCCCGCCGGATCGCCGACACCGCCGACCCGGTCGCCGAGCTGCGCGCGTTCGACGACATCGGCTACCGGTACGACCCGGCGTCCAGTACGCCCGACGCCCCGTCGTTCATCTGTCAGGAGTTCGGCGGCAAGGGCCTGTCCGTCCGCCTCACCTGACCGGCCCGACCTCAGCTCAGCCGAGCCAGGAGATTGCACCCTGTCGCTGGTTGTCGAGGCCCCAGAGGGTTTACGGGGGGTCGACGGGGTAACAAACCGTCAACTGGTGAACAGCAACCGGCCGGTCATGCAGACGCCGCGCAGTGGGTTTCCGCCAGCCGGCGACGTCGACGCGAAGACGTAAGGGGACGACCATGCCGAACATCCAGCAGCCCGAGATGCGCCGCAGCGGCGAGACCCGCCTGGTGCAGGAGAGCGACGGCCGTCAGGACAAGGCCGGCAAGAGCCCGCGGGCCGAGCATCGCACCGTTCCCGCCGAGCAGCAGTCCCCGTACGGCCCGGGTGTCACTGAGAGCAGATCGCATCAGGAGCCCACGGGCCGCGAGGCCGAAGGCGAATAGCGCACCGCGTTCGCCATCAGACCATCGCATTGACCTGCACAAACGCGACGGTGCGGTGGGCTCGACACCGAGGAGCGTGTGAGCGCCTCCGGCGATCATCAGCGAGGACAACGAGTTGCGGAACAACAGCGCCAGCTCGGCCTGCCGTCGGGTGCGGCTCCTGACCGGGCCAGCCCGGCCGCGAGCCTCGAGGAGGCGGTGGAAGGAGGTCGTCAGCGCCTACGACGCCGAGACCGAGCGCAAGACGGCCGGCGATGACGGCTACGAGACAAAGCCGATCCTGACCGGCACTTCTGCCGGTCAGGATCGGATCCTGGAGCCGCCTGACGGAATCGAACCGTCGACCTACGCATTACGAGTGCGTCGCTCTGCCGACTGAGCTAAGGCGGCAACGATCAACCAGTGTACGGCACCGGGCAGCCGGTACGCCCGCCGGCCGGAAGCCGGCCCCGACCGGGCACCAGGCCGGCGGATGACAGGGGTCGATGACCGACAGTAGGCTGCCAGACGTGGACGATCCGACCGGAACCGCCCCGCCCGACTCCTCGACCGGCCCGCACCAGACCGGTACGACCGCGACCGGCCCCGGTCAGACCGGCACGGGCGGTGTCGATCCGGCCGGCGACCGCCGCCCCCGGCCCCGCTCACTCGACCCTTCGGAGCTCGGCTTCACGCCCCGACCGCCGGTGCCGTGGCTCGCGCCGATGCTGCTGCTCAGCACCGGACTGCGGACGGTGCTGGCGATGCTGTTCGGCGCGTACCTCGACAAGCGGGAACTGCAGGGTGCGCTTCCCGACGACGTGCACCACCACGACGCCGTCGACGGCGAGCTGTGGATCGACTACGTCGCCGACCTCGGTGACGGTTTCCCAGCGACCTACTCGTTGGCGTACCTGCTGGCGCAGCCGGAGCTGGCGGTCGACGGTGCCGGCCGGCTGCGCCGCGGCGATCTGCTGGTGATGGGGGGCGACCAGGTCTACCCGTCGGCCAGCGGCGAGGCGTACGAGGACCGGTGCAAGGGTCCGTACCAGGCGGCGTTGCCGACGATGCCGGCCGGCCGGCCGCAGCCGACGCTGTACGCCATCCCGGGCAACCACGACTGGTACGACGGGCTCACCGCGTTCCTGCGGCTGTTCGCCCGGCGGCGGGACGCCTCGATCGGCGGCTGGCGCACCGAGCAGAAGCGGTCGTACTTCGCCGCCCGGCTGCCGCACAACTGGTGGCTGTTCGCCATCGACGAGCAGTTCGGCGCGTACCTGGACGACCCGCAGCTGATCTACTTCGAGAAGGCGGCCGAGCAGCTCGGGCCCGACGACCGGGTCATCCTGGCGGTGCCGGAGCCGACCTGGGTCAAGGCCGTCGTCGACCACCAGGCGTACGACGCCGTCGACTACTTCCTGCGTACGGTGATCAAGCCGACCGGCGCCCGGGTGCCGGTGATGATCTCCGGCGACCAGCACCACTATGCCCGGTACGCCCACCCGGACCGACAGTTGATCACCTGCGGCGGTGGCGGCGCCTACCTGTCGGCGACCCACACCCTGCCGGAGCGGATCACCGTGCCGCCGGTCGACACCATCGCCCGCAACGCCAGCCCACGCCGCCAGTACGGCCTGGCCGGGCGTTACCCGCAGGCCGACCGGTCCCGCCGCTACAGCTGGGGGATCTTCCACCGGTTGCCGCGCCGCAACCCCGGCTTCGTCACCCTGCTCGGCACCCTGCAGACCCTGCTGATGCTGGCCGTCGCCGGCGTCATCGTCTCCTGGGCCGACACCAACGGGCAGCGGTTGTTCAGCATCCCGCTGGTCGCGATGGTGGTGCTCACCCTCGGTGCGTCGGTGGTCTTCGCCAAGCCGCCGAGCGCCAGCGGCGTACGACATTCCCGGCACTGGCTGCTCGGGCTCGGGCACGGCGTCGCGCACATCGCGCTGGCCTGGTGCGGTGCGCTGATCTGGCTGCAGCTGCCGTTCGTCGACTGGCCGTGGCCGCTGCCGGTGGTCGCCGCCGCCGTCGTGTACGGGCCGGTCGCCGGTCTGGTCGCCAGCCAGCTGACCGCCGGTTACCTGGTGCTGGCCGGTGCCTTCGACGTCAACGTCAACGAACTCTTCGCCGGGCAGGGCATCGAGGACTCGAAGAGTTTCGTCCGGATGCGGATCGCCGCCGACGGGGCCCTGACCATCTACCCGGTGGCGGTCGACCGGGTGTGCCGGCGCTGGCGGGCCGACCCGGCCGGGGCGCCGCACGACCCGTGGATCGTGCCGGAGCAGCCGCTGACCGCCCGGCTCGCCGAGGAGCCGATCACCGTCCGGTGACGCGGCGCGCAGCGACGGTGCCGGTACCGGTGCCGGTGCCGACAGCGAAGGCTGCGGTCAGCCGTACGCCTCGTCGTGGGCCTTTCGCGGGCCGCAGACCGACGCCCGGCTGCAGCTGCACCGGCTCCCGTCGGCGTCCATCCGGACCACGACCGCGTCCCGGGGGACGCTGTGGCCGACCACCCGCCCGTCGCCGTCGGGGGTCGACACCCGGGCACCGATCGGCGGGGCGGACTCGGCGAACTTGGCGTACAGCGGATGTTCGTACTTCAGGCAGCACATCAGCCGGCCGCAGGCGCCGGAGATCCGCAGCGGGTTCAGCGGCAGGTCCTGGTCCTTGGCCATCCGGATCGTCACCGGCTCGAAGTCGGTCAGGAACGTGGCGCAGCACAGGTCCCGCCCGCAGGATCCGATCCCGCCCTGCACCCGCGCCGAGTCACGGGCGGAGAGCTGGCGCAGCTCCACCCGGCAGTGCAGGGTGGCACCGAGGTCACGCACCAGGGACCGGAAGTCGACCCGGTGCGGCGCGGTGAAGTAGATGGTGGCGCGGGAGCTGTTCAGCGTGCCGGGCTCCAGCACGTGGTCGACGGCGACGACCTTCATCGGCAGGCCGTGCTCGCGGATCAGCCGCTTCGCGGCGACCTTCGCCTCCGCCTTGCGTTTGCGCTGCACCTCGTCGCGGCGCAGATCCTGGTCGGTGGCGATGCCGGCGAGCCGGGGGAACCCGTCGGTGGGCTCGTCGACCCACTGCGGTGCCCACACGCACTCGGCGACCTCGGTGCCGTCGTCGGTCGGCACCAGGACCTTGTCGCCGACCGCCGGCCGCAGCTCACCCGGATCGAGGTAGAAGAGGCGCCCGTACCGGTTGAAGCTGACCGCGCAGAGCATCCCCATGGGCCCCACCCTACGTCGCCGCCCGCGCGCCGAGAAGGCCGCCGTACATCGAACAGCCGTCCCGGCGCTGCCCGATCCGGCAATGCCGGCCGACCGAACGGCCGGATCCGGCGGGCAGGGCGTAACCCGGCACGGTCGGCCGCGTTCCACCCGGTATCACAAGCCTGCGGGGGGTGCAGGGAAAGGGCCACGGCGTCGCAGCCGGGAGCAATAGGCGAAAAGCCTGGCTCCCTGAGCGCGGCGCCGTCGCCATGTCCGGCGTCGATGACATCCAGCCGCCGCGCACGGCCGCCGGTAACGCGCCGCGGCCGCCGGTAACGCGCCACGGCCGCCGGTAACGCGCCACGGCCGCCGTCAGTAGCGCAGCCGGATCGACCCGTCGGACCGTACGGGTGCGTCGTCGACCGGGCCGGCCGCATCCGCCGGCGCCAGCAGCGGCCCCCACCACGCCGCCAGGCTCTCGCCGTGCTCGACGATCTCCAACAGGACCGACAGCACCGGCACGGCGATACGGGCCGCCGCGTCCGCGCCGGCCGTGACGCCCGGACCATCGGTGCCGGTGCCGGTGCCGGTGCCAGTGGTGACGGTGACCGCCTCGGCCGAGCCCAGCACTTCGGCCAGGGTGCGGGCCAACGCGGCCCGGCTCAACGACACCCACCGGGCGGTCGCCTCGGCGTACGCGGCGGTCGCCGCCAACCGGCCGGCGTGACTGACCGCCCCCGGGTCCGGCCCGCCGCCGACCAGCCGGGCCGCCAGCGCCTGCCGGCCCGCGTCGTACGCCTGCGCCGCCGCACCGGACCAGTCCCGGTGCACCGCCAGGGCGTCGGCTGCCTCGGCGTACCGGTCGAGGTGGGGTCGGATCGCGGTGCCGGCAGCGACCAGCGGCGCCGGCCGGACCGCGACGAACGCGGCCACCGCGTCCCCCGGCAGCGCTCGCAGCCGCCGCGCCAGCGGCCAGACCGGGTCGTCGGCGGCGGCCCCGTGGTGGGCCAGGCTGCTGTCCACCAGTGCCAGCAGGGTCAGCGCCGGCCCGGCGACCCGGTCCAGGGCGTCCATCACGGCGCCTCCGGGTGGTGCTGCCCGGCCTGCGCGTCGATGTCCCGGTACGCCTGCGCCACGGCGCGCAGCGCGGCGGCGGTGTCGGTCAACCGCCGCGCCGCCTCGGCCGCCTCGGCCGCCCGCTGCGCCGTGGCGGCGTGCCAGTGCCCGACCAGCGTGGCGGTCAGCTCCCCGAGCCGCCCCGGCGCGTCCCCGTCGAGTACGGCGTCGACCGCGCTGTCCAGGTCGGGCAGTCGACGGGCGGTCTCCGCCAGCTGATCGGCGCAGCGGGTCAGGTCGGCGGCGACCTGCGTGACGGCGTCCACTCAGGCCCCCCGCAGGGTCGGGTGGCCGCCGACGGTCTCGGCCCACAGTTTCTCCCGGGCCCAGCGGGCGGCGTCGGCGGCGGCGACCACGGTGGAGCGCACCGCGCCGGCCAGGTCGGCGTTGCTGCGGGAGTGCAACGGGCCGAGGATCCGTACGTCGGTGACGGTGCCGGCGGCGTTGACCACGATCTCGACCGACCCGTCCGGCGAGCGGACGGTGACCTCGACGGTGTGCACCGCCTTGTCGAACTCGACCTGCCGGGCCTCGATGCTGCGGTACCGCTCGACCGCGTTCTCGATCCACGCCTCGTCGATTTCGCGTACCACCGGGATCCTCACCATCGTTCGCGGCGAACGGACGCAGACGACGCCTGCACCCAACGTACGGATGGGGCTGCGCTACGGCACCGAACCGTACCGGGCGGAGGTCTAGCCGCGCCAGAGGCTGAGCATCATCGCTTCGACGGCGATACGTGGCTTGACGTTGCCGGCGATGGCGTCCCGGCAGGTCAACACGGCTTCCAGGCGGCGCAGCGTCGCCTCCGGTGTCCACTTTTCGGCAGCTGCGTCGGCCAGCGGCGCGACGTCGGTGTGCACCGGTGCCACCGGTGCCCGCAGCGACGCCACCAGCACGTCGCGGTAGAAGCCGGCGAGGTCGACCAGGGCCCGGTCCAGAGCGTCACGCTGGGCCCGGGTGGCCCGTGACTTCTGCCGCCGTTCCAGCTCCTTGAGCTGGCCGGCGGAGCCCCGGGCCGCGCCGGCCGCGCCGCGTCCGGTGCCACCGGCGCCGAGCGCGGTCTGCAGGGCGGCGCGTTCCGCCGCGTCGGTCTCGGCGACCGCCGCCTCGGCTTCGGCCTCGGCGGCCTCGATCAACGCGGAGGCGGCGTCGAAGCAGGCGCCGACGTTGGTCAATCGACGCGGTACGGCCAGCACCGCCTCCCGCCGCTGCCGCGCCTGCGGATCCCGGGCCAGCCGTCGGGCGCGGCCGACGTGGCCCTGGGCGGCGGCCGCCGCCCACATCGCGGTCTCCTGCGGTACGCCGTCGCGGCTGGTCAGCACCTGGGCGACCGCGTCGGCCGGCGGCTGGCGCAGGGCGACCACCCGGCAGCGGGACCGGATGGTGACCGAGATGTCGTCCGGGTGGGTGGACGGGGTGCAGAGCAGGAACACCGTCCGGGGCGGTGGCTCCTCGACGGCCTTGAGCAGAGCGTTGCCGGCGGCTTCGGTGAGCCGGTCGGCGTCCTCGATGACCAGGACCTGCCAGCGTCCGCCGGACGGGGTGCTGGCGGCCCGCAGTACCAGGGCACGCATTTCGCCGACGCCGATGGAGAGCCCGTCCGGCACCACGAACCGGACGTCGGCGTGGGTGCCGGCCCGGGTGGTGTGGCAGCCGGGGCACTCACCGCAGCCCCGACCGTGCACGCACTGCAGGGCGGCGGCGAGGGCGCGGGCGGCCACCGACCGGCCGGAACCGGGTGGACCGGTGAAGATCCACGCGTGGGTCATCGCGGCGGCGGACGGCGGTGGCTCGCCGTCACCGGCGGCGAGCAGGTCGGCGGCGGCCACGGCGGCTCGGCGCAGGATCTGCACGGCCTCGTCCTGGCCGACGAGTTCGGTGAAGACGTCGGTGTCCGTCACGGCACTCACCCGCGCCGGCCGGCTTCCGCGTCCGCCGACGCCTCCGTTGGCAGCGGTACGGCGTCCGCCGCCGGTGGATCGGCCGGGCCGTGATCGGCCGGACGGTCGTCAGCCGGCCCGGTCAGTGCCGCGACCCGGGTACGGACCGCGTCGTGCAGTTCGTCCGGCGCCCGGCTGGCGTCGAGCACCAGGTAACGCTTCGGGTCGGCGGCTGCCAGGTCCAGGAACGCGTACCGGACCCGCTCGTGGAAGGCAAGCGACTCGCTCTCCAACCGGTCCGCGCCGGCCCCGCGCCCCTGCGCCCGGGTCAGCCCCGCCGCCGGCTCGATGTCCAGCAGCACCACCAGGTCCGGCTTGAGCCCACCGGTGGCCCAGGAGGAGAGCCAGGAAACCTCCTCCACCGGCAGGACCCGGCCGGCGCCCTGGTAGGCGAGCGACGAGTCGACGTACCGGTCGCTGATCACCACCGCGCCCCGGGCGAGCGCCGGGCGGACCACGGTCGCCACGTGATGGGCCCGGTCGGCGGCGTACAGCAGGGCCTCTGCGCGGGGCGACGGCGCGTCCGCCCCGCCTTCCAGCACCAGCCGGCGGATCTTCTCGCCGAGACCGCTCGACCCCGGTTCGCGGGTCACCACCACGTCGCGGCCCTGCTCCCGCAGGGTCTGCGCGAGCTCGGCGACCTGGGTCGACTTGCCGGCGCCCTCACCGCCCTCGAAGACGATGAAGACCCCGCTGGAGGTGAACGGCTCAGCCGGTGCCAACGGCCGGCCCCGGACCGACCCCCACAGGTCGGCCAGGATCGGCACGCCGGGCTTGTCGTCCATCTGGCGGAACGCGCTGAGCCCGGCGAAGATCCCGGACACCCCGGCGAGCAGCAACAGCAGCCGGGTCGACGAGAACGACAGCCCCAGGTTCGCCACCTGGAACTGGCGGGAGCCACCGACGCCGACCAGCACGCTGCTCAACGAGATGGCCAGCATCAGCACCACCCGGGTGCCGGTCTGCACGACGGCGAACACCCGGCCCCGGACGTCGTCGGCGATCTCGCCGCCGAGCAGCGTGATCCCGGCCAGGAACGCCATCCCGGCGGCCGCGCCGACCAGCACCGCGCCGAGGATCGCCATCGACAGGTGGATCGACAGGGCCAGGATCAGCACAGAGCCGCTGGCCAGCATGATGCTCAAACCGAACCAGCGCCGCCGGGACAGGTCGCGCACGATGGTCGGGCCGAGCCCGATCCCGGCGCCCAGGCCCACGAACAGGGCGGCGAACAGCAAATAGAAGGCGGCGTCACCGGCGCTGAGCGAGGCGGTGAAGAACTGGGCCGTACCGATGACGATGCCGCCGCCGGCGAAGGCACCGAAGATGCCCAGCACCAGCCCGCGCACCAGCGGGGTCTTGCCGATGAACCGCCAGCCGTCGACGAACTGGCGCAGCAGGCTCTGCTGGGTGGCCTCGGCCGCCCCGGCGCGGCCGCTGATCTCCTTGATGCCGTAGAAGACGACGATCGCCGTGGCCAGCCGGGACGCGGCGTTGAAGAAGAGCGCGAGCTGCGCCGGCTCCACCCAGGACGGCAGTTCGGCGCCGCCGCCGGCCGCCCGGACCGCGCCGTCGAGGACCGCCAGGCTGATCGCGGCCAGCACCGGGGTGATGCCGTACGTGGCGATCAGGGTCAGCTGGTTGGCGATCTCCAGCCGGGCCCGGGGGATCAGGTTGGGGACGGCGGCTTCCTTCGCCGGGATCCAGATCAGGGTGATCGTCTCGATCAGGAAGATGGCGATCGCCGCCCACGCCACGGTGGCGGCCCCGCTGGCTCCGAACATCGGCAGCAGCGGGATGGAGGCGAACAGAGCGAACCGCAGCAGGTCGCAGATGACCATCGTGTAGCGGCGGTCGAACCGGTCGGCCAGCACCCCGGCGACCGGGCCGAGCACCAGCGCCGGCAGCAGCCGTACGGCGATGACCCCGCCGAACGCGGCACCCTGCGCCGCGCTGCCGGAGACCTGGGCGGCAGCGAAGACCGAGGTGGCGAGCAGGCCGAGCCAGTCACTGAAGGAAGCGACGCCGAGCACCAGCCAGAGCCGGCGGAACGGACGGATCCGCAGCACCGACCGGAGCGCGGGCAGGCCGGAGAGGTCGACCGGCGCAGCGGCCTGGTCGGCGGGTGGCGCGTCCGGCGCGCCACCGCGTCGCGGACCGCTGACGTTGTCGTCGATGATCGTTCCTCCCCGTCGGGCCGGCGTCGGGCCCCGCTGACACTCTAATCGTGGCTTGCACCTGCCCCCGACCGACATTCCTGCGACGTACCGGACCCGGACCTGGCCCGCGAGACACGAGCCTGTTTCGCGTTCCACCGACACCGGCTACCGTGCGTACGTGGATTCCGACCGGCAGCGTCTGCGTGCCCGACTCGACCGGGCCACCGCCCAGCTGGACCCGCCGGTCGCTGTCGTCGACCTGGCCGCCTTCGACGCCAACGCCGCCGCCCTGGTGCGCCGCGCCGACGGCAAGCCGCTGCGGGTGGCCAGCAAGTCCGTCCGGTCCCGCCAGCTGCTGCGCCGGGTGCTGGCCGGAAAGGGCTGGCGCGGGGTGCTGGCGTACACCCTCGCCGAGGCGAACTGGCTGGTCCGCTCCGGCGTCACCGACGACGCGCTGGTGGCGTACCCGACCTGCGACCGCACCGCGCTCGGCGCGCTGACCAGCAGCGAAGCGCTGGCCGACGGGGTGACGCTGATGGTCGACGATCCGGCCCAGCTCGACATCGTCGACGCGGTCCGGCAACCGGGCGACCGGCCGGTCATCCGGGTCTGCGTCGACCTGGACGCCTCCTGGCGGCCGTTCGGCACCGACCGCGCCCACGTCGGGGTACGCCGGTCCCCGGTGCACGCCGCCACGACCGCCGCCGAGCTGGCCGCCGTCATCGCCGGACGCCCCGGTTTCCGCCTGGTCGGGCTGATGGCGTACGAGGCGCAAATCGCCGGGCTCGCCGACGCCCCCGCCCGTCAGGCGCTACGGGCGGCGGCGATCCGGGCGGTGCAGCGACGGTCGTACCAGGAGCTGCTGCGGCGCCGGGCGGCGGCGGTGGCGGCCGTCTCCCGGTACGCCGAGCTGGAGTTCGTCAACGGTGGCGGTACCGGCAGTGTCGCGGCCACCAGCGCCGATCCGGCGGTCACCGAGGTGACCGCCGGATCAGGGCTGTTCGGGCCGACCCTGTTCGACCACTACCGGGCCTGGCGGCCGCAGCCGGCGGCGCTGTTCGCCCTGCCGGTGGTACGCCGGCCGGCGCCCGGCATCGCCACGGTGCTCGGCGGCGGCTGGATCGCCTCCGGGCCGGCACAACCGGACCGGCTGCCCAGCCCCTGGCTGCCGGGCCGACTGCGGCTGCTCGGCACCGAGGGTGCCGGCGAGGTGCAGACCCCGCTGGTCGGGCCGGACGCGGCCGGGCTGCGGGTCGGCGACCGGGTCTGGTTCCGCCACGCGAAGGCCGGTGAACTGTGCGAGCACGTCACCGAGCTGCACCTGGTGACCGGTGACCGGCTCGACGGCGCGGCACCCACCTACCGTGGTGAGGGCTTCGCCTTCCTCTGAGCCCGGTGCGACGTCAGCTGGTCGTCCGCGCCCTACTGCGGCGGTGCGGTGCGGGCCGTCGGGACGTCCGCCGGGTCGACGTGGCGGTGCAGGTACTCCCGGATCAGCGCCTTGGCCTCGCGCAGCACGCTGTCGTCGCCCTCGGTGTCGCGGCGGAACGCCAGCTTGATCAGCGCGTCGGCGGCCTCCACCGCGATCTGCAACGCGAACCGTAGTCGCGGTTCGTCCGGGATGCCGAACCGCTCCACCAGCACCCGGGTCAGTTCCCCGGCGATCACCGCGTTGTTGTCCCGGCTCTCGTCCAGTAGCCGGACGTCCACCACGTCGCCGAAATGCAGGGTCCGGAACCCCGGCACCGTACGGTGCATGCAGATGTACTCGTCGATGCCGGCGTCGACACCGTCCCACCAGTGGGCGAAGTCGCCACCGGCGAACCGGTCGTTCAGCCGTTGCAGATAGGCCTCGATGTTGCGCAGCGTCAACGCCTGCACGATCGCCCGCTTGTCGGGGAAGAACTGGTAGACCGAGCCGATGGCCACCTCGGCCCGTTCGGCCAGCAAGGTGGTGGTCAGGCCCTCGTAGCCCACCTCGTCGACGATCTCGGCGCACGCGTCGAGCATCCGTTGAACCCGGGCGAGACTGCGCCCCTGGACCGGAACCCGACGCAGCGGGCCACTGGTGACGGCCGGTGTCGACACTCGTCCCACTCCTTTCCGAGAAAGATCCCCCGCGCGTCGGATGCACGTCAGCAGCAGCGAGATCGAAAACGTTACTCGGATTAACGATCGAACCCGATATCGGTATTTACCTGCCCAGGATGAGGCTGATATGAATATCTTTCACGTGTGTCCCAGCGCCCGGGAGGCCGGATGTCAGCCACTGCCGCGTCGCCCCCGACCGGCCCGGTGCACTGGTCGAACTGGGCCGGCAACCAGCAGGCCACGGTCCGGCAGGTGCTGCGGCCGGCGACCGTCGACGAGCTCTCCGCCCAGCTGCGGGCCGCCGCCGACGCCGGCGGCCGGGTCAAGCCGGTCGGCAGCGGGCACTCGTTCACCGACATCGCCACCGCCCCCGACCGGCAGCTCGACCTGAGCGCCCTGGCCACCCCGGTGACGGTGAACACGGGGGCGCGGCTGGTCACCGTACCGGCCGGGATGACGCTGCGCCGGCTCAACGCCCTGCTCGCCAGCCACCGGCTGGCCCTGCCGAACCTCGGCGACATCGATGCGCAGACCATCGCCGGGGCGATCTCCACCGGCACCCACGGCACCGGCGCCGGGCTGCCCGGGCTCGCCGGGTTCGTCGACTCCCTCACCATGGTCACCGCCGCCGGCGAGGTGCTGCACTGCTCCGAACGACAACACCCGGACGTGTTCGCCGCCGCCCGGGTCGGGCTCGGCGCACTCGGCGTACTCGTCGAAGTGACCCTGCGCTGCGTGGACGCCTTCGTGCTGCGCGCCGCCGAACGCCCCGGCACCCTCGCCGACGTCCGCGCCACCCTGCCCGAGCTGGCCGACGGCAACGACCACGCCGAGTTCTTCTGGTTCCCGTACACCGACCGGGTGCAGCTGCGGGTCAACAACCGGACCCCGGTCGACGACCAACCGCTGCCGTCCTGGCGCGGCTGGTTCGACGACGAGTTCATGGCCAACACCGTGCTCGACGGGGTCTGCCGGCTCGGCCGCGCGATACCCGGCGTCGTGCCGACGTTGAACACGCTCACCGCCCGCGCCGCGGCCACCCGCACCTACACGGGCCGATCCGACCGGGTCTTCTGCAGCCCCCGCCGGGTGCGGTTCGCCGAGATGGAGTACGCGCTGCCCCGCTCGGCACTCGACCCGGTGTTGACCGCCCTGGCCGACATCGTCGACCGCCTGCCGCACCGGGTGATGCTGCCGGTGGAGGTACGGTTCGGTGCCGGCGACGACAGCTGGCTGTCACCGGGCCACCGGCAGGACTGCGGGTACGTGGCGGTCCACCAGTACACCGGGATGCCGTACGAGGAGTACTTCCAGGCGTTCGAACGGGTCGCCACCGACCTGGGCGGTCGACCGCACTGGGGCAAACTGCACTGGCGCACCGCCGAGACGCTCGCGCCGGCGTACCCACGGTTCGCCGACTTCCTGGCGGTCCGTGACCGGCTCGACCCGGGCCGGGTCTTCGCCAACGACTACACCGAGCGGGTCCTCGGCGGCTGACCGGCGGTCAGCCGCCCCGGTCCCGGTCAGCCGCCCCGGTCAGCCCTCGTCCGGTTGGCCGGTCGCCTTGCGGGCGGTGGTGGCCTTACGGGGCGCGGCTTTCTTCGCTGGCGTCGCCTTCGACCCGGTGGCCTTCTTCGTCGCAGTCGACTTCGCCGCCGCCGTCTTCTTCGCGGCGGTCGACTTCGACGCGGTCGCCTTCTTCGCCGGCGTCGCCTTCTTGGCTGCCGCCTTCTTGCGCGGCGCCGGCCCCTTCGCCCGCTTCTCGGCGAGCATCTCCGAGGCCTGTTCGATGGTCAGCGACTCCGGGGTCTGGCCCCGCCGCAACGAGGCGTTGCTCTCGCCGTCGGTGACGTACGGACCGAACCGGCCGTCCTTGATCACCAGTGGCAGTTCGGTGAGCGGGTCCACGCCCATCTCGCGCAGCGGCGGCGCGGCGGCCCGCCGCTGCCGGGTCTTCGGCGCGGCGAGCAACGCCAGCGCCTCGTCCAGCGAGACGGTGAAGATCTTCTCCTCGGACTCCAGCGACCGGAACTCGTCGCCCTTCTTCACGTACGGGCCGTACCGGCCGGCCGCGGCGAGCACCTCGGCACCGTCGGGTGCGGTGCCGACCAACCGGGGCAGGGAGAGCAGTTGCAGCGCCTCGGCGATGCTCAACGACTCCGGCGACTGGGAGCGCAGCAGTGAGGAGCGGCGTTCGCCACTGGCGACGTACGGGCCGAACCGGCCGGACTTCAGCACGATCGGCTCGCCGGTCTCCGGGTGCTCGCCGAGCTTGCGCTCACCGCCGCCGCCGAGGAACAGCTCGTTGACCTTTTCCGGCGTCAACTCGTCCGGGGCGATCCCTTCCGGCAGCGACACCCGGTCACCGGCGGACCCCGCCGCCTGCTCCGACCCTTCGCCGCCGGCCTGCTCCGACCCTTCGCCGCCGGCAGCCGTCGAAGTCGGGGTCGGGGCCGGGGCCGGGTTCGGCTGTTCGGCGTTGTCCGCACCGTCCGCACCGGGCAGGAACCGCTGCAGGTACGGGCCGTACCGGCCGACCCGGACGACGACCTGCCGCCCGTCGTCGTCGACGAACAGCGGGATCGAGTTGACGCTGCGCGCGTCGATCTCGCCGAGTTTCTCGGTGACCAGCCGCTTCAGGCCGCCGGAGCGGGCCACCGACTGGTCCCCCGCGCTGTCGCTGCCGAAGTAGAACGAGGTCAGGAAGTCGACCGCCTGGTGGTCGCCGGAGGCGATCTCGTCCAGCTCGTTCTCCATGCTGGCGGTGAAGTTGTAGTCGACCAGCCGGGGGTAGTGCGTCTCGAGCAGGCCGATCACCGCGAACGCCAGGAACGACGGGATCAGCGCCTGCCCGCGCTTGGCGACGTACCCCCGGTCCTGGATCGTCTGCATGATCGACGCGTAGGTCGACGGCCGGCCGATGCCCAGCTCCTCCAGCGCCTTGACCAGCGACGCCTCGGTGTAGCGCGCCGGCGGCTGGGTGCTGTGGCCGACCGCGGCCAGCTCCTGGGCGGTCAGCGGCTGGTCCTTGGTCAGGTTCGGCAGCCGCCGCTCGGCGTCCTCGGCCTCGGCCGACTCGTCGTCGGAGGACTCGACGTAGGCGCGCAGGAAGCCGGGGTCGGTGATCGTCTTACCGGTGGCGCCGAAGTCGCACTCCTCACCGGCGGTGGAGACCGCCCGGATCCGCACCGAGACGCTGGAACCGACCGCGTCGGTCATCTGCGAGGCGATGGTCCGCCGCCAGATCAGCTCGTAGAGCTTGAACTCCTCGCCGGACAGCTCGTTGGCCAGCTCACCGGGGGTGCGGAAGTGGTCGCCGGCGGGCCGGATCGCCTCGTGCGCCTCCTGGGCGTTCTTCACCTTGCCGGTGTAGCGGCGCGGCTCCGGCGGCACGAACCGGTCGCCGTACAGCTCGGCGACCTGGCTGCGGGCGGCGGCGATCGCCGTCTCCGACAGGTTGACCGAGTCGGTACGCATGTAGGTGATGTAGCCGTTCTCGTACAGCCGCTGCGCGGTCCGCATCGTCTGCTGCGAGGAGAACCGCAGCTTGCGGGCCGCCTCCTGCTGCAGCGTGGAGGTGATGAACGGGGCGTACGGCCGACGCCGGTACGGCTTCTCCTCGACCCGGGTGACGGTGAACGGCCGGCCGTCCAGCCGGGCCGCCAGACCACGGGCCCCGTCGCCGTCGAGGTGCACCACCGACGCCTCCGGGCGGACCCGGCCGGTGGTCGGCTCGAAGTCCTTGCCGGTGGCGATCCGGTCCCCGCCGAGCGCGATCAGCATGGCGGTGAAGCTGCGCGGTCCGTCGGCGTCGGCACCCGTACGGCCGGTCAGCGCCAGGGTGGCCTGGATGTCCCAGTATTCGGCGGTACGGAACGCCATCCGCTGCCGTTCCCGCTCCACCACGATCCGGGTGGCGACCGACTGCACCCGGCCGGCGGAGAGCCGGGGCATCACCTTCTTCCACAGCACCGGCGAGACTTCGTAGCCGTACAGCCGGTCCAGGATGCGCCGCGCCTCCTGGGCATCGACCAGGTCCCGGTCGATCTCACGGGGGTTGGCGACGGCGGCCTGGATGGCGGCCCGGGTGATCTCGTGGAAGACCATCCGCCGGACCGGCACCTTCGGCTTGAGGGTCTCCACCAGGTGCCAGGCGATCGCCTCGCCCTCGCGGTCCTCATCCGTGGCGAGGAAGACCTCGTCGACCTCCTTGGCCAGCCTGGTCAGCTTGGCGATCTGCTGCTTGCGGTCGGGTGAGACGACGTACAGGGCGGAGAATCCGTTGTCCACGTCGACGCCGAGCCGGGCCCACGGCTCCTTCTTGTACCGGGCGGGCACGTCGGCGGCATTGCGCGGCAGGTCCCGGACGTGCCCGAGGCTGGCCTCCACGACGTACCCCGGGCCAAGGTAGCCCGAGATCGTCTTGGCCTTCGCCGGCGATTCGACGATGACCAGACGGCTGTTTGAGGTGTTGCTCGGCACTTCTCTCCTGACCTCGACCCAGTCAGGTCGCTGCCCGCAGGGCAGCGACCCAGCCACTCCGGGCTGCTGGTGACAGGCAGCGGCCCAGATCGACCGGCGCCCGCCACGGCGGGCGGGCGACAGTCACGACGTCCAACGTAACGCGAACCCGGGGCCGGTGGAGCACACGCACACCAGCCGTACGCCCGATTCGCCTCGGTCGTCCGGTTGTTCCTTCGCAGCCGACCAGCAGCCCGCCCGACGCTGAACCAGCTCGTGCCCACCGCACCAACGGCGACACGGTACACCGAACGGTAGGCGTGACGTGGCGCACCGCACCGGATCGAACCTGGCCAGTGACTCCGACGCGTACCTGCCCGCCCACCGACAGGTACGGGTCGGGCCCGGGGTGGGCCGCCGAGCGGCCCTGGTCACGCCCAGCCGTCGACCGGGGCGGCGGCGGGCCGGTCGCCGAGCAACTCGGCCAGCCGGGTCAGCCGCCGGCGGCCGACGATCCGGTACGCCGGACCACCCGAACCGGCGTCCAGCAGTACCGCCGGCAGGCCGATCGCGGCGAGCGCCGCGCCTACCTGGGGCCAGTTGTCGGCGTCCGCGACGTCCAGGCCGAGCCGGTAGCCGAGCTGGTCGCGCAGGCCCGCGGCGGCCGCCCACAGCCGGAGCCGCTGCCCGGCCAGGTGGAAGCCCGTCGGCGGCCGCTTGACCAGCCGCTCGTCCTCATCACCGGGCTCCGGCCCGGCAGCCTCGTTGGTGCGGTGGGCATCGGGCGGCGGGTGCAGCCAGCCGGCCCCCAGCCGGGCCAGCACCGCCGTGTAGGCGGTCCGCACCACCAGGCCGCCGCCCTCCGGCAGTTGCCGCCAGTTCGGCGTCAGCCCCCGTAGCCGCAGCTCGGCCACCAGCACGTGCACCCGCCAGGGATCGTCGACCCGCACCGACACCCGGACCGTACCGCCCATCCGGCTGATCTGGCCCGGCCCGGCGAGCAGGCCCGCCAGGTCACCCGGCGTCGGATCGACCGCCGCGACCCCGAACAGGGACAGCTGCCGCGCGGTCAGGGCACCGGCGGACGGCTCGACCGGCGGGGTCAGCGACACTCCGGGACCTCGTCGAAGGCCCGGTTGAGTTCGGCGGAATCCAACGAGCTGGTGTCCAGCGCGCTGCGCTGGTAGTCGTCGGTGAGCGTGGCCAGCACCGCCTCGACCCCGTCGTAGAAGGTCTCCGAGGGGCCGCTGGCGTCCAGCCCGGCGATCCCCTCCTCGGCCTTACCGTACGCGTCCCGGACCGCACTCAGCGACGCGACGAAGCCGGTGGCGACC
This sequence comes from Solwaraspora sp. WMMD791, assembly GCF_029581195.1. Lineage (NCBI taxonomy): Bacteria > Bacillati > Actinomycetota > Actinomycetes > Micromonosporales > Micromonosporaceae > Solwaraspora > Solwaraspora sp. WMMD791. The sequence goes on from NZ_CP120737.1 coordinate 4,120,912, forward strand.
TGCTCGCCCTGGTCGGCGTCGGGGATTCCGGCGTCGGCCACCCGGGTCCGGGCGGTCTCGGTGGCGGCTTCCGCCCCGGCAAGCAGCCGGACCAGGTTCTCCTGGGCCTGCGCCGGGGTGGTCTGCGCCGTCATCTGCTGCTGGGTGCTGCTGGTCAGGTTGCTGATCTCCGTCCGCCACGGGCGCAGCGCGGTGCAGACCTCAGCGGCCCACACGACCGGGCTCGGCCCACCGCCGCAGGCGGCCAGAGTCAGTACGGCGACGACGAGCACCACTGTGGTCCGGGCGGTGGATACCACGTGGTGCGCTCCCATGATGTGCAGCGTACGCACCGGCGCCGACAGCCGTACGGCCCGCCGCCGGTGGCACGATACGTCGATGCCGGTGGCCCCGGGCGGCCCACCCACGAGGGGTACGCGGGCCGCCCGGGGCCACCGGATGGATCAGACGCTCACCCGCTCCGATTCCGAGCCGGTGGCACCGCCGCCGGCCGGGCCGTCGCCGATGTTCTCGCCCATCGCCATCGGCTTGCGCTTGGTGAACACCACGGCGGCCACCACGATCAGCGTGGCCACCACCGCGATGGTGATCCGCAGCGGGTCGTTCTGGTCGGTCCCGACGCCCCACATGATCACGGCGGGCGCGATCAGCAGCGCCACCAGGTTCATCACCTTCAGCAGTGGGTTGATCGCCGGGCCGGCGGTGTCCTTGAACGGGTCGCCGACGGTGTCACCGATGACCGTGGCGGCGTGCGCCTCGGAGCCCTTGCCGCCGTGCGCGCCGTCCTCGACCAGCTTCTTGGCGTTGTCCCAGGCACCACCGGAGTTGGCCAGGAAGACCGCCATCAGCACACCGGTGCCGATCGCCCCGGCCAGGTACGCGGCGAGCGCACCGGCACCCAGGCCGAAGCCGACCGCGATCGGTGCCAGCACCGCCAGCAGACCCGGGGTGAGCAGTTCCCGCTGGGCGTCGCGGGTGCAGATGTCGACGACCTTGCCGTACTCCGGCCGTTCGGTCCGTTCCATGATCCCGGGGTGCTCCCGGAACTGGCGACGGACCTCCATCACGACGGCGCCGGCGGAGCGCGACACCGCGTTGATCGCCAGGCCGGAGAAGAGGAAGACCACCGCGGCACCGATGATCAGGCCGACCAGGTTGCCCGGGTTGGCGACGTTGAGCGAGTCGGCCAGGTACGCCGGGACGTCGTCGATGCCGGCGTCGTTGAGCGCGATGCTGACCGTGTCGGTGTAGGAGCCGAACAGCGCGGTCGCGGCGAGTACGGCGGTCGCGATCGCGATGCCCTTGGTGATCGCCTTGGTGGTGTTGCCGACCGCGTCGAGCTCGGTGAGGGTGCGGGCCCCGGCCTCGTCGATGTCGCCGGACATCTCGGCGATGCCCTGCGCGTTGTCGGAGATCGGGCCGAAGGTGTCCATCGCCACGATCACGCCGACCGTGGTGAGCAAACCGGTGCCGGCCAGCGCCACGGCGAACAGCGACAGGGTGATGGAGCCGCCGCCGAGCAGGAACGCGCCGAACACGGCGGCGCCGACCAGCAGCGCCGAGTAGACCGCCGACTCCAGGCCGACGCTGATGCCGGCCAGGATGACGGTCGCCGGGCCGGTCAGCGAGCTCTTGCCGATGTCCTGCACCGGGCGGCGGTGCACCTCGGTGAAGTAGCCGGTGAGCAGCTGGATCGCGGCGGCCAGCACGATGCCGATGATCACGGAGCCGATGGCCAGGCCGGCCGGGGACAGCGGCAGGTCCACACCGTCGTCGACGCCGAGCTGCGTACGCCAGTCGTCGCCGAGCAGGTCGGTCCAGCTGCCGGGCAGGTAGAGGAACGCGGCGATGGCGACCAGTACGGCGGCGAGCACCGCCGAGGTGAAGAAGGCCCGGTTGATCGCCACCATGCCGTTGCGGTCCGACGGACGCAACCGGGTGATCAGTACGCCGAACAGCGCGATCACCGCGCCGATGGTGGAGACGATCAGCGGGAAGACCAGGCCCTCCTCGCCGAACGCGGCCCGGCCCAGGATCAGGGCGGCGACCAGGGTCACCGCGTACGACTCGAACAGGTCGGCGGCCATGCCGGCGCAGTCACCGACGTTGTCGCCCACGTTGTCGGCGATGGTCGCCGGGTTGCGGGCGTCGTCCTCCGGGATGCCCTGCTCCACCTTGCCGACCAGGTCGGCACCGACGTCGGCGGCCTTGGTGAAGATGCCGCCGCCGACCCGCATGAACATGGCCAGCAGGGCGGCACCGAAGCCGAAGCCCTCGAGGACGGTCGGCGCGTCGACCCGGTAGATGACCACCACCAGGGCCGCGCCGAACAGGCCGAGACCCACCGTCAGGAAGCCGACCACGCCGCCGGTGCGGAAGGCGATCTTCATCGCGTTCTCCCGGCCGCCGGCCCCGGCACCGGCCGCGGCGGCGACCCGCAGGTTCGCCCGGGTGGCCAGGGCCATCCCGGCGCCGCCGATGAAGGCGCTGAACACCGCGCCCACCACGAAGAAGGCGGACCGGCCGATCTTCACCATCGTCTCGCTGCCCTGTGTCTCGTGGACGGGCAGCAGGAAGAGCAGTACGACGGCGAGTACGACGAACACGCCGAGGGTCTTGAACTGGCGGAACAGGTACGCCGACGCGCCTTCCTGCACGGCGCCGGCGATCTCCTGCATGTTCGTGGTGCCCTTACCGGTCGCCAGCACCGCCCGTACCAGGGCGGCGGCGAAACCCAGCGCCACCAGCGCGATGACCGCGGCGATGACGACGTACGTCAGGTGTGAGCCGGTAAGGGACAGCCCGCCGCCTTCAGCGGCCAAGGTGGTCCGGGACATCAGTGTCCTCCTGTACCGAACGCTCGCCCCGGCCGGTGGACGAACCGTCGGGGCGACTCCACGCGGGGAGCAACGAGGTCTGCTGGCGCCCACGGTTTGTGGGGCCAGGACAGTTGGTGATAACCCGCGTACTCTAGCGGCCCGAGGTAAGCCAGGTCACACCGTCTACCCACCCAGTTGTGGATCATTCTCGCAGGCAGCGGGAATTGTGTGACGACCGATGTTGATCTTCGTCGGTTTGGGCGGACCCGTCGGTGTTGCGCTCAGTGGCATCGGCGCTGCGGTAGGTGGCATCGATGGCCGCGCTCAGCGGCAGGATGGATCAGCCGCACGAACGGATCAGCGGCCCGATGGGATCGACGCTTCAGCGGCCGACCGGCCAGACCATCCGTACCTCGGTGCCGATGCCCTCGTCGACCGGGCGCACCTGCAGATCCTCGACGAAGCCGGCCAGCAGCGCGAAGCCCACGCCGACGGTCAACGCCTCGTCGGTCAGCGACTCGTCGGCCAACTCGTCCGGCGGCAACGCGCTGAGCCCCAGACCAGCCTCGATCGGCGCCCGGTCGATCACCCGTACGGTGTACGTCTCCTCATCGGACATCTCGACCTGCACCAGGTCGGTCAGCCCGTACTGGCGGTGCAGGGCGACCGCCCGGGTGCACGCTTCACCGATCGCCAACCGCACCTCGTCGAGCAGCTCCTCGGCGACGCCGGCACGACGCGCGACAGCAACGCCGACCAGGCGCGCGGTGCGCACGTGCACCGGCGCCGGGGAGAACGACAGGCGGACCGTGGCCATCACGCCGTCGGAGCTACGCCGAGTGGGCCGTCCGGTCCGTCACCGGTGGCGGCCTCGACCGTCGGGAAGATCGGGAAGACCTGGTCCAGCGCGGTGATCCGGAAGATCTTCAACAACGGCTCCTTGTCGCAGACCAGCCCGAAGGTGCCGCCGGCGGGGCGCAGCCGCTTGAGCGCGCCGACCAGCACACCGAGTCCGGTGGAGTCGAGGAAGTCGACCCGCCGCAGATCCACCACGATCTTGCGACTGCCGGCGTCGATCAGCTCGATCAGCCGTTCCCGCAGGCGTGGAGCGGTGTAGACGTCCACCTCGCCGCCGACTTCCAGCACCGTGTGCTCGCCCGCCGTGCGAGTCGACAACGACAGCTCCATCGGTCTCCTCCTCGGCTGCGACGCGTGCTGTTGGCATCTAACCACCGACCGGCACACCCGCGCCGCGCGGCTGCCGGTCGACGACGTCCGCCCCGGGGTGCCGACGTCCGCACACCAGTGCGAGAGTGCATTGGTGACCTCACCCGCCACCGTAACGCCTGGGCCGGCACCGGACCCGGCGGGGTTGCTGCGCCGCTGGCGGTCCATCGGGCACCAGCCCCGCCAGGGGCCGGACGGCGGGCACCAGCCCCGCCAGGGGCCGGACGGCGGGCAACTGCCCCGCCAGGGTGGCGGCGACCCCCGGTCGGCGGCCGGCTTCGGGCCGGACGCGGTCACCCACGTCGAACGGCTGCCGGCCCGGGACGGGGTGAGCGTGCCATGGCCCGACTGGGTGCCGGACCAGCTGCGCGCGGCGCTGGCGGCCCGTGGGGTCGACCGGCCCTGGCAACATCAGGCGTACGCCGCCGAGCTGGCCCGCGCCGGACGCCACGTCGTCGTCGCCACCGGCACCGGTTCGGGAAAGTCGTTGGCGTACCTGCTGCCGGCGCTGGCGACGCTGCTGGCCGACCCACGGGCCACCGTGCTCTACCTGGCACCGACCAAGGCACTCGCGGCCGACCAGCTACGGACCGTCGCCGGGCTCGGCCTGGACGGCATCCGACCGGCCTGCTACGACGGCGACACCCCGCAGAGCGAACGGGCCTGGATCCGCCAGCACGCCCGCTTCGTGCTGACCAACCCGGACATGCTGCACCGGGGCATCCTGCCCGGGCACAACGGCTGGTCACAGTTCCTGCGCCGGCTGACGTACGTGATCGTCGACGAATGCCACAGCTACCGGGGAGTCTTCGGCTCCCACGTGGCACACGTCCTGCGTCGGCTGCGCCGACAGACCGAGCGGTACGGCCGGATCCGCCAGCAGGCCGCCGTACCCGACGCCGGTCGGGCCAAGGTCGACAGCCGGGCCAAGGCCGACGACCGGGTCGGTGCCGCCGGCCTGGCCGGGCCGACGTTCATCCTCGCGTCGGCCACCTCCGGCGCGCCGGAGCAGTCCGCCGGGCAGCTGACCGGGCTGCCGGTGACGGCGGTGACCGAGGACGGGGCACCCCGGGGCGCGGTGACGTTCGCCCTGTGGGAGCCACCGTTGCTGCCCGGTGCCCGCGCCGACACCGAGGACCTCACCCCGGTCCGCCGCTCCGCCCTGCGGGAAAGCGCCGACCTGCTCGCCGACGCCGTCTCCGCCGGGGTACGGACGCTGGCGTTCGTCCGCTCCCGGCGGGGAGCCGAGGTGGTCGCCACCACCGCCCGCCGGGCCCTGGACGAGGCGGTCCCCGGGCTGGGTGCCCGGGTGGCGGCGTACCGGGCCGGGTTCCTCGCCGAGGAGCGCCGCGCACTGGAACGCTCCCTGGCCAGCGGTGAACTGCTCGGGATGGCCACCACCAACGCGCTGGAACTCGGCGTGGACCTGGTCGGTCTGGACGCGGTGCTGATCTGCGGCTACCCCGGCACCCGGGCGTCGCTGTGGCAGCAGGCGGGGCGCGCCGGCCGGGCTGGGCGGGAAGCGTTGGCGGTGCTGATCGCCCGCGACGACCCGCTCGACACGTACCTCGTGCACCACCCGGAGGCGGTCTTCGGCCGGCCGGTGGAGGCGACCGTGCTCGACCCCACCAACCCGTACGTGCTCGGGCCGCAACTGTGCTGCGCGGCCGCCGAAGGGGCGCTCACCTCGGCCGACATCGACCTGTTCGGCGGCGCGGTGGTCAAGCAGACCCTGGACGAACTGGTCGCGGCCGGGCTGCTGCGCCGCCGGCCGACCGGCTGGTACTGGACCGCGGCGGGTCGACCCGATGTGGACCTGCGCGGTGAGGGCGGCGCACCGGTCCAGGTGGTGGAGGCGGCCACCGGGCGGCTGCTGGGCACCGTCGACCCCGGCTCGTCGCACTTCCTGGTCCACCCCGGCGCGGTCTACCTGCACCAGGGCGTGTCGTACGTCGTCGACGACCTCGACCTGGCCGACGCCTGCGCCCTGGTGCACGCCGAGGAGCCGGACTGGTCGACGCACGCCCGCGAGGTGACCTCGGTGTCGGTCGTGTCGGTACGCGAGTACCGCGACGCCGGGCCGGTCGGCCTGTTCGTCGGTGACGTCGATGTCACCAGCCAGGTCGTCTCCTACCAGCGGCGACGGATCGGCTCAGGTGAGGTGCTGGACACCCGTCCGTTGGATCTGCCGGCCCGGCAGCTGCGTACCGTCGCGGTGTGGTTCACGGTGTCGCCGGCCGCGCTCGCCGCCGCCGGGGTAGACCCGGCCGACGTACCGGGTGCGCTGCACGCCGCCGAGCACGCGGCGATCGGCCTGCTGCCGCTGGTCGCCACCTGCGACAGGTGGGACATCGGCGGCCTGTCCACGGCGTCGCACGCCGACACCGAGGCACCGACCGTGTTCGTCTACGACGGCCACCCCGGTGGTGCCGGCTTCGCCGAACGGGCGTACCGGGCGGCCCACACCTGGCTCGGTGCCACCCGTGACCTGATCGCCGCCTGTGGCTGCGACACCGGCTGCCCGTCGTGCGTGCAGTCACCCAAGTGCGGCAACGGCAACAACCCACTGGGCAAGGCCGACGCGGTGCGGGTGCTGGACGTGGTCCTGACGAACCTGCCGCCGACATTGGCCGATCAACCATCGGATCCTGGTTGATTTGCTGGCATAGATCTCAGCTGATCTGGATAGATTAGGTCATGGGAGCGCTTCCAGCACGTCGCCGGAGGAGAACGCCGTGGCCGACACCGTGACCGAGACCGTCGAGTTGCTCTACTCGATCGACCAGCAGAACCTCACCGTCGACCAGCAGATAGCCCTGGCCCAGGCGTACGCGTCCCTGGCACAGGCCGAACGCCTCGAGCTGATCCAGCAACGCCTCTACAACATCCAACAGGTCATCTCCCGCTGGGCGATGCACGCCACCACCGCCGACGGTCCGGCCCGCTGATCTCCGGCTCAGTCCTGCGCGTCGGTGCCTCCCCATGGAGCGGCCCGGAGCGGCCCGGCACGGGCGGTGGCGGTCACCGGCCGGTCGACGGCGGTGGCCGGCAGCGGCGTCACCTCGACGGTGACGACGACCTCCAGCCCGTCGACGGTGCAGACCCGCAGCCGTCCGCCGTTGCGCCCGGCGACCTCGGCCGCTCGGGCACAGGCGACGTCGGGGCCGGCGAACACCCGGGCGGCACCGGCCAGGGCGGCCAGGTCGGCCGCCACCGACGCCTGCTGGCGGGCGAGGCGGACCGCGCCGATCAGCGCGCCGGCCGTACCGGCGGCGACCAGCGTCAACCCGACCGCGAGCAGCCACAGACTGGCACTGCCCCGCTGCCTGTCGCCGACCACAGACTGCGACCGACGCTGGTCCCCGGTCACCGGTGCTCGACCGGGGCGTCGGTGCCGTCGGTGGAGCCGGGCCGGTAGGCGCTCCCCGGCGCGGCGGTGGAGCCGGGCTGGTCGGCGCTCCCCGGCTCGTCGGTGGTGCCCGGTTCGAGGGCGGCGGTCGCCGAGGCGGTGACCGACGCCGGCCCGAGTCGGGCACCCAACGCCCGCAACGGCGCCCGGACGGTCACCGTGACCAGGTCACCGTCCACGACGACCCGGACCTCGGCCCCGGCCGGGCCGGGCGGGGCAGCCGTACGGTCCCCACGGGCGGTGGCCAACGCGACCGACCGGGCAAGGTCGAGGCACTCGGCCTTGGTGACCACGGCGGCGACGGCCGAGAGCCCGACTGTCAGCAGCAGGACCAGCGCCGGCAGACCGGCGGCCAACTCGGCGGTGAACGAACCCCGGTCACCGCCGGTCCGCCGGCGCGGCCTCATCCGAGCGCCCGATCGATCACCGAGGCGAGGGCTGCCTGCACACCGTCGCTGGTCAGCACCTTGAGCAGGATCCCGGCGAACGCGACGGCGGCCAGGGTGCCGACGGCGTACTCGGCGGTGTTCATCCCGGCGTCGTCGGCCAACCGGTAAGCCAACCGGGCGCGCCACCGGCCACCCGAGGGGCGACCGGACGCGCCGGCCGCCGTCACCTCCGCTGCCGTCGCCGCCGCGTCGAGCGGAACCTTCGTCAACCGCATGGTCGTTCCTTTCCTCAGAGGACGTCGCCGAGGACGGCGACGATCACCGGCACCAGGCCGGCGAGAATGAAGGCGGGCAGGAAACACAGCCCGAGTGGGAGCACGATCAGCACACCGGCGCGACGGGCCGCCGCCTCGGCCGCCGCCGAACGGCCGGCCCGCAGGTCGTCGGCGAGCCGGATCGCCGCACCGGCGAGAGCGGCTCCGCTGGCGGCGGAGCGCGCCGCGGCGGCGGCCAGCCGGTCGCCGCCCGGCACCGCGTCGAGCTGCCGCCACGCCTCGACCGGCTCCGCCCCGAGCCGCAACGCCCGCGCCACCCGGCTCAGCCGGGCACCGAGCGGCCCGGCGACGGCGTCGGCCACGGCGACCACCGCCTGATCCACCGGCGCTCCGGCGCGCAACGCCGCCGCCAACAGGTCGGCGGCCAACGGCAGGTCAGCGGCCGCGCGCAGCCGTCGACGGCGTACCGACGGGGGTTCGATCCGCCGCAGCGACCGGTCGACCCCGACAGCGACCCCGACAGCCACCGGCAGGTACCACCCGCTCCCGCCGATCACCAGCACCGCCAAGCCGGACAGTGCCGCGACCGGCCGCACCAGCCGGGACAGATCGAACTCCGGTGCCGGCTCCCCGCCGAGGCGGGCCAGCCGGCGGCGGGCAGCACGCGCCGTGACCGGCCCGGCGGCGGTCCGCAGTGGTGCACGGATGCTGGTCGCCATCAGCTGGTCGCCTCCGGTGCCCGGTTCAGCCGCTCGGTCCAGGCCAACCCGGCGACTTGCAGAGCGACGGCGGCCAACGCGCAGCCGGCACCGGTCGGGGTCCGCAGCAGCACCGCCAACGGGTCCACTCCGATGCTGTAGCCGAGCGCCAGACCGCCGACCGGCAGGGCGGCCAGCAGCCAGGCGGTCATCTGCGCCCCGGCGGCCTGCGCGGCCACCGCATCCCGTGACCGGTCCACCGCCCGGGCGTCGGCTTCGATCCGTTCGATCAGGTCGGCCAGTGGCGCGCCGGTGCGTTCCGCCAGCCGTACGGCAGCGGCCGACAGGTGCGCGAGCCGCGTCGCGGCGGCGTCCGCCGGTACGGCCGTCAGCGTCACCGGCTGCACCGGAAGGCCGGCCCGCAGGTCGGCGGCGTGCGCGGCCAGTGCGTCCACCTGCCGTACCCGCCCGTCCCGTCTGGCCTTGCCGGCCGCGCGGCCCGCCGCCGTCCTCAGGCCGAGCCCGAGGTACGCGGCGGCGACCGCCGCCGCCACCGGCCCGCCCAGCCAGCCGGCGGCCAGCCCACCGCCGCCGGCCACCGCGACCAGCGTCCAGCGTGGATGCCTGCGGGCGGCGTCGCCGAGCCACCGCGCCCCGGCGCGCAGCCGGACGCCGACCTGGGTGCTCGCCGGTGCGGTCGGTGCCGGCAGCGTCGAGGCCTGGCCGGTCACCGCCAGCAGCCGACGGCGGTAACTCCGAGGCCGCAACGGGCGGGGCCAGCGCCGAAGTAGCGGACCGGGACGCCGGCGCGGCGGGTCGGACCGGCCTGCCGGGCCGGGCCGGGTCATCGCGGTCCCCCGTCGTCGAGCACCGCCGGCACCGGTACGCCGCGTTCGGTGAGCAACCGGGCCAGGGCCGGTCCGGCCGGTTGCGGGCCCGCACCGCGCCGCCAGGCCGAGGTGACCGTGATCAGCTGGTCCGGGCCCTGCGGGGTGAGCAGGCACACCGCGTCGACCACCCGCCGCCCGGCGATCCGGCGCAGCTGGACGACGACCTGGATCGCGGCGGCGATCTGCGCGTGCAGTGCGGCGCGCTGCAGCCCGCCGAGCAGCCCCAACGCCTCCAGCCGGGCCGGCACGTCGCTGGCCGCGTTGGCGTGCAGGGTGCCGGCACCGCCGTCGTGGCCGGTGTTGAGCGCGGCCAGCAGATCGACGACCTCGGCGCCCCGGCACTCGCCGACGACCAGCCGGTCCGGCCGCATCCGCAACGCCTGCCGGACCAGCTCCCCCAACCCGACCGACCCGACACCCTCCACGTTGGCCGTCCGCGCCTGCAACGTCACCACATGCGGATGCTCCGGCCGCAACTCCGCCGCGTCCTCCACCATCACGATCCGCTCACCGGCCGGCACCAGCCCGAGCATCGTGTTCAACAGGGTCGTCTTGCCCGACCCCGTACCGCCCGCGATCAGGTACGCCAACCGGCCGGCCACCACCGCCCGCAGCAGCTGCGCCACCCCGTCGTCGACCATGCCGTTGGCCACCAGCTCCGCCAACTGGAACGGCCGCTGCCGGAACGTCCGCAACGACAGGTACGGACCCGTCGCCGCCACCGGCGGCAACACCGCGTGCAACCGGGTCCCGTCCGGCAACCGGGCGTCGACGTACGGGCAACCGTCGTCGAGCCGACGCCCACACGCCGCCGCCAGCCGCTGCGCCAACCGCCGTACCTCGTCGACCGACCGCAACGCCACCGCGGCCCGCTCCAGCCCGCTGCCCCGGTCCACCCACACCTGCACGCCGTTGACCAGCACATCGGTCACCCGTACGTCGGCCAGCAACGGCGCCAACGGCCCAGCGCCGGCCAACTCCCCGTGCACCCGGTCGGCCAGCCGCAACAACCCGGCGTCACCGCGCAACGCCGCCCCCGGCTCGGCCCGCACCGCACTGACCACCGACGCCGGCGTCACCGGCGTACCGTCCGCGACGAACCGCTCCCGCACGCGGGCCGCCACCGCCGCACGATCGACCTGGCCCGCGACGTCACCCCGGGGTCGCCTCTCGGCGGTGACGAGCGGCGGGTCGGTGCGGTGCATCGCGGTGGGGTACGGCGGCGGCATCTGAGCCCTCCTACGGATCAGGAAGCGATGCCGAAACTGTGGACGTCGACACGGCGTCCACGCCTGGCCGATCAGACGGCCTGTGGACAACCGACCCGCCTGTGGATAACTCCTCCCGGCGCAGGTGATCTGCTATGGCAACCGGGGCACCGAATCGACCGGGTCAGATCGAACGGCGTGGCCAGCGTCGGCGCGGGCGCGGCTCCTCCTCGCGGTGTTGGCGCTGGTGCTCGCGCACCCGGTCTTCCCATGCCTGCTGGTCGTCGTCGGCGGGATCGAACGGGTACCAGCGGTGCGAACCGTCCTCGAAGTGCATGTCCTCGTCGCCGGGCCGAATGACCGACATCAGCGCCACCACCCCATGAAGCGCCAGTACAGGTAGCCGCTGCGGTCGTCTGCCAGGTCGATCATCGCGTCGAGCAGGCACGTCGCCATGTAGACCGACAGCGACACCGTCGCCCCCGCGTACTCCGCGAGGAGTTCCTGACGACGGGTGTGACAGGGCCAGGGATCCGCGCATCCGGCACAGGTCCACGCCGGCTGGATCGGGATGTGGACGCTCACTCGTCCTCCTTCGGCCAGTGACCCCGGTTGATCGGTATCCGGTGCCGCGCCCGGCAGGGCAAGGCCGACCCGCACCGACAGACCTGCTGCCACTTGCTCCAGGACCACACCGGCCGATGTCGCCTGGCCAGAGTCCGTGCGACCGCGACGACGTACGCCTCGTAGCTGACCACAGGCTGCCTCCTCGCTACAGAACGAGAGCATCGGTGCGGCGTCGGGCACGCCGCGCTGTTCGCCGTACCGGTGATGCGGCCGGCGTTCACATGTGCCCTATCACCATGGCAGCCATCATTGAAATCCGCAATATGCGGATCGCAGACTGGCCTTGATCAACTTGTGTCGGACATGGGCTTGATCAGCAGTTGGGTGGAGTGCAGTATGCGTCTGTGGCACCACGACAAAGCCCGACAGTCAAACGGCGACGACTGGCGATGACGCTCCGACGCCTGCGGGAGCAGGCAGGTCTATCGTCGACCGAGGCTGCCCGGCAGGTCGATCATGACGGGAGCTGGCTGTCCCGTATCGAAACCGCCGAGGTCCGACCGCATCCGAACGACGTGCGAGCGCTCCTTGGGCTCTACGGTGTCGGCGGTGAGCAAGCTGAGGCTGTCATCGCTGTCGCCCGACAAGCCCGGCAGCGGGGCTGGTGGCAGCGCTACAGCGAGGTGCTACCTGAGTGGTTCGTGACCTACGTCGGCATGGAGTCCGAAGCGTCGGTCATCCGGTCCTACCAGTGCCAGATGGTTCCAGGCATTCTGCAGACCGAGGAGTATGCACGGGCGGCGTTCCGGGGCGCGCCGATCCCGATGCGCGACAGTGAGCTCGAACAACAGGTCGCACTGCGGATGGACCGGCAGTCCATCCTGGGCACAGACGAACAGCCGATCCTGCGGATGATCCTCGACGAAGCAGCGGTACGGCGGATGGTCGGCGGGCCGCAGGTGCTTCGGGCGCAGCTCGACCGCTTGATCGCGGAGTGTGACCGGACCCGAGTTCAGATTCAGATCCTGCCGTTCGGTGCCGGTGCTGGTTTCGACGGTAGCTTCGTCATCCTTGACTTCCCGCCGATGCCCGAGCCGTTTCCTGAATCGGCCGAGGATCGGCTGGTCTACGTCGGCACCCTCACCGGCGCGCTCTACCTCGAGCAACCGTCCGAGGTCGCCGCCTACTCGGCCGCGTTTGAGCAGCTCGCCGCCGAGGCTCTGCCACCAACGGCCTCCCGCGATACCTTGGCTAGGATCGCCAGCGATCTGGCGACCTAGCAGAAGGAGCATGACGTGGACTCGGCGTGGCGCAAGAGCACCCGGTCTGGTTCCTCCGGTGACTGTGTAGAAGCTCGGCGCAGCGACCATGCTGCCCAGGTCCGCGACAGTAAGGATGAGGCTGGGCCGGTGCTGTCGTTCACCGCCGACACCTGGACCGACTTCGTCCAGGGGATCAAGATCGGCCAGTTCAACCGCTGACTCCGATGAACGGCTGCCCCCGCTCCCAGGCATGGGACCGAGGGCAGCTCGGGGCGTCAGATCACCGCCGGCCGTACGAGAACCCGACGCTGTCGGCCACGACCGGACTCCACGTGTCGTATCGGCGTCAGCAAGACAGTACGCCAGCACGTAGTGACTTAACTTGCCATTGTGGCCAGAGAAGGCGATTTCGATCCCGACGTCGCTACGTGGAAGCAGCTCGCAGACCGGCTACGCCAGGCGATCCGTACGGGCGAGCTTGCCGCTGGTCAGCGAGTTCCTTCGGAGCTGCACCTGGTGCAGGAGTACGAGTTGAGTCGCCTCACGGTCCGGCGCGCGCTACAGCAACTGCGAAGCGAGGGCTTGATCGTGGTCGTGCAGAGTCGCGGAACGTTCGTCATGGGCGAGCAGGAACGAACTGTCGTCACCTTGGGTCGCGGCGACCGGGTGCAGGCCCGGATGCCCGATCCGGAGGAACGCCGGCAGTACGGGCTACACGAAGGCGAGCCGGTCGTACTCGTGACCCGCGCCGACGGCAGCAGGGAGGGCTACGGGGCACACCGGGTCACGATCGAAGGAAGGTAGTACCGAACTACGCCCGGTCCAGCGGAGGAACTGACATGACCGAACTCGTGTGGAAGAAGAGCACCCGCAGCAACGGAGGCGGGGACTGCGTCGAGGTCGCCAGCCCCAACCGAGCAGTCCTTGTCCGTGACAGCAAGGACCAGGCCGGACCAATCCTGTCGTTCACCGCCGACACCTGGACCGGCTTCGTCCGAGGGATCAAGGTCGGCCAGTTCGACCTCTGAACTCGCTGAACGTCTGCCCCTGATCCCAGGAACGGGACCAGGGGCAGACCCTGGCGTCAGGGTAGGCGGTCAGGCTGCGATGAACTCGACAGCACCGCTGCTGACCTTGATATTGAAGTCCATGCCTGTACCCTTCGACAGCTTGGCCAGGGTCGCGATCGACGGAGGCTGGTCGCCCGACTCAAGGCGCGCGATCACCGACTGGGTCATCCCGACCTCGCGGGCGAGCGCCGTCTGAGTGAGGCCATGCTCCCGGCGGTACCGCAAGATGCGCAGTGCGACGTCGTTGGCGAACGCTGTGCGGTTCCACTCCGAGCTGAACTCTGGGTCGTGGCGCTGCCCGTCGTGGACTTGGGCCGAGGTCTTCAGATCGGACAGGTTCATCACTCGTCGCCCCTCACTTCATCGATGCGCTACTCAGCTTCCGCCTCGGGGTGGTAGTAGACAGGCCACGACGCCTGGCGAATATAGCAGAACTGCGATAATGGCGTATGCCTGGAGGCCGCATCACCGGAACGTCGGTCGCCCGCGCCCGCGCCTGAACGAGCCGGATCGGTCGTCATGACGCTGCCGCCGTACGGTCGACCAGGCCGGCGACGACCCGCTGACACAACTCGGCCAACGGGCCGCGACCCGACGCACCCGGCGCTTCGCCACGCTCCAGCCCACGGCTGACCCGTGGCTCAGGCTGCAGCACCCCGGTCACCGGCAGCCCGAGGGTCCGGCCGATCTCCCGGGCCCGCAGCCGGCCCGGTGCCGGCCCGCGCACGACCAGCGACAGGTCGGTGCAGTGCGGCTGGATGCCGGCGATCACCCGGGCGGTCGCGGCGGTGGCCCGCAACTCGGCCGGGACCAGGACGAGGACCCGGTCGGTGAGGTGCATCGCGGCGACGGCGGCGTCGTCGGGCCGCCGGGGCAGGTCGACGACGATCAGGTCCCGCTCCCGCCGGGCGGCGTCCAGCGCGGCGGTCATCGTGGCAGCGGGCAACGGCAGCGGCTCGCCCCGGTCCCAGGAGAGCAGGCCGAGGTCACCCCGGCAGGGCAGGGCGACGGCGAGGGCCGCCGGGTCGATCCGGCCGTCACTGTCGGCCAGGGCCGGCCAGCGCAGGCCGTCGATCTGCTCCCAGCCGAGGACCAGGTCGAGGCCGCCGCCGAGCGGGTCGGCGTCGACCAGCAGGCTGCGCAGGCCACGCCGGGCGGCGGTGACCGACAGGGCTCCGGCCAGCACGCTGGCACCGGCCCCGCCCCGGCCGCCGATCACCCCGACGACCGCTGCGGCGGGTCGCTCCGCGTCGCCGTCGTCGGTGAACCGGTCGACCAGCCACGGCTCGGCGGCCGGCAGGATCGCGACATGCTCGGCACCGAGCACCTCGGCGATCTGCCAGGGCGGCTCCTGGTCGGCGCGGCCGACCAGCACCAGCCGGGGTCGGCGGGGCAGCCGGGCCCGCAGGTAGGCGTCCGCCTGGTCGGCGCCGACCAGGACGAGTGGGGCGACGGCTTGCCGGGAGCGGGCGGCCACGGGGTCTGCGGCCAGGTCGACCTCGGTGCCGGCGAGCGCCGCGAGGCGCAGCAGGTCGTCGAGGAGCCGTTCGTCGGCGGTGACGACCAGCGGCAGCCGGCGGGGTACGACGGTGCTGGTGCGCGGCGGCATCCGGACCTCCTGCGGTCGGTGAGGGATGCCGTAACTGTGGGTACAGACCTGGGACCGGCGCGCTGTCGGCCCGGCGGGCTGTGGACAACCGGGCCGCCTGTGGACAACGCCGCCAACAGCGAGTTGATCTGCTACAGCGAGTGCGGCCCGTGAACCGCCGGGCACCGACCCGGAGATAGCGACGACCCCCGCCGGGGGGATGGCGGGGGTCGTCTGGGGTTCGGCTCCGGGGGGGTCGAGCCGAACCCTCTCAGCGGTCACGGGGGGTGCAACCGCCGAGCGTCTGTTGGATGCCACGACCCGGGAAATGAAACCGCGTCACAAACAAGCATGCCTGAGCGGACCGCCACACGTCGAGTGGTGTTTCCCGCGAGTCGCGTGACGCCAGCCGACCCGAGCAGCGGTCGGAGCAGCCCGGTCGCTGATCCGACGATCAGTGTCCAGGCCATCCCGCAGGTGTCGGCCGGGGGGTGGCCCCGGGGACCGCCGACAGCGGCACGCTACGGCTAGACTTCAGCGTCGTGGGCCGCAGCGCCGCTTTTTTTGATCTCGACAAGACCGTCATCGCCAAGTCCAGCGCCTTGGCGTTCGGCCGGCCTTTCTACCGCGATGGGCTGATCACCCGCCGGGACGTGGTCAAGTCGGCGTACGCGCAGTTGATGTTCCGCCTCGGCGGCACCGACGAGCAGACCATGGCCCGCACCCGGGACTACCTTGCCGCGCTGTGCAAGGGCTGGCCGGTGGAGCAGGTCCGCCAACTCGTCGCCGAGACCCTGCACGAGCTGATCAACCCGTACGTTTACGCCGAGGCCGCCGCGCTCATCGAGGAACATCAGGCCGCAGGCCGGGACGTGGTGCTGGTTTCGGCCTCCGGCGAGGAGATGGTCCGGCCGATCGGCGAACTGCTGGGGATCACCGACGTCATCGCGACCCGGATGGCGGTCGAGGACGGCCGGTACAGCGGGGAAATCGAATTCTACGCCGCCGGTCCGGCCAAGGCGACGGGCATCGTCGAGCTGGCCGAGCAGCGCGGATACGACCTGGCGGAGTGCTACGCCTATTCCGATTCCTACACCGACGTGCCGATGCTGGAATGCGTCGGGCACCCCAGTGCGGTCAATCCGGACCGGCAACTGCGTCGGATCGCCACCGAGCAGGGCTGGCCGGTGCTGGCGTTCCGCCATCCCGTACCGCTCGGGCGCCGGCTGCGGGAACGTCCGGCCGTGCCGGTCGCCGCCGCCGCGCTCAGCGTCGGGGTCGGGGTCGCGATCGGCATCGCCTGGTACGGCCGGCACCGCCGCACCCGGGCCACCTCGTCCTGACGACACCGACGAAAGCCGGCCACCTCGGCCTGACCACGTTCAGGCCGTGGCCAGCACCTCGTCGGCGACGGTCGTCAGCTCCCGCGCGGCCAGCTCGACCGCGGTCAGGTAGTGCCGCAGCCAGGAGCGAATGCCGTCCGGCGTACCGGTCGCGAAGGCACCGGCCGCACCGACGTACTCCGGTTCCCGCTCGCGGTGGCCGACCTCGACGGCGAGCAGGCCACGGGGATCCACCCCGGCCGCGACCAGGGTGAGCCGCCCGGCACCCCGGGCGACCAGCCCGCTCGGGCCGGCGAACGGGCGCAGCGCGAGCAGTTCGGCGTGCACCACCGCGGCCACCAGCAGCGCCGGGACCGACGTACCGCCGCCGACCAGCTCCGCGAGCCCGTCCAGGCGAGCCGCGACGGCCGGCGTACCGCTGATCGGACGCCCCAGCTGGTCGGCCGGGACCTGGTCGCGGGCGGCGAGCACGTGCAACCTGGCCAGGACCTGACGGGGGGTACGGGGCCACCGGTCGGCCAGCCCGGGCACCGCCTCGGCCACCCGCAGCGCCCCCTGCGTCACCGGATCGGTCACCGTGCCGGCGCGGACGTCGGCGACCGGGTGCGGGTGGCCTTCCAGCGCGGCGCTGGCGACCGCCGAGCGCAGGCTGACCTCGGCCGCGACCGCTCCGCCGTGGCGGCGCAGGGCGCGGTGCCGCAGCGCGGCGTCGACCTGCTCGCGGGCGGCGGCCAGCGCCGGTGCCACGTCGGCGAGATCCAGCAGCGGGGCGAGCGGATCGGTCCTGGTCACGTCGGTCACGGTACGCCCCGGCCACGGCCGGTGCCGGACCGATCCCGGGTCGGCACCGCACCCGTACGGGCAACCGCCCGTCGCGCCGGTGTGGCCACTCGGCGCGTGGTGGGTACCCCGGGATCTGACAACTCTCGTGCCGGCTGGACGGCGACACTAACCTCGGAGCAAGTCAAGCGACGTGTGAGGAGCCCCACGGATGAGCGAAACGCTGGAGAACCTACTTCAGGAGAATCGGCGGTTCGAGCCGCCGGCCGAACTGGCCGGGGCGGCCAACGTCACCGCGGCCGCGTACGACACCGCAGCCGCCGACCGGCTCGGCTTCTGGGCGGACCAGGCCCGCCGGTTGCACTGGGCCAAGGAGTGGGACCAGGTGCTGGACTGGTCCAACCCGCCGTTCGCCAAGTGGTTCGTCGGCGGTCAGCTCAACGTCGCGTACAACTGTCTGGACCGGCACGTGGCCGCCGGGGCCGGTGACCGGGTCGCCATCCACTGGGAGGGCGAGCCGGGTGACACCCGCACCATCACCTACGCCGACCTGCACCGGATGACCTGCCAGGCGGCGAACGCGTTGACCGACCTCGGCGTCACCGCCGGTGACCGGGTGGCGATCTACCTGCCGATGATCCCGGAGGCCGCGGTCGCGATGCTGGCCTGCGCCCGGATCGGTGCCACCCACAACGTGGTCTTCGGCGGATTCTCCGTCGACGCGCTCTCCGGCCGGGTCCGCGACGCCAGCGCCAAGGTGATCATCACGGCGGACGGTGGCTACCGCCGGGGCAAGCCGTCGGCGCTCAAGCCGACCGTCGACGAGGCGGTCGCCCAGTGTCCGTCGGTCGAGAACGTGCTGGTGGTACGGCGTACCGGGGAAGATGTCGCCTGGACCGACAAGGACCACTGGTGGCACGAGACGGTCGAGACGGCGAGCAGCACGCACGAGGCGCAGCCGTTCGACGCCGAGCACCCGCTGTTCATTCTCTACACCAGCGGCACGACGGCCAAGCCGAAGGGCATCCTGCACACCACCGGCGGCTACCTCACCCAGGCGTCGTACACCCATCACGCGGTCTTCGACCTCAAGCCGGAGACCGACGTCTACTGGTGCACCGCCGACATCGGCTGGGTCACCGGGCACTCCTACATCGTGTACGGTCCGCTGTCCAACGGTGCCACGCAGTTGATGTACGAGGGGACGCCGGACACCCCGCACAAGGGCCGGTTCTGGGAGCTGGTGCAGAAGTACCAGGTGAGCATCCTGTACACCGCGCCGACGCTGATCCGCACCATGATGAAGTGGGGCGAGGACATCCCGGCCAAGTACGACCTGAGTTCGCTGCGGCTGCTCGGCAGCGTCGGTGAGCCGATCAACCCCGAGGCCTGGATGTGGTACCGGGAGCACATCGGTGCCGGCCGCTGCCCGATCGTGGACACCTGGTGGCAGACCGAGACCGGGGCGATCATGATCTCTCCGCTGCCCGGGGTCACCGCGACCAAGCCGGGCTCGGCGATGACCCCGCTGCCGGGGATCAGCGCCGACGTGGTCGACGACCAGGGCGCATCGGTGCCCGACGGGGGCGGCGGCTACCTGGTGCTGCGCGAGCCGTGGCCGTCGATGCTGCGCACCATCTGGGGTGACGACCAGCGGTTCATCGACACCTACTGGTCGCGGTTCGACACGATGTACTTCGCCGGTGACGGGGCCAAGAAGGACGCCGACGGGCATGTCTGGCTGCTCGGCCGGGTCGACGACGTGATGCTGGTCTCCGGTCACAACATCTCGACCACCGAAGTGGAGTCGGCGTTGGTGTCGCACCCGTCGGTGGCGGAGGCGGCGGTGGTCGGCGCGACCGACCCGACGACCGGTCAGGCGATCGTCGCGTTCGCCATCCCCCGGGGCAGCGCCGACACCGCTGGCGACGCGGGCGAGGCGTTGATCCAGGAGCTGCGCAACCACGTCGCCCGTACGCTCGGGCCGATCGCCAAGCCCCGGCAGATCATGCTGGTGCCGGAGCTGCCGAAGACCCGGTCCGGCAAGATCATGCGTCGGTTGCTGCGGGACGTCGCCGAGAACCGTTCCCTCGGTGACGTCACGACCCTGCAGGACTCCACGGTGATGGAGCTGATCTCCTCCGGCATGCAGGGCGGCAAGTCCGACGAGGACTGACAGCCTACCGTCGGAGCTGGACATTCTGGCCGGTTCGGCCGCTTCGGCGGCCGGACCGGCTTTTTCGCGCGCCCTGAGCGTTGTGACATATCAGGGCGTTCCAACCATGATCGTGAAACAAATCGACGCATGGACCTTCACAGAAGTTCCCTCGGGTGACTAGGTTCACGATGGCCCCGCAACACGAGGCCGGATCATCCGGAACCCCCAGCCCCGCTCACCCAAGTGGCGGCTTGGTATCCCCCGAACCGGAGGTAACCACGTGCGCAGAGTCATGGTGGGAATGCTCACCGTGTCGCTTGCCTCGGGAATGGGTGTCGCTCTCCCCGCGTCAGCGGGGGCGGCACCGCCGGTGGACACACCGGTGGCAGCGCCCTCCCAGGCCGTAGCCCCCAGCATCGACGACCTACCCAACCCGCTCGGCGAGAAGCGGCGTGAGCTGCGCGAACGCGCGGTCAGCGAGGTCGTCAGTGGACGGATCACCCCGCAGCGCCGGGGTGCCAGCACCGTCGCGAAGATCGGCGAGACATCCGGCACCGGCCTCGCCGGGCGGGGCACTGCCGCCGCCGGCAAGGACCAGTACGTCGAACTCGCCCGGGAGACCACCGACCGGATCTTCGTGATCCTGGCCGAGTACGGCGACGAACGGCACCCCAGCTACCCGGACGTGGACAGCAACCCCGGCTGGCCCGGCCCGGTCAGCTTCGACGGACCGCTGCACAACCAGATCCCCGAGCCGGACCGGTCGGTCAACAACAGCACCGTCTGGCAGGCCGACTACTCCGCTGAGCACTACCGGCAGCTGTACTTCGGCGCCGGCGAGGGCGTCGAGTCGGTCAAGACGTACTTCGAGACGCAGTCCTCCGGCCGGTACAGCGTCGACGGCACCGTCACCGACTGGGTGAAGGTCCGCTACAACGGTGCCCGCTACGGCCGTGACCTGTGCGGCAGCAACGTCTGCAGCAACGTCTGGCAGCTGGTCCGCGACGCCGCCAACCAGTGGGTCGCCGACCAGCGGGCACTCGGGCGCACCGACGCCGAGATCACCGCCGAGCTGCGCGAGTTCGACAAGTGGGACCGGTACGACTTCGACGGTGACGGCGACTTCAACGAGCCCGACGGCTACCTCGACCACTTCCAGATCGTCCACGCCGGTCACGGCCAGGAGGACGGCGACCCCTGGCAGGGTGAGGACGCCATCTGGAGCCACCGCTGGTACGCCTTTGCCAGCGACGCCGGCCTGACCGGCCCGGCCGACAACCCGTTGGGTGGCACCCAGATCGCCGACACCGGGCTGTGGATCGGTGACTACACCATTCAGCCGGAGAACGGCGGCCTGAGCGTCTTCGTCCACGAGTACGCCCACGACCTGGGCCTGCCGGACGACTACGACACCTCCGGTGGTGGCGACAACAACAACGAGCACTGGACGTTGATGGCGCAGAGCCGACTGGGCGCCGCCACCGACCAGGGCATCGGCGAGCGCCCCGGCGACCTCGGTGCCTGGAACAAGCTGCAGCTCGGCTGGCTGGACTACGAGGTGGTGGTGGCCGGTCAGAAACGGACCCTGCACCTCGGTCCACAGGAGTACAACACCAAGCGGGCGCAGGCGGTCGTGGTGGTTCTGCCGAAGAAGCAGGTCACCACCGAGCTGGGCGAACCGTACGCCGGCGAGCTGCAGTACTTCTCCGGCAACTCAGACGATCTGAACAACACGATGACCCGCGAGTTCGACCTGACCGGGGCCGCCACCGCCGCCCTGTCGATGAAGGCCCGCTACGACATCGAGGACGACTACGACTACCTGTACTTCCAGGCGTCCACCGACGGCGGCGAGAGCTGGACGTCGCTGGACGGCACCATCAACGGCAGCCCGTTCGGCACCGACGGCAGTGGCACCCCGGCGATCGACAGCTCGACCGGTGGCCAGTGGGTGGACATCGCCGTACCGCTGGACGCGTACGCCGGGGACGAGGTGCTGGTGCGGCTGCTCTACCGCACCGACGGCGCGGTGGCGTACGGCGGCTTCTTCGGTGACGAGATCGTCGTCACCGCCGACGGGTCGCCGATCTTCACCGACGGCGCGGAAGGCGACGGCGACTGGACCCTGACCGGCTGGTCGGCGGTCGGTGCCAGCACCACCGGCGAGTTCGACAACTACTACATCGCCGGGCACCGCTCGTACGTCTCCTACGACCGGTACCTCGAAACCGGTCCGTACTACTTCGGGTACGCCGACAGCAAGCCGGACTGGGTGGACCACTACGCCTACCAGGAGGGTCTGCTGATCTCGTACTGGGACACCTCCCAGGCCGACAACAACACCAACGTGCACCCGGGTGAGGGCCGCAACCTCTACATCGACTCGCGGCCACGGCCGATGTACAACCTGACCGGCGCGCCCTGGCGGGCCCGGGTCCAGGTGTACGACGCGCCGTTCAGCCTGGAGAAGGCCGACTCGTTCACCCTGCACATCAACAGTCAGCCGCAGTACATCCGTGGCCAGGCGGCCCAGCCGCTGTTCGACGACACCAAGAAGTACTTCTTCGAGGAGTTGCCGAACCACGGGGTCAAGCTGCCGGCTGTCGGTGTCAAGATCCGGGTGGTGGATGTCGACGGCACCACCATGAAGATCAGGATCTCCTGAGCCGGTGCCGCCCGGCCGGCGGATGCAACGTCGGCCGGCCGGGCGGCGTCCAACCGGGATGACACCTCCACAGCTGATTCACCGGTCAACCACCCGGCGTCGTCGGACCCGCACCGGGTGGTTGACCGTCGGCGTCTGCGCCCTCGCACTCACCGCTGCGGCCTGCGCCCCACCGCCGGACGGCACGACGCCGGCCGCCACGCAGCCCGGAGGCACGATGCCCACTGAGCCCGGCGGGACCCCGACCGGGCCCGCCGAGAGTTCGACCGGACCCGCCGAGAGTTCGACCGGACCCGCCGGCCCGACGGGGCCGCCGCTGTCGCGTACGGATCCGCCGGTACCGACCCGCCCCGGTACGCCGCCGTCGACGCCGTCGGACCTGATCACCGGCGACTGGCTGGTCGGCACCGTCACCACCGGCGGCACCGGCCCCTGCTACCGCCTGGTCACCGACGACGGCGTGGAGCATGCGCTGTACGGCGACGCCGGTGCTCCACTCGTCCGGCACACCCGGATCCGGGTCAAGGTCGAGCCGCTCGACGTACGGATCAGTTGCGGGCCTGGTCAGTCGTGGCGGCTGGTACGCGCGGAGCTGCTGCGCTGACGTCCCGGTCGCCGGTCAGCTCCAGCCACTGGTAGTCGTGCCGGCACGGCGGCCCGGCCGCCAGACCCAGTCGTCGACTGTCGAGATCGAGCAGCACCGAGTGGACCGTCTCGGCCTGATCCGCCGGGGCGTCCCGTTCGTCGAGGTGCCGGCAGATCGCCAACGGCAGTCCCAGGTGGTCGTGGAAGACGTCGGCCAGCGCGTCGAGCCCGACCGGGCCGCGACCGGTCCGGTCGACCAGCAGCCGTCGGGCCCGGGCCGAGCGGAACAGCGACGACCCGCCCAGATCCTTCATCGTGTCCCGCACCGCCAGGGCGCTCTCCAAGTGGTTGGCGTGCGTCAACACCCCGTCCGCCGGATGCAGCCAGCCCACGTCACCGGGTACGACCTCCAGGTCCAGCAGTTCCCCGCCGCCCGGCCCGGCCTGCCCGAGCAGCAGGTTGATCGAGGCGTTGCGCGGCGTACGGCAGGCCACCCTCGTCGCCTGACCGAGGCTGCCGGCTTCCAGCACGGCACGCAGCAGGACGTGGTACGGCACCCCGGGCGTACGGCCGGCCGACAGCCCGTCCCGGTCGGTGCCGAGCATGTTGACGCAGACACCGAGGCCGGCGGAGTTGAGCCCGGTCTTGGCGAGCATGCCGGCTTCGGCGAGGGTGAGCACCGCGTCGCCACGTTCGTCGACGGTGCGCAGCACCACCATCGTGTCCCGCTGGTCGGGGTGCCAGTCCCAGTTCTGCCCCAGCAGCAGGTGGCCGTCGACGGCGTGGCTGCCGAGGACTCCGGCCGCCGTACAGCCGCCGTCGGCACCGTCCGGATGCCCCGGCGCGGCGGGGGGCCGGGTCCCGTAGAGCAGTTCGGTACGCGCGTTGAGCGCATAGATCTCGTCGACGTGCACACCGGCGCCCTCGGCCAGCCCGTCGAGCATGTCGGTCACTCGCGGATGCACGGCACGACTGGCGTTACGGAACGTGCCTCCGGCCACCCGTACCGCTGCCCGGCTCAGCCCGGCCTCGTCCCGGAACCGGCGCAGGTACCGGTCGACGTTGTCGGCGATCAGGCCGGCGGCGGCGGCACCGTAACCGGCACCGCACTGGGCGGGCGCGCCGGTGACGTCGACCACCACGACTCCGGCGGCGGTGAGCGGGGCCCGCAGGTCGTGCCGGGCGACATCATCGGCCACGAGGACCACCTTATCGTCGCCGGTGACGAGACCTGCCCCGGAATCTACCCTGATTGTCTGACCAGGCCTTATCCGCAGGGTGCGGCGGCCGCCTACGCTGTGGCCATGGCAGATGACGGCAGGGCGGTCGGTCCGGTGGACGAGTCCTGCGTGCTCATCGACGGCCCATGGGAGCACCGGTACGTCGGCGCGAACGGCAGCAGGTTCCACGTCGTCGAGGCGGGCACCGGCCCGCTGGTGTTGTTCCTGCACGGTTTCCCCGAGTTCTGGTGGGCCTGGCACGAGATGCTGCCGGCCGTCGCCGACGCCGGGTACCGGGCCGTCGCGGTCGACATGCGCGGCTTCGGCGCCAGCGACAAACCACCCCGCGGGTACGACGGCTACACCCTGGCCGCCGACGTCACCGGCATGATCCGGGCCCTCGGTGAGCGTTCGGCCGTCATCGTCGGCGCCGGGTTCGGCGGCATGATCGGCTGGACGGCCGCCGCGTTCCACCCCCGGATGGTGCGCCGGTTGGTCGTCATCGGGGCCGCCCACCCGCTGCGGCTACGGTCGGCGATCTTCTCCGATCCGCGGGGGCAGTTCACCGCCTCCACCCCGTCGCTACGGTTCCAGCTCCCCCGCTACGAGCACGTGCTGACCCGCGACGACGCGGCGATGATCGGTGGATTCCTCCGGCGCTGGGGCGGGCCGGCCTGGACGGACGGGCCGCGATTCGCCGAGTACGAGCGACGGTGCCGCACCGCGATGCGAATCCCGCAGGCGTCGTTCTGCGCGTTGGAGGGCTACCGTTGGGCGTTCCGGTCCCTGCTGCGCCTGCACGGCTACCGCTTCGTGAAGCTACTGCAGGAACCGCTGGTGACGCCGACGCTACAGCTGCACGGTGCGCTCGATCCGGCGGTCCTGCCGCGCACCGCCCAGGGCTCCGGACGGTACGTGATCGCCCCCTACGAGTGGCGGCTACTGGACGCGGTAGGCCACTTCCCGCACGTCGAATCGCCCGACCTGGTCCTCGGTGAGGTGCTGCGATGGGCGAAGAGCTGATCCTGCCCGGCTGCGGACTGCGGCTCAGACCCGCTGCTCCCGCAGCTCGGTGACCTCGTTGGCCGGTGCCCAGCCCTGGTAGACGCCGAAGTCGAACTCTTCCAGCCCGAGGGACTGGGCGACCGGGGCACGGCCGCCGGTGTACTCGACCCGCAGCCAGCTGTCGTGCTTGGCGAGCACCACGAACGGCTGGCCGTGCCAGGTGCAGGTGGTCCGCACGTACGCCAGGTCGTCGATCTCGGCGGCCGGCACCACCCGGACGCACCGGCCGGGGCGGATGGCGGTGAATCCGTCGCTGTCGGTGGGCTGGTAGATCCGGACGTGGTCGCCGTCCGGGCTGGCGTCGTACTCCTGCCCTCGCCAGCGGGCGACGTAGCCGTCACGCATCATTCCTCCTTGACCCGCTGCCACGCCGTCTCGTCGACGTCCAGGCGGGCAACGAGTGTCTCGGTGCCGTCGGCGGTCAGCCGCCACAGCTGTGATCCGTGCGGCAACCGAATGCTGTCCACTTTGAACTCGGCCACCACGTCGCTGCTCTCGCCCGGGGCGAACCCGTTGCCCCGGAACGGCGGTCGCTCGATGACCCAGCCTTCCATCGCCCGCATCGCGGACTCGTGCTGCCCGCCGTAGGGGATGCGGTAGAGACTCGGCCGGTAGGCCGGCCAGCGGAGCACGAAGATCTCCGGCGCCTCCCGATCGAACGGTGAGCCCGCGTAGCCCAACCCGAGCGCGGCGTGCAGCTTGCCCGGGGTGTTCAGATGGGCGACCTCGGCGGCCCGGTGCACGAAGCCGGACACCCGGTCGTACCCGCGCTCCAGGTAGTAGTCGACCTGGCTGGCCGCGATGGCCTTCTGCATCATCGTCGGCTGGTCGGGATCGGTACCACCGGTCGCGGCGACCGGCTGTGCGACCGGCGCCTCGGCCGGTCGGGCCTCCGCCGGCTCGGCGTCGGTCTCGTCACCGAGGCCGAGCTCGGCGGCCCAGCTGGCCAGGCCGACGATCTCTGCCCCGGGCAGCTTCGCGCCGACCGGGGTGCCCGGATTGATGACGAACGACCACTGGGGGTCGGGCCAGCGCCGGATCAGCTGGACGAACTTGACCTCGACCGTTTCGAGCGGGGTGTCGAAGTGGTCGGCGATGCGTTCCGGTGACGTGAACACCAGGACGAAGGTGTCACCGTCCACTGTTTCGGTGCGCCACACGAAGCCGTCGTCGCCCGGCCGCGCCCCGGCCGCCGACTCCGGCGAGACCGGCAGCAGGACCCGGGCCAGCAGCAGCGTCGACAGGAACGAGTTGCTGCCCCCGCCACCGGCAGCGGCCACCAGGTCGCGCTCGACGTCGTTCGCCGGATCGAAGACGACGGCCGGCTCCGGCTCCGGCTCCGGCAGCTGGGGATCCGGCTGGGGCTCCGGCTGTACGGGCTGTTGAGCGGGCTCGACCGGGGCGACCGGCGGCGCGGAGACCGGGCCCGGTGCCGCGACGTCGGCCGGGGCGGGGGCGACGTTCGCCGGAGCAGGGCCGACGTTCGCCGGAGCGGCCGATGCGGGGGCCGACGCCGCAGGCTCGACCGGCGCCGGACCGGCAGGTGGTGTCGGGACGCGACGGGGCAGGCCGTTGGGCCCGACGCCGCCGACGCCGCTGCCACTCGATCGGGTCGACCCGTACGGCGGTGGGCTGGCGGGTGTCGGCGGCGCGGTCGGTGTCGCCGCAGCGAGGTCGGGTTGTGGGCGGTGCGGCCACTGACCCTGCGGGGCCGGGGTGGTCGGCGGTGCGGGCGCCGGTGGCGCGGGTGCGGGCTCGGGTGGCGCGGCGTGATCGGTGGCGTACCGGTCGTGCGGCGACGGCATCGGCTCCCCGGGCCGGGCCGGAGCAGCGTGACCGCCCGGAGCACCGTGACCGCCCGGCCCCATGCCGGTCGGCACGGTGGCAGTGGCCCGTGCGCGGGCCTGCCCGCCCCGGTTCGGCAGTCGCGCGTCGCCCCGCGCCAACTGAGCGACGAACCAGGCCGGCAACCAGCCTTCGATCGGTAGGCCGGGATTGACCGCCAGCCACCACTCAAGATTCGGCCAGGTGGCGGCGAGCTCGGCGAAGGTCACCCGGCGGGCGGAGCTGCCATTGTCGCCGAGGCAGGCCCGCAGGGTCACCGGGGAGGTGAAGGCGAGCACGTGGGTCCGGCCGTTGGTGGTCCAGGTACCCCAGCCGAGTGGAGCCTGACCGGCCAGAGCCTCCGCCGACACCGGCAGCAGCAATTCCGTACCGGCCAGGATCTGGAAGTACAGCTCCTGGTCCTGCCGGAGCAGCGCATCACGCATCGCGGCCTCGACCTCGGTGGCCGGTTCCCATTCGGTCACGGCCGCCCCCCTTCCACCGGACAGGCCACACGCGTCGGATACAACCTACAAGGTAGGGCGGCGATCACAACGGCCGGCGGGGAGGCGTTCTCGGCCACGCCCCGACTATCACTCAGCGTGCCGGTTGAAACACAATTCCCCTGGTCGGTCACTGAAACAGCCGGACGTTGTGCTGCTCCGCACTGAGATAGTCGGCCGCCGATTCGTCCACCGCCACCTTGATCTCCTGCAGCATGGTGCGCAACCGGCCGGCCGCCGCCCGCCAGTTGGCCTGGCGGGCCTCGTACGCCTGACGCGCCGCACCGTCCCAGCTGCCGACCAGCGGCGCGGCGTCGCGCTCCACCTGATCGAGCTGGGTCTCCAACGTCCGCAACGCCTGCTGGATGTCGACGCTCGCCTGCTGCAGCACCCGGAAGTCGACCACCAGGACGTCATCGTTCATCGGGTCACCACCGACCCACCGGCACCCGTACCCGACACGCCTCGGCTCACAGCGGCAGCTCGATGCGTCGGGCGACGGCCGCGACCCGGTCGCCGGCGGCCGTGTCGGCACCACGGTAGTGCGCGCTCGCGCCGCGCACCGCACCTGCCGTCTCACGCAGCGCCCGGTGCAGGGCCGCCTGCTCCTGCGCCCACGCCGTCTTGACCTGCTCGAACGAGCGACCACCAGCACCCCGCCAGGCGCTGCGCACCACCTCGAGACGCTGCAGCAGCCCGCGCAGCATCGCCTGCAGCTCCTCGTCGGTCTGCTCGAACCGGGCAGCGACCTGCTGCATCGCCGCCGGATCGACCTGTGTCTGCGACATCTGACCACCCGTCATGTCTCGCCTGCCGTCACCCCACCGACGAACGTAGCCGGGCGCGCTCCCCGACGCTGCCCCGTACCCGTCCGCTGTGGATAACGTGACGCCCGCTGCCGCTGCGGGGCCGTCACCGGAGGGCGGCGCGCGCGTCCAACGCCGGGCCGGCCGGGACCAGTCCGACCACGTCGGCGGGCATCGGTACCGGCACCGCGTCGGGATAGCCGAGCACCGCGAGCGTCGCCGGATCGGTCACCTCGTGCCGTACCCCGGTTTCGGTGACCAGGCTGACCGGCGCGGACGCGGATGCGCTCGCCGTACCGTCGCTCGCCGTACCGTCGCTCGCCGCGACCGCCCGGACGAGCGCCGCGCGGCCGGGCGGCACCTGCACCCCGCCGACCGCCGGCCCTGGCGGATCCAGGTCGATCTCCACCGGGGCGTCCGGCCCGGCGATCCGTACGCAGAGTCGACCGTCCGCTGCTTCGCGTAGTAGCGGTGTGGTCGCCGGTGGTGGTGCCGACCCGGACGGCGTCAGGTTCCCCGCGCCGGCAAGAGCACGGAACCTGCCCTGCGTCAGCGGAGTCGGCACCGCCTGGTCATGGCTGGTGAGCAGCAGATCGGCCTGCACCTGGGTGATCTGCGCCAGTCCATCGCGCGCCGCCACCGCGTACTGCCGCGATCCGCTCTGGGTGGCCACTACGAAGACCTCGCCGATCCGGGCGCCCGGTACGCCGGACGACCGGTCGCCGACGCCGGGCACCACCGGCCCGACCAGGTCGGCACCGGCCGGCACCGCCCGCAGAAGCGCCGTCGCGACCGGCAGGGGCCGGTGCTGCCCCCAGCCGAGCGCGCCGCGCACCAGTTGCGGCTCCGGTACGCCGTGCCGCCGGCCACGCCAGAGCAGCGCGACCTCCCCGTCGGGTGTCTGGACCAGCAGCCCGTCCTCGCCCAGTGGGCGGTTCGTCGCGCTTGCGACCCCGACCCCGACCGCCGGCGGCGGAGCATCGGTGTCGCCGGACGTCGACGTCCCGGTGCCCGAGCAGACCGTCCAGGCGCCGTCGAGCAGATCATCCTGCTGCGGCAGCGAGTCGGGAGCGCCCAGGATGCCCAACGGGGCACCGCGCTGCACGCTGCGCAGCGCGTCCCGGGACACCAGCACGGTACGCGGCGGCGCGCTTGCCACCAGCAGCGCCGCCGAACTGTAGTTGTGCACCGGGTGCAGCAGTCCGTCGCGGTAGACGTACCGGGCACCGGACTCGCGCTCGACGATGATCGCCCGGCCGTCCCGCCAGTCCTGCCGTGCCGATCCGGCGACCGCACCGTATGCCGCGGCACCACCCACCCCGATGGCGGCGACCAACAGACCGGCCAGCGCCACGGTCCCGGCCCGGCCGCCCGGCACCGGCGCAGCCGGATCGGCGTCGCCGGTCACCAGTGCGGCCACCGTCCGGTTCCCCGCATACCGGTGCGACCGCAGCAGTTCGCGCCGCGATGCCATCGTCCACCTCCGCACTCCACTCGGGACGGCGCCGACAACCCGGCGTGACCGGCGCGTCGACGGTGAGAGATCGTATCGCCGATCGACGATGCGGGGCGGTACGGCGAACCGCCGTCATGGCAAGATCCGGGGATGGGTTTCGTGACTAGCCTGCTCATTCGGCTCGGCAGCACCGCGCTCGCGTTCTGGCTCGCCACCCTCGTCATTCCCGGCATCAGCCTGGAGACCGACGCGGTCGGTGAGGGCATCGTCACCTTGCTGCTCGTGTCGGTGATCTTCGGTCTGGTGAACGCGATCCTGCAGCCGATCATCAAGACCCTCGGCTGCGGCCTCTACGTGCTGACGCTCGGCCTGATCGCGATCGTCGTGAACGGACTGCTGTTCCTGCTGACCGGTGTCATCGCCGAGCAGCTCGACCTGCCGTTCGAGGTCGACGGGTTCTGGCCGTCCGCCGTGCTCGGTGCGCTCTTCGTCAGCGTGGTCACCTGGCTGTTGGGGCTGGTGCTGGACCGGGACTGACCGTCGGGCATCGCGTCGCCGGACATCGCTCACCCGGTGTCGCCGCATCCGTCCGGAATTCGTAGGGACAGCCGACCAGCCGACGTCTACGGTCAGCGGATGGTGTCGATCATGCTTGCGGACGGCCATCAGATCTGCGACGACCCGACCCGGGTCGACGTCGACCGGGTCCACGGTTGGCTCTCCACCGACGCGTACTGGGCGCTGGGCCGCCCCCGGGAGGTGGTCGCCCGGTCGATCGCCAACTCCCTGGTGTTCGGGGTCTACCGGGGCGGCGACGGCGGCCAGGTCGGTTTCGCCAGGGTCGTCACCGACAAAGCGACCTTCGGCTGGCTCTGTGACGTCTACATCGACCGCTCGGTGCGGGGTCGTGGACTCGGCCGCCGGCTGGTGGCGGCGGCCCGCGACGAACTGGCCCGACAGGGGGTACGCCGGCTGCTGCTGGGCACTCTGGACGCGCACGGCGTCTACGCCGAGCTGGGCTTCACCCCGCTGGCCGACCCCGACCGTTGGATGGAGCTGACGGCACCACCGACGGCCGATCTGAACACCGGCGGCTGACCGGCACGCGCGCCCGGTGACTCCACCGACCCGGTGACTCCACCGACCCGGTGACTCCACCGACCCGGTGACTCCACCGACCCGGTGGGTCAGCCGACCTGGTGGGTCAGGATCGCCGATCCGTCGGCCCGCACCAGCTCCAACCGTTCCAGGTCGGTCTCGGCGAACCGGGTGGCGCCGGTGAAGACGATCTCCGCGCCGGGACTCACCGCCCACGAACCGACCCGCTGCCTGGCACCGTCGCGGTCGTAGGCGACCAGCTCGAAGTTCATCGGTTCGCCGTCCGGATTGGTCGGCTCCCACCAGCATCGCATCGTCACCTCGGTGCCGTTGGCCACCTTCTGCAGGCCGACCTCGGCGTGGATCGGCAGCTGCGACGCCACCGGCTGCATCGCGGTGAGCTGGGTGCCGGGGTTGGTCTCCGGCGTACCGCCGGCACCGACCCAGCCGACCCCGAAGCCGACGACGATCGCCAGTCCGGCGGCGGCCAGCGCCGCGCCGGCGGTCTGCCAGCGCCGCATCCGCCGGCCCTTGCGGCGGGCCTGCCCGGCGGCGGTGACCAGCGTCGACAGCCGGGGGCCGGCCGACGGTGGGTCGCTGATCTGCTCGAACCCCGCCGGGTCGAGCCGGCCGAGCAGACCCGGCAGTACGGCGATCTCGGCGACCGCCTGCCGGCAGCTCGGACAGCCACTGAGGTGGTGCTCGTACGCGGCACGTTCCGACGGGGACAGGGCACCCAGGACGTACGCGCCGTCGTCGTGCGCGTAGTCACACTTCACTGGGTCACCCCCATCTCCTCCAGCACCAGCCGCAGCGAGCGCAGTGCGTAATGTGTACGTGACTTCACGGTGCCGGGCGGCACCCCGAGCCGGGCGGCCGCCTCGGAGACCGAGCGACCCCGGTAGAAACATTCGATCAGCACCTCGCGGTGCGGTGGGGACAACCGGCCGAGAGCTTCGGCCACTGTCCACGCCTCCACCGCGCGGTCCGCCTCGTCCACCGCGGGCGGTGGCTCCGGCAGCTCGTCGGTGACGACCTCCCCGACCCGTACGCTGCGTCGACGCCAGGCGTCGATGGCGAGGTTGCGGGCCGTGGTGAACAGCCAGGCCCGTACGGAACCTCGCTCCGGGTCCAGCGACTCGGGATGTCGCCAGGCCCGCAGCAGCGTCTCCTGCACCAGGTCCTCGGCTCGTTGGCGGTCACCGCCGGCCAGCCGCAGGGCATGGGCGAAGAGCGCGTCGCCGTGCTCCTCGTGCAACGCGCGCATCAGTTGTGAATCCTGGTCGGTCAAGAGGCGCCCTTCCCTTCCGCCTCTTGACACGTAGCCGCCGACCCGGCGGTTCAACGTCCTGCGAAAACAGCTCAGTTCATCGGCTGTTCCGGCGCGGTCATCGCATCGGCGACCGCCCGGGCGGCGGTCAGCAGCTTCGCGCGGACCACCCGGGCCGAGGTCATCATCTCGGCGGCCGGCAGCGCACAGGCGATCGCGACCCGTCGTTCGACGTCCTTGTCGACGTTGACCATGACCGCCGCGCAGGCCACCCCCTGCCGGTACTGGCCGATCTCCAGATGCATGCCGCGCCGGTCGCCGACCGCGATGTCCGCCTCGAAACCCTCGATCGTCGTGATCGTCGCCGAGGTGAACGGCCGCATGCCGAATTCCTTGAGGTAGCGGAACCGCTGATCGGGGGTGAGGGTGGCGAGCAGCGCCTTGCCGAGCGCGGTCGCGTGGGCGCCTTCGTCGAAGCCGGGGACCATGTCCTCCAGGTACGGCGACCGCAGCCCGTCCGCTGAGGCGGTCACCGCCACCTGGGTGCCGACGAATCGGCCGAGATAGTGGCTGTAGCCGGTCTCGACCGCCGCCCGGCGCAGGGCCTCGCCCACCGCCGGCGGCCCGCGGAACGCGGCCACCAGTTCCCGGTAGCGGTCGGCGACCTCGAGCCCCACGATGTAGGTGCCGTCCTCACGACGGATCACATAGCCCTCGTACGCCAGCGTGCGCACCAGGTGGTACGTGGTGGCCACGGTCAGCTCGCAGCGCCGGGCAATCTGTTTGACGGTCAGTCCGCGCGGGGCACGACCGACCGCTTCGAGCACCCGAAGTGCCCGTGAAACACTCCGGATGAGGTCCGAAGGTTCCGCCAAGGGGTCGCGCACAACCACCTCCGCCGCCGGGGACTTACACCATATGAAAAGACAGCCGCCTGTGGAATGCCCTTTCGAATCAGGGGCACCAGATGGCGACTATCGGTGTGGCGCCCGACACGTACGGTTCATGCTATTGGCTGGCCTGAGCTCATCGCAAATGGGAGCACCCACCGTCCACCCCCGTACCGCCGCTGGACAGCGGAAATCCGACTGCCACGCTACGCCGACGACCCCGTCCGGCAAGCCGGCCGTCAGCGGTACGGACGTCGTCAGTTGGTGCGGTCGGCGATGAAGTCGCAGAGGGACTCCATCGCCTGCCGGGCCGGCCCCGCCGGCAGCGGTGCCAGCCGGGACCGTGCCTCCTCGGCGTAGCTGCGCACCGTCTCCCGGGCGCGCTTGAGCGCCGGCGACTCGCGCAGCAGGCCGAGCGCCTCGGCGTGCAGGTCGTCGTCAGTCACCGGACCGGCGGCCAGGATCTCCCGCAACCGTCGGGAGGCGGCGTCACCGTCGTCGTCGGCCAGGGCGTACAGCATCGGCAGGGTCGGCACCCCCTCCCGCAGATCGGTGCCGGGCGTCTTGCCCGACTGGGCCGACTCGGAGGCGATGTCGAGCAGGTCGTCGGAGAGCTGGAACGCCACGCCGATGGTCTCGCCGTACCCGGCGAGGGCCTCGATGTGGGTCGGCGTCGCACCGCCGAACATGCCGCCGAACCGGGCGGACGTCGCGATCAACGAGCCGGTCTTGTCCCCGATCACCTGCAGGTAGTGGTCGACCGACGGTTCACCGTCGCGCGGACCGACGGTCTCGGCGATCTGGCCGTGCACCAGCCGGGCGAAGGTGCGGGCCTGCAGCCGGACCGCCTCGATGCCCAGGTCAGCGGCGAGATCGGCGGCCCGGGCGAACAGGTAGTCGCCGACCAGGATCGCCACCGAGTTGGTCCACCGGGAGTTGGCGCTGGGCGCGCCCCGGCGCACCGGGGCCTCGTCCATCACGTCGTCGTGGTAGAGCGTCGCCAGGTGAGTGAGCTCCATCACTACCGCCGCCGGCACCACCAGCGGCCGCTCCGGGTCGCCGAAGTGCGCGCCGAGCGCCACCAGCAGCGGCCGGAACCGCTTGCCGCCGGCCTCGACCAGATGTCGGGCCGCCTCGGTGACGAACGGGTCGGCGCTGAACACACTGTCGCGCAACTCGGCCTCGACCGACGCCATGATGTCGGTGACGGACGCCTGCAACCGCGGGTCGACGATGTCGATCCCGATCGAGGTCACCGCCCCGCCGCCAGACGCGATGGAGCTGCCGTCAGCCGTCCTCACCACACCCCCAACCATGCCACAACGGTCCGTGCGGCCCAGGTTGGGGGCGGGTGAGGTGACTCATCGGACAAACTCGGCGGCGTTGCTGGTGAGATCCAGCAGTGCGCCCGGCGCCACCCCGAGCAGCAGCGTGGCCAGTACGCCGATCATCAGCGCCGCCGAGGTGAGCGCCCCGGGGATCACCACCGTCGGGGTGGCCTCGCTCGGCTCGCTCAGCCACATCATCACCACCACCCGCAGGTACGGGAAGGCAAGGATCATGCTGGTCACCACACCGGCGATCACGAGCCAGATCTGGCCGTCCCCGACCGCCGCCCCGAACACCGCGAACTTGCTGGTGAAGCCGCTGGTAAGCGGGATTCCGGCGAACGCCAGCAGGATGAAGGTGAAGATCCCGGCGAACAGGGGCGACCGGCGGCCCAGCCCGGCCCAGCGGGACAGGTGGGTGGCCTCACCCTCGTCGTCACGGACCAGGGTCACCACGGCGAACGCCGCGATCACGATGAAGCCGTACGCCACCAGGTAGAACATCGTGCTCGCCAGGCCCTCGGCGGACAGCGACAGCACACCCACCAGCAGGTAGCCGGCGTTCGCCACCGACGAGTACGCCAGCAGCCGCTTGATGTCGGTCTGGGTGACGGCCATGATCGCCCCGACCAGCATGGTCAGTACGGCGATCGCGCCCAGCACCGGGGTGAAGTCCCAGGCGGCCCCGTAGAAGGCCACGTGCAGCACCCGTAGCAGCGCGCCGAACGCGGCGACCTTGGTACAGGCGGCCATGAAGCCGGTCACCGGGGTCGGCGCGCCCTGGTAGACGTCCGGTGCCCAGACGTGGAACGGTGCCGCGGTCGCCTTGAACAGCAGCCCGACGGAGATCAACGCGATGCCGGCGAAGAGCAGCACCGGGCTGGCCGTCGAGGTCTCCACCGCCGTACGGATGGTGGCGAAGTCGACCCCCGGCCCGGTCGGGCTGTCCACCCCGGCGGTGAAGCCGTAGGTCAGCGCCAGCCCGAACAGGAAGAACGCCGACGAGTAGGCGCCGAGCATGAAGTACTTCAGTGCCGCTTCCTGGCTGAGCAGCCGCCGGCGGCGGGCCAGCGCGCAGAGCAGGTACAGCGGCAGCGAGAAGGCTTCCAGCGCGATGAACATCGTCAGCAGATCGTTGGCCGCGACGAACAGCAGCATGCCGGCGATGGCGAACAACGCCAGCGGGTAGACCTCGGTCGCACCACCCCGGCCGGCCGCCTGCTTGCGGTCCTCCGGCGAGTTGACCACGATCGCCGCCTGCGCGACGAACGCGCCGCCGGTCTCCAGCGACCGTTCGCCGATCAGCAGCATGGCCATCACCCCGAGGACGAGGATCGCCCCCTGCAGGAACAGCGTCGGGCCGTCGACCGCGATCGCCTCACCTGCGGTCACCGTCCGGGTGCCGCCCTGCAGCACGACCGCGACCAGGGCGGCGACCATGCTGGCGAGGGCGAGCACCAACTGCACCGGGTTGCGTACCGACCGGGGCACGAACGCCTCGACCAGTACGCCGACCATCGCCGCGCCGAACAGGATCAGCATCGGCGCGATCGCCGCGTAGCTGATCTCGGGGAACGAAATGTCGCTCACCGGGCCGCCTCCTGAATAACGCCCACGGTCGGGGCGGGGTCGGACCTGCCGACGTCATCGGACAACGTCGCCTCGATCGCCGGGTTGATGACGTCGGTCAACGGCTTGGGGTAGAAGCCGAACAGCAGGATCAGCGCGATCAGTGGGGCGACCACGATCTTCTCCCGCAGGGTGATGTCCCGCTTCATCGGCTCGACCTCGGTCAATGCCGGGTTGAGCGTGCCCTGGGTGGTGCGCTGCACCATCCACAGCACGTACGCGGCAGCCAGGATGATGCCGAGGGTGGCGATCACCGCGACCGGCTTGTTCACCGAGAAGGTGCCGATCAGCACCAGGAACTCGGAGATGAACGGGGCGGTACCGGGCAGCGCCAGCGACGCCAGACCGGCGAAGAAGAAGACCCCGGCCAGCACCGGGACCAGTTTCCCGGCGCCGCCGAAGTCGCTGATCAGCGCGGATCCGCGGCGGGCCACGAACATGCCGACGACCAGGAACAGCAGGCCGGTGGCGAGCCCGTGGTTGACCATGTAGAGCACCGCACCGGTGCCGGCCTGGGTGGTGAACGCGAAGATGCCGACGCCGATGAAGCCGAAGTGCGAGATCGAGGTGTACGACACCAGCCGCTTCAGGTCGTTCTGGCCGACCGCCAGCAGCGCGGCGTAGATGATGCCGATCACCGCCAGCGTCAACGCCCAGGGGGCGAACCACTGGGACGCCTCCGGGAACAGCCCCAGGCAGTAGCGCAGGATGCCGAACGTACCGACCTTGTCCATCACACCGACCAGCAGCGCGGCCGAGCCGGCCGGCGCGGCGCCACCGGCGTCGGGCAGCCAGGTGTGGAACGGGAAGAACGGTGCCTTGATCGCGAAGGCCACGAAGAAGCCGAGGAACAGCCAGCGTTCGACACCGGTGGACATGTCGATCTGGCTGAGCGCCTGCCAGTCGAAGGTCTGCCCGCCGACCACCCACAGGCCGATCACGGCGGCCAGCATGAACAGGCCGCCGACCAGCGAGTAGAGGAAGAACTTGACCGCCGCGTACTGCCGCTGGTGGCCGCCGTAGCTGCCGATCAGGAAGTACATCGGCACCAGCATGACCTCGAAGAACACGTAGAACAGGAAGATGTCGGCTGCGGCGAAGACGCCGATCATCGTGCCTTCGAGCAGCAGCAGCAGGCCGAAGTAGACCGGCACCGACCGCTTCGACGCCTCCGCGTCGTGCCAGGAGGCGAGGATCACCAGCGGCACCAGTACGGCGATCAGCATCAGCATGACCAGTGCGATGCCGTCGGCGGCGAAGGTGAAGTTCACCCCCCAGTTGGGGATCCACGGGTACGACTCACGGAACTGGAAGCGCTCACCACCGGCGGAGAAGGCAAACCACATCACCAGTGACAGCACCAGCACCGCCACCGACCAGCCGAGCGCCAGCCACTTGGCCAGCTCCCCCTGGCGGCGCGGGACGAGCGCCACCACGAGCGCACCGACCAGCGGCGCCACGGTCAGCACCGAGAGGAACGGAAAGTCGTTCACGCCAGCCATCCCATCTGCAGGGCGAGGAACGCCGCGACCACCACGAAGGCACCGGCGAGCACGGACATCGCGTACGAACGCACGAAGCCGGTCTGCAGCCGCCGCAGCCGCCCGGAGCTGCCGCCGATCGCGGCGGCCAGCCCGTTGACCAGGCCGTCGACTCCCCGGTTGTCGAGGAAGACCAGCGCCCGGGTGAGGAAGATGCCCGGCTTTTCGAACACCGCCCGGTTGACCGCGTCGGTGTAGAGGTTGTGCCGGGCGGCGGTGACCAGCACCCCGGCCGGTTGCTCCTGCTCGGCGGTGCCGTTGCGGAACAGCAGCCAGCCGAGCAGCGCGCCGAGCACGGTGATCACCAGCGCCAGGATGGTGACCGCGCCGTGCGACAGCACCGCCTCGTGGTGGCCCTCCTCGGTGCCCAGCACCGGGGTCAGCCACTCGGGCACCGAGGTGGACATCAGCCAACCGGCGGCGACCGAGCCGACCGCCAGCAGGATCAGCGGCACGGTCATCAGCGGCGGCGACTCGTGCGGGTGGTCGATGTCTTCGGTCCACCGCTTCGGGCCGTGGAAGGTGAGGATGAACAGCCGGGTCATGTAGAAGGCGGTCAGCCCGGCACCGAGCAGCGCGGCCCCGCCGAACAGCCAGGCGGTCCAGTCCTCCCGTTCGAAGGCCGCCGCGATGATCGGCTCCTTGGAGAAGTAGCCGGACAGCGGCCAGATGCCGATGATCGCCAGCCAGGCCAGCCCGAAGGTCGCCCAGGTGATCTTCATGTGCCGCCACAGACCGCCGAACCGCCGGATGTCGGTCTGGTCCTTCATCCCGTGCATCACCGAGCCGGCACCGAGGAACAGCCCGGCCTTGAAGAAGCCGTGCGCCAGCAGGTGCACGATCGCCAGCGCGTACGCCCCGCCGCCGAGCCCGACGCCGAGGAACATGTAGCCGATCTGGGAGACCGTCGACCAGGCCAGCACCCGCTTGATGTCGTCCTTGGCGCAGCCGATGACCGCGCCGATCAGCAGGGTGAGCGCGCCGACGCTGACCACCACGGTCTGCAGCGTCGGGTTGGCCGAGAAGATCGGGTTGGACCGGGCGATCAGGTAGACGCCGGCGGTGACCATCGTCGCGGCGTGGATCAGCGCCGAGACCGGGGTCGGACCCTCCATCGCGTCCGGCAACCACGCCTGCAGCGGGAACTGGCCGGACTTGCCGGTCGCGCCGAGCAGCAACAGCAGGCCCATCGCCAGGATCGTGCCGGACGCCAGCGCGCCGGCACCGGTGAAGACCGCGTCGAACTGGGTGGTGCCGAGGGTGGCGAACATCAGGAAGATCGCCAGTACGAGGCCGGCGTCGCCGACCCGGTTCATCAGGAACGCCTTCTTGCCGGCGGTCGCCGCGGCGGGCAGGTTGTACCAGAAGGAGATCAGCAGGTACGACGCCAGACCGACGCCCTCCCAGCCGAGGAAGAGCATCACGTAGTTGTTGCCGAGCACCAGCACCAGCATCGCGGCGACGAACAGGTTGAAGTACGCGAAGAAGCGCCGTCGCCCCGCATCGTGCGACATGTACTCGACCGCGTACACGTGGATCAGGAAGCCCACGCCGGTGATCAGCAGCACGAAGACCGCCGACAGCGGGTCGAACAGCAGCCCGAAGTCCACCGACAGGCCACCGACCTCGATGAACTGCCACAGGCTCAGCTCGACCGCCCGGTTGTCCAGGCCGCGTAGCTGGAAGAAGTAGGTCAGGCCGAGGACGAAGATCGCCCCGACGGCGACCACGCCGAGCCAGTGCCCCCACTTGTCGGCGCGCTTGCCGAGCAGCAGCAGGATCGCCGCGCTGGCCAGCGGAATGGCCACCAGCAGCCACACGCTACTCAGCAGCCCCGTGGCCTGGGCGTACTCCACAGTCGGTTCCACGTGTGGGCCCCTTAGTACTTCAGCAGGTTGGCGTCGTCGACGCTCGCCGAGCGCCGAGTCCGGAAGATGGTCATGATGATGGCGAGCCCCACGACCACCTCGGCAGCCGCCACGACCATCACGAAGAAGGCGATGATCTGGCCGTTGAGGTCACCGTTGATCCGGCTGAAGGTGACCAGCGCCAGGTTCGCGGAGTTGAGCATCAACTCGATGCACATGAACAGCACGATCGCGTTGCGGCGGACCAGCACGCCGACCGCGCCGATGGTGAACAGCACCGCCGACAGGATCAGGTAGTTGTCCGGAGTCATTTGTCAGTCCCCTTCGGGGCGGCCTCGCTCGGCGAGAGCTCACGCGTCGGCAGGATCGCCGGGATGCTCCGCTCGGTGAGCGTGCCGTCGGGCAGCCGGCCCGGCGTGGCGACCGAGGTGGAGGTGGCGTAGACACCCGGCCCCGGCTTCGGGCCCGGGTAGTTGCCGGGCGCG
This sequence comes from Solwaraspora sp. WMMD791, assembly GCF_029581195.1. NCBI lineage: Bacteria > Bacillati > Actinomycetota > Actinomycetes > Micromonosporales > Micromonosporaceae > Solwaraspora > Solwaraspora sp. WMMD791. Next base: position 4,160,828 of record NZ_CP120737.1, read on the forward strand.
AACCGTTGCCGCATCATCTCCGGCTGGCCGCGCCGCTGTTCCTTGCGCTTCTCGATGTGCGCCAGGATCAGGGCGCCGATCGCGGCGGTGGTCAGCAGGGCGGCGGTCACCTCGAAGGCGACCAGGTAGCGGGTGAACAGCAGGGCGGCGATGCCCTGGACGTTGCCGTCCGCGTTGGCCTGCTCCAGCCCGGCCGCCTGCACCCCGCCGAGGCCCCGGTACAGCCCGGTACCGACCAGCGCGGCGAAGCCGACGCCGAGCACGACGGCGGCGATCCGCTGACCGCGCAGGGTCTCGATCAGCGAGTCGGAGGCGTCCCGGCCGACCAGCATCAGCACGAACAGGAACAGCATCATGATGGCGCCGGTGTAGACGATGATCTGCACCAGGCCGATGAACGGCCCGCCCTGCACGACGTAGAAGACGCCGAGGCAGAGCATGGTCAGGACCAGCCAGAGCGCGGAGTGCACCGCGTTGCGGGCCCACACCATGCCGATCGCGCCGAGCAGCGCGAGCGGGGCCAGGATCCAGAAGGTCACCGCCTCTCCGGTGGAGACCTCCGCTACGAGCTCGGTCATGGCTTGCCCTCTCCCGTCGTCGTCCCCGAGCCGTCCTGGGTGCCCTGCTCCGACCAGGGCGCCCGTTCCGCACCGGCCGACGTACCGGGGTTGGTCAGCGCCCCGACGTAGTAGTCCTTCTCGCTGTCGCCCAGCCGCATCGGGTGCGGCGGCTGCTCCATGCCCGGCAGCAGCGGCGCCAGCAGCTGCTCCTTGGTGAAGATCAGGTCCTGCCGGGAGTCGCGGGCCAGCTCGTACTCGTTGCTCATGGTCAACGAGCGGGTCGGGCAGGCCTCGATGCACAGGCCACAGAAAATGCACCGGGCATAGTTGATCTGGTACGTGCTGGCGTACCGCTCGCCCGGGGAGAACCGCTGCTCCTCGGTGTTGTCGCCGCCCTCGACGTAGATCGCGTCTGCCGGGCAGGCCCAGGCGCACAGCTCACAGCCGATGCACTTCTCCAGCCCGTCCGGGTGCCGGTTGAGGATGTGCCGGCCGTGGTAACGCGGCGCGGACACCGGTGGCTTGAACGGGTAGTCGGTGGTGACCACCTTGCGGAACATGTGGGAGAAGGTGACCCCGAACCCCTTGAACGTTCCCGTGATCGCGCCCACGTCACACCTCCTTGTCGTCGGTGGCGGGACCGACCTGGGCCGGTTCCCGTTCGGCTACCGCCCGCTTGGCCCGCGGGCTGGGCGGGACCTGCAGGTCCATCGGGGGCAGCGGGAAGCTGCCCGGCGGACGGGTGTCGACCTGCTCCTGCAGGGTCGGCGTCGGCTGTTGCCTGCGGCTCGGCCAGAAGATCACCACGGCCAGCAGGATCGCGACCGGGATACCGATCGCGACCAGCCGGTCGTTGCGCTCCCAGCCGCTGGTCACCCGGATGCCGCCGAGCGCCAGGATCCAGAGCAGGTTGATCGGCAGCAGCACCTTCCAGCCGAACCGCATGAACTGGTCGTAGCGCAGCCGGGGCAGGGTGCCGCGCAGCCAGACGAAGACGAACACCAGCGCGATGACCTTGCCCATGAACCAGAGCATCGGCCACCAGCCGGAGTTGGCCCCGTCCCAGATGCTGATCGGCCAGGGTGCCCGCCAGCCGCCGAGGAACAGCGTCACCGTCACCGCCGACATGGTCACCATGGCGACGTACTCGGAGAGCATGAACAGTGCGAACTTCAGCGAGCTGTACTCGGTCATGTAGCCGGCGACCAGCTCGGACTCGGCCTCGGGCAGGTCGAACGGTGCCCGGTTGGTCTCGGCCACCGCCGCGATGAAGAAGATGATGAAGCTGGGCAGCAGCAGGATCGCGTACCAGCCCGGCGCGTACAGGTCGAAGCCAGCGATCGAGGTTACCCGGTCACCGCCCGACTGGGCGGCGACGATGCCGCTGGTCGACATCGTGCCGGCGGTCATGAAGACGCCGACCACCGACAGCCCGAGCGCGATCTCGTAGGAGATCACCTGCGCCGTCGAGCGCAGGCCGCCGAGCAGCGGGTACGTCGACCCGGACGCCCAGCCGCCGAGCACCAGGCCGTACACGCCCATCGACGAGCAGGCCAGCAGCACCAGCACCGCCACCGGCACGTCGGTGACCTGCAGCGGAGTCCGGGTGCCGAAGATGCTCACCATCGGTCCGAACGGGATCACCGACAGCGCGGTCACCGCGCAGATCACCGAGATCGTCGGGGCGAAGAAGTAGACCACCTTGTCGGAGGCCTTCGGCAGGATGTCCTCCTTGAAGGCCATCTTCAGGCCGTCCGCCAGGGTCTGCAGCAGACCGAACGGGCCGGCCTGGTTCGGGCCGGGCCGCACCTGCATCCGGCCGACGACCCGCCGCTCGAACCAGACCCCGAGCAGCGTGCCGACCAGGCCGAACACGAAGGCGAAGAGCACCTTGATCAGGATCAGCCACCACGGATCCTGCCCGAAGTCGGACAGGGTGGGATCCTGTGCAAGTCCGTTCACCGCAGACCCCCTACGTTGAGGTTCGTCGCGCCGTTGCCGCCGAGCGCGCCACCGGCGGCCGCGCTGACCTTGACCACCGCTCCGGCGACCGCGCCGAGGCTGCGGCGCACCGTGGAGCCGGGCGAGTTCGTCGGCAGCCAGACCACCCCGTCGGGCAGTCCGTCGGTGACCGCCGCCGGCAGGGTGACCGCGCCCCGGTCGGTGCCGACGGTGACCGGGTCGCCGTCGGCGACGCCGAGCGCGCCGGCCAGCGCCTTGCCGAGCCGGGCCACCGGTCGCCGCGCCGTGCCGCCCAGATGCGGGTCACCGTCGGTGAGGGTGCCGAGGTCGATCAGGTGGTGCCAGGTGGCCAGGACCGCTTCGCCGGCCCCCGGTGCCGCCGCCGCGACCGGGTCGACCAGCGGCAGACCGGGCCGCTGGGCCTTGGTAGCCGGCAGTGCGCCCAACTCGCGGCGGATCAGGTTGACCTCGCCGGTGCCGAGGGTGACGCCGAGTTGGGCGGCGAGCGCGTCGAGCACCCGGGCGTCGGGCATCGCGGTCGTCTCCAGCACCGCGCCGAAGGTGCGCAACCGGCCTTCCCAGTCGACGAAGCTGCCGGCCTTCTCCACCACCGGGGCGACCGGGAAGACCACGTCGGCGCGGCGGGTCACCGCGCTGTGCCGGATCTCCAGGCTGACCAGGAACGGCACCGCGTCCAGGGCCTGCTCGGCCAGGCGCGGGTCGGCCAGGTCGGCCGGGTCGACCCCGGCGACGACCAGCGCGCCGATCTTGCCGGCGGCGGTCGCCGCGACGATCGCGTCGACGTCACGGCCCGGCTCGGCCGGGATGATCCCGGCCCCGATGTCCCAGGCCCCGGTGAGCTCGGCGCGGGCCGCCGCGTCGGCGACCGGACGGCCACCGGGCAGCAGGTTCGGCAGGCAGCCGGCGTCGACCGCGCCCCGGTCACCGGCCCGGCGTGGCACCCAGGCCAGCTTCGCGCCGGCCCGGTCGGCGACCGCGCCAGCGGCCGACAACCCACCGGGTACGCCCGCCAGCCGCTCGCCGACGATCAGGATCGCGCCGGACCGGGCGAGTGCCTCGGTGACCGTCGTGTCCTCGGTGAGCAGCCGCGCCTCGTCGCCGGGCACGGTCGGCACCAGCGTGGCGCCCAGCTTCTCCAGGCCCCGGCTCAGGTACGGCGCCAGCGCCACCACCCGCAGGCCCTTCTTGGTGTACGCCTTGCGCAGCCGCAGGAAGAGGATCGGGCACTCCTCCTCCGGCTCCAGCCCGGCGAGCACCACCACCGGGGCCCGCTCGACGTCGGCGTAGGTCGCCTCGGCGCCGCCGGCGACCCGGGCGGCCAGGAACTCGGCCTCCTCGGTGGAGCCGACGGCACCGGCGATCGGCCGGGCCCGGAAGTCGATGTCGTTGGTACGCAGCGCCACCCGGGCGAACTTCGCGTAGGCGTAGGCGTCCTCGACGGTGAGCCGGCCGCCGGTGAGCACCCCGACGCCGTACGCGCCGTCGCGGGCCTTGCGCAGCCCCTCGGCGGCGACCGCCAGGGCCTCGCTCCAGGACGCCTCACGCAGCTCACCGCTGTCGGCGTCGCGGACCAGCGGGGTGGTCAGCCGGTCGGTGGCGGTGGCGTAGCGGAACCCCCACCGGCCCTTGTCGCAGTTCCATTCCTCGTTGACCGCCGGGTCGTCGCCGGCCAACCGGCGCATCACCTTGCCACGCCGGTGGTCGGTGCGCTGGGCGCAGCCGGCCGAGCAGTGCTCGCAGACGCTCGGCGTGGAGACCAGGTCGAACGGGCGGGCCCGGAACCGGTACTGGGCGCCGGTCAGCGCGCCGACCGGGCAGATCTGCACGGTGTTGCCGGAGAAGTAGGAGTTGAACGGCTCGTCGCCGGCACCGGCCTCGCCGTCGACCGCCGGGTCGGCGCCGAACGCCTCGTCGCGGTAGACGTTGATCTGCTCGCCGGAGGAGCGGTCCATCAGGTCGATGAACGTGTCGCCGGCGATCTCCTCGGAGAACCGGGTGCAGCGTTGGCACAGTACGCAGCGTTCCCGGTCCAGCAGCACCTGGCTGGAGATCTCGACCGGCTTGGGGTACTCCCGCTTGTGCTCGTGGAAGCGGGAGTCCGGCCGGCCGGTCGACATCGCCTGGTTCTGCAGCGGGCATTCACCGCCCTTGTCGCACATCGGGCAGTCCAGCGGGTGGTTGACCAGCAGCAGCTCCATGACCCCCTGCTGGGCCTTCTTGGCCACGTCGGAGGTGAGCTGGGTGCGGACCACCATGCCCTCGGCGACGGTCTGGGTGCACGAGGCGACCGGCTTGCGCTGGCCCTCGACGTCGACCAGGCACTGCCGGCAGGCACCGGCCGGGGCGAGCAGCGGGTGGTCACAGAACCGGGGGATCTCGATGCCCAGCTTCTCGGCGACCCGGATCAGCAGCGCCCCCTTGGGCGCGGTGACCTCGACGCCGTCGATGGTCAGGGTGACCGTCTCGGTGGTCTTCGCTACCTCTGCCATTAGTGCGCACCTACCAATGCTTTCTCCGACAGCTTCGGTGCCGTGCGGCCCTCGATGTAGTCGAGGTAGTCCTGCTTGAAGTACTTCAGCGAGGAGGTCACCGAACTGGTCGCACCGTCACCGAGGCCGCAGAACGACCGGCCGAGGATGTTGTCGCAGGTGTCGAGCAGGGTGTCGAGGTCCTCGTGGGTGCCCTGGCCGGCCAGGATCCGCCGGTAGACCCGCACCATCCAGTAGTTGCCCTCGCGACACGGGGTGCACTTGCCACACGACTCGTGGTGGTAGAACTCCAGCCACCGGTAGGTCGCGTACACCGGGCAGTCCTGGTCGGAGAAGATCTGGGTGGCGGTGGTGCCGAGGATCGACCCGGCCGCGGCCACCCCTTCGAAGTCCAGCGGTACGTCCAGGTGCTCGGCGGTCAGCAGCGGCGTGGACGACCCGCCGGGGGTCCAGAACCGCAGCTCGTGCCCGGGTTGCATGCCGCCGGCCAGCTCGATCAGCTCGCGCAGGGTGATGCCCATCGAGCACTCGTACTGGCCGGGGTTGGCGATCCGGCCGGAGAGCGAGTAGATCATCGGGCCGGACGACTTCTCCGTGCCCATGGACTTCCACCAGTTGGCGCCGCCGAGCACGATGTACGGCACGCTGGCGATGGTGCCGACGTTGTTGACCACGGTCGGGCAGGCGTACAGGCCGTGGGTGGCCGGGAACGGCGGGCGCAGCCGGGGCTGGCCCCGGAAGCCTTCGAGGGAGTCCAGCAGCGCGGTCTCCTCGCCGCAGATGTACGCACCCGCGCCGCTGTGCACCACCAGGTCCAGGTCGAAGCCGGAGCCGAGGATGTCGGTGCCGAGGTAGCCGGCCCGGTACGCCTCGTCGACGGCGTTGCGCAGCCGCCGGGCGGCGTGCACCGCCTCGCCCCGGATGTAGATGAAGGCGCGGCTGGCCCGGATCGCGTACGAGGCGATGATGACGCCTTCGACCAGCGAGTGCGGGTCGTACATCATCAGCGGCAGGTCCTTGCAGGTGCCCGGCTCGCCCTCGTCGGCGTTGACCACCAGGTAGTGCGGCTTGCCGTCGCCCTGCGGGATGAAGCCCCACTTCAGTCCGGTGGGGAATCCGGCCCCGCCCCGGCCCCGCAGCCCCGAGTCCTTGATCAGTTTGATCAGATCGTCCGGGTGCACCGGGTCACTGGCGCGACCCCGGCCGCCCGGCTTGCCGGCGAGCACCTTGCGCAGGGCCGCGTAGCCGTCGAGCTGCTCGTAGACGTCGATCTTCCAGGCGTCCGGCGACAGCCAGCGCTTGGTCAGCACCGGCGTCAGCTTCTCCAGGGTCTCCCGTCGCGGCTCGGTCATGCCGTGCCCTCCTCGCTGCGCGCGTCCCGCAGCGCCTCACGCTGCGGCTGCGGGCTGTCACCGGCTGGTTTGGCGTCGCTGGCCGGCGGGTTGGCGGCGGTGCCGGCCGCCTCGGCGGCCTCGGCGTCGCTGTCCGGCTCGGTCCGGTCGGCCGGCACCGTGGTGCCGGGCGCGTCCGGGACCGGCGTCTTCGCGTCCGGCGCGCGGGTCTCCGCGGCCCGGATCTCCGGCGACTTGGCCTGCGGGGCCTTGACGTCCGGGGCCGTGCTGCCGGTCGCGGCGGGCGCGGGCCGGCTGGCCGCCGGCTCCGGCGCGTCGCCGCTGATCGGGGTGTTCGGGTCGAAGCCGGCGACGGCGATGCCGTGCTGCTGGGCCAGGCGCAGCCCACGCAGGGTGGCGTCGCCGGCCGGTCCGTCGGCGACCGCACCCTCGCGGGTGTCGGAGAAGCCGGCGAGCTGCAGCGACATCTCCTTCAGGGTGCACAGTCGGGCACCCCGGGTGGGGGTCGGGCGGCCGCCGGCGCGCAACTCCTCGACGACCCCGAGCGCGATGTCCGGGTCGACCTTGTCGAAGAAGTCGTAGTTGACGGTCATGACCGGGCCGTAGTCGCAGGCGGCGAGGCACTCGGCATGCTCCAGGGTGACCGTGCCGTCGGCGGTGGTCTCCTCGTGCCCGACGCCGAGATGCTCACTGAGCGCGTCGTAGACCCGCTGCCCACCGAGCACGTCGCACATGGTGTTGGTGCAGACGCTGACCAGCCAGTCACCGGTGGGCCGACGCTTGTACATCGTGTAGAAGGTGGCGACCGCGCTGACCTGGGCCTTGTTGATGCCCAGCTGCTCGGCGCAGAACTCGACGCCGGCCGGCGAGACGTAGCCGTCCTCGGACTGCACCAGGTGCAGCAACGGCAGCAGCGCCGAGCGGGACCGGTCCGCCGGGTACCGGGCGATGATCTCCCGGGCCCGGTCGTGCGTTTCCTGACTGAAGCCCATCAGCGGTCACACCCACCCATCACGGGGTCCAACGAGGCGCCCCCGGCGATCACGTCGGCGAGCAGCCCGCCTTCGGCCATGGCCGGGATCGCCTGGAGGTTGACGAAGCTCGGTTCGCGGTAGTGCACCCGGTACGGGCGGGTCCCGCCGTCGGAGACGGCGTGCACGCCCAGCTCGCCCCGGGGTGACTCGATGCCGACGTACACCTGCCCGGGTGGCACCCGGAAGCCCTCGGTCACCAGCTTGAAGTGGTGGATCAGCGACTCCATCGACTGACCCATGATCTTGGCGACGTGCTCCAGCGAGTTGCCCATACCGTCGACGCCGATGGCCAGCTGCGCCGGCCAGGCGATCTTCTTGTCGGCCACCATGATCGGGCCGGGCTTCAGCCGGTCCAGCGCCTGCTCGACGATCTTCAGCGACTCCCGCATCTCGGCCATCCGGACCAGGTAGCGGCCCCAGACGTCGGCGGTCGGCGTGGTCGGTACGTCGAACTCGTAGTTCTCGTAGCCGCAGTACGGCATGGTCTTGCGCAGGTCCCAGGCGAGCCCGGCCGAGCGCAGCACCGGACCGGTGACGCCCAGCGCCAGGCAGCCGGTGACGTCGAGCACCGCGACGTTCTGCGTCCGCTCCAGCCAGATCGGCTGCCCGGAGAGCAGGTCCTCGTACTCCTTGAGCCGCTTCGGCATCATCTTCAGGAACTCGCGGATCTTGACGATCGCCTCGTCCGGGATGTCCTGGGCGACCCCGCCGGGACGGACGTAGGCCATGTTCATCCGCAGCCCGGAGACCAGCTCGAAGATCTCCAGGATGTACTCGCGCTCCCGGAAGCAGTACAGCATGATCGAGATCGCGCCGAGCTCCAGACCGGTGGTGCCCAGCCAGATCAGGTGCGAGGAGATCCGGTTGAGCTCCATCATCAGCACCCGGATGGTGTTCGCCCGGTCGGTGATGTCGTCGGTGATCCCGAGCAGCTTCTCCACCGCGAGGCTGTACGCAGTCTCGTTGAAGATCGGCGCCAGGTAGTCCATCCGGGTGACGAAGGTGGTGCCCTGCACCCAGTTGCGGTACTCGAGGTTCTTCTCGATCCCGGTGTGCAGGTAGCCGACGACCGTCCGGGCCTCCCGGACCGTCTCACCCTCCAGCTCCAGCACCAGGCGCAGTACGCCGTGGGTGGACGGATGCTGCGGGCCCATGTTGACGATGATCCGCTCGTCGGTGAGCGGGTCGGTGCCACCGACCACGGTGTCCCAGTCCCCACCGGTGACGGTGAAGACCTTGCCCTCGTCGGTGTCGCGCTCGGTTGCGTATCCGGCGGTCATTGGTAGCTCCTCCGCTTGTCCGGCGGTGGGATCTCGGCGCCCTTGTACTCCACCGGGACACCGCCCAGCGGGTAGTCCTTGCGCTGCGGGTGGCCTTCCCAGTCGTCCGGCATCAGGATCCGGGTCAGCGCCGGGTGGCCGTCGAAGATCACCCCGAACATGTCGTACGTCTCCCGCTCCTGCCAGTCGGCGGTCGGGTAGACGGCGGTGACGCTGGGCAGGTGCGGGTCCTCGGCGCTGACCGCCGCTTCGAGCCGGACCCGACGGCGGTACGTCATCGAGGTCAACTGGTAGACGACGTGCAGTCGGCGCTCGTCGGCACCGAGGTAGTCCACTCCGGAGACCGAGGAGCAGAGCTCGAAGCGCAGCGACTCGTCGTCGCGCATCACCCGGCACACCTCGGCGATCCGCTCCGGGCGGATGTGCAGGGTCAGCTCGCCCCGGTCGACGATCACCTTCTCGATCGCGTCGGCGAACGCCGGGTAGGCCTCCTCCAGCGCGTCGCACACCTCGTCGAAGTAGCCGCCGTACGGCCGCTCGCTGCCGGCCACGGAGGCCCGGCGACGGACCAGGCCGCCGAAGCCGGAGGTGTCGCCGGAACCCTGGATGCCGAACATGCCACGCCCGGCCGGGCTGGCCGGCGGGTACTCGGCCGGTGCGCCACTGGTCGCCCCGACCGGCGGTGCGGCGGCGGGTACGCCGCCACCGGGCTGCTCGCTCGGCGCGTTGGTCGGCCCCGTCACTGAATCGTCCTTTCGCTGGTCGACGCGGACATCACTTCAGCCGCTCCCGGACGTGCAGGTGGTTCTGGGCCTTCATCCAGTTCTCGATCCGCAGCTGCTCCTCGCGGCCTTCCCGGACGGCCTGCTCCCACTCGGCCCGGCGGGTCTTGTCGGAGCGGTACGACGACGGCATCGCCCCGGGGGCGACCACCGGAACGTCACCGCGGGCGCGGCGGGCCTCGAGCATCTTGCGGCCGTTCGGTCCGAGCGGCTCGTGGCCGATCTTCTCGCGCAGTTTCAGGACCGCGTCGATGAGCATCTCCGGGCGCGGTGGGCAGCCCGGCAGGTACATGTCGACCGGCACCACGTGGTCGACGCCCTGCACGATCGCATAGTTGTTGAACATGCCGCCGCTGGAGGCACAGACGCCCATCGACAGCACCCAGCGTGGCTCGGCCATCTGGTCGTAGATCTGCCGCAGCACCGGGGCCATCTTCTGGCTGACCCGGCCGGCGACGATCATCAGGTCGGCCTGCCGGGGCGAGGCCCGGAAGACCTCCATGCCCCAGCGCCCCATGTCGTAGTGCGGGGCACCGGCCGCCATCATCTCGATCGCGCAGCAGGCCAGCCCGAAGGTCGCACCCCAGACCGAGGTCTTCCGGGACCAGTTGACCAGCTTCTCCACCGAGGTGAGCAGTACGCCGGCGGGGAGTTTCTCCTCGATTCCCATGGTTCCTCCGTCAGTCCCAGTCGAGCCCGCCGCGCCGCCACTCGTACACGTAGGCGACCGAGACGGCGACGATGAACAGCGAGACCGCGACGTACCCGAACGCGCCGAGCGGATCGAGCGAGACCGCCCACGGGATCAAGAAGATGATCTCGATGTCGAAGATGATGAACATCATCGCGGTCAGATAGAACTTGATCGGGATCCGACCGCCGCCGACCGGCTCCGGACTCGGCTCGATGCCACACTCGTACGCTTCGAGCTTCGCCCGGTTGTAGCGCAACGGTCCGGCCAGCCGGGCGGCGGCCACCGAGAACAGCGCGAAGGCCGAGGCGAGGGCGAACACCCCGACGATGGGTATGTAAGGCGAGAGCGACATGGGCTTCTCCTGCTCGTCCTTCCCTGCCCGCGGTCAGTTTCCAGCGATCCAGCGTGTTGACTGCCCGGGTCGGGCACCCTTGCCCGCCCCGGTGGTTGCTGCGGTGGGCCGGTGCCGGCCCGGTCGTGCTCGTGGTGGCGTCACACGGCGGGAGCCACCTTGGTCATCGCGTTGATCATCCGGTCCATGGCATCCCCACCCCGTGGATCGGTGAGGTTCGCCAGCAACTTGAGGACGAACCGCATGAGTGTCGGATGCGGCATGCCGTGTTTGGTGGCGATCCGCATGATCTGCGGATTGCCGATCAGCTTCACGAAGATGTTGCCGAGCCGGTAGTAGCCGCCGTACCGGATCTTCAACTCGGCCGGGTACTGCGCCAGCGCGCGCTCCCGGTCGGCACCGGCGGACCGGGCCAGCGCCTGCACCGCGACCTCGGCGGCCAGCTCACCGGACTCCATCGCGTACGCGATGCCTTCACCGTTGAACGGGTTGACCATACCGCCGGAGTCGCCGACCAGCAGGACTCCGCGGGTGTAGTGGGGCACCCGGTTGAAGCCCATCGGCAGCGCGGCGCCGAGAATCGGACCGTCGGCGTTGGCCTCGTCGGCCAGCCCCCAGTCCGCCGGGGTGCTGCCGAGCCAGTCGGTCAGCATCCGCCGGTAGTTGGTCTTACCGAAAGCCGACGACGAGTTGAGCACGCCGAGGCCGACGTTGACCCGGCCGTCGCCCATGCCGAAGATCCAGCCGTAGCCGGGCAGCAGCCGGTCGCCGCCCTCGCGGCTGCGCAGCTCCAGCCAGGACTCCAGGTAGTCGTCACGATGGCGGGGGGAGCGGTAGTAGCGGCGGACCGCGACGCCGAGCGGCCGGTCCTCCCGCTTGGCGAGCCCCATGGCCAGCGGGAACCGGCCGGAGACACCGTCGGCGGCGACGATCAGCGGAGCCCGGAAGGTCGTCGGTTGCTTGTCCGGGCCCACCTCGGCGGTGACCCCGACCGCCCGGCCGGTGTCGTCCAGCACCGGAGCGACCACGTTGGTGCCGGTGTGCAGCAGCGCGCCGGCCTCGACCGCCCGGCTGGCCAACAGGTCGTCGAAGTCGAGCCGGGTCCGCACCAGGCCGTAGTTGGGGAAGCTGGCCAGGTCGGGCCAGTCGAGCTCGAGCCGGATCCCGCCGCCGATCACCCGTAGGCCCCGGTTGTGCAGCCAGCCGGCCTCCGGCGAGGTGTCCACACCGAGCTTGATCAACTGCTTGACGGCACGCGGGGTGAGCCCGTCGCCGCAGACCTTCTCCCGGGGGAAGTTCGTCTTCTCCAGCAGCAGCACCCGTACACCGTGTCGGGCGAGGTGGTAGGCGGTCGCGGATCCACCTGGGCCCGCGCCGACGACGATGACGTCGGCTTCGGTGTCGCTCACAGCCACCTCCCATTCACCTCCGGGCCGCTCGTGAAATGCTTCACAAGCCGTCTCGGGGTGAGTCTAGAACCGTTAACAGGGCGGCAATCGGTTAGGCGACCCTAACCCTGCGAGGTAGCGACCCCGGCGGGTGACCGACGACACGGAACCTCCCATCGACGGACACCGAGGAGTAACCGGACCGCGACACCGCCACCGGAAACGGGAGATTCAGCCACGCCCGCGTGGCGGGTCCGTACCGGCTACGCCCGGCTCTGCCGGGTCGAGACCGGCTATACCCGGGTCGCCCGGTGCAGCGCCACGATGCCGCCGGTCAGGTTGCGCCACTGCACCGACCGCCAGCCCGCCGTGCCGATCCGCCCGGCCAGCGCCGCCTGGTCCGGCCACTGCCGGATCGACTCGGCCAGATAGACGTACGCCTGCGGGTTGCTCGCCACCGCACGCGCCACGGTCGGCAACGACCTCATCAGGTAGGACAGGTAGACGGTCCGGAACGCCGGGTTGGTCGGCTGGGAGAATTCGCAGACCACCAGGCGCCCACCGGGCCGGGTCACCCGGGCGAACTCGGCCAGCGCGGCACCGGTGTCCACCACGTTGCGCAACGCGAAGGAGATTGTCACCGCGTCGAAGGTGGCGTCCGGGAACGGCAGCGCGAGGGCGTCACCGGCGATCAGCGGCACCTGTGGGCGGGCCCGGCGACCGGCCCGCAGCATCCCCAGCGAGATGTCCGAGCCGACCGCCCACACCCCGTCGCGGCCCAGTTCGGCGGTCGACACCCCGGTCCCCGCCCCGACATCGAGGACCTTGTCGCCGGGACGCAGCTCGGCGGCCGCCCGGGTGGCCCGACGCCACCGACGGTCCTGGCCGAAGGAGATCACTGTGTTGGTCAGGTCGTAACGGCCGGCCACCCCGTCGAACATCGCGGCGACCTCGGCCGGTTGTTTGTCCAGGCTGGCGCGGACGGCAGGCGGATTCTGGTTCACACCTTCGCACTCTGCCAGCTACCGGCGGCGACCGGCGGAGCGGGTCCCGACCACTCTCACCAGCATCCCGAGCAGCACCGCGACCAGGCCGAGCCCGACGAGTGTGGCGACCGACGGCCCGGTGACCGGCAGCCCGTCGACGCCGGGCGGCGCGGTCAGCACCGTGAACGTGTCCTGGTTGTCGCTCGGATCGACGTCCACGGCGGTGGCGGCCACCGCGCCCGCCGGCAGGACCGTCGGCGTGGTGACCGGGTCGCCCGCCGCCAGCGCCACCGGGTCGGCCACCTCGGCGATCGCCGCCGTGACGACGCCGCCGGTGAGCACGGCCGGCGCCGGGGCGCCCGCTCCGACCCGGACCGGGTGGGTGAAGACCATCGCCGAACCGGTCTGCGCCGATCTCGTGGCCAGGACGAGTTCGGGGTACGCGCAGGTGGCCTCGGCACCGTCGGCCGCGTACCGGCAGCCTGCCAGGGTCTCGGCGAACGTCACGTGCTCGGGCAGCCGCACGGTGAGCGTGATCCCGGTCACCGGCACCGTGCCGACGTTGCCCACCTCGTACCGCAGCGCGGTGGTGTCGCCCGGGGCCACCGTCGCCGCCGGGTCGTCGGGCAGGTACGGCACGTCCCACGCCCGCACGTAGACGTCGGTGACCGGCGACCCGGCGATGCTCACCGGGGCCTGCGCGCTGTCGTTGGCCGGGTCGGGGTCGCGACCGTCGTGGCGCACCGTCGCCCGGAGCACACCGATCCGCACGCCAGCGCCGATCCACGGCCGGATCCTGGTCTCCAGCCGGATCGAGCGACCGGCCGGCAGGTCGGCCAGCGCGCACTCGCCGGCCACCGGGATGTCGTAGTGCGGGTTGGGCGACGTGGGGTCCGGCGACGGCGGATCGTAGGGCGGCATCGTCCCGGGCAGGGTGTCACAGAAGTGGATGGTGCCGGCGTCGACCGCTTCGCTGTCCACCCTCGACTCGCTCAGGTCCAGGATGACCCCGCGGGCCGTGCCGGGCCCGTGGTTGGTCACCGTGATCACCGTCGACTTGTAGCCGGGCGCGTTGATCGTGGCACCGGTGATCCGTACCGCCAGATCGGCCCCGGCGGCCGGGCTCCCGGCAAGATCGGCACCAGGGCTCCCGGCCGGATCGACGTCCGGGGAGACCGGCGTGGTGACGGGCGTGGCGACGGGTTCCGAGGGAGCCGGGTCGGCCGGGGCAGGGGTGGCAGCGGCCGACCCGACCCCGGGGGCGAGGGCGACGCACATGCCGGCGGTCACGAACGCGACGGTTGCCGTACGCCGGACCGCTGGCAGTTTCCGGTTCCAGACCATGGCGACGTAGCGTAGTCATCGAACTCACTGAATGCACGCCCGACACCCGGACACACGTCGGGCGGGGTGGTTGAACCACCCCGCCCGCCGCGCCGTGCGTTATGTAGACGGCCCCCGCGGGCCGCTGGAGTACCCTTCCGGCAACCCGCCCTGGGGGACGTGACCAGCACCGACAGGGGGCGTCGGCGCGGCGCGGGTGGCTGCCGGAACGTTGTTGACGGCGACGTTAGCGGCCGGCCCGCAGCTTCGCGCGCCTCGTGATCAACACGTTATGGCCCTCTGACCTAAGGTGCGCGCGCCCTCCGCCACATCGACAGCGGTACGCACCACAACCGGCCGAGCGCGAACGCCGTACCGATGAAGCCTGCTCGTCCGGTCGGTCACCAGGCTCCCCCCGATCAGAGGAGAACGGCCCGCTCAGCGGGCCGACGCCCCGGCGGTGGGCGGCGACGTCAGCGGGCGTCGACCAGCGGAAGATCCCGTCGGGCGCCACCGCCGGGCAGGGCGATCGACGAGAAGTGCGACACCACCCGGTCGTCGGTCGGGTCGTCCGCCGGGGTGTGGTGCACCGCGAGGTGGCGGTACTCGGTGTCGCGCTGTGCCGGGATCCGGCCGGCCGACCGGATCATCCAGATCAGCTCGTGCAGGTTCGACCGGTGCCGGGCACCGGCGGAGGAGATCACGTTCTCCTCCAGCATGATCGAACCCAGGTCGTCGACGCCCATGTGCAGTGCCAACTGCCCGACGTCCTTGCCGGTGGTCAACCAGGATGCCTGCAGATGCGCGACCTGGTCGAAGAAGAGCCGCGACACCGCGATCATGCGCAGGTACTCCAGGGTCGTCGCCTGGGTGCGGCCCTTCAGGTGGTTGTTCTCCGGCTGGTAGGTCCACGGAATGAACGCCCGGAAGCCACCGGTGGAGTCCTGGACGTCCCGGATCATCCGCAGGTGCTCGATCCGCTCGGCGTTGGTCTCCCCGGTGCCCATCATCATCGTCGCGGTCGATTCGATGCCGTGCCGGTGCGCCAACTCCATCACCTCGAGCCAGCGCGCGCCCGACTCCTTGAGTGGCGCGATCGCCCGACGCGGCCGTTCCGGCAGCATTTCGGCACCGGCCCCGGCGATCGAATCCAAACCCGCCGCCTTGATCCGGGCAATCGCCTCGTCCAGGGTGACACCGGATACTCTGGCCATGTGCAGAATCTCGCTCGGGCCGATCGAGTGGATCACCAACTGCGGGTACGCGGACTTCACCGCGCCGAACAGTTCCTCGTAGTACTCGACGCCGAAGTCAGGGTGATGCCCGCCCTGCAGCATCACCTGGGTCGCGCCGAGCTCGACCGCTTCGCCACAGCGACGCAGGATCTCCTCGGTCGGGTGGGCCCAGCCTTCGGCGTGCTTGGGTGCGCGGAAGAACGCACAGAACCGGCATGCGGTGACGCAGACGTTGGTGTAATTGATGTTGCGATCGATCAGGTACGTCACGACGTTGTCCGGGTACCGGCGACGGCGTACCGCGTCCGCGGCCTCACCGAGGGCATGAAAGGGCGCATCGGTGTAGATCAGCAGCGCCTCCTCGGGGGTGATCCGGCCACCGTCGGCGCCACGCTGCAGGATGCTGTCGATCTCCCGGCTGGTAGTCACGCATGAAGCGTACTGCCCTGGTGGAGGAGAGACAGAGCCACCGGATGACCCTGCTCCGTCGACACCTGCCCATCGTGATCCTGCTCGCCGCCGGAGTCGCGCTGCGCGTCGCCTACCTGATGGCGTACCAGCCGGCCTTCTGGTTCCACGGCGACAGCGGCGCCTACCTGTTGATGCTCGACCAGCCACTGGAGCCGCACCCGAACCGGCCGCTCGGCTACGTCCTGCTGCTGGCCGCGCTGGAGCCGACCCGCACCCTCGCCGCCGTCGCCGGCGTCCAGCACCTGCTCAGCCTGCTGCTCGCGGTCGGCCTGTACGCCCTGCTGCTGCACCGGGGAGTCGCCCGGTGGCTGGCCACGCTCGCCGCCGTACCGGTGATCTTCGACTCCCTGGTCCTCACCATGGGTCACTACCTGCTGCCCGACCTGCTCTTCATGGTGTTGTTCGCCACTGCCGTCGGCGCGCTGCTCTGGTCTCCCCGGCCGGGCCTGGTCGCCGCGATCGTCTCCGGCGGCCTGATCGCCGTCGCCTGGGTGACCAAACCCACGGCCCTGCCGGTCGCCCTGCTACTGGCGATCTATCTGGTCGTACGGCGGGTCGGCTGGCGTCCGGTGGTCGGCTACCTGGTCGCCTTCGCCGTGCCGTACGTCCTGGTGATGGTCTGGGTCGGTGACCGGCAGAGCGTCTACGGCGCGCAGAGCGGCACCGCCCTGTACGGCCGCGCCGCGATGATCGCCGACTGCGACCGGATCGAGCTGACCGACGAGGAACGTATCGCCTGCCCCGACCAGCAGCTCGGGCAGCGGTGGGACCGCGCGGACGCCTTCTTCTGGCGGCGGCCCGCCCGGCTCGGCGACTGGGTCTACACCGACGAGGGCACCCGGGTGCTGACCAGTTTCTCCCGGTCGGTGATCCGCCAGCAGCCCGGTGACTACCTGGCGACCGTCGGCAAGGAGAGCGCGGCGCACTTCGTGCCGGGCCTGTACCTCGGGCCGATGAACGACTGCCTACGGCAGCGGCTGGTGCCGCCGGTACGGTTCCGCTCCGCGGAGGTCCGCGTCGCGGACCACTGCCCGCCCGCCCAGGCCTCCGCCGACTATCATCCGCAGGTCGCCGAGCCGGCGGTGGCACCCCCGGCCACCGCGCTCAGCCGGGCCCTGCACTGGTACGGCACCTGGACCCGGGGCATTCCGGTGGTGCTGTCGCTGGCGGTGCTGTTGACCATCGCCGCGCTCGTCGCCGGCCGCCGGGTCGCCGGCTGGATCCGGCTCGACACGGTCCTGCTGGTGATCGCCGGTCCGGGTCTGGCCGTGTTCACCGTGGCGATCGGCATGTACGAACCCCGCTACGCGTTGCCGGCCCTGCCGCTGGCGGCGGCTGCGGCCGCGTTGGCCGCACAGGGTCTGATCCACCGCGATTCGCCGGGCACCCCGACAGCGGCCGACCACGCCGACAAGGGAGCACAGTCGGACTCCGACAAGGAAACACAGTAAGGCCCCGACAGGGAAGCGCAGTAATCGTAGAGGAATTCACGTCCAACATTTTTGCAAATGACCGTGACTACCTCTGGCGCAGCCGGGACACCGCAACTACGCTGGGCCGCGACTCCGGGATCGGCTCGCCCGCCGGTGCCCGGCCGTCCGGCAGCGCCCCCGATGTCGATGGAGCTGATACAGATCCGCCTATCTCGATTCAGCCGACGCCGCGACAGTTAGAAATGTCGCGGGTTCCATGATCCGCGTGAAATTGTTTCGCACCACGGTGTCGAATGTCGCCGGGTACGACGGATCACGCTGCCCGGATTCCCCCATCTCACCCGCTCATCTCCAAGGAGACAATCGATGTCTGCTGCCTCCCTGCCGCGCACCGGCACCAGCGCTGCGGTCACCATCGGTGGAATTGGCGGAATCGGCCAGTTGAGCCTTCCGCTACCGGCGGCCCTGGTGACCGCCGCGGTCACCATGATCGTCATTGGTGCGTTGCTCGTCCGGCTGTCCTTCCGTCCGGGTCGCCCCGCGTCGAACCGGTGACCGCGACCCTCGTCCCAGGGCGCACCTACGCCGCCGCCGCTGCCCTGCTGGCAGCGGTGGCGGTGTGGGCCGCCCACCATGCGCTTGCCGCGTTCGGCCTGCTCAGCCACGGCACCGGGCACCGCTTCACCGCGATCTACGTCCTCATGTACGGCCTTCTGGTGTGGCAGTTGGGGTTCGCCTACCTCAATCAGCCGTACCGGGTCGGCCGCGCCGGGCGGCGGGCCCTCGACACGCTCGACGTGGCGGCGCTCGTTCCGGTGTACAACGAGGACCCGACGGCGCTGCGCGCCTGCCTGGAATCGATGATCGGGCAGCACCGGCGACCCCGGACGATCGTGGTCGTCGACGACGGCTCCACCACCGGCACGGCCGCGTACGCAGAGGTCCGGGACTGGTTCGGGCCGGCCGCCACGCAGGCCGGGATCCGGCCGGTGTGGCGACGCCAGGACAACGCGGGCAAACGGCACGCGCAGGCCGCCGCCATCGCCGAGGCACCCGACGCCGACGTCTACTGGACCGTCGACTCGGACACGATCAGCGATCCGCGCGCCCTCGGCGAGCTGCTCGCGCCACTGGCCGACCCGGCAGTGCAGTCGGTCGCGGGGATCGTGATGGCCGCCAACGTCCGGTCGTCGCTGCTGACCCGCTTCACCGACCTGTGGTTCGTCGCCGGGCAGTTGACCGACCGGTCCAGCCTCTCCGTCCTCAACGCCGTCTGGGTCAACTCCGGACCGATCGCGGTGTATCGCGGCCCGGTGATCCGCGACAACCTGGACAGCTACCTCAACGAGACCTTCGCCGGGCGGCGGGTACCGTTCAGCGACGACTCGATGCTGACCCTGTTCGCGATGTTGGCTGGCCGGACCGTCCAGCAGCCCTCCGCGTTCGCCTTCGCGCTGATGCCCGAGAAGGCCGGCCACTTCCTGCGGATGTTCGTCCGTTGGATGCGGGGCTCGTTCATCCGGTCACTGTGGCGGATGCGCTACCTGCCGCTGCGCTCGTGGGCCTACTGGCTGCACCTGATCCGGTGGGCGACGACGCTGCTGTCCACGACGCTGTTCGTGACCGTGGCGGTGGTGATCCCGATCCAGGAGCCGTCGCTGGCCGCCCTGCCCTGGCTGGTGAGCGTCCCGATCGTCATCGGGTACGCGCAGTGCCTGCGGTACCTGACGATCCGCCGGTCCGACCAGTCGACTGCGTACCAGTGGGGCACCTGGGCGCTCGCGCCGATCGCGGTGGCCTGGGCGATGCTGGTGCTGCGCGCCACCCGCTGGTACGGCGTCGCCACCTGCTGGAAGACCGGCTGGGGCACCCGTGGCACCGTCGAGGTCGCCCTGGCGGCGGCCCCGATCCCCAGCCAGCGCGCCGGCGGCGTCGAACAGGTGCCGAACCCGGATGCCGAACTGGCGGCCCGCAGCTAGCCTGATCGGTCGTGCGGCGGGTATCGGTGGTCGGGGTGCCAGGGTCGGGGAAGTCCACTCTGGCCGCAGCGTTGGCGGCCAGGCTCGGCGTACCGCACGTCGAACTGGACGCGCTGTTCCATCAGCCGGACTGGCAGCCGACGCCGCCCGAGGAGTTCCGGGCCGCCGTCGCCGACGCGATCGCCGGCGACGGCTGGGTCACCGACGGCAACTACTCGTCGGTGCAGGAGACGATCTGGCAGCGCGCCGACACCGTGATCTGGTACGACCTGCCCCGCTGGCGGGTGATGCGCCAGATCGTGTGGCGTACCGTGCGCCGGGCGTGGAGTCGGGTGGAGCTGTGGAACGGCAACCGGGAACGCTGGACCAACCTGTTCAGCCGCGACCCGGAACGCTCGATCATCGTCTGGGCGTGGCAGCAGTACCCGCACTACCGCAGCCGGTACCAGGCCGCGACGACCGACTCCCGGTGGAGTCGGCTGCGGTTCGTCCGGATCACCTCACACGTCCAGGCCCGACGGCTGCTGCACGATCTGGACCGGTGAACTCCCGCGCCGAGCTGCGCCGTCAGGTGTCGTAGTCGACCGTGAGCCGGTCGGTGGTGGCGACGGACTGGCAGGTCAGCACGTAGCCGGCGGCCAGCTCGTCGGGCTCCAGGGCGTAGTTGCGGACCATCGACACCGCACCGTCGACCACCTTCGCGCGACAGGTGGAGCAGACCCCGCCCTTGCAGGCGTACGGCAGCTCGGAGCGGACCCGCAGCGCGGCGTCGAGCACCCGTTCGCCGGGCCTGGTCCGCACCGTCGAGGCCCGCCCGTCGAGCAGCACCGTCACCTCGGCGCCGGTGGCCTCGGTCGACACACCAGCGTCCATTGTGCCGCCGGACGATCCGGCGGTGGCGGGTGCGTCGCCGGCGTGGAACAGCTCGCTGTGCACCGCCCCGGCCGGCACCCCCCGGTCGGCGAGCACCTGCTGGGCCGTCGTCACCAGACCGTACGGTCCGCAGAGGAACCACTCGTCGATCCGGTCACCCGGCACCAGGGTGTCCAACAGCCGGCCGAACCGGGTGGCGTCGATCCGCCCGGACAACAGCTGGGCGCCGGTGACCTCCCGGGAGAGTACGTGCACCACCTGCAGCCGCGTCGGGTGCCGATCCTTCAGGTCGGCGATCTCGTCGGCGAACATGACGGTGTGCGCCGACCGGTTGCCGAAGATCAGGGTGAACCGGCTGGACTGCTCGACCGCCAACCCGGTGGCGAGCAGCGACAGCATCGGGGTGATGCCGGAGCCGCCGGCCAGCATGCCGTAGTGCCGGCTGCGCTGCGGGGTGAACCCGGTGGTGAAGTTCCCGAGCGGTGGCAGCACGTCCACGGTCGCCCCGACGGCGAGCTGACGCACCGCGTACCCGGAAAAGGCGCCGCCGGGCACGTGCCGCACGCCGATCCGCAGCCGGCCGTGGTCGTCGAGCTCCGCCGGGGTGGAGCAGATCGAGTACGAGCGGCGCACGTCGGGGCCGCCGGCCGGATCGACCAGCCGTACGGTCAGATGCTGCCCGGCGGCGAACCGGAACGCCTCGCGGACCGGCGGCGGTACGGCGAAGGTGACCGCGACCGCGTCGTCGGTGAGCCGGTCGACGGCGACGACCGGCAGTGGGTGGAACATCGGCCGCCGCCGGGTCGGCCGGCTGATCGTCACCGCCATCGCGGCACCACCCCCTCGCCCGCCATCACAGGGCCTTGATCTGCTCGAACGGTTCAGCGCAGGCCTGGCACCGCCACAGTGACTTGCAGGCGGTCGCGCCGAAGCGGCTGAGTTGCTCGGTCCGTGGCGACCCGCAGGCGGGGCAGCGCACGGTCAACGGCACGGGTACCGGCCCGGTGGCCGCCGGGTGCGGTGGGGCGATCCCGGCGGCGGCGAGCTTGTCCCGGCCGGCGGCGGAGATCCAGTCCGTGCTCCAGGCCGGGGCCAGCACGGTCACGACCGTCGCCTCGGCGAAGCCGGCGCGGGCCAGCGCCGCCCGGATCTCGCTGCGCATCAGCTCCATCGCCGGGCACCCCGTGTAGGTCGGGGTGATGGTCACCCGGACCGCGCCGGTGGCGTCGTCGATCTCGACGCCGCGCAGGATGCCGAGGTCGTCGATGGTGAGGACGCGGATCTCCGGATCGACCACCGCGGCGACCGCCGCCCGGGCAGCGGCCACGGGGGTCGCGGTCTGCCCGGCAGCGGCCACGGGGGTCGCGGTCTGCCCGGCAGCGGCCATGGGGGTCGCGGTCTGCCCGGTGGCGCTCACCACCGTGCTCCCGGATGTGCCCGGTGCACCACCTGCATCTCGGCCAGCAGGTAGGACAGGTGCTCGGTGTGCCGGCCGTGCCGGCCGCCGTCGGGTCGCCAACCGTCGTCGGGTCGACGCAGCGTCGCCTGGTCGAGGACCGGTCCGATCATGGCGAGCCAGCCGTCGCGCGGGTCGGCGACCCCGCCGCCGGGCAGCGGGGCGACCAGCTCGTGCGTGTACGGCCACAGCAGGTCGACCGCGTGCTGCATCCGGCGGTGCGACTCCTCGGTGCCGTCGCCGAGTCGCAGCGTCCAGATCCGGGCGTGGTCGAAGTGGTACGCCGATTCCTTCGCCGCCTTGGCGGCGATCGCCGCCAGCCGATCGTCGGGGCCGGACCGTAGCGCGGCGTAGAGCCGGCTCTGGGCCGCAGCGACGAACAGCAGCTTGCCGATGGCGACCGCGAAGTCGTCGTCGGGCAGTTCGACCAGCAGGCAGTTGCGGAACTCCTGGTCGGTACGCAGGTACGCCAGGGTGTCCTCGGTGATCGGATCATCCGCCGGGGCGGCCGGCACGGCACCGGGTGGCAGCTGCTCGGCGGCGTACGTCAGCAGCAGCCGGGCCACGCCGAGCTGGTCGAGCGCGATGTTGGCCAGCGCGACGTCCTCTTCGAGCTCGGGAGCCCGGGTGCACCACCAGGTCAACCGCTGGGCGGTGATCAACGCGTCGTCGGCCCAGCAGAGCAACTGGTCCACCGGGGTGCTGCCGCTCACAGGTGACGCACCCCGTCCGGCACCTGGTAGAAGGTGGGATGTCGGTAGACCTTGTCGGCGGCCGGGTCGAAGAAGGCGTCCTTCTCGTCCGGGCTGGAGGCGGTGATCGCCTCGGCCGGCACCACCCAGATCGAGACGCCTTCCTGGCGGCGGGTGTAGAGGTCGCGGGCATGCCGTAGGGCCAGCACCGCGTCGGGCGCGTGCAGGCTTCCGACATGGGTGTGGGCCAGACCGCGCCGGGGGCGGACGAAGACCTCCCACAGCGGGGTGGGGGTGGTGGCGCTGGCCTGCTCGCTCATCGGATGCCCGCCCCCGCCGTCGCGGCGGTACCGGTCGTGGTGGCCCGGGCCGCGGCGGTACCGGTCGTGGTGGCCCGGGCCGCGGCGGCGGACCGGGCGGCCTGCTTGTCGGCGTACGCCCGGGCGGCGGCGCGCACCCACCCGCCGGCGTCGTGCGCCGCCCGACGGTGGGCGAGCCGCTGCCGGTTGCAGGGACCGTCGCCGCTGATCACCCGGTGCAGTTCGGCGTAGTCGGGGGCGGTGAAGTCGTACGCCTGACGCTGCTCGTTCCAGCGCAGGTGCGGATCCGGCAAAGTCAGGCCGAGGGGCCCGATCTGCTGGACGCACATGTCGACGAAGCGTTGCCGCAGCTCGTCGTTGGAGAAGCGCTTGATCTTCCAGCTCATCGACTGGGCAGAGTGGGTGGAGTCGACGTCGGGCGGGCCGAACATGGCCAGGGAGGGGTACCACCAGCGGTCGACGGCGTCCTGGGCCATCTGCCGTTGGGCCGAGGTGCCATGGGCGAGGGTGTGCAGGATCTCGTACCCCTGGCGCTGGTGGAACGACTCCTCCTTGCAGATGCGGATCATGGCGCGGGCGTACGGGCCGTACGAGCAGCGGCACAGCGGCACCTGGTTGATGATGGCGGCGCCGTCCACCAGCCAGCCGATGGCGCCGACGTCGGCCCAGGTCAGCGTGGGGTAGTTGAAGATGGAGCTGTACTTCTGCCGGCCGGACAACAGCAGGTCGACGAGCTCCTCGCGGGTCACTCCGAGGGTTTCGGCGGCGGCGTAGAGGTAGAGGCCGTGGCCCGCCTCGTCCTGGACCTTGGCCAGCAGGATCGCCTTGCGGTGCAGGCTGGGGGCCCGGCTGAGCCAGTTCCCTTCGGGCTGCATACCGATGATCTCCGAGTGCGCGTGCTGGGCGATCTGCCGGATCAGGGTGCGCCGGTAGCCGTCCGGCATCCAGTCGCGCGGCTCGATCTTCTGGTCCGCCTCGATGGTCCCGGTGAAGTACCCGGCGGGATCGTCACTGCATACCGGGTCGGTCTCCGCCCCGACCCGGTGGCGGGCTGCGGCCGCCCGCAACTCCGCCTCGGCGGCCTCGACCTCGTCGAGGATGCCGCCCGGTGCTTCACGCATCGACTGGGGGTGATCGCCGTCCACCCGTCCAGTGTTACAACCAATCCACCCCCACGCCAAGACCTGTAACAAAACAGTCCAGACTCCGGACAACTTCGGGCACCGGGGAGACGTGCCACCGGCGATCCCGTGAGGCAACTCACCGCAGACATGATTCTGATCCACCTATTGTGCCATTATTATCGAACTAAATGGACATAACAGTTTATTTTTGCCGCAATTAACCTGAACTTGAAACTCCCTCCCCTGGCCGATCGAGGTTTCCGACGTAAACTGCCCTGTGTCGCGCCGGGCCCACCGAGCGCGCCAGGCCGGACACCCATCGTCGATCAGGACACCCGACGCAGGATCATCCACGCTCACCTCCCGGAGCAGCCCCCCATGACTTCACGCGTGACGGTCACTGTCGTGCTGGCAGCCCTGGTGGTCGGTGCCGTCCTGATGATCCCCACCGCTTCGGCACGCCTGGTGGGCGAGATGACGTCGACCATAGGCAACCAGCCGGCGACCGCGCTGACCGAATCGACGCCGACCGCCCCCGAGTCCCCTGAGCCGCCCGCCGTACCGACGCTGCGGGCAGCACCGGTCTCCGTCCCCGTCGACGGCTTCCTCTCCTGGGCGCTGCTGGACCGGGCCAGCGGCGAGATCAGCGGCTCGGACAACATCACCGAGACCAGCTCGACCGAGTCGATGATCAAAATCTGGATCGTCTCCGACTACCTGCGCGAACTGGGCGAGGTCGAGCCGGGCCCCGACAACCTGGCACAGGCCGCGCTGGCCATCCGGGACAGCGACGACGACGCGACGAACCGGCTCTACTACGCCGCCGGCGGCGACATCGTGCTCGACCGGATGATCAAGATGTGCGGGTTGGCGCAGACCCGGGCGGTGATCCCGCCAGGGGAACGCAACATCTGGTGGAGCTACACCCAGATGTCCGCCCGCGACGCCGTCCTGATGGGCGAATGTGTCCGCAACGGCACCGCCGCCGGGCCGAAATGGACCGACTGGGTGCTGAGCCAGATGACGCAGGTCCGAGGCAGCACCGCGGTGGCGGACCAGCAGGCCCGCTCCGGCGGCGGCCGTTGGGGGATCGTCGACGGGCTGCCACAGAGCCTCCTCGACGAGGTCGAGGTCGGGATCAAGAACGGCTGGACCCGGATCTGGGCCGACGCGTCCTGGCACCTGAACTGCCTCGCGGTCACCGACGACTGGGTGCTCGCCGTGATGACCCGCTACCCCGGCGAGTACGGACTCGACTACGGTGCCAACCTCTGCCGCGACGTCACCCGGCAACTGGTCACCCCGCACGCCGGCGCGTCGATCCAGCTTCCCGCCGCTGCCACGCCCGCAGCCCGTAGCTGACATGGCGGATCAGCACCCCACCGACCGGGCCGGTGACGTTCCACGCCCCCGGATCCCGGTCACGCACGCCCGGCCGGCCGGCATCGCCCGCCACGGCCGGCGCCCTGGCCGGTGCCGCTGGCCGGTGCCGCTGGCGCTGGCCGGGGTGCTGGTGATGATCGCTGCCACGGTCGCCGCCCTACGGTTCGTCCCCGACGCGCCACTGGCCAGCGCAGCCGAGCAGCCCGCCGGGCAGTGGCGCGACGGCGTACCGCAGTCGGATCCCACACCCACCCCGCAGGCCAGCCCGACGCTGCCACCGCTGGCGGTCGCGCCGGCCGACGTACGACTCGACGTCGACGGCTGGTGGTCGTGGGCGCTGCTCGACCAGCGCACCGGGGAGATCCACGGGTCGGCCAACCTCGCCGAGACCAGCACCACCGCGTCGTTGATCAAGGCGTGGATCGCGGCCGACTACCTGCGCCGGGCCGCCGAGGCCGGCCGTACGCCGGACGACTACCGGATGTACCAACTGGAGATCATGATCCGGGACAGCGACAACGCGGTGGCGGAGCAGCTCTGGCAGGAGATCGGCCGGTCAGCGGCGATCGACCGGATGATCGACATCTGCGGCCTCACCGACAGCAGCTCCACCGAGAACCGGTGGAGCACCACTCTGCTGTCCCCCCGCGACGTCGCCCGACTCGGAGCCTGCATCGCCGACGGGCGGGCGGCCGGCGCCACCTGGACGGACTGGTTGCTGACCCAGATGCGCACCGTCCGCAGCCCCGGCGACTTCGGCGTACTGCAGGCCTTCGACGGCGACGAGGCAGCCGGCATCGCCATCAAGAACGGCTGGGTGATCCGCGACGAGGAACAGCAGTGGCACGTCAACTGCCTGGCGATCGGTGACGGCTGGACCATCGGGGTGATGGTCCGCTTCCCGACCAGCCACGACTACAGCTATGGCGGCCGGGTGTGCCAGGACCTGGCTGCCCAGCTCCGTGCGGCGGCAGCGACACCGGCGGAGTCCGCGGCACCGCCGGACGTCGAGGTCGACGTCGACGGCACAGGCGCGGAGGCGGGCACAGGCGCGGGGGCGGGCCGGTCGTCAGGCCAGGAAGAACTCCGGGCCGTCAGCGGGTAGCGGCGGCGCCTCGCCGAGCAGGGCGGCCCGGCCGGCGAACTCCCGCAGGCCGGCCACCTGCCGGTCGCCGAGGGAGAAATCCAACACCCGGAAGTACGACGCCAGCGTCGCCGCGTCGAACGGCTCCCACCGGGCGGCTGCCTGCGCCACGTCGTCGAGCTCGGCCAGGCACAGATCCCGGGAGCGCAGGAAGGCCTGGTGGACCTCCTTGACCCGGCCAGGATGGGCGGCGGCGAAGTCGCGGCGTACCGCCCAGACGGCGAACACCATCGGCAGGCCGGTCCAGTCCCGCCAGGCCTGCCCCAGGTCGGTCACGGTCAGACCACGGGCGGGGGCCTCGTAGTGGGCCCGCAGCGCGACGTCGCCGATCAGCACCGCCGCGTCCGCCTCCAGCAGCATCTGGGTGAGGTCCGGCGGGCAGGTGAAGAACTCCGGGGCGACCCCGTACCGCTGCGCCAGCAGCATCCGGGCCAGCAACACCCCGGTACGCGAGGTGGACCCGAGGGCGACCGGCCGGCCCGACAGCTCCTCCAGTGGTCGGGTGGCGACGACGTTCACCGACAGCACCGGGCCGTCGCTGCCCACGGCGATCTGCGGCAGCAGCAGCAGGTCGTCTGCGTGCCGCAGATACTCGACCAGCGAGATCGGGCCGATGTCGAGGTCACCGGCGACCAGGGCGGCGCTGAGCCGCTCCGGCGAGTCCTTGTGCAGGTCGACGTCGAGCAGCGCGCCGGAGCGCATCAGCCCCCAGTAGATGGGCAGGCAGTTCAGAAACTGGATGTGCCCGACCCGGGGCCGGCGCAGCTCGCCGGCCGCTCCCCCGTCACCACGACTCATGATCCCCACCGTAACGGGCGGTCCGTCGACCGGCGCGGGTACGCGGCCGACGAGTGGCGAACCCCGCAGTCCGGGGCGGCCCGAGGACCCGGACGGACGTTCGTCGCCGCCTGCCGGAATCGGCCCCGGACCGCTCGCGATGCGGTAGCAACAATGGTAGGAACGAGGTAGCATCGCGGTATGAAGGTCAGTGTGAGTCTGCCCGACGACGACCTCGCCTTCGTGGAACGCTATGCCCGCGACCGCGGCAAGACGCGCTCCGCCGTCCTGCACGAGGCCGTCCAGTTGCTGCGTCGGCGCGACCTGGCCGCCGAGTACGAGTCGGCGAACGACGAGTGGGTCTCCAGTGGCGAGGCCGAACTCTGGGACGCGGTGACCGGAGACCCGCTGCGGTGAGACGAGGTGACGTGGTCCTGGTCGACCTCAACCCCATCATCGGAGCGGAGGCCGCCAAGCGTCGACCGTCGGTCGTGGTCAGCAACGACGCCGCCAACCGCAGCGCGGTCTCGCGCGGCCGGGGCGTCATCACCGTCGCGCCGGTGACCAGCAACACCGCCCGGGTCTACCCGTTCCAGGTCCTGCTGCCGCCGGATCCGGCCTGCGGGCTGACCGTTGCCTCCAAATGCCAGGCCGAGCAGATCCGCTCCATCGACGTCGCCCGGGTGCACCGCCGGCTCGGCGCACTCTCCCCGGAGCAGCTCCGGGACCTCGACGACGCCATCCGGCTGCACCTGGACCTGTGAGGTCGCCGCACCGGCCCCGACGCCACACCCGGCGGACAGCGTACGGGTCGAAATCGGTGGAGGACGCCGGCGACGGCGAGTAGTGTCACTGGTCGCTTGACGGCCATGGTGAACAGGCACCGTTGACGGACGTCACCGCGCCGGGGCCCCGACGGGCGACCCGGACACGCGAGCGAGCACGCCGACGATCCGCGCTGGAGTCCGCATGCCCGTACCAGATCTCGACACCGAACTCGACACCGAACGCGCCCACCTGGCCGCGTCCCGCGCCGCGCTGCAGCGGATGCGGCAGCGGGCGGAGACCCTCTTCGCCGCCGGGGACACCGTCGCCGGGGACGCGTACACCGCCGAGACCCTCGGCCGGCACCTGTCCCGACGGGTCGCCGAACTGGCTGACGACCCACACACCCCGCTGTTCTTCGGCCGCCTCGACTTCGGCCCGGCCGAGGAGACGGCACCGACCGACGAGGGCGCCGGACCGGCCGACCACACCGTAGGCCGCTACCACATCGGCCGGCGGCACGTCGCCGACGACGCCGGCGAACCGCTGGTCCTGGACTGGCGGGCACCGGTCAGCCGCGCCTTCTACCAGGCCAGCGCCGCCAACCCGCAGCAGATACGGGTCCGCCGCCGGTTCGGCTACGTCGGTGGCGACATCACCGGCTTCGAGGACGAACACCTCGACCGGGGCGAGGAGCTCGGCACCAGCTCCCGCATCCTCACCACCGAGATCGAACGGCCCCGCGTCGGACCGATGCGCGACATCGTCGCCACCATCCAGCCGGAACAGGACGCGCTGGTCCGCGCCGACCTGGGCACCTCGATCTGCGTACAGGGGGCGCCCGGCACCGGCAAGACCGCCGTCGGCCTGCACCGGGCCGCGTACCTGCTGTACGCCTACCGGGAGCGGCTGCGCCGTGCCGGGGTGCTGATCATCGGACCGAACCGGGCGTTCCTGGCGTACATCGCGAACGTGCTGCCCGCTCTCGGCGAGGTCGAGGTCGCCCAGTGCACGATCGCCGACCTGATCGACGCGGTGCCGGTCCGCGGCGTCGACGATCCCGCCGTCGCCGCGCTCAAACACGACCCCCGGATGGCCGAGGTGATGCGCCGGGCCGTCGCGGCGTACCTCGGCGAGCCGCAGTCCCCGATCACGGTCGCCGACGGCTCGTACCGCTGGCGGATCGGGGCCGAGGCTCTGCACCGGGTCGTCGCCACGGTCCGCGCCGAGAATCCGCCGTACCTGCTCGGCCGGGAACGGGTGCTGGCCCGCGTCGTGGCGCTGCTGCAACGCCAGGCCGAGACCCGGCGGGCGGAGTCGCCCAGCGACGCCTGGCTGCGGCGGATGGCGCGGGTCGCCCCGGTACGCGGCTTCCTGGACCAGGTCTGGCCCGCACTGACCGCACCGCAGGTGGTGGCGGCGCTCCTCACCGACGCGCGCCGACTGGCCGACGCGGCGGCCGGGGTGCTCGACGACGCCGAGCAGGCGGCGCTGATCCGTCCGGCAGCCCGCTCGCTGGGCAGTGTGCGGTGGACCGACGCCGACCTGGTGCTGATCGACGAGGTCGCCGGACTGCTGCACCGGCCGGCCGGGTTCGGCCACGTCATCGTCGACGAGGCACAGGACCTGTCCCCGATGCAGTGTCGGGTGATCGCCCGGCGCAGCGAACACGGCTCGATCACCCTGCTCGGTGACCTGGCGCAGGGCACCGCCGCGTGGGCGGCCACCGACTGGCGCGACGCCCTGACCCATCTTGGCCGCCCGCAGACCCAGGTGGTGCCGCTGTCGGTCGGGTTCCGGGTGCCGGCGGTGGTGGTAGCGCTGGCCAACCGGTTGCTGCCCGCCCTCGGGGTGGACGTGCCCCCGGCCGTGTCACTGCGACGCGACGGCTCGCTGTCCGTGCGTACCGTCGCCGACCTGGCGGCCGCCACGGTGGCCGAGGTCCGCGCGGCCCTGACGCACGACGGCTCGGTCGGGGTGATCGCCGCACGGGACGCGACCGCCGGCCTGCGGGCGGCGCTGTCCGACGCCGACGTCCCGACCACCGACGTCGACGACCCCGACCCGGCGGTACGGGTGACCGTGGTCGCCGCCACCGACGTCAAGGGCCTGGAGTACGACCACGTGGTGGTCGTCGAGCCCGCGCAGATCGTCGCCGCCGAGCCACGCGGCCTGCACCGGCTGTACGTCGTGCTGACCCGCGCGGTGTCCCGGCTGGTGGTGCTGCACTGCGCGCCGCTACCGGCCCCGCTAGCAGACGACTGAGTGTCACCACCCCGGACCCGCTCCGGTCCGGTGCCGGCAGCTGCGGAACAATCGCCAGGTGAGCGAGGAGAAGCCGACCGGCGGCGGGCTGCGCCGGCTGCTCGCCTTCCTGCTCGCCGTCGCACCGGTCGCCCTAGTGCCGGTCACCGCCGAGCTGCTGCGCCACCGGCTGCCACACCGGCTGCCGATGCACTGGGACGCCGCCGACGTGGTCGACGCGACGAGTTCGCTGACCAACAGCGTCACCGGGTACACGATCGGCGCCTCCGTCGGGGCGGTACTCGCCGCCGTCGGGGTGCTGCCGCTGGGGCTGCGGTGGCGGCTCCGCCGGTGGCTGATCACCATCGGCGCGGCGGTGGCGGCCTTCGTCGCCGCGATCTGGCTGACCACGGTGTCACTGTCGATCGACGTACTGGATCCGGCGCAGGCACCGGCACCGAGCTGGCACGTGCCGGCGCTGCTGATCGGCGTCAGCGGCTGGACGTTGGCGGCGTACCGGGCCTGCGGCCCACCACCGGCGGCGCCGGCGGCGGCCGGCCGACCCGCCGCCGACCTGCCCCGGGTGCCGCTGCCGCCCGGTACGGACAGCTGGACCGCGCCGACGGCGGTGTCCCGCCACGGGTTCTGGCTGCTGGTCCCGCTACTGCTGCTGACCGTGCTGATCGGGTTCTGGCTCAACATCTGGGCGGCCAGCCCGGCGCTGCTCGCCGCGCTGCTGGTGGGCCTGATGCTGGTCAACCGGCTGAGCATCGACCGGGCCGGCATCCACATCGGGTTCGGCCCGTTCGGCTGGCCCCGGCTGACGGTCCCGGCACGGGAAATCGTCGGCGCGGTCGAAACCACCGTCCGGGTCTCCGAGTGGGGCGGCTGGGGATACCGGCTGCACCCCGACATGCGGGGTCGCGGCCTGATCACCGGATCCGGCCCGGGAGTACGGGTCGAGCTGTCCGGCGGGAGGTACTTCGTGGCGAGCACCCGGGACGCGGCGACCGTGGCCGGGCTCGTCAACACCGTCGCCGACCTCGTCGAA
The DNA here is from genome assembly GCF_029581195.1 of Solwaraspora sp. WMMD791. Lineage (NCBI taxonomy): Bacteria > Bacillati > Actinomycetota > Actinomycetes > Micromonosporales > Micromonosporaceae > Solwaraspora > Solwaraspora sp. WMMD791. The sequence continues at coordinate 4,191,998 of NZ_CP120737.1, forward strand.
CGCTGAACCGCCAGCCCGGTCAGATCCCGGTGGGCCAGCCGCTGGAGGACTGGCCGGACGGGTTGAACGCCGCGTGCAGTGCGGCCGCCACCCGGTCCTGTGCCTGCACCGCCACGTCCAGGACCGCCCCCATGCCGAAGAACTCATGCGGTACGCCGTCGTAGTGGATGTGGTCGACCGACACCCCGGCGGCCCGCAGCCGAGCGGCGAACTCCTGTCCCTGGCTGCGCAGCGGATCCCGCTCCACGGTGATCACCACCGCTGGCGGCAGCCCGGCGAGGCGCTCCACCGGCACGTCGAGCAGCGCCACCCGGGGATCGGCGAGCAGCTGCGCCGACGGGAAGGTGTGCCGGGCGAACCAGCTCAGCATCGCCCGGTTCAACGGTGCCGCGTCGGCGGCGTCCACGGTCGAGTCGTCATCGACGACGACGCTGGTCAGCGGGTAGATCAGCACCTGGAGCAGGGGCAGCCGTTCGCCCGCGTCACGCAGTTGCAGGCAGGTTGCCGCCGCCATGTTGCCGCCGGCCGCCTCCCCGGCGATCGCGATCCGCTGCGGATCCCCGCCGATCTCCCCGGCGTTGGCCAGCAGCCACCGGGTGGCGGCGAGGACGTCGTCGTGGGCGGCGGGGAAGGGATGCTCCGGCGCGTGCCGGTAGTCCACGGCGACCACCATGCACCGCTCCCGGTTGCACAGCGCCCGGGGTGTGGCGTCGTAGGTGTCCAGGTTGCCGACCACCCAGCCGCCGGCGTAGAGGTAGACCAGCACCGGCAGGCCGGCCGACGGTGAGGCCGACGTCGGCCGGTACACCCGCAGGGTCAGTTCGCCGCCGGGCCCGTCGATCACGTAGTCGAAGACCGAGTCGACCGGTTCCCGTTCGTCGAGGTCGCCCCGGTCGGCACGGATCCGGGCCACCGCGTCGGTCAACGTCGGCTGCCGGCGGGCCTCGGCCGGATCGAGGATCTCGGTCGGCCGGGGCCCGAGCGCCGCGAACGCGTCCAGCAGCGCCTGTGACTGTGGCTCCAGCAACCCGGAGGCGTCGGTGGCGACCCAGCCGCGCCGCCCCGACGTCCGGTCCCGCAGCCGGTCGAGCAGCGCGGTCGGCCCGCCCAGCAGCCGACCGCCCCGGGCGGTGTTCGGTGCCTGCGGGTGCGGGTGGGTCGGTGCCCGGTGCTTGGCAGCGCTGAACTGCTCCCCCAGCTGAGTCATCCGTTGCGGTCCGACGGCGGACCGCAACGCCGGCAGCAGGATGCCCTCCTGCTCGGTGGCCTGCCGCCGGACGTCGGCGATCAGGTGGTTCAGCGCCTCCTCGAAGTCCAGGTTGCCGGGTTTCGACCGGTCGATCTCCGCCGCGGCCTCCTTGATCCGTTGCCGGGTGTCGCGGCCCCGGCCGACCAGATCGGCCACCGCCTCGGCCGGCAGCCCACCGGCCGCCATCCGCTGGGCCACCTCGGGCTCGTCGAGCACCGGGTCGAGGGTCTGCTCCTCGGCGGCCAGGTGCATGGACATCCGGAACACCACCTGGTCGGCGAGGATCCGCCGGTCTCCCTGGCCCGCCTCCAGCCGCTGGAAGATCCGGTCCAGCAGGATGTGGTCGTCGCGGATCGCCTGGTCGATGTCACCCGGCAGCGCCTCGATCACCTGTCCCATGGCTCCCCCTGGTCGCGTCCGTTCCCGCGCCACCGCCGCTGGTGGCCGCCCGCCTGCGGCGCGGGATACCCGACACCGCCGGCATGATTCCGCCGTACCGCCGGTCGTTTCGGGCAGATCTTGGCCGTACCGCTGGTCGTTTCGGCCCGATCGCGCCCGGCACCGCCGGTCGGGTGCCACGATGCGGTCAGTGGGGTGCGCCCGACGTCCCGCAGGAGGAGAGGCCGTCATGTCCGTCGCCGCAGCCGGGGTCCCCGCCTGGGTCGATCTCGGCACCCCCGACCTGGCTGGTGCGATCCGGTTCTACGGCGAACTGTTCGGCTGGACCGCCCGGATGCCCGACGAGCCGGACAGCGACGGGTACGTCCTGTTCAGCAAGGACGACAAGCTGGTCGCCGGGGCCGGCGCGGTCTCCACCGACGGACAGCCGCCCACCTGGACCACCTACATCGGCACCCTGGACGCCCAGGCCACCGCCAAACTGGTCGAGTCGGCCGGCGGCACCGTACTGATGCCGCCGTTCGACGTACTGGACCGGGGACGGGCCGCCGTCTTCACCGACCCGGGCGGTGCCAGCTTCGCCGTCTGGCAGCCGGTCGGGATGGTGGGTGCCGAGTTGATGAACGTGCCCGGTGCGCTCTGCTGGAACGAGCTGACCACCCGCGACCCCGACGGTGCCAAGGAGTTCTACGGCGAGGTGTTCGACTGGGAGGTACGCGACACCCCGTTCCCCCCGATCATGTACACGGAGTGGCTGGTCGAGCAGCAGCCGGTGGCCGGGATGATGCCGATGGTCGGTGACGACTGGCCGGCCGAGCTGCCCGCCCACTGGATGGTCTACTTCGCGGTCAACGACTGCGACGCGACCGTCGAACACGCCACCGCGCTCGGTGGCACCGTGTCAGTCGCCCCCACCGACCTGCCGCACGGCCGGTTCGCCGTGCTCCACGACCCGCAGGGGGCGTTCTTCTCGGTCATCCGCATCGCCGGCGACTGACGCACCGCCGGCGACTGACGCACCGCCGGCGACTGACGGGTCCCCGGGGGCGCGGGTGGACCGGTCGCGGACCGGGACGACCAGCGGGCCGTGGGCGCCCGGCAGCACCCGTACCCGGGCCCGGTAGTAGCGGGCCAGGTTCTCCTCGGTCAGTACCTGCACCGGCGGGCCGTCGGCGACCGCACGGCCGGCGGCGAGCAGCACCAGCCGGTCGGCGTACTCACCGGCCACCGACAGGTCGTGCATGGTCGCCAGCACGGTCAGCCCCCGGTCGCGGCGCAGCTCGTCGACCAGCTCCAGCACCTCCTGCTGGTGGCCGATGTCCAACGCGCTGGTCGGCTCGTCGAGCAGCAGCAGCGGCGCCTGCTGGGCGAGCGCCCGGGCCAGCAGCACCCGCTGCCGTTCGCCACCGGAGAGGGTGCTCAGCTGCCGGTGGGCGAACCCGGACAGGTCGAGCCGGTCCAGCACCTCGTCGACCACCGCCAGGTCGGCGGCCGACTCCCGCCCCAACGGCGGGACGTACGGCGTCCGCCCGAGCAGGACATAGGCGGCGACGGCCATCCCGGCAGGCACCACTGGGGACTGCACGACGGTGGCGACCCGCCGCGCCCGGTCCCGACGGCCGAGCCGGGCGATCGGCGTACCGAACAGTTCCAGGGTGCCGGTGGCCGGCACCAGCCCACCGACCGCCCGCAGCAGGGTCGACTTGCCGGCGCCGTTGGGGCCGATCACGGCCACCCATTCCCCGGCGCTCACCGTCAGGTCGACACCGTCGAGCACCGGCGTACGGTCGAGCCGTACCCGCAGGTCACGGGCCTGGACCACGGCGGAGCGAGCGGGGCCGGCGGGGCCGGCGGAGCGAGCGGGGCCGGCGGGGCGAGCGGGGCCGGCGGCGGAAGCAGCGGAAGCGGTCACAGCGTCACCGTCCGGCGGGTGGTACGCAGCACCAACACGAAGAACGGGGCGCCGAAGAAGGCGGTGACCACGCCGATCGGGATCTCGGCAGGCGCCGCGACGGTGCGCGCCACCACGTCGGTGACGGTCAGGAAAGCGCCGCCGAGCAGCATCGACAGCGGCAGGATCACCCGGTAGCTGCTGCCGACCACCAACCGGACCAGGTGCGGCACGATCAGCCCGACGAACCCGATCAGCCCGGAGACCGACACCGCCGCCGCAGTGCCCAGCGACGCCGCGGCGAGCAGCAGGTAGCGGGACCGCTGCGGGTGCAGCCCGAGGCTGGCGGCCTCCTCGTCGCCGACCGACAGTACGTCGAGTTCCCGGCCGTGGACCAGCACCACCAGGCCGGCCAGCACCGCGTACGGGGCGATCAGCCGCACCTCGTGCCAGCCGTCGGTGGCGAGCCGGCCGAGCAGCCAGGAGTAGACCTCGCGGATCGTGTCGACGTGCCGTTGCAGCAGGTAGGTCTGGCCGGCGGCGAGGAACGCCGAGACCGCGACGCCGGCCAGGATCAGCGTCGCGGTGGACCGGTCCCGGCCGCCGGCCGCGCCGAGCAGGTAGGTCAGCGCGACCGCGCCGACGGCGCCGACGAAGGCGGCCACCGGTACGGTGACCGGCAGCCCGGTCAGCACTCCGGTGCCGGGGCGCAGCGCGATCACCGCGGTCACCGCCAGCCCGGCCCCGGCGGCGACCCCGAGCAGGTGCGGGTCGGCCAGCGGGTTGCGGAACACCCCCTGGTAGCAGCCGCCGGCCAGGGCGAGCATGCCGCCGACCAGCAGCGCCAGCACCACCCGGGGCAGCCGCAGCTGGGTGACGATCGCGGCCTGCCGGTCGGTCAGTCCACTGTCGAGTTCCACGCCGGGCAGTTGGTCGAGCAGTTCGACGCCGACCGCCAGCGGCGGCAGGCTGGCCGGGCCGAACGCGAGCCCGGCCAGCACCGCCAGGACGACGGTGGTCACCGCTGCGGCGAACCAGCCGACGGTCAGGCCCGGCCGGTGGCGGGCCGTACGGAGCATGTCAGGACGTCGCCGCGTCGACCGCGTCGACGATGGCCCGGACCAGGTCGACGACGCGGGGACCCCACCGGGAGGCGATGTCGTCGTCGAGTTCGACCACCTGGCCGGCCTGTACGGCGGTGATCGTGGACCAGCCGGCGCGGGCCGCCACGGTCTGCGCGTCCTGCGCGCAGCACTTGGTGTCGGCCAGGAAGATCAGGTCCGGGTCGGCGTCGATCAGCGCCTCGGCGGACAGCTGCGGGTAGCCGCCGGCCTCGCCCTGCGGGTCGGCCGCGTCGGCGACGTTGGTCAGCCCCACCATGGCGAACAGCGAACCGACGAAGGTCTGGCTGGTCACCGTGTAGAACGTCGGGTCCAGCTCGTAGTAGTAGGTCAGCGGCTCGGCCAGCTCCGGCGCGTCGGCGACCAGTTTGTCGATCTCCGTACGCATGCCGTCGACCAGGTCGGCCGCCGCGTCCGGGTGCCCGGTGAGTGCGCCCAGTTCGGTGATCTGGCGGTACGTGTCGTCCAGGGTGACCGCCGCGTCGGCCAGGTACACCGGGATCGACAGCCGGTTCAGCCCGGCCACCACCCCGTTGGCGTCGGTGGAGAGCACCACCAGGTCGGGCTCGTAGGTGACGATCGCCTCGACGTTCGGGGTGAATCCGGACAGGTCGGTGATCGGCGCCTCGGCCGGGTGGTTGGAGTTGTCGTCGACGGCGGTGACCTGATCGCCGGCGTCGATCGCGAAGAGCATCTCGGTCAGCGTCGGCGACAGCGAGACGATCTTCTCCGGGCGTTCGTCGAGAGTCACGTCGCCGACGGTGACCGGGAAGCTGGCCCCCGCCTCCGGGCTTACGCCGGGCTGTGCGTCGTCGGCTCCGTCGGAGCCGGCCTGGGAGCAGCCGGCCAGGGCAAGCGTGGCGGTGGCGGCGACTGCGGCGGTACGCAGCAGCGCCGCCCGCAGCCGATACGGTGTCCTCATTGGTCCTCCTGTCGGTCGAGGGGTGCTGCTTCGCCGACAGGTCGGGGGTGCCACTGGGCTGGCCCCGGCCAGGTTGGCGAGGCGCCCTTCCTCGAGAGCGCGGTTCGCGACCACACCGCAGGCGACCTGGCTCGCCCCGGGCGGCGGTCGCCGGTCGGGGCATCACAGTTGCGGGACAGCGCCGGGTTCACACCGGCTTCGCTGCGGGGCGGTCGCTAGCACGGTAACCCACCGGCCGCGCCGGGTCGTCATCGCGACAGCTCAGGGCTGCCGTACGGTGATGTTCGCCGCACGGCAGCCCTGGTCGCAGGAGGGTCAGGAGCTGGTGATCGTCACGTTGTCGATGGCGGCCTCGACCAGGCTGGCGGTGGAGGTGTCCGCCGCCTGGACCAGGATGCGCACCGACTGACCCGCGTACGGGGTCAGGTTGTAGCTGTTGGTCGACCAGGATCCGTACCGGTTGCTGGCCGCCCCGGACTGGTCGAGCAGGGTGGTGGTGCCGCCGCTGTGGACGACGCTCACCCGCAGGTAGTCCGCCGACGACGAGTTGTTGAGGTGGGCGAGGTACCACGCCAGGGACAGCGTGAGGGTGCCGCTCGACGGCAGCGAGATCGCCGGTGACTGGGCGCTGGTGACCCCGCCGTCGACGTCGTACGTACCGGCGGAGCTACCGGCGAGCCGGCCGGTGACCAGGCTGTTGCTGCCGGCGTAGGCGGCCAGCTGCAGGGCCCCGCCGGAGCTGGTGGCCTGCGCCACGCCACGCTCGAACTGCCCGGCGGTGGCGGTGTCGGTGCCGGCCGGGTCGGTCGTCCAGCCGGTGGCGGTCTCGAAGGTGTCCGACCAGACGGTGCTGCCCGGCGGGTCGGGGTCCGGGTCGCCGCCACCGCCGCAGTACTGGGACTGCTTGCCGATCGCCCGGTACGGGCAGTCGGCGTATTCGCTGAGGATCAGCACCGCGTCCCGGTTGCGGGTGGTCTCCCGGGTGATGACCGAGGCGGGCGGGTAGAAGCCGCCGCCGGCGGCACCCCGGGGGTAGAGCTCGAAGGTGTACGCCCAGATGCCGTGCTGGGCCCACATCCAGTCGATGCTGCTGCCGTCGGTGATGTAGAGGTCCGACGACTGCTCCGGGGTGTAGCCGTTGGTCGCCGCCATCTCGCCGCCGATGGTGGCGAAGGTGTTGTACTGGTCGGCGGTCATCCCGGTGGTGGTGTTGGCGGTGGTGTGCCCGAACGGCCAGAGCACCAGCTCCGAGTAGGAGTGGAAGTCGATGTTGGCCTTGATCTGCTGGGTGCCGCCGACGACCCGGCTGTTGACGAAGTTGCGCAGCGCCTGGGTCTCCGGGGCGGAGAACGCCGACGGGCCGCGGTAGGTGTCCGACGACGGGGATCCGGAGGAGCCGCCGCAGCAGCCCCACAGGTAGCCCCAGTTACGGTTGAGGTCGGTGCCGACGAACGACGACCCGCTGTTGGGTTGGCGGTTCTTGCGCCAGGACCGGTACGAGCCGGTGGCGATGTCGTACTCGCTGCCGTCGGGGTTGACACTGGGGACGATCCACAGTTCCCGGTTGTTGACGATGTTGGTGATCCGCGAGTCGCTGCCGTAGCTGTCGGTGAACAGGTTCAGCAGGTAGATCGCCATCTCGACGGTGAGGTGCTCGCGGGCGTGCTGCTGCGAGTTGAACAGGATCTCCGGTTCGTTCTCGTCGGTGCCGACGTTGTCGGAGATCTTGACCGCCATCAGGTCACGGCCCTCGTACGACATACCGATGCTGACCTTGCGGGCGATGCTCGGATGGTCCGCGACCACCTTGTTCACGGCGGCGGTCATCTCCGCGTAGTTGTGGTACGCCGAGTCCGACGGCGGGAAATCCAGGGTGCCCACGTCACCGGTGCCACGGACCGGGGCGCGGACCGCCTCGACGTCGAAGCCGAGCGCCCGGATCGCCGTGACCTCGTTGCGGGTCGCGGTGACGTTGATGACGCCGTGTTCGATGAAGTCGATCGCGGCGCCGGTCTTCGCCACCGCGTCGCGGTCGGCGAAGGTCTTCGGCCCGAGGACCCGGTACGGACCGGCGATCGAGTCCCGGTCGACGCCGCTGGGCTTGGGATCGGCCGATACCGGGCCGGTCACGACGGCGAACAGGCCGACGACGGTGGCGATCAGCAGGACGGTGGTCCTGCGCCACGAGCCGGCGGCGTTCGCAGATGGTGCGCGGAATCGCATGTAGACCTCCTGGGGGTGGGGAGGACTCCGCTAGTGAGCACAACTGCACCATTAGTCACATGGTCATATCAACATCCATTACCCTCAGTTCCATGCCAAGCTGATCATCACACGGTGCGGATACTTCGCGTACCGGACAGCACGCAGCGGAGTGTCCGCAGCTCACAGCAGTTTGTCGAGGGTGATGGGGAGATCGCGCACCCGGATCCCGGTGGCGTTGTAGATGGCGTTGCCGATCGCCGCCGCCGACCCGACGGTGCCAAGTTCACCGACGCCACGCGCACCGAGACCGTTGACGACGGGGTCGGGTCGGTCGATGAAGTGAACGTCGATGACCGGAATGTCGGCGTTGACGGGGACCATGTAGTCGGCCAGGTTGCTGGCGGCCAACCGTCCGGTGTCGAGTTCGAGCGGGTTGTCCTCCAGCAGCGCGTGACCGATGCCGAAGATGACGCCGCCGACGATCTGGCTCCGGGCGGCCTGGGCGTTCACGACCCGGCCGATGTCCGCGACCGTGGTGAACCGGGTGACCCGGGGCTCGCCGGTGTACCGGTTGACTCTGACCTCGCAGAAGTGCGCGCCGAAGCTGTGGAACTCGTACTGGCTGGCCTCCGGGCCGGGCTGGACCGTCGCGGTCGCCTCGACGTTTCGACGGCCGACCGTGGTCAGCAGGCGCTCGAAGGGCATCGAGCGGCCCTTGCCCCGCAGTTGCCCCTTCTCGTACGTCAGTTCCTCGCTGTTCGCACCATGCCACGGTGACTGCGGATCCGTGACGGCGACCTGGATGAGTTCGGCGACCGCAGCGTGGACGGCGGCTTCGACCGCCGGCACGGTACTGGCGGTGGCCATGGAACCCACGGCCGGTGCCCCCTGGGGCAGGGCGGTGTCACCCAGTTCGGGTCTGACCCGACGCATCGGGATGCCCAGCTCGTGGGCTCCGGTGATCGCCAGCAGAGTCGTCGCACCGGTGCCCAGATCAGCGGTGGCGGAGGAGACCAGGGCGGTGCCGTCGTCGAACAGCCGGACCCGGACCTGGACGGGGTCCGGTATCCGGCGTCCCGGGTAGATGGCGGTGGCCATCCCCATCCCGACTAGCCACTGCCCGTCGACCCGGCTGCGGGGCTGGGCCCGACGGGCCGACCAGCCGAAGCGGCGGGCACCGATCCGGTAGCAGTCGTCGAGATACTTGCTCGACCAGGTCAGATCCGCGCCGGGCGCGGTGGTCGCATAGTTGCGCAGCCGCAACTCGACCGGGTCGACGCCGGTGGCGACGGCGAGTTCGTCCATCGCGGTCTCCAGCGCGAAGGCCCCGGGCGCCTCGTTGGGTGCCCGCATCGCGCAGGTCGGCGGCACGTCGAGCAGGACCTGCCGCTCGTCGAAATGCAGGTTCGGGGTCTTGTACAGCACGGCCGAGGTCTCGATGGCCGGCCGCATCGACCAGTAGCCGACGAACGGCATCACGGCGTCGCTGGTGTGACTCACCGCGTTGAGGACGCCGTCCGAGGAAGCGCCCAGCTTGACCGTCTGGTCGACCGCACTGCGGTGGCCGATCACGGTGAAGAGCTGCTCCCGGGGCAGGACCAGCCGGACCGGACGGTTCAGCTGACGGGCGGCGGCAGCGGCCATGGGGACGTCGTACCACGGAATCACCCGGCTGCCGAAACCGCCACCGACGTACGGGGTGATCACCCGCACCCCGGTCGGCGGGATACCGAGTCGGATGGCTGCCCCCAGGGCGGCGATGTGGGGCAACTGCGCACCGCTGTACAACGTCAGCTGGGTGTGGTCGCTGTTCCACTCGGCGAGAACGGCATGGGGCTCCATCGGGACGGCATGCTGCGTCGGCTGATGGAAGGATGCCTCCACCACCACGTCACTGGCAGCGAACGCCGCCTCGATCGAGGCGACACCCGGGGCGAGGACGGTGACGCTCGCCGGGGGGTGGCCCGGCCCCACGGCGGCCGGAACGCGAGGCTCGTCGGCGAACGACGTACGAGGCCGTTGCTCGTCGTAGGTCGTGGTGATCAGCCCGGCGGCCTCCCGCGCCTGCGCGGGGGTCTCGGCGACGACCATGCCGATGATCTGCCCCCGGAACCGGACCCGGGTGTCCTGCAAGGGGGCATAGTTCTCCCCGGCACCGGGCACCGGCTGGATCCCGAGTGGATTGAACGGGCTGTACACCTCGATCACGCCCGGGGCGTCGCGCGCCGCCGTGGTGTCCATCGCGATGATCGAACCTCGCGCGATGGTGCTGGTGACCAGGTGGGCATGGGCCAGCGTGGCGGCCGGACCGGCAGCCGGGTGGTCGGCCGAGTACCGGGCGGCGCCGGTGACTTTCGGTCGACCGTCGACGCGGTCGATGTCGCGGCCGAGCGGGGAGACGGTCATCGTGACTCCTGACTGCGAGAGGTGGACCGGGGTCGGGCGATGCCGCTGCGCAGCGGTGCCCCGGAACCGCCGAGCCGCTGCGCGACGATCTCCGCCGCGATCGACAGCGCCGTTTCCTGCGGGGTACGGGCACCAAGGTCGAGCCCGATCGGCGAGTGCAGCCGGCCCAGCTCGTGCTCGGTCAGGCCGGCCTCGCGCAGCCGTACCAGCCGCTGTTCGTGGGTACGCCGTGACCCCATCGCCCCGACGTAGCCGACCGGCAGTCGCAGGGCGGCGGTGAGCAGCGGTACGTCGAACTTCGGGTCGTGCGTGAGTACGCAGATCGCCGCCCTGCCGTCGAGGTGCTGGGTCTGCAGGTGGCGGTGCGGCCAGTCGACGACGACCTCGTCTGCGTACGGGAACCGGGCGGGTGTGGCGAAGGTGGCCCGCGCGTCGCAGACGGTCACCCGGTAGCCGAGGAAGGCACCCACCTGGGCCAGCGCCGCCGCATGGTCGATCGCCCCGAAGACGAGCAGCCGTGGTGCCGGGGTGTGGCACTCGACCAGCAGGGTCGACGGCTCCCGGCGGTGACTGTCCGCCACCCCGATGTCCACGGTCCCGCTGGTCCCGGTCTGCAGCGCGTCGGTCACGTGGGCGGCGGCCACCTCATCGCGCCGTTCGTCACCGAGAGTTCCTTCGTGGGGCCGCCCCGGTCGGACCACGATCATCCGGCCGAGGTCGCTCCGCGGGCCGCGTACGACCGTCGCGACGGCGACCGGCGCGTCGCGCGTCGCGTCGGCGTACGCCGATTCGAGGTCGGGCTCGGCAGCGAGGTCGGGCTCGGCACGCGGATCGTGGTGGCGCAGGAAGATGCCGATCGTGCCGCCGCAGGTCAGACCGACCCCGATGGCGTCGTCGTCGGTGTACCCGAACTCGAGGTTCCTCGGGCTGCGGTCGGATCGCAGCATCTCCTGACATGCCTGGACGACGGCGGAGTCGACGCAGCCGCCGGAGACGTTGCCCAGCACCGCGCCGTCGGCGTCGACGACCAGCGACGAGCCGGGCCGGCGGGGTGCGCTGCCCTGCACCGACGTCACGGTGGCAACCACGTACGGTGTCCCGCTGCGGACGCGGTCCAGCAGCTCGGCGGCAAGTTCAAGCATCGTCGCCGCCCCGGTGGATGCCGGCGGTCACGGCGGTTGGCCGGCCGGTCACCGGTCCTCCGCCAGTTCGGTGAGGGCCCGGAGCACGGTGCGTTCCAGCAGCACCGGTTTGAACCCGTTGTGGGCCAGTGGCCGGGCACCGTCGGCGGCGAGCCGGGCCGCCGCCTCGAACGTCCCGGCATCGGCCCGCCGGCCCGCCAGGGCCCGTTCCACCGCCGGCAGCCGCCACGGAACCGTGCCGACCCCGCCGACCGCCACCCGCGCCTGCCTGATGATCCGGCCGCGCCATTCGACGGCGACCGCCGCCGAGGTGAGGGCGAACTCGTACGACTGACGGTCGCGGATCTTCAGGTAGCGGGAGTGCGGCGCCCACGGCGACCGGGGCACGGTGACACCGGTGACGAGCTCGCCCGGTCGCAGCGTGTTCTCGACATGCGGGGTGCTGCCGGGCAGGACGTAGAAGGTGTGGAGCGGCACCGTCCGCGCGCCTCGCGCGCCGAGCAGATGCACCCTGGCGTCGAGCGCCACCAACGCGACGGCCAGATCGCTGGGGTGGGTCGCGACGCAGGCGTCGCTGGTGCCGAGGATCGCATGCGTACGGTTGACGCCGGTCAGAGCCGGGCAGCCGCTTCCCGGCTCCCGTTTGTTGCAGCCGGTGGTGACGTCGCGAAAGTAGCCGCACCGGGTCCGCTGCAGCAGGTTCCCACCGATGCTCGCCATGTTGCGCAGCTGCGCGGAGGCGCTCAGCTCCAGCGCCTGGGCGATGACCGGATAGTCGCGGCGCACGGCACGGTCGGCGGCGACGTCGCTCATCCGGGCGAGGGCGCCGAGGTGCAGTCCGTCGTGGTCGAGTCTGATGTCGCGCAGCGGCAGCCGGTTGATGTCCACGATCCGCTGCGGCGTCAGCACGTCGAGCTTCATCAGGTCGACCAGGGTCGTGCCGCCGGCGAGGAAGGCCGTGTCGGGGCCGGCGTCCGCGATCGCCTCGCGGACCGCACGCACCCGGCTGTACGTGTACGCCCGCATCAGCGCATCACCTTCTGCGCTTCGCGGATCGCCTCGACGATGAACGGGTAGCAGCTGCACCGACAGATGTTGCCCGACATCCGTTCGCGGATCTCGTCGTCGGAACGGGCGGGCCCCTCGTCGACCATCGCGACCGCCGACATGATCTGCCCCGGTGTGCAGAATCCGCACTGCAGGCCGTCGCACTCGATGAACGCCTGCTGCATCGGATGCAGCCGGTCGCCCCGGGCCAGGCCCTCGATCGTCCGGACCTCGCGCCGGTCGACCGTGGCCGCCAGCGTCAGGCAGGACAGCACCCGCCGGCCGTCGACGTGTACGGTGCACGCCCCGCACTGGCCACGGTCGCAGCCCTTCTTCGTGCCGGTGAGCTCCAGTCGTTCACGGAGCGTGTCGAGTAGGGTGTCCCGAGGGTCGACCTGGACCGAGACCGGCTCGCCGTTGACCATCACCCGTACGGTGACCGCGTCAGCGTCCACGACGGGTGCCAGGTTCTCGACTTCTGCTGTCTCTGCTGCGTCGGTTGTCGGCGCGGCCTGCGCGCCGCTCGTCAGCAGTGGCACCGCCAGCGCGGCGGCGGCTCCACCGCTCAGCACGCTGCGCCGGGACACACCCGACCCGCTGTCGCCTTTCTCATCACCTGGATTCATCGACTCACCTGGAATCATCGATCATCTCCGAACGGCGTCGGACGGGGCTCGCCGGGTGGAACCCGGTGGCGGGCAACCGGTCGGCTGCCACTTCCACCCTCATCACCGATGTGGATCGTTGCCAGGACCTGTCGATCCCAGGCTAGGGTGGCCCCGATGACGGGCCACCGCCGCCACGCGATGCTGGAGCAGCTGCGCCGGGCGTACGACACCGGCGCGGCCGCCCGCGACCAGCGTCCGAAGTCGGCGTGGAAGCTCGCCGAGCGATCCGCGTTCGGCAAACGGCTGGTGCGGCACGGGGCCCGGTCCCTGCTGGAGATCGGTGCGGGCACCGGCCAGGACAGCCGGTACTTCCAGGAGCAGGGCTTCGACGTGGTCGCCACCGACCTCACCCCGGCGATGGTCGCCGCCTGCCGGGCGAAGGGGCTCGACGCCCGGCTGATGGACGTCCTGGCCATGGACTTCCCGGTGGCGTCGTTCGACGCGGTCTACACGATGAACTGCCTGCTGCACGTGCCGAACGCCGACCTGCCGGCCGCCCTGACCGCGGTCGGAGACGTGCTGCGGCCGGGCGGGCTGTTCTTCCTCGGCGTCTACGGCGGCGACGGCGGCGAGGGCGTCGCCGACTGGGACGACCACGACCCGCCCCGATTCTTCTCGATGCGCACCGACGAGCAGATCCGGCGGTACGCCACCGACGTCTTCGACCTCGTCGACTTCCATACCCTCGTCGTCGACGGCGGTTTCCGCTTCCAGTCGTTGACCCTGCGCCGCCCGGCCACGGTGGAGCTATCCGGAACGCCTGGGGTTGCCCGATGACGGATCACCGGTGGCGGGTGCGGCTGGCAGGGCTGGCCGCCGCTGGCGGGTTTCTCGCGATCGCCCTCGGCATCCGGGTGTTGGCCAGTGGGGACGGGGTGCTGGACAGCTCCGGCACGCTGCAGCAGCACTCCGGCACCGCCCTGTACGCGTCGATGGTCTACGCCGGAGTGTTCGTCCTCGTTCCCCGGGTCGCGCCGGTCGTCGCCGGGGCGGTCGCGGTCGCCTTCTGCTGGCTCGTCGAGCTGTTCCAGCTGACCGGGATCCCGGCGGAGCTGTCCGCACGCAGTGTCATCGCACGGCTGGTGCTGGGCGTCCAGTTCGACGCCACCGACCTGGCGTGGTACGTCATCGGCGTACTGCCGTTGGTCGTCTCGCACCTCGCCATCGACCGCTGGCGGCGGCACCGCCGCAACCAGCAACCGACGGCCGCCGGCACCGCCCACAGGTAGCGCAGGTGTCTACGGTGGAGACGGGTGGGCCAGGGCCGCCTGGACGATCCGGACCGCCTCGGCCGGGTCGATGCCGACCCGGCTGATGATCGTGGCGTAGTCGCGGGCGGCGCGGCGGGCCTGTTCGAGGGCCTGGTCACCGGCGGCCGAGACGAACGAGCCGGCGCGCCCCCGGGTCTCGATCAGGCCGGCCTCCTCCAACTCCCGGTACGCCCGACCGACCGTGTTCACGGCGAGACCGAGGTCGGCGGCGAGCCGGCGGACCGTCGGCAACCGGGTGCCGACAGCCAGCGACCGGTCCTGGATCTGCTTCGCCAGTTGGGCCCGCAGCTGCTCGTACGGCGGCGTCGGCGAAGCGGCGTCGATGACGATCATCGGACGATCATGGCCTGCCGGGCAGTCACCCCGACGTCGGCAGTCCGGCGGTGGATCAGGGCGAGCGCGACGACGCCGGCCGGGACGAGTCCGATGGCCACCACGTTCCACCAGCCGAGCGACTCTCCGTACAGGAAGATCGCCGGCAGCGTCCAGACCAGGTTGGGGGTGACCAGGGCGCGGGCGTCCTCGATCCGCATGATGACGTCGGCCGTCAGCGACGCCTCGTCCTCGGCCACCGCCGGGCTGGTCAGCACCTGGCGTAGCTGCAGTACGGTGCCGGCGCCGGCCCCGACGAGGCCGATCAGCACGACGGCCGCGCCGGCGCGCAGGTCAGGGTCGGAAATCGGCAGTACGCTCACCGCGAGCAGCAGCGCGCTGGCGAAGGTGGCGACCGCGAAGACGGCGTACGGCCGACCCAGCACCGCCTGCCAGCCGAACCCGACCGGATGGGCCACCCGTCGGGGCAGTTGGGCGCCGGCCCGCCGGTCGACCCGCCGGACCCACCAGCCGAGCAGCCACTGGCCCGCGAGTAGCGCGACCACCAACGCGGCCAGCACCAGCAGGCGGAACTGGGCGGACGTGCCGTCGCCGAGCCGGGACACGTGGGTGAGTGCCGCGCCGATCAGGAAGGCGGCCAGCAGGAGGCTGCCGTAGAAGGTGGCCTCCCGGCGTACGGTCAGCCGCGCGGTGAGCAGCGGAGTCGGCTCGGCGTCGGTCAGACCGTGCCGGTCCAGCCACTGTCTGGTCACCGGGTGCTCTGCCTGGTTCATGTCCAACAGCTCCTTTCTGTCGCAATGCTTGTCTCACTAGAGTGAGACAATACATGCGACAAAGTCAAGCCGACGTCCCGAGCGAAACCGGGCGGCAGGGATCTGCACCTGCGTCTATGGTGGGCCGATGGCGTCGGTCAAGCAGTTCCAGGTCACCTTCGACTGCGCGCAGCCGGAGCGCGTCGCCCGCTTCTGGTGCGAGGTGCTGGGGTACGTCGTTCCGCCACCGCCGCCGGGGTTCACCTCCTGGACGGAGTTCGATCAGGCACTGCCGCCGGAGCGCCAGGGCTCGGCGTTCGCCTGCGTGGACCCGACCGGGGTCGGCCCGCGACTGTTCTTCCAGCGGGTCCCCGAAGGCAAGACCGTCAAGAACCGGCTGCATCTCGACGTACGGGTCGGCACCGGGCTCGCGGGGGACGAGCGGGTCGCCGCGCTCGAAGCCGAATGCGCCCGGTTGGTCGCGCTCGGCGCGGTACGCGTACGACTGCTGCACGCAGACGGCTTCAACGAGTCGTGCCTGGTGATGCACGACGTCGAGGGCAACGAGTTCTGCCTCGACTGACCGGCCACATCTCGACGCGGGCGACACTTCCGGCCGTTGGACGCGGGGGCACCGGCAGGGCTGGTGGACCACCCAGTCAACCGTTGACACATCGCCGTAGCCCGGTCGACACTCGATCGAAATGCATCGATTCTAGTCGATCATCGGCGATTGTCGGTGCCCACATCCGAGAGGAAGTGACGGACCGATGAGCGAGACACCCGACGTGAGGTCGGCGAGCAGTCGGCGCGGCCACACCAGACTTACTGTCGGCGTCGCCTGCACCGCGATCCTGACGCTCCTGATAACAGCGCCGGTCACCAGCGCCCACGCAGACACGACGTACGCCGGCACACGCGCCGATACGACGCACGTCGGTGCCCACCTCGACACGACGCACGCGACACAGCTGCCGCCCGACCGCCCGGTCATCACCTCCAATCAGACCGGCACCCACGACGGCTACTTCTACGCCTACTGGAAGGACGCCGGCAACGCCACCATGACCTTGGGCCCGCAAGGCCAGTACAGCGCTCACTGGGACGGCGTCAACAACTGGCTCGGCGGCAAAGGCTGGGCGACCGGTCATCGCCGGACCTTCAACTACTGCGCGACCTTCCACCCGGGCGGCGTCTCGTTCCTCTCGCTCTACGGCTACACGACATCACCGATTGCCGAGTACTACGTCGTCGAGAACTGGGGCACCTGGCGGCCCACCGGTACGGCGATGGGCACCGTCGTCAGCGAGGGCAGCACCTACGACATCTACCGACAGATTCTCGGCGTCGGCATCACGCCGTACTACCGCTACTACAGCGTCCGGCAGCAGCCGCGGTCCAGCGGAACGATCAACACCGGCGACCATTTCGACGCATGGGCCCGCGCCGGCCTGAACCTCGATGCACCCATGGGTTACATGATCATGGCGACCGAGGGCTACCAGAGCAACGGACGATCCAGCGTCACGGTCGACAGCGACACCACCAGGCCGAAGCGGTGCACTCCCAGCCCGAACGGTTCCGCGCACTCCCAATAGTCTCGCGCACAATCTCATTGGTACGCGGTGCTGCCGCGCAGGTCGCGCCGGCAGCTATCCTGGCCGTCGGTCAAGCAGTTCCAGGTCACCTTCGACTGCGCGCAGCCGGAGCGCGTCGCCCGCTTCTGGTGCGAGGTGCTGGGGTACGTCGTTCCGCCACCGCCGCCGGGGTTCACCTCCTGGACGGAGTTCGATCAGGCACTGCCGCCGGAGCGCCAGGGCTCGGCGTTCGCCTGCGTGGACCCGACCGGGGTCGGCCCGCGACTGTTCTTCCAGCGGGTCCCCGAAGGCAAGACCGCCAAGAACCGGCTGCATCTCGACGTACGGGTCGGCACCGGGCTCGCGGGGGACGAGCGGGTCGCCGCGCTCGAAGCCGAATGCGCCCGGTTGGTCGCGCTCGGCGCGGTACGGGTGGAATCGCTGTTTGCAGATGGTTTCGACGAGTCGTGCCTTGTTATGCGCGACATCGAGGGAAATGAGTTCTGCCTCGATTGAGGATCCGGCAGAACCCCTTCCATCGCATCGATCACAATGAAAGGATGTGATCGTTACACGTCGATGTCATGGCATCAGGGCCGTGGAGGTCGACGAACGACCCGATGGGAGTACGTATGCGAAGACTGACCACACTGCTGGTGGCGTTCACGATCGCCATGGCCGGCCTGTTCGCAACCACCGCCGCCCCAGCTTCGGCGGACTACCCGGATCCACCGGGCGGCACGCTCCGCAATGTCTACAGTGATCTGAGCTTCTGTCACTGGTACGGCAACTACGGCATCCAGAACGACATGTGGAGTTCGTACCTCTGCCAGTACCGCGCGTACGGCAACCCGCCCTCCGTCTACTACTTCTTCTGGACGTTCGACTAGTCGCGAACAGGTGGTTTCTGGGGAGGCTCCACCCAACGCGACAACGGCGGCGAACAGCGCGGCGACCGTCAGGACGCCGCTTGGAACTGCTGCGACTGCCAGTCCCGCAACGCCTGCTTGATCCGTACGTTCTCGTCGCGCGTAGCCGCCAGCTCCGCCCGCACCGCCGTCAACTCGTCGGCGACCAGGTGCAGGAAGGCCCGTACCTCGGTCGGGTCGCAACCGCGCCGGGTGCGCTCACTGAACCAGCGGTCCCGGACCTGGCTGGGGCTGATCGACGGCCGCGCCGCACCGACGTAGCGGTGGCCGGCGGTGTTGCGCCCGTGCCGCCCCGGGGCCGGCGGCCGCGCCTGGGCGGCGAGGTCCGCGAGCAGCCGGGCCTGTCGGCGGGTACGCCGAGGAAACAGCAGAAGGTGCAGAAGTCGACGCATGGCGGATCAGTCCTTTCGAGGAATCACTGCTCGGTGGTGATCACGGGACGGCCGTCGCGTTCGACGACGCCAGGTCGCCGGAGGGCATGTTTGAACACCGACAGCAGCATCATCTGACCGGTCCGGGGACCGGCGACGAACGTGCCCATGACCGCGATCATGGTCACCTGCGGAACGTCGTGACCGTGCCGCAGATGGGATATCCGCATTGCCACCGGGCCGTTGCCGAATGCCCAGTCCTCAGCGCGCAGCCGCAACACGTCGCCGACTTTGATCAACGGTTCACTGGGCACGGTCGGGCCGCCCGTCGTCACCGTTCTGTGGCGGGTGCGGAAACTCCGGCGGCGACAACCCGGCGACGGTCAGCACCGTACGGATCCGGCGGGCTTTCGGCACGTCACGCCGGTCGAGGATCGCCAACGCCATGGTGAACGGGGCGCAGAACGCCGCCGATCCGCAGGCCGGGCATTCGCCGGTCCGCAGCGGCAGGTGCTTCTCGGCGGTCTCCCGCGCGTGCCGCAACACCCGTTCGGCGTCCGCGTCGACATCCACGTCGGCATCGGAGCCCGGCTCCTTATTGATCATCGACTTCTCCCGTCCAAGAAGTTCTGACGACATCCACCCTGGACGCAGCCGGTCCGCAGTGGAAGGATTTCCACCAACAGAACCCGTTCCGAAGTTTCGATCTTGAATCGGGAAGGACCGGTAATTCGTGACCACCAACGGGGTTCCCCGCATCCTCAAGTTCCTCCGTACGCTCAACGGCGGCATGACCCAGGAGCAGTTGGCGCAGCGGCTGAGCGTCTCCACCTCGCTGATCGCCAAGTTCGAGACGGCCCGGCAGATCCCGCTGCCGGACACCGCCGTGCAGATCGACGAGGTCTTCGGCAGCGGCACGCTGGTGCAGGAGACCGCCGACGACGCCCGCCGGGCCGTCCCGCCGGACTGGTTCCAGCCCTGGCCGGAGTACGAGGCCGAGGCCGAGATGCTGCGCTGGTACGAGCCGACCTACGTCCCTGGGCTGTTGCAGACCGAGGCGTACGCCCGCGCGGTGCTCGCTGTCGGCATGCATGCGCCGGAGGTGGCCGAGCAGCGGTTGGCCCACCGGCTCGCCCGCCAGACGACCGTCTTCGACCGCAAGACGCCGCCGGTCGCCTCGTTCATCGTCGACGAGGCCGCGCTGCGCCGGGGCGACCCGGTGGTGATGAAGGAGCAGCTGCTGCACCTGGTGGAGATGTCGCGGCGTGACCGGCTGCTGCTGCACGTGGTGCCGCTCGACGCAGGGCTCTACGCCGGACAATCCGGCAACTTCATCCTGGCCACACTGCCGGACGGGGCGACGGTGGCCTATGCGGAGAATCCGTTGGACGGCCGCACCTACGAGGAGCCGGCGAAGGTCGCCGCCTTCGTCAACGCATGGGAGGCGATACGCTCGGTGGCACTGCCCCGGGACGCGTCCCGGGACCTGATCGCGAGGATGGCGGAAGAGCTATGACCGAGCCAGCGTGGCGCACCTCCAGCCGCAGCAACAGCAACGGCGGTGCGTGTGTCGAGGTCGCCGACAACCTGCCGGGCCGCGTGCTGGTCCGCGACAGCAAGGACCGCACCGGCGGCACCCTCACCTTCGCCCCCACCGCCTGGTCGACCTTCGTCACCCAGGTGGGCACGACCCACCGCTGACCAACGACCGGTGGCACCTGCTCACCTTGGCCGTGGTCGGGGTGCGTATCACGAGCCGAGACCGGGACCTGCTGTCGGGATGCGCCGAGGCAGGTCAACGGTCGTCAGCCTCGCGGGCGGCGAGAAGCAGGTCAAGCGGCGACAGGTTCTCCGGTACGTCGTAGCGCGGAAGTTGGTCGAGGTCGTTCGTCGTGGTGGCGGCCAGCTTGATCAGGCCCTTGGCGACCAGCGAAGAGTATCGGCTGAGCGTGGCCGCCCCCGGCAGCAGCACCGCGATCACGGTGCCGTGCCGGGTCACCTCGATCGTCTCGCCACGCGCGACCCTGGCGAACATCGCACTGGGGTTGCACGAAAACTCGCATACGGACACGGTGCCCAACCCACAACCCCCCTCGCCGTACCTACAACTCCACCATCGCACCCACAACCTGCCTGATCACGGTCGGGTGAGCAGATCCGCGACTCGACGCGAACGGCGTCGACCCTGAGCACATCCGAGCGGCCGCACTCGCCGCCGAGAGGCCGACAACTCCGACGGGCGACCGACCGAGCCTCCAGGAACGCCGCAGCCGTTCACCGGATCGGGTGGGCACCAGCGCACGCTCATGCCGATGACAGTGCGAGCCCAGTGTGTAAGAGTAAATTGATTACCGTATATCAACTGGGGCGAGTGTGTCCTTAGTGCGGACAGTCTTGTCCCGGTGAGTGCCGTGGGCCGCCTGTGACGGGGTGTTCAGGGACACGCTGCCTGGCCGGTCGTTTGGGTCGGGATTCTGTCAGTGTGGCTGGTGGATGCCGTGGTCCATGATGGCGGGTATGGCGCGCGGTGGCGGGATGAGGTGGCTGGGCTGGCTTGTCGCGGGTTTGCTGGCGGTGGTTGCCGGGGTGTGGGTGTTGGTGACCCGGTTGACGGCGGATCAGTTGAGTCGGGCTGATCAGGTGGCCAGTGTGGTGGCCGCGGTGGTGGCGGTGGGTGGTGTGCCGCTCGCGGTGTACGGGGTGGTCTTGGCGCGGCGTGCGCTGGTGTCGGCGGGTCCGTCGCAGGCCGCCGGTGGTGGCCTGGTGCAGCGGGTCCGTGCTGGCGGTGACGCGATGGTGGCCGGCCGGGACTTGACGGTCGGCCGGGGCGAGAGCCGGGGCCGGTGGGGTTCCGGGCGAGGGGGTGGCGATCGGGTCGAGAAGCAGGATGTGCAGGCGGACCGGGAGGCGACGGTGGCCGGCCGGGATCTGGATGTCGAGGACGGGCGGGACGTGGGGTGACCGCGTTGGACGGGCTGCCGGGCGACGATGTGGTCGGCGGGCGTCGTCAGGATGTCGTTGCCGGCCGGGACGCGTACGTTGCCGGCGGGGATCTGATCATCAACGAGTCGGGTGTGCCGCCGTACACGGTGGACAGGTTCGTGGACCTGCCGGCGGCGGGACTGGTCGAGCTGGCGGAATCGCGGCGGCAGCCGAGCAGGTTGCTGACCGCGCGGCGCCAAGCGATCGTGTTCACCGGTCGTGCCTCTGAGCTGGGGGCGCTGCGGCAGTGGCAGGACGATCCGGCCGTGCGCCGGGTGTGGGCGTGGCACGGCCCGGGTGGGCAGGGAAAGACCCGCCTGGCTCAGGAGTTGGGCCGGCAGAGCGTGGCTGCGGGGTGGCGGGTCGCGGTGGCTGGGCACCACGACGCCGCTCCGCCGGAGGCGGACGCGAAACCGTTGGGCACGCCGTGGCGGTGGTTGCCGGCCGGGCGCCGGCCGCTGCTGCTGCTGGTCGACTACGCGGAACGGTGGCCCGTGCACGACCTATTGCGGCTACTGACCGACTGCCGGTCCCGGGCGCCGAAGGTACGGGTCCTGCTCCTGGCCCGGTCGGTCGACTGGTGGCCCACGATCGCCGCCGAACTGCCCCGGCTCGGATACACCGCTGACACCTGTGACGACGGCGAGCCGCGTCTGCTGGCGGCGCTGGCCGGAGACCGGCAGGCCCGGCGTGCTCTGTTCGAGGCGGCCTGCCAGCGGTTCACCGAGATCTACCAGCCCGACAGACCCGAGTCGGGCTGGCCCGACCGGTGGCAGCCGCCCGGGGACCTGGGCGACGACCGGGTGTACGGGACCACCCTGGGTATCCATATGACGGCGCTGGCAACCGTCAACGCCTACACCCGGCAGGCCGTCCCGCCGCGCTCGGCCGGTGACGTGACCCGCTACCTGCTGGACCGGGAACGCGCCTACTGGGCGCGGCTGCACGGCAGCGCACCGGACACCGTGACCGCTGCGGCGCGCACGGTGTTGCTGGCCTGCCTGGCCGGGCCGCAGTCCCGCGATGACGGGATCCGGTTGCTGACACGCACTCATCTGGCCGACGAAAGAGCGGGGCAGAAGCTGCTCGACGCCCACGACCGCTGCTACCCGTCACCCGGTACCGGCACGGTGCTGGAACCGATGTACCCCGACCGGCTCGCTGAGGATTTCATCGCGTTGAGCCTGCCCGCCAGCCCGACCGGGGAACCGGTCACCGCCAGCGGGCACACCGACTCCTGGACAGCGACCACACTGCTCACCGCCCGCCGGACAGCGGACGACACCCTCACCTACACACCCGGCCCGCTGACTACCCGTACTGACGGGCAGAAACCGCCGGCCCACGCCGCCCGAATCCTGATCTTCCTGGCTGCCGCTGCCGGCCGACACCCGCACGTCCACGGCTGGCTACACACCCTGCTGAGCATCGACCCGACGCTGGCGGTACACACCGGCGGGACCGCACTGACCGCCGTCGCCGGGTACACCAGCCCCGCCCTCGCCGACACCATCCACGCCCTGCTGCCTGAACGCTCCCTGGACCTTGACCCCGCCGCCGCTGTGCTGGCCCAGCACCTGCTCGACCACACCGACGGCAGCGACGAACAACGCGCCCGGCACACCGGCAACCTCGCAATCCGACTCGCGAACACCGGCCGGCGCCAGCAGGCCCTGGCCCCGGCCGAGGAAGCCACCGGCATCTACCGCCGGCTGGCCGTAGCGAACCCGGACGCCTACCTACCCAACCTCGCCATGTCGTTGAACAACCTCGGCAGCATCCTGTCCGGGCTGGGGCGCCGGGAGCAGGCACTGGCCCCGGCCGAGGAAGCCACCGGCATCTACCGCCGGCTGGCCGTAGCGAACCCGGACGCCTACCTACCCAACCTCGCCGCGTCGTTGAACAACCTCGGCAGCATCCTGTCCGAGCTGGGGCGCCGGGAGCAGGCACTGGCCCCGGCCGAGGAAGCCACCGGCATCTACCGCCGGCTGGCCGTAGCGAACCCGGACGCCTACCTACCCGACCTCGCCGCGTCGTTGAACAACCTCGGCAGCATCCTGTCCGAGCTGGGGCGCCGGGAGCAGGCACTGGCCCCGGCCGAGGAAGCCACCGGCATCTACCGCCGGCTGGCCGTAGCGAACCCGGACGCCTACCTACCCAACCTCGCCGCGTCGTTGAACAACCTCGGCAACCGCCTGTCCGAGCTGGGGCGCCGGGAGCAGGCACTGGCCCCGGCCGAGGAAGCCGTCACCATCCGGCGCCGGCTGGCCGTAGCGAACCCGGACGCCTACCTACCCAACCTCGCCGCGTCGTTGAACAACCTCGGCAACCGCCTGTCCGAGCTGGGGCGCCGGGAGCAGGCACTGGCCCCGGCCGAGGAAGCCACCGGCATCTACCGCCGGCTGGCCGTAGCGAACCCGGACGCCTACCTACCCAACCTCGCCGCGTCGTTGAACAACCTCGGCAACATCCTGTCCGAGCTGGGGCGCCGGGAGCAGGCACTGGCCCCGGCCGAGGAAGCCACCGGCATCTACCGCCGGCTGGCCGTAGCGAACCCGGACGCCTACCTACCCAACCTCGCCGCGTCGTTGAACAACCTCGGCAACCGCCTGTCCGAGCTGGGGCGCCGGGAGCAGGCACTGGCCCCGGCCGAGGAAGCCGTCACCATCCGGCGCCGGCTGGCCGTAGCGAACCCGGACGCCTACCTACCCAACCTCGCCGCGTCGTTGAACAACCTCGGCAACATCCTGTCCGAGCTGGGGCGCCGGGAGCAGGCACTGGCCCCGGCCGAGGAAGCCACCGGCATCTACCGCCGGCTGGCCGTAGCGAACCCGGACGCCTATCTACCCAACCTCGCCATGTCGTTGTGGGCGTACGGGTGGGTGTGTGTGAACGTGAAGGCCAACTACGCCGAGGCTCTGGAATCAGTCACCGAGGCGATCAGCCTCTATGAGCCGCTCGTGAGCCAGCTGCCGCAGATGTTCGCCGGACAGCTGTTCTCGGCGTATCGGACCCTGGCGGACGTGCTCGACGGTCTTGGCCGTACCGAAGAGGCCGCCGAGTTGCGCCAGCAGCTCGACGAGGCGGCCAGTGGTGGGCCAGGCAGGTAATGATGGTTGAGGCTCAGGGACGACCCTGGAAGGTGTGCGCGAGGGCTCCCCGGGCTCACGGGTAATAACGGCCCGTTATCCGACACAGCGGCCACCCCACGTCGATCGATCCCCGGACTCACCGCAGTCGCAATCGGCCAGCGCGGCGTGCATGGCTATGCATGACCATTGGTGCCAAGACGCGCGGATCTGCCGCGAACCGCGCGTCACGGAGCGTATCCAGGCGCCGCCGGGGGGAGCCGCCCGGACGTGCCGAGATGTGCGCACCCCGATCATGGCGGCAGCGCGTGCGGGCCGTGGGGCATCGGTCGCCGTGCTCGCCCTCGTGCCACTATGGTGCGCCATGGATCATCAGGGGCAGTTTCGTCATGCGGCGATCGCGTCGGGCATCCCGGACGACGAGGTCAGCCGGTTCATCGAGCACCTCCGTCTGTCGATCCGGTTGAGCGGGGGATCCGACGGCGTTCCAGTCGGGCAGTTCGGTGGGCTGCCCCGGCTGCCGGTAGGCATGGACTGGCCGTCCGACGGGGTCGGTCCGTTGCCGTTCATCTTCTCGGTCGACTGTGCGGCGTTGCCAAGAGTCGACGGCTTCGGCCTGCCAACAGCGGGCTCGCTGCTGTTCTTCCTGAACCACGAGCTGGCCGCTGCCACCGGAGAGCAGAGGTACGGCCGGGTCGTGTTCGTGCCCGCCGGCACCGATACCGAGGTGGCGGCAGGATCCACCGACCACGCGTCCGTCGGCGAGCAGTACGACGTCAGCGCCACGCTGCGCGCGGAGTTGCCCAGTTGGTTCGGGGCGGACGTGGACGACGTGGACGAGGACGACCTGTCGCCGTTGCGGCAGCAGTTGACCCGTGACCTCGAGCGGGACCTGCCACACGTGGACGAGCTCTCTGCTCTGGCCGGCGACATCTGGCCGCCTGACAACAAATACGCCAGCGCCTACATCGGCGGGTACCCCGACGCCGAGGTGATCAAGTGGATCGCGGAGCAGACCCTCGCGTGGCGGGAGAAGACCGGCGAGATCGTCGTCCCGGTCGCGAAGTGGTATTCCCATGTGGAGAAGGAGACGCACCGGCTGACGAGTGAGTGGGTGTCGCTCGCCCGCTTTCCCGTGGACGACGAGTCCTCCTACCGAAGTGACGGGAGTTTCGTGATCCGGCACGACGACCTGGCCGCTGGCCGGCTACACGAGGCGCTGCCCGTCGCTGAGCTGATCCCATAGACAGGACTGCAGTTTCACCTGCCAGTTCGTCGAGGGCCGTGTCGCCGACCGCTACCCGCAGGCCTGGAACTGCGAGGTCGGGTCGGCTGATCAGCCGGTCCGCCGACGGCACCGGGGCTGGAGAACGACACCGAAGGCACCGCAGGACGGAAAGACTTCGGTGGCGGCCATTGCGACGCCGCGATCTGGGCCCCGGTGACCGGCAGGGTGGGCGAGATCTGGTCGAGCAAGCGCTGCGCCAGGTTGGCGTCGATCTCGAGGTCCGCGCTGATGCGAACATCGGCAGCGGTCGCCAGGTCCACGACGTCGTCGCTGGTGAACGTATCAGCTCCGAGAGTGCTCAGCCGTCGCGCGAACTCCTGGACATTTATCATTTGTAGCCTCATCGTCGGGTTGTTGATTATCCACCGTAACCTCCGCCTCGGTCGGCGGATCCCGCGCGTGGGGCCGGCAGGGCTGTCACGCTCTGTGCTACCCATGCTGTCCGCGATGCCCAAAATGCCGCGAACCACGCGTCACGGAGCGTACGAGCGTGGGGCGTGTGGTGATGTTGGCCGGCGTCAGCGTCCGGCCGACAATCAGCCGCTGCGACGGTTGCCGTACTGGCGAGGGCTCTGCACCGTGCCGGAGCGGCCGTGGATGCGGCTGGCCGTACCTGCGGTGTGGTTGGCCTTGGCCTTGCCCTTGGAACGGCGTGCCGCCCGGTTCTCGAAGGGCTGCGGCTGCTCCTCGGTTTCCGCTTCGACGTCAGCGGTGGGATCGGCGTCGCTGGTGGCGTCGGTCATCGTTGTCTCCTCGTACTGTCCGGCTGCGGATCTTTCACACGCGCCCGCAGCGATACGCAGACGGTAGCGCGCAGACCGACCCCAGCCGGGGCCGGCTGCCCCAGCGAACCGTCCAGTCACGCCAGAGCCCCAGCCGGGGTCACTTCACCATGACGCCGTCCCAGCATCCGGATCTGCCGCGCCGAGGGCGCGGGCGGGCCTTCCTGGTGGCCAGTTGCTCTCGACATCGCGGGCGCCCGGGCAGGACTCGCTACGCTGGCACGGTGACCGTGGCCGATGAAATCGCCCGTAGCCGGTACGTCAGTCTGACCACGTACCGCAAGGACGGCACTGCGGTGGCCACGCCGGTCTGGCACGTACCGCACGGTGCCGAACTCTGGATCGTGACCGAAGCGGGCTCGGGCAAGGTCAAGCGGATCCGGAACGACCCGCGCGTTCTGGTGCAGCCGTGTTCCATACGCGGGGCGGTGGCACCGGACGCGCCGAGTGTGACGGGAACGGCCCGGCTGCTGGACGGCGACGCGACGGCGCTGGCCCGCGAGCTGCTGGCCCGACGGTACGTCGTGTCGCGGGCAGGGAACTGGTTCGCCCGGCTGCTCCGGCTACGCCGGCCTCCGATGGTCGGCATCGTCGTGTCGTTCTGATCGATCCGGCTTTCCGACCGCGAAGCCACCCGGCACGCCCGCGCCGGCGGCCGGAGCCGGGCCAGCTCCTCCAAGTCGGCCGCCACCGGCCGGCCCATCATCGTCCGGAACGGTCCGGGCAGCATGCTCCTGATCATTTTGGCCGGGGTCGGGACGATATCGGCGATCCGGACCCGGGCGCGCTGGCTCGAACTCCGCGAGCCGCATCATCCCCGGGCCGCCGTAGCGGTCGTACTGAAGCTACTTCACGAGGCGTATTCGTTCGAGATCTCGGTGGCGTAGTTCTGCCACAGCGGTCGCATGGTCTCGGCGTTGACCGGCTGCCCGGAATCGATCATGGCCTTGAAGTCGCGGAAATACTGCACGTACAGGTCCGGCGTGAACGTGTTCAGCATGACCGCGTTCCCGTCGCCGACATTGGCGAACGTGTGCGGCGCCCCGGTCGGCACGATGACCCAGGTGCCCGGCCCGGCGTCGTACTGGTCCTCGCCGACGGTGAACCGGAACGTTCCCGCCAGCACGTAGAAGCCCTCGTCGTGCTGGGCGTGGCGGTGCTGCAACGGGCTTGGGGTGCCCGGCGGAATGGTGACCTCGGCGAACCCCAGCCGGTGGTCGGTGTGCTCGCCGTTTTCCAGGATGCGGATCTGCTGCGCCCCGCTGCCGAGGATCTCGCCCTCACCGGGACGGACGATGTTTACCTTCGCCACGACTTCTCCCAACCTATCGCCTGCCTTGGTGACCACCATCCTGTTCCGGTCCGGCGGTGCCCGTCTTGGTCGTGCGTGCACGGTTGTTGGTCACCAGTGCGCGGGCGTTGTAGCCGTACGTCGTCTTGAAGAGCTTGCTGAAATGGGTGGGATCGGAGAATCCCCACCGGGCGGCCACGGCGGTGACCGTACGTCCGCTCCCGGCCAGTTCGGCCCGGCAGCGCTCCAGGCGGCGATGACGGATCAGGGCCGCGACGGTGAGCGGCTGGTCCTCGAACAGCTTGTGCAGCCGGCGTACGGAAATGTGGTGGGCGGCGGCGATGCCGGGCGGGGACAGATCGGGATCGGCCAGCCTGGCCTCGATGTAGCCGGCGATCCGGTCCCGCAGCCGCTCGTCCGGGGCCGGCTGTTCGTCGCCCAGCCGGGCCTCCAGTGCGACCGCGATCAGCTCGATGACGGCCGCCGCCGACCGTAGCGCCTCCACCTCGCGGAACTTGGTCGCCGACCGTGCGGATTCGCGAGCCAGCACGGAGACGAGAGCGCCCGGACCGTGGCTGCCGTCGATGCGTACGCCGATGAGCCGGTCGATCTGCGCGGGCCGGATCCGAAGCTCCCGGCGCGGAACCAGGATGGTGACGTGCGCCGAGGCGGTGCTCTCGAACCGGATCGTGCGCGTGGGATCGAGCAGCACCAGGTCGGCCGGCCCGAGTTCGGCGTGGCCGCGCCCCTGCTCGACCCGCGTCTGACCTCGGGTCATCACCTTGATTGCCAGGTTCTCGCCGTCGGAGGCGTCGCGCTCCCGCCCGATACAGGCGCTCACGGGCGTGTCGAGGGAGACCAGTCGCAGCGGCCCGAGGTCACGGGTGGCGATCCGGCCCCGGAAGCCGGCCCCGGCCAGCTTGTTGACCAGCGGCGGAAACCCGCTGGCGGCCAGCTCGTCCTGGAACGTCTCAAGGTTGCCGATCACCGTTCAACGGTAATGGCGAATCTTCCGCTCGAACACGATGCTCGGCTGGGGCTACAGCGGCGGGGCCCGGATCTGCTCGCCGGGGCGCCTCGACCGAAGCCTGGCCGGGCAACGGTCGCAGACCCCGGCGTTGAAGCCGCGGCCCCTGCGCACGACGACCTGGCCGCTGGCCGGCTATACGAGGCGCTGCCCGTGGCTGAGCTGATCCCATAGACCAGCGGCAGTGTGGATACGGCCCACGATCGGCGTTGCCGACGATTCCGATGCCAGCTGCCGGGAATCCACTGTTGCCGATCGGCGAGCTTGAGCCTTCCCGGTTCGAAAAGCGGCACGGGCGGGTCTGACGGTGAGCCCCCGGCTGATCAAGCCGGAGCGCTCGAGCGCCTGAAGGTGCTGCGACACGGCCTGCATGCTCATGGTG
This sequence comes from Solwaraspora sp. WMMD791, assembly GCF_029581195.1. Lineage (NCBI taxonomy): Bacteria > Bacillati > Actinomycetota > Actinomycetes > Micromonosporales > Micromonosporaceae > Solwaraspora > Solwaraspora sp. WMMD791. Next base: position 4,221,122 of record NZ_CP120737.1, read on the forward strand.
TACCGCTCGGCGGGTCGCACTCAACCAGCGATCGCCCTACCGGAGCGGATTCTGGAGATCGCCGGTCCGGTCTTCCAGGTCGCCGAAGTCGGTGAAGAAGCAGGCGACCTCGCCCTCGGCGGTGTACCCGACCCAGCTGCGGTACCGGCCGTCGGCATTCAGGTGGATGGCGACAAGGTTGGTGTCGGTGGCCTCGTGGTGGTAGACGCTGTAGAGCCCGTCCTGGTCGAAGGAGAGGTCCGCGATCAGTTCCTCGCGGGCGTCGTCGTCAGTCAACGCCTCGAAGACCTCGACCGAGCCGAATCCGCCGGTGGCACCATCGACCGGGTAGATGAGGTCCTCTCCGTTGCACTGGGCTGGCAGCCACTGGCTGACCGGCTCGGGACGTACGACGACTCCGGCCCCCAGCACCACGTCGCCCTCGGCCAGGATCTCGACGGCGTACTCGCCGGGTGCCACGGTCTGGGCGAACGCCCCGCAGGCGACCTCCCCGGCAGGGAAGAGTCCGGGCGGTTCGGCGGCCACCAGCCGACCGCTTGGCAGCCGCAGCCGTACGTCGGCGGCGACGGTTGTCGCCGCCGGGTGCGAACCGGATGCGAGCGGTAGCAGCGTCACGATGTCCTCCAATGCCGCCGAGCCGGGTGCACGTCGGTCTGCCGTGTCTCGGCACGTTGTCGAGCGCGGCACCAGGCAAGCCGGGTGTGTCAAGAATTCTTGACATCATGTCAGGACTGCTTTACCTTCGAGATGTCAAGTTTTCTTTACATGGCAGCGAGGCCACCGGCTCGCGGCCCGATGCCGCGCACCCGGAAGCAAGCCGGGGCGCGCACAAGCCCTCACCCGCAACCCCTTGACAGATCGAAGGAGCGACGATGCAAGAGCTGACCCGTACCGCCCGGACGACCGGGCTGTTCTACCTCGGCATAGCCATCACCGCCGTACTCGGTTTCCTCATCGTCCGCGCGCAGCTCCTCGTGGCCGACGACCCTGATGCGACGCTGGCCAACCTGGTCACACACGGTGCGCTTGCCCGCGCAGGCGTCGCCCTGGAGCTCGCCATCGTCGTCACCCAGGCCCTCACCGCCGTCTGGTTCTACCGCCTGTTCCGCCCCGTGAGCTCCGTTGCCGCAGGCGGGATCGCCGCCTTCGGCCTGATCAACGCGGTCGTCATCCTGGTGAGCGCGGCGCTGCTGGGCACCGCGATCGGGGTCTCAGCCGCCCCGGTCGGGGACGCGGCGGCCACCGTCCAGCTCCTGTACCTGGTCAGCGCCAACTTGTGGAGCGTGGGAGCACTGTTCTTCGGCCTGTGGCTCATCCCCATGGGCTGGTGCGTGCTGCGCTCGGGCTGGATGCCCCGCCTCCTGGGCTGGATCCTCCTGGTCGGCGGCGTCGGGTACCTGCTCAGCCCGTTCGTCTCGTACCTCGCCCGCGACGCACAGGTCCTCGTCGACGCGATGGTCTATCCGGCGTCGGTCGGCGAGATCTGGATGGTCGGCTACCTGCTCAGCTACGGCGTACGCCGGACGGCACGGGACGAAGCGTCGCCAGCCGTCCGTACGCCGACGTCGGCGGCGAGCTGAACCGCCTCATACAGCAGGCTGTACCTTCTCGGCCGCGAGGCACCGGATCCGCCGTTGCGTCGCTATCGTCTGAAGCCGGGGAGGTACGCCAATGCCGCGCAGAGACACCGTCGGGCGTTCGGCCGCGGTGCGGGCGGCGGGGCCGGGCCGTGGGCCCAGACTGCGACGGTACGCCCGTCGCCGCGTACGGATGTCTGTCGACGCCATCGAACACCTCGTCGGCGGCCTCGGCACGTCGATCCTGGCGCTCGCGGCCGTACTGCTCCTGGTTCTGGTGGCGCTCGCCTGCGTGGTCGGCATCGGCCTGGCGGTGGTCCCGTCGGCGGCGAAGGCGGTCCGGCTGGCCGCCAACCGGGAACGGGCCCGACTGTCGCGATCGGACCACGACCTGCCGCTGCCGCCGGCGGTCCCCGCCAGCCTGCGCGGCGTCCTGCACGACCCATGGGTCCGGCGCGAGGCCGCGTTCGTGGCCGCGCACGGCACCGTCGGGTTCGGACTCGGTGTGGTCGGGCTGTCCCTGCCGATCTCCGCCGTGCAGAACCTGCTGTTCCCGTTGTACTACTGGGTGCTGCCGCCGGAGGCGGGCGGCCCGGGGTTCATCGACTGGCGGATCGACGGGTTGCCCGACGCCCTCGTGGTGGGGCTGATGGGTGTCGGCTGGCTCGCCGTGACCGTTGCCCTCGGCCCGCTGCTTGCCCGGCTGCAGGCGTTGCCGGGGCGGCGGTTGCTGGCACCACCGCGCGACGTCGACACGTCGATGCGGATCGCCGAGCTGACCGCGACCCGGGCCGCCGCGCTGGACGCGCACGCCGTCGAGCTACGCCGCATCGAGCGGTCCCTGCACGACGGGGCACAGAACCGGCTGGTCGCCGTCACCGTACTGCTGGGTGCCGCGCGGCGGGCGATGGCCCGGGACCCGGCGCGGGCCGTGGAGATCCTGGACCGCGCGCACGACTCCGCCGAACTGGCGCTGGCGGAGCTGCGTACCGTGGTCCGCTCGATCCTGCCGCCGGTGCTCGACGACCGTGGGCTCCCCGCCGCGCTCGACGGCCTGGCCGCCGGCTGCGGGGTGCCGTGCACGGTGCAGGTCGACGTCCCGGGCCGGTGCGCCGCGTCGGTCGAGGCGACGGCATACTTCGTGGTCGCGGAGGCGCTGACCAACGTCGCCCGACACAGCGGTGCCACCTCGGCGTCGGTCACCGTGCGACGCAACGCCGACCGGCTACACGTGTCCGTCGTGGACGACGGCCGGGGCGGTGCCAGCGAGAGCGGCGGCTCGGGGATCGGGGGCATCCGGCGGCGGGTGCAGGCACACGACGGCCGGTTCACCCTGACCAGCCCACCTGGTGGGCCGACGACACTACTCGTGGAGCTGCCGTGCGGATCGTGATCGCCGAGGACGACGCCCTGCTGCGGGAGGGTCTGGCGCTGCTGCTGCGGGCCGAAGGGCTCGACGTGGTCGCCACCACCGACTCGCCGACGACGTTCCTGGCCGCCGTGGACGAGTTCCGGCCGGACGTCGCGATCGTCGACGTCCGGATGCCGCCCACGCACACCAACGAGGGCATCGTGGCCGCCGTCGAGGCCAGGCGCCGTCGACCCGACCTCGCGGTGCTGGTCCTGTCGGCGTACGTCGAGCAGGCCTTCGCCACCGACCTGCTCGCCGGCGGCGCGGTCCGGCTCGGCTACCTGCTCAAGGAGCGGGTCGGCCGGGTCGAGGAGTTCCTCGCCGCGCTGCACCGGGTCGCCGACGGCGGTACGGCGATCGACCCGGAGGTGGTCGGGCAGCTGTTCGCCCGCAGCCGTCCCGACAGCGACCTGAGCCGGCTCAGCACCCGGGAACGCGAGGTGCTCGCCCTGATGGCCGAGGGACTCGGCAACACCGCCATCGCGCAGCGGCTGTTCGTCACCGACGGGGCCGTCCACAAGCACATCCGCAGCATCTTCGCCAAGCTCGGTCTCGCCCCGGACGACCGCGCCGACCGGCGGGTGACGGCGGTCCTGCGCTATCTCGAAGACGCCCAGCGACGCGGTTAGCGTCGCCCGGCGGAGCGGTTGGTACAGCCTGCGCTACCCCGGTCGGCCAGTACGCTGGATCGTCCGCAAGCCCGTCTGACCATAGCGTTCTCCATGTCATCGTCCTCTGACGACATGGAGAGTGGTCCAGATGTCCGTCCGCGTTGGACGCCCCGCCGACCCGGCGGTCCGCGTGATACAGCTCGCCCGTACGTATGGTTCCGGACCGCAGGCGGTCACCGCGCTCGCCGGCGTCGACGCGGAATTCCACCGCGGCACGTTCACGGCGGTGATGGGGCCGTCCGGTTCCGGCAAGAGCACCCTGCTGCAGACCGCGGCCGGCCTGGACCGGCCCTCCTCCGGGCAGGTGTTCATCGGTGACCAGGAGTTGTCGCGGCTGTCGGAGACGAAGCTGACCAAGCTGCGGCGCAGCCGGATCGGCTTCGTCTTCCAGGCCTTCAACCTGATCGGCGCGCTGACCGTCGAGGAGAACATCCACCTGCCGCTGCGGCTGTCCGGGGCGCGCCCGGACGCCGCCTGGCTGCGTCAGGTGGTCGAACGGGTCGGCCTCGGCGACCGGCTGCACCACCGCCCGGCCGAGTTGTCCGGCGGGCAGCAGCAGCGGGTCGCGATCGCCCGGGCGCTGGCGATGCGCCCCGAGGTGATCTTCTGCGACGAGCCGACCGGCGCGCTGGACACCCAGACCGCCGCCGACGTGCTGGCCCTGCTGCGGTCGGTGGTCGACGACGCGCAGCAGACGGTGATCATGGTGACCCACGATCCGGTGGCGGCGTCGTACGCCGACCGGGTGATGGTCCTGGCCGACGGCCGGATCGTGCGGGACATGCCCCAGCCGGGCGCGGAGCAGATCGCCGAGCAGTTGGCGTGGCTCGGCCGCCGCCAGCTCGTGACCCAGGAGAGCTGAGCCATGCTGAAGCTCGCCCTTCGGATGCTGCGCCACCGCATCGGCAGTGCGGTCGCCACCCTCGTCGCCCTCACCTGCGGCGTCATGATCCTCATGTCGATGGGCGTGATGGTCGAGTCCGGCATGCGGTTCACACCCGAACCGCAGCGGTACGGCGCCGCCGACATCCTGGTCGCGGATCGCGACATGACCATCGAGACCACCGAGTTCGGAGAGACGTCCACGGTCACCGTGGACCTGCCCACCGGCGGAAGCGTGCCGGTCACCCTGGCCGACCGCATCGGGCAGCTGCCCGGCGTGGCGGTCGCCGCCGCCGACCGCTCGATCCAGGCGGTCGTGCCGATCGAGTCTGCCGCGCCAGGTCAGCAGGCGGCACAGGGGGCGGTCGGGCACGGTTGGAGCAGCGCCGCGCTCACCCCGTACCGGATCGTCGACGGCGACCAGCCGGACACCACCGACGAGGTCGCCATCGACGTCCGGCTCGCCTCGACAGCCGGCACCCCACTGCGGCCCGGCGACCAGATTCCGGTCCTCGCCGCCGGCTCGGTGCAGCAGTACCGGATCAGCGGCATCGTGGACCGTACCGCCGCCGGTGACACCCCGCCCGCGCTCTTCTTCACCGACGACCACGCCGCCGCGCTCACCGGCAACCCGGACCGGGCCGGACTGATCGGGATCGTCCTGGCCCGTGGCGCGGACTCGGCCGCCGTGACGGCCGAGGTCGGCCGGCTCGCCGCCGAAGCCGGCGCGACGGTCTACACCGGCACCGAACGGGCCGGACTCGAACAGTCCGAGGCGCTCATGGCGGCCGACATGCTGATCCAGCTCGGCTCCGTACTCGGTGGCTACGTCGCCGGGCTCGTCATGTTCGTCGTCGCCGGAACGATCGGCCTGGCGGTCCGCCACCGCCGCCGCGACCTGGCTCTGTTGCGCGCCGTCGCGGCGACCCCGGGACAGGTACGGCTGCTGGTCGTCGCCGAGGTCGCGCAGTTGGCCATCGTCGCGGTGGTGCTCGGCATCCCCGCCGGACTGTGGGCGACCGACTGGGTGCACCGGCAGCTCATGGACCGCGGCTTCATCCCGCACGGCTTCCCGTTCGACGGCGGGGTGCTCACCGCCGTGGCGGTCAGCGTGGCAACCGTACTGGTGGCGGTGTCGGCGGCGCTGATCGCGGCCCGCCGGACGGTGCGGATCCGGCCGACCGAGGCGCTCGGTGAGGTCGCCGTGGAGCCGGCCCGCAGCAGCCTCCTGCGGCTGGTCGCCGGTCTGATCGCACTTGGCGGCGGGGTCGCGTTGACCATGTTCACCACCGCGCTACGTGGCCAGGCCGGACTCAGCGCGGCGCTGGGCATGCTGTTCGTCTTCGTACTCGCCGCCGCACTGCTCGCGCCGTGGATCAACCGGTACGCCGCACAGGTCCTCGGCCCGCTGCTGCGCGCCGTGTGGGGCGACAGCGGATACCTGGCGGCGGCCAACCTGCGGGCGAACGCGCAGGGTATGGCGACCGTGCTGACCGCGTTGGTGCTGTCGGTCGGCTTCGGCGGCTCGATCTGGTTCCTGCAGGACAACCTGGATCGGGAGGCCATCGCCCAGACCCGCGACGGCACGCTGGCCCAGCACACGCTGATGTCGGCGGTCGGGCTGCCGGCGAGCGCCGCAGCGGACGCCCGCGAGCTGCCCGGCGTCGTCGCCGCCACACCGGTCCGGCGTACCTCGGTGATCCTGCCGGTGATGGGGGGCGCCGAACCCTTCGGCGCCCAGGCGATCGACCCCGACGGGGCCGACCGGACCATGGACCTGTCGGTCACCGAGGGCAGCCTCGCCGACCTGCGTGGCGACACCGTGGCACTGTCGAACCTGCAGGCAGCCACCCTGGGTGCGGATCTCGGCGACCAGGTCGAGATCTGGCTCGGCGACGGCACCCCGGTCACGTTGCGGCTGGTCGCCGTCTACGAACGCGGGCTCGCCTTCGGGGACGTGACCCTTCACCGGGAGACGGTCGACGGCCACACCCCGACCAACCTCGACGACGAGCTCCTGATCCGCACCGAACCGGGCAACGCCGAGGCCGTCGCCGGGCTCGCCGGCCTGGTCGAGCGGTACCCGGGCAGCGGCCTGATCGACACCGGGGCCGTCGGCGCCCAGCTCGCCACCGACCTGGCGCTCAGCGCCTGGATGAACAAGCTGGTCATCGGGGTCATGGTCGGCTACGCCGCCCTCGCTGCCGCCAACACCATGATCATGGCGGCGCTGACCCGGGGCCGCGAACTGGCCCTGCTGCGCCTGGTCGGCGTCACGACCCGTCAGGTCAAGCGGATGGTGCACGCCGAACAGGTCGGCCTGCTCGGCACGTCGCTGCTCATCGGTGGTGCCATCGCCGCCGTCACGTTGGTCTCGGTGGTCCGGATGATGACCGGACAGCTGATCCCCTACGTCCCGCCGCTCGGCTGGATCTCGATCATCGGCGGCACCACGCTGCTCGCGCTGGTCACCACCATCGCCCCCATCAGTGCACTCCTGCGGACGCCGCCGGTCAACAGCATCGGCGTCAAGGAGTGACCGTCAGCCAGTCCACCGCAGGCTCCGACGAATCGTCGTCGGCTCCGTGGATCGGCGCACCGTGCGCCCGGTCCGAACACTCACCAGGAGGTTCCATGTCACCGCAACACGCCGACAGGTCCGGTTCCGACAAGGGCACCGTCACCACCCCGGACGACAGCACCGACACCGACACCGTCCCGGGCGACAGCACCCGCACCAGCAACGGCAACGGCACCGGCACCGGCACCGGCACCGGCACCGGCACCGCGACGCCGCGCAAGCAGTTCGGGTTCGGTCGCCGCAGCGCCGCCGCGCTGGCGCTCGTCGCGCTGGCCGGGATCGCCGGCATCGGCATCCAGTACGCGGACGCCGCACAGGCCCACCGCCCGAAGAAGGACACCATCCAGACCAGCCTGGACGCGCTGGTCAAGGCGGGCGTCGCGCCGGGGGCGCTGGTCTCGGTACGGGACAGCAAGGGCCGCGTCACCAACTACACCGCCGGCGTCAACGACCCACGGACCAGGGCGAAGGTGCCCACCGACGGGTACGTGCGGATGGCGAGCAACACCAAGATGTACACCTCGGTCGCCGTCCTGCAGCTCGTCGACGAGGGCAAGGTGAAGCTGGACGAGCCGATCGAGACGTACCTGCCGGGGCTGGTCCGTGGCGAGGGCTTCGACGGACGCACCATCACGGTCCGCCACCTGCTGAGCATGACCAGCGGCCTGCCGGAGTACGAACTGCCGGACGTCTCCGTGTGGGGCCAGACGTACTACGAGCCACGTGACATGCTCGACTCGGCGTTCTCCCAGCCGGCGCACGCCCCGGCTCCCGGCGGGCAGGTGCAGTACCGCAACGCCAACTACATCGTTGCCGGCCTGCTGGTGCAGAAGGTCACCGGTCGCCCGCTTGCCGAAGTGATCACCAACAAGATCCTGAAGCCGGCCAAGCTGCACGAGACGTACTGGCCGAGTGTCGGTGACAAGACGATCCGCCAGCCGCACGCCAAGGGCTACCTGCCGGATCCGGAGACGATGAAGTGGGTCGACACCACCCAGGTGGACCCCTCCATCTCCTGGGCGGCTGGCCAGATGATCTCCACCCCGAGTGACCTCAACAAGTTCCTGGTGGCGCTGCAGAACGGGAAGCTGATCACGCCGGCGACCCTGGCCGAGATGCGCGACGGCAAGGCCTTCCAGCCCGGTGGCGAGGCCTTCCCGGACCTGGTGTGGCACTACGGTCTCGGGGCCACCGGGTACGACCTCTCCTGCGGCGGTCGGGCCTGGGGGCACGGCGGCGACATCGACGGATACTCCAGCCGTACCGCCATCACCGCCGACGGTCGCGCCGTGACCCTCGTGGTGACCGCCACGACCAACGAGGGCATCTTCAAGGTCCTGGACGCGTTCGACGCCGCCCTGTGCGCCGACAAGTGACCGCCGCCGACAGGTAACCGCTGCCGGGTAGCTGACCCGCCGCCGGGTAGCTGACCCGCCGCCGGCATCTGACCGCCGCCCCTGCCGGGATGCACCGCGCATCCCGGCAGGGCGGCACCCCCCGAGTCAAGGAGTTGCACACCATGTCCCCATCAGTCTGCCTACCGGACCGGTCCACCCGGTCGCGCCGCCGGCTCGTCACCATGGCGACGGCCGCCGCGATCGCGGCGGGCGGGCTCGCGGCCGCCGGCCCGGTCGGCACCGCCCAGGCCGAGACCCGCCCCGACGCCATCGCGCAGCGCATCGAAAAGCTCGTCGGCCCCGACCGGCACCCCGGGGCGCTGGCCGCCGTCCGGGACCAGCGCGGCCGGACCCGCCACTACACGGCCGGCGTCGGCGACCTGCGTACCGGCACGAAGGTGCCGACCAACGGTCAGATACGGATCGCCAGCAGCAGCAAGATGTTCGCCTCCGTGATCGTGCTGCAGCTCGTCGGCGAAGGCAAAGTGGACCTCGACGGGTCGGTCGAGACGTACCTGCCGGGTCTGGTGCGCAGCCCCGGCGTGGACCCGGAGGCGATCACCGTCCGCCAACTGCTGCAGCACACCAGCGGTCTGCCGGACTACCTCGACGCGATGTTCCAGGGCGTGGCCGACATCCCGCCGTACCAGCACATCTACTTCGAGCCCCGGGACCTGCTCGACATGGCCAACGGCAGGCAAGGCCAGCCAGCCGGCACCTGGGCCTACAGCAACACCAACTATCTGCTGGCCGGCCTGATCGCCCAACGGGTCACCGGCCGCCCGTTCAACGAGCTGGTCACCACCCGGATCATCGAGCGGATCGGCCTGCGGGACACGTACGCGCCCGGCGTCGGCGAGGAAGGCATCCGGGGCCGGCACCCCAAGGGTTACCAGCTCGATCCGGCCGTCGACCAGCTGCTCGACTTCACCCGGATGGACCCGAGCTGGGGGTGGGCCGCCGGACAACTGATCTCCACTCCGGCTGACCTGAACACGTTCCTGCGGGCGCTGCTCGACGGCAAGCTGCTCAAGCCGGCGCAGCTGGCCGAGATGCGCACCACCGTCGCCATCCCGGAGACGAGCCTTGCGTACGGGCTCGGTCTCTTCCGCACCCCGTTGAGCTGCGGCGGGTTCGCCTGGGGCCACGGTGGCGACATCCCCGGCTACTCGAACGCCAACGGCGCCACCGACGACGGTCGCGCGGCGACGCTGGCGGTCACCTCGCTCACCGGGTCGGTGACGGACAAGTCCGTCGCCGCCGAGCGGGCCGCGCTCGTCGACGCCGCGCTCTGCGCGAAGTGACCCGTACCGGCTGAGGGCGGTTCAGCAGCGGACGAGTTCGTCGATCAGCGTCCAGTGTCCGTCCTCGATCGGCCGACCGTCGTCGAGGTTCAGCAGTTGCCGTACCGCCGTGGTCAGACTGTCCTCGGTGATCCGCTGCGGGTCGTTGCCGGCCCGCAGCGGAGCCGCGACCAGCTTGACCATCGTCCACAGCCGCCGGGTCTCGACCTGGTCGAGGTCGCCGAACATCTGCTCCGCCAGTACGGCGGTCCGCGTGATCGCCGTGCTGGCGACGCTGGCGTCCAGGCCGGCCAGGGCGGCCCGGTCTGCCAGGTCCCGCCGGACCGACTCCGCCAGATGCGCCGTCGGCTCCGGCGGGACCATACTGGCCGTTGTGTCCCGGGGTGCCAGCGTCACCGACCGGGGAGAGTCGAGGAACGCCTGGGCCGCCGATGACGCAGGGTCGGGCAGCTGTTCGGCAACCTCGGGGACCGTTCCGGAAACACCGTCGGGGACCGTGCCGGTGACCGCCTCGGCGGCCGTCGTGGCAACGGGTTCAGGGACGGTGCCGGGCACCGCCTCGACGATCTCCACGTGCGGTGGCGGGGGCGATGGTCCGCCGAGCAGTTCCTGCATGTGGGCCACGCCGTCAGCCTTGAACCAGGCCCCACGGTCTTCGCGGTACCACCGCCAGATCCGCCCGGGAGCGTCGAACCCGGCCCTCGTCGGCACGACCACCTGCACGCTGAGCGACCGGTGCAGGTAGCGGGCGAGTTTGCGCAGGTGTGCCGCGCCGCTGGTGCCGGAGAGCTCCGCCGGATGTTTCGGCAGCAGCAGAATGTCCTGGCGGCTCCAGCCGACGGTGTGCTGGATCTGCGCCGCCACCGCCTGCGGATCGTCGATCTGCTGGCCACCCAGATGGACCGTGCCGGTCGAATCGATGTCGACCACGACGGTGGTGACGCCCGGGTGGTGCGGCAACGTCTGCGGGTCCAGCGGGGTCAGGTCGGTGGCCCGGGTGGACTCGACGACCAGGATTTCACCGTCGTGCAGAGCCGTGGTGCGCGGGTGCGTCGGCGGCCCGACCAGCGGTACGGCCTCCGGCAGCTTCAGTGCCTTGGCCGCAGCCGCCGTTACGGTGATCACCGCCGCGTTGCTGACCGTCAGGTCGATCGTGATCGGCTGATGGACGGTGTGCGTCCCCGTGATCCGGAAGGTTCCGCTCGAGACGAGGTAGACGTACCCCTCGGTCTTGTCCTCGTGGGTGTGTTCGACGGTGCTCGACACCGTCAGCGGATCTGGCCTCTCCGTACTCGACGCCAGCTTGGTCTGCAGGAACTCCTGATCGCGACTGTTGGTGACGGTGGTGCCGGTCTCCGTCTCGTCGCCGAGTTCCCGCACGCTCTCGTTGGTGAGTTTGACCGAGTAGAGGTACGTCAACGTGTGCGGCAACAGCTGGACGGTCGGTTCGGCGATCAACAGGTGACTCAGCCCGGGGATCCTGACCCCGCCGGGTTGCAGGATACGGTCGCCGAGCCCGAGCAGCACCGCCGGGACGACCTGCGTGGCCAGGTGGCCCTGAGTGCCCGGAGCCAGCCAGTACGGCGGGTGGGGCAGTCGGTCGGTGTGCCGGAACACCGTGTTCTGCACACCCCGGACGGCCGCCGCCAGCATCGACCGGTCGACGGTCAGGTCGTTGAGCAGCACCTTCGACCTGACCTTGCCTCCGATGGCCCCGAGACGCCGCGCCGACAGGTCGTAGTACGGCAACAGGTCGGCCGGCCGGCGATCCCGGTAGACGACGACCTGGGTCACCGCGCTGCCGACCGGCAGCATCGGGATGTCGGTGGTCAACGCGGTCGGGTAGTGCAGCCGCAGCGTCCCGGGCAATGTACGGGTCTGTGCCGGCTGAGGTCGTTGCCGCGCCCACCAGGTGGTGATCGGGCCGGCCTGTCCGAGACTCATCCAGACCACCATCTCCGGTGGGCTGGACACCGTGGCGACCCGAATGGTGAAGGTCCACGGGTGGGTGTACTCCTCGAACCCGACGTACTTGCGAGAGTCGGTGTCCGCCTTGTTCGCCTTGTCGTCGATCTTGAGACGTTCCTGCTGACGGTCGGACTTCGACACGGCCACGGTCCGTACCCGGTTCCGGCCCACCGACCTGCCGAACAGCCGGACCGCCACTCCGAGGGCCTCACCTGATCCGGGCACGGACAGGCCGCCGCCTCGGCTCCACTCGAAGCCCCGGCCGCGACGATCGTCGCTCTGGACGCCGCCCTGGTGGTAGGTGTCCGACTTCTCCTTGGCCGGCAGGCTGCCGATGTGCGTCCCCTGGCCCATCCGAGCGGTCACCGTGACCACGTCGACGGTCCACCCGTACCAGGTCTTGCGCGGCAGCAGCAGCTGCAGGGCGCCGTTGGCCCCGAGGTACGGGGCGAGGACGTGCAGGGCGTCGGCCTCCAACAACATGGCCAGTTTGTCCTGCCGTCGGGCGACGACGCTCCACGCCTGGCTGGTCCCGGTGACGTGGGGCAGCAGGGTGAGCACCGTCGGCATGACGTCGTCGGCGTTGCTCAGCTCCACCACGTCGCCGAGGCCGAGCGACTGGCCGGAGGCGACCGTCGGCGGAAGGTAGCGCCGGGCCTGGCCGACCGTCGTCTCGCTGGTCGTCGTCTCGCTGGTCGTCGTCTCGCTGGTGGACACGAACTGGCCGGCGAGTGCTTCGGTGACCGTACCGGTGAGCGCCGGCGCGGGCAGGTTGTACCGGTCGGGGAAACGCAGCGTCTCGGTTCGTAGCAGGACGGCGGTCATCGACCCGGCCGGGACGAGCCTCGTCTCGGTGACCATCGTGTCGTCGACGCCCTTGCGGGTCGCCCGCACCTCGAGGACGGTGTGGAACTGGTACAGGTCGCTCGCGGTGCTGTCCTTGGCGGACCGGCGGTTGACACCGCTGATGCCGTGACCCGACGTATGGTCCCAGAGGGTGAACGCCACCTGGCCGCCGTAGGTGCCGGTCAGCCCGATGGCGGTGCCGTCCCGCTCACCCCGCAGCCCGAGGGTGGCGAGCAGCCGCCAGGGCCACTTGATCTTGTACGCCGTAGACGTGTCGAGACTGCTGTTGACGTCCTTGACGTTCTCCGGACCGCCGCTGAACTGGGAGCCCCGCCGCAGGTCGACATCCGTCAACGCTTTCACCGGGTCGCGCAGGATGTCGACCGGACGCGCCCGGTACAGCCGGCGATGAACCGTCAGGTACCACGACGTGCCGTCGGCGGCGGTGAACAGGCCCAGGTAGGTCGTGCCGGACGGGCTCAAGGCGTTCGCCGGCCCGTACAGGTTCACCACCCGCACGCCGGTCGTGACCGTGTCCTTGTCGATCTGGGTGATGTCGATCTCGTCGGGATAGCCGAGCAGCTCGGCGATGGCCCCCGCCACTGCGGCGGTCTTCGGCGGGGTCAGCGGAGTCGAGCCTGGCGGCAGCTTCACCTCCGGGCCGGGGTCGGCGAGATCGAGTACGCCGAGCTGCGGCAGGGCGTCGACCCGGTCGCTGTCGAGCCGCCCGATCGTCGTGACCGTGCTCTCGATCGAGGTCTCCGTCAGCTGCGGGTCCTCTGTGCCCGTCAGGTCGAGCACCAACGTCTCCACGCGCAGACGTACGGCGTACCTGCCGCGCACCCCCGCACCGGTCAACTTGATCCGCCGGTTCCCCCGATAGCCGACCATCGCACTGTCGGAGTTCGCTTGGCTGAACGTCAGGTCCGTGCCGACGTTGAATCCGCCCTGCACCCGCCAGTCGAGAACCGGACCGAACTTCTTCCGCCCGATGACCGTACCGTCGACGCCGATCTGCTGACTGGTGGTCACGCCGGTACGGGTGACCAGCTTCCCGCCGTACTTGGCCGACGAGTCGATGGTGAGCTTGTCGTCGGACCGGGCCGATCCGGCGACGCCGAACAGGGACTGATCGGTGACGTTCCCCTTCTGATCGACCCAGAACTCGACATGCACCAGGTACGTACCGAGTTCGTACGACGCCTGCAGGCCGCCGTCGACCGCCTTGCCATGCCCGGTGAGCAGGGCGCTACCCGAGAAGTGGGCCGCGAAGTGGCGCTCCATGGCGGCGATCTCGACCGGTGACACGGCGTTCCCCTTGATGAACCCCTCGAGGGCCTCCCGGATCGAAGCCAGCACTGCCGGGAACACCTGTTCCACCTTGGCGATGCCGGTGACCATCGGCAGCACGGTGAACGGCTGCTGAACACCGGTCTGCGCCGGGGTCAGGAACGTCAGCGGGGTCAGGGCGCTCGTGCTTCCGGCCTCGTCCCGGGCGGCGGCGAGGAACGTGCGGGCCGGCCCCGTGAAGCGCCACCTGGCCCCGACCTCGGGGGTGACGACCACCGTCGCGGTCAGCGACCTGTTCATCAGCAGCGCGTCGGTCGTCCGTTCCACCACGGCTTTCTGCGCGTGCTGGCTGGCGTCGCTGACGTTGATCGCCTTCGCCGTCGCGCCACCGAGAACGCCGCGGACGACGCCGCGACCCGGGGTCTCGACGTCCCCGGTCTGTGGATCGGTCATCTCGTTGATCCCGAACCCACTACCGACGCTCGCGGCCAGTTGGGCGCTGCTGCCGTTGCCGTCCTTGCCGGCGGCCTTCGTCCCGCCCAGCGAGTCCAGTCGTAGGATCGTGTTCGACATCCGGTCGATCGCCCAGGTGTGCGGCGAGGAGCTGGTGTCCTGTGGCGTCAGCGTCAGCGTCAGCTGGTCGGTGCGCGACCGGCCGTCGAGCGTGTGCGGTACGGACAGCAGCAGCGCCCCGGACGCGAGGTCACGCGGATGGTGGGTCAGCGTACGTTCGCTGAGGAACTCCGCGATGGACCTCAGCACCTCGGGGCGGGCCCGTCGCCGATGCACCACCCCGTCGGCGTCGGTGGTGTCCGAGTGGTAGTGGTCCAGCAGTTTCGATCTGATGACGCCGAGGTCGACCGACACGACCTTCTTCCAGGCACCGTCGAGATCGCCGGTGACGGTGCCCGGCGACAACTGGTCCTGCTCACCGTCGGGAGCGCGCAGCCCGCTCAGGTCCGGGACCAGCGTCTCCTTCAGGTAGCGGACGGTGAGCTGCTTGCCGATCAGTACCGACCTCGCAGCCTCCGCACTACCGATACGACGTACGGTGATCCGGGGTTCGGGGTAGTCGAAGTAGCCGGGCGTCTTGAAGCTCTTGATGGAGGTGGCGTACTCCGCCATCGTGGTCACCGACTGCCCGGTGCTGGTGGTGACTGCGGCGGTCGCCGTCACGGCCGCCACCACGCCGCTCTCCGGCGGCAGCCCGATCGCCGGGGTCGACGCCGATGCGGTCTGGCTGGCGGCGGTGGCGGACTTCGGCGCCGCCCGCGCTCCGTACGGCACCGCGAAGTTGACCTCACCGGCCTTGTACCCGGGCTTGGCGACGGACGGGCCGAGCTTCAGCCGTACCTCGTACATGTTGCCGCCGGACGACACCACGTCGCCGCTGTTCGCCAGGTTACGCAGATAGTGGTCGTCGGTCAGGTCGGCGGCCAACTGGCGGGCCACGGACGGCGACAGCGACGTGAACCGGACGACCTGGGCGGCGAAGTCGCCGAGGTCGCGCAGGCCGGAGTCGAACTGCCCGTCGCCCAACGCGTCGAACTGCTGGGCATGCGCCGGCGGCCCGAACGTGATCCCGCGACGCTCACCGGCGAAATCGACGTAGCGCTGCACCAGCTCGGGCCAGTGCCGCCGATCGACGGACCGCAGACCCTCGCTGAACGCATCGGACAACTGCACCAGGCGGGTGCCCTCCGGCAGGGTGGCGAGTATCGCCGGATCCAGCGTTCCAGGGTTGTTCACCAGCAGCACGACAAGGTCGGCGCCCTTCCCCGGGGCCTCCTGCCCGATGATTTCGTGGAGCTGGCGTGGCTCGTCCCTACCTGCCTCGACGACCTCGCCGGACTCCCGGTCCACCGCAGCGAAGATCACCGCCGTCGGTGGTACCGGAGCATTGGCCCGCAGCCCGTGGAACACGACGTCCAACAGCTGCAACGTCCAGGTGGGCGCCTTGTCGAAAGACCCGTCGAACTCGAACACCTTGGCGACGCTCACGGCGAGCCCGTCCGAGACCGTGTTCCAGTCCGGCGCCCACCGTTCCTGCTCGACCTGGTCGGCCTGGGCCACATGGTCGGCCTGGGCCACCTGCTCGGCCTGGCCCTGATCGACGTGTGCCGGCTGGTCGATGACGGTGGGCGCGGTCGGGAGGGCGTCGTTCACATGTGCCTGCAGCTGCCGGTCGATCAGGTCGATCTGGTCGGTGAGGACACGACGATGCGCCTCGATCTGCTCGGCGATCGGCCCGCTCGACGGTCCGGCCAGCCCGTCGCGTTCGGCGGTCAGTGACTGGAGACGATGCCGCAACGCCTCCACACCCTGATCGGCCCGGTCGGCCTCGGTGGTCCGAGTAGTCCCGGTGGTCTCGGTGGTCTGCTCAAGGGTGCCGGGTCGGTAGTCGTGTGGTGCCAGCAGCAGCCCGGAGACGCCGTCGTGGTGTGCCGAATCCGACCCGGTCAGCGGGACCCGGTCCGGGCCGAAGGCGATGAACCGCAGGTCGACCAGGCCGACCGGGGCACCTCGGCTCGGCGTCCGGCTGTCGTACCTGGTCACCGGCTGCTGATCGGCGGGAACCGTCACATCGACCCAGATCAGCCCCGACGAGCCGGCGTTGACCAGCGCGAACGCGTGGGTCGGCGCGTTGGGCGGCCCGGCCGTCAGGTAGGCGACCGACCCTGGCGAGCCGTCGAGCAGACCGGCGACCTGCTCGATGGTGCCCGCCTGCCGCCAGGGTTGCCCCTGCTCCATCGCGAAACGCTGGGCAGGCCCGGCCTCCAGGTAGCCGGAGTCCTGCACCGCCTTCGGCCTGGGCTTGAGGACGCCGACCCGGGTCAACGCGTCGTCGAGGTTCTGCAGTTGGGGCAGGCAGTCCAACGGCTGCGGATCCGCCAGGCGCGTCTGCTGCAGCGACTGCGCCGTCTGGGTGACCGTCTCCACCGTACGAGAGTCTGTCTCCACCGGACGGATGGTCGGCACCGCCGGGGGACCGGCCGGTGCCGCCGTGGTGTCGGGGGCCTGCGCGGCGTCGTCGGCCTTCGTGACGTACGACGAGAAGACGTCCCCGTTGGACTGCTCATGATTGAGCCAGAGCTTGCTGTGGCCGCCGGAGACCAGCGGCTCGCGGACCAGGTAGACGAAGTCCTCGCGATAGTCGCTGCCGATCCGGTCGAGCACGTCCCTGGAGAGTTCCCGGTGGTAGGCCAACTCCTGGAACCCGTCACGGGCCTCGGCCACCGCCCGGTTCGACTTGAGTTCACCGATGAAGCGGTCGAACAGACCGTCGGCGTCGAGCAGGTCACGATAGGGCGCGGTGGTGACGTCCTCAGGGCGGGGGTTCGTCGGCAGCGACCGCTCGAACACCGTCCGGAAATCCTGCCGGAAGACGGTCCAGGCACGTTCCAACGCGACCGAGTCCAGCTCAGGAAAGTGCGCCGCCACCTCGTCGAACGTGCTGCGGGCCCGATCCAGCGTCCGTTCGAACATGGCTTCGGCGGTGAAGGCGTCGTACAGTTTCGTCCGACTTGTCTCCATCGCCTCCAGCAGCCGCTCCAACGGGGTCACCTGCGGGCCGTCGGGCGAGGTCTCGAAGGCCTCCCGGTACGCGGCCCGCACCGCCTGCTCCCAGCGGGCGTTGACCGTCGCCAGCCCTTCCGGGGACAGGGTGGACTTCGGGGTGCCGAACCGCCAGTCGACGTACGCCTGGTTGAACAGCTCGACCTGGATCTGGCGGATCCCCTCCGTACCTTCCAGCACGCCGGGAGGCATCTGCCCGTTGGTCGCCTCCCACAGCCGCCCCGGTGTCGGATACGGGTTGTCGCCCCCGTCGAGCAGGTGGCCCACCGTGGTGATGTGGTCCGACCCCTCGCCGAGACGTGCCCGGACGTGTCCGGGCAGCTCCTGGTGGCGCCACCAGTCGAGGTCCGGGAACGGTTGATCGGGCCGGCGGCTGATCAGCTGCGCGGCCTGCCGCTCCCTTGGGTCAGGGTGCAGGGCGAGTTTGGCTTCCTCCTGGGTCAGCGGCTCCGCGATCCCGAGGCCGTCGCGCCGTTGCGCGTTGAGCTTCAGCAGTTCGCTGGGGCGTACCCCGCGCTCGAGCCCCTTCTGGAACGCCGCCAGGTCGGCGCTGTCCAGGTCCAGCTCGTGCAGCCGTTGCTCGATGTTGGCCCGATGGTTCTCGAACGGGTTCAGCCGGGACTCGGCCAGCACCTTGTTCAGGCCCAGCCATCCGTCCTGGAAGATGCCGAGGACCTTGGGTCCGTCGGCGCGCTCCGCCCAGCCTCGACCGTCCGGCGCGTACTGGTCCGGGTGCGGGCTGAGCAGCTCCGCCCGGTCCAGTAGCTGCCCGTACTCGCTGTCCAGGGCGTGCCGGGCCTCCGGAGTCAACACCGGTTGACGCGGCGGCTGCGGCTGCGGGGACTGGGGCGGGGTGGTCGGCGCCGACGAGGAGGCGTCTGCGTCGGGCAGCGCCGCCGGTGCCGGGTCCGGCTGCGGCTGCGGCTGCGTCGCAACCGGCTGTGAATCCGGCGACTGGGCCTGCGGCTGGGATTGCGGCTGGGACTGCGGCTGGGGCTGCCCTGGTTGCTGACCGGGCGGGTCGCCGATCACCGACGACCGGGCCGACGTGGCCGAGGACGACACCGACGTCGTCCGGTCGAGACTGCTCACCGAGGTACGCGGGGATCCGTCCGGGGCGACCTGGCCGGCGACCACACTCGACGCTGTCCGGCCGGGCTCCGGTGTCGGCCTGGGCTGGGGCGAGGGGTTGGTCGGCTGCGTGCTGGACGAGCGCTGATCGGGTTGTCCCGGCCGCACCGGCGACGCCGCCTCACCGGTGGTCGCCACCGGGGACGGGCGGGCCGACGCCTCGATGCCCGTCGGCACCGACGACACCGCGGTCTTCGGCGCGGTCCCCAGGTTCGCCGGCGGCAGTGACCCGGCGTGCGGCTCACCCACCGGACGTACCGCCGACGGCTCACCCACCGGGCGGCCCGTCGGTGGCTCGATGACCAGCTTCGGCGGCGGTCCGCCGCCGTTGGTGAGGCTCAGGTCGATGCCCGGCGGTCGGGACGACGTGACCGATCCGATCGGCGGCGCGTTCGGTACCGACGTCGCCGGCACCGGCAGGGGCGGCCCGACCGGTCCGGGCAGCCCGCCGACGGGTCCCGGGCGGGACCCGGCCGGCACCATGTCGTGCAGACCCGGTACGGCTCCCGACAGGCCCATGACGGCCGAGATGCCGACCACGACCGGATCCGCCTCGTACTTCACCCCGTACGCCGTCTTGACGATCGCCTCCGGGGCGAGGTCGACCGCCATGTTGGTGCCGACGTTGGAGACGATCTCCGCCGTCGGCCGGATGACGACCTGGCTGGAGCGGACCGCCGCGCCCGCCACCTGCGCCGGGGTCCGCGCCGCCGGGGCCACCAGGGTGACGCCGTTGCGGGCGGCGACGTGCAGCGCCGCGGCCAACCCGTCGCCGAACTGCAGAGCGGTGATCCGGGGCATCCCGGCGGCGACGACCCGCAGCGCCCGACCGAAGTTCACCGACACCTGCACCACGACCCGCACCAGGCTGGACAGCAGTACGGAGACCGCCCGGGTGATCGCGGCGAAGAGCGGCCCGACGGCGAACGTCAGCGGGGTGAGCACCACCCCGATCACGCCGACGATGATCTCGATCGTCCGCATCTGTTCCTGTTCGGCCCGCGCCTCCCGGACCGCCTGGGCGAAGTCCTGGATCGCCTGCCCGACCGCGATCATCTCGTTGGCCACCGGGACGACCGTGTTGGTGACGATCCCGCCCCAGGCCTGCACCGCCCGGTCCCGGCCGGTGCCCCGCCAGGCGATCTCGCCGAGCGGTCCGGTGATCCCGCTGGCCCGCCGGAACAGGTCGTTGCCGAGCGCGACGAACGCGTTGCCGAGACTCTGGATCTGCTGGTCGTCGATCTCAGTCGGAAAGATCGGCACGTCGCACCTTCCTGGTCGGCACGTCAGGCTTCCTCGATCGCCACCTGGATCACCGTGTCGGGGTGTGCGCGGCGCAGCAGCCGGCCCCGGCCCGGTGGCCCGTCGCCCGCCCGGTGGCCGCCGAACAGCACCCCTTCGCGGCTGTCTCCGGGCAGGATCAGCGCGGCCGGTTGCTGCTCGCGCAGCCGGGCGAGCAGCTGATCGACGGCGAACCCACGGGAGCTGCCGGTGACCCGCCGGGCCAGCACCACGTGGAACCCGAGATCGTGCCCGTGCGCCAGTCGGTCGACCAGCGGCGACAGCGGCGAGGTGCCGCCGCCGACGAGGTCGTGGTCGTCGACCACCACGAACAGCTGCGGCCCCTGCCACCAGTCGCGGCGGGCCAGGTCCTGGCCGGTCAACCCGGGTGGTGGCATCCGCTCGGCGAGTTTGTGGTCGACCTGTGCGACGTACTCGGCGGCGGCGGTCGGGTCGGCGGCGTAGGCACCCAGGTAGTCCTCCGGCACCGCCCCGAGCAGCGTGCGCCGGTAGTCGAGCACGACGAACCTGATCTCCCACGCCGTGTAGCGGCGGGCCATCGCCGCCATCCAGGTCCGCAGCAGCTGGGTCTTGCCGGCACCGGAATCGCCGAGCACCACCAGGTGCGGGTCGTCGTTGATCAGGTCGAGGTGGACCGGGGCGAGGCCGACCTCGTCCAGGCCGACCGGTACGCCGGCGACGGCGGCGTCGACCGGCAGCTGCGCCGCGGCCAGCCGGCGTGGCAGGACCCGTACCTCGGGGGCCGCCGGCCCACTCCAGCCGGCGGCCAGTTTGCCGATCGCCTCGTCGATCGCCTCGGCGAGGGCGTCGACCGTGTCGGCGTCGTCGACGCGCGGCAGCAACGCCTGGTACGGCACCCCGGGCGGGGCCAGTCCCCGGCCGGCGACGACGTCCCCGAGCGCGCGGGCCGCCGGCCGGCTGATCTCGCTCTCCGACGGGTCGTTGAGCCGCAGTTCGAGCCGGCCGGCGAGGCTGTCCCGCAGGTTGGAGCGGATGTCGAACCAGCGGTTCGCGGTCACCACGACGTGCACCCCGACGCCGAGGCCACGCGCCGCCACGTCCACGACGACCTCGTCGGCCAGGTCGAACTCGGCCCGGATGGCGGGCCAGTTGTCCAGCATCAGGAACACGTCGGCGGCGCGCACGTCGGCGGGCAGTCCGCCACTGGCCCGCAGCTGCCGCCAACGGGCGGCCGAGTCGACGCCCAGGTCGGCGAAGATCCGTTCGCGGTCGTCGACGAGTCGCCGGATGTCCAGCAGGATCCGGCGGGCCAGCTCCACGTCGCGGCGACCGGCGACCCCGGCGACGTGCGGGGCGGCGGCGAGCGCCCGCAGCCCACCGCCGCCGAGGTCGACGCAGGCGAACTGGGCCTCGTCCGGGGTGTGGGTCAGCATCAGGGCCAGCATGGTGGTGCGCAGCAGGGTGCTCTTGCCGGTCTGCGGCGCACCGACCACGGCGAGGTTCCCGGCGACGCCGAAGTCGACAAGCATCGGAGACTGCTGCTGGGTGGCCGGCTGGTCCAGGACACCCAGCGGCACCCGCAGCCCGCCCGGCCAGGGCCAGCTCACGGCCTGCAGGCCACGCTCCGACACCTCGCCGACCGGTCCGAGCACGGATCCGAGAGCGATCGCCGGCGGCAGCGGCGGCAGCCATACCTGGTGGGCCACCGCGTCGACCTGCGCCAGCGCGGTCGTCACCAGATCCAGTGTCGACGGTCCGTCGACGCCGCCCTCGACCGGCCCGGGATCGGCTGCCGGACCGGGGTCGGGCGCCGGGGCGTCGCGGGTGACCGGGCCGAACGGCACCGGGACGAGTTGGACCGGCGCGGCCGGTCGGGCCGCCGGCCAGGCCGGACCGGAGACGTGCGAGACCCGGAACCGGCGGTACGACGACTCGTCGACCTTCAGGTACGCCGAACCGGGCAACGACGGCAGCAGGTACGCGTCGACGGTGCCGAGCACCGCCCGGCTCTCGGCGGCGCTGAACGTCCGCAGCCCGATCCGGTACGACAGGTGCGACTCCAGACCCCGCAGCCGACCCTCGTCGAGCCGTTGGCTGGCCAGCAGCAGATGGATGCCGAGGCTGCGGCCCACCCGACCGATCTGCACGAACAGGTCGATGAAGTCCGGCCGGCCGGTGAGCAGCTCACCGAACTCGTCCACGATCACCAGCAGGTACGGCAGCGCCGGCAGCGGGCTGCCGTCGACAGCCGTACCGCCGGCGGCACGGCGCACCTGGTACTCGCGTACCGAATCGACGTTGCCGGCGTCGCGCAGCAGCCGCTGCCGACGCTGCTGTTCCCCGACGAGCGCCGATCTGACCCGGTCCACCAACGCCATGTCGTCGGCCAGGTTGGTGATCAGACCGGCGACGTGCGGCAGGTCGACGGCGTTGGCGAAGGTGGCCCCGCCCTTGAAGTCGACGAGCACGAAACTCAGCAGATCCGGCGGGTGGGTCATGGCCAGCCCCACCAGCAGGGTACGCAGCAGTTCGCTCTTGCCCGACCCGGTCGCACCGATCACCAGCCCGTGCGGTCCGACGCCGCCCTGCGCCGACTCCTTCAGGTCCAGCACCACCGGTCGGCCGTCGCTGTCGATGCCGATCGGTGCCCGCAGCAGCTGCTCGCTACCGGCCGGCAACCAGCGACCGGTGCCGACGACCTCGTCGCGGGACAGACCCAGCAGTTCCGGTACCGACAGCGACCCGGCCAGCTCGGCGGCCCGGGGCGGCCGCAGCCGCAGTGGTGCCATGGCGCGGGCCAGACACTGTGCCAACGCCGGGGTCGGCGCGTCGCCCACCAGGTCGTCGACCGCGACGATCAGCTCCGACCGGCCGGCGAGCGTCAGCTGCCCGCCGTCGTCGACGCTGACCCGTACGTCGGCGCGCGGCGGCTGGTACGACGGGCGGGTCACCAGACACACCACGCTCACCCCGGTGGCCTTGCCCGCCCGGGCCAGCAGTTCGGTGAGGACCGGTTCCCGCACCCAGGTGCTGGTCGGGTCGTAGCCGTCGATCAGCAGCACCAGCCGGCGGCCCGGGTCGGCCTCGGCCCGCGACAGCAGCAGCGGTTCGTCGGCGGCGGCGAGCCGGGCCAGCCACAGCTCCAGGAGTCCGACCAGGGCCGACAGCTCCTCGGCGACGGCGACCGACGCGACCGACGGCGGCAGGTCGGCGACCTCCCCGGTGGGGCCGGCGGTCCGGACGTGCGGCAGCCAGGCCGCCCACCGCCAGTGGTCGACGGTGTCCGGCGCGCATACCACCACGGCGACGTCCTCCGGTGCGTGCAACGCCGCCGTCTGGCACAGGATGGCCCGGCCGACCGTGCGGGTCGCCGTCGGCGGGCCGATCACGCTGACCACCCCGGCCCGGCCCAGGTCGATCAGGCCGGGTTGCCGGCCGACCGTACCGACCTGCTGGACCACCTCCTCGGCGGCCGCCGCGAGCTGCGGGTCGGTGTCGGCCATCGGGTCGGCCCGGGCCGACAGCGCCACCGGTACGCACAGTGGACCGGTACCCAGGCCGATCCGGATCCAGAGGAAGTCGGGATCGGTGGGTCGGCGCTCCCACAGCCGCTGCCGGTGCCAGGCGATCGCGAGCAGCCGCTGCGGCGACGGGTGGGCCACGGCAACCGCGGCACGTTGCGCGGCGGCGATGCCTCGGGCGTCACGGCGGATCCCGACCAGGTGCTGGTGGTAGCGGATGCGCTGGCGGGCCCGCTGACGGCGGGCGTGGGCGCTCATCTGGTAGCGGATGCCGAAGGTCGACACGATCGAGACCACGATGAAAGCGATGCCGGCCACCACCATCCAGCGGTGGCCGATCGTGATCATGTAGCCGGCCATCGCGATCGTGCTGAGCAGCGGCAACAGCAAGGTGATCAGCGCGACGCCGCCGTTGGCGGAGGTGTCGGTGGGCGGGGCCGCCACGGTGAGCCGGCCCTGTGGCAGCGGCGGCGTGCCGGTACGGGCGGCCCGGTGCAGCAACCGGACGGGAAACGGGGACCCTGGTGTCGACATGGCTTCCCTGCGGTCCGGCCCGGTTCAGGACCGGGCCACCTCGGTGAGAACGACGGGATTGGGGGCGCCGCCCGGCGGAGTGTCGTCGTCGCCGGTGCCGCCGGACGGACCGGTGCCGCCGCCGGCACCACCGCCGCCGGTGCCACCACCGACCGCGTCGATGAACGTGTCGAAGATGTCGACGGTCTGCGTCTCGGCGGCGTCGTAGTTGAGTGCCGCCCGCCGCAGGTTGACCCCGATCACCGCGAACAGCCCGGGCGGATCGTCGTTGAACAGTTCGCTGGCCGCCATGTTGAAGTCGTCGAAGAGGTGCTGCGCGTCGGTCGCGCTCGGCCCCAGCCAGGCACCTGCCCCGGACAGCCCGTTGAGCGCGCCGACGATCCGTTCCAGACACCCCGCGACCCGACCGGCGTCGTTGATCACCTGCTGACCGCTGCTGGCCAACGTGGCGATGTCGCAGGAGATGCTGCTGGTGTTGTAGACCGGGTCGGGCCCGAGGGGGCTGTCGGCCAGGGGCATCTCACGATCCCCGTACGGTGTAGTAGTTGGCGGTCTCCGTCCGCTGGTAGTTGTCCACCGTGGTCTGCATCCGGCTGATGATCGCGTCGATCGCGTCGATCAGGTCGGTGTTCGCGCCGATCAGGTCCTGCGACAGGCCGGCGAAGGTCGACGCGGCGGGCCCGGTCCAGCCGGTCGTGGCGGCGTCCAACGCTCCCTCGATGCCGGTCAGCAGCTCGTCGACGGTGTCACGTTCGGTCCGGAGGGTCGTGATCGCGGCACGCACCGCGTCCATGTCGACGTAGTACATCAGCGGCATACCGGCTCCTCTCCCCACCCGCGCGGACGCGTCGGGTGACGCAGCACCGAGTGTGGTCACCGTAGGTCGCCGGCGGGCGGACCGGACAGCTCCGCTTTCGGGCCCCGGTACCCAGAACATGGACGTTCCCGTGGTCACCCGGTCCGGGGGATGCTGCGCCGGAACCGACGGCACGACCGGGAGGTGGCATGGGGACGAGCAGCAACAATCCAGGTGACGAGATCCGCGACCCGGGACTGCCCACACCTGCGCCGGGCCCGGTCGACGAGGCGCCGCTGCCGGAGGTGACCCCCGACTCCGTCACCGTCGACCCGAACTACTCGATCTCCTACGAGCCCGGCCCCCTGCCGGAGGAGACGGAGACGACCGGCCAGGCGGACGACGCAGACCGGACCACGACCTACGCCGGGTTCTCCGTCTCACTGGCCGGGCTGGCCGCCACTGAAGGTTCCCTGCTCACCGCCACCCGGGAGCTGACCGCCGCGTACGAGCAGCTGCGCACCCGGGTGGCCAGCACCCAGGGCACCGTCTTCGGCCAGACCGAGACCCACGACGAGATCGTGCAGGACAACCCCGGAGCGCCGCACCAGCAGTACTACATCAAGCGGGACGTACCCGACGCCCTGCAGGCCGAGGCGAGGGTGTTCGCCGGCCAGATCCAGCCGTACATGGCGCAGGCCCTGGACGACTTTGCCAAGACACTGCAGCTGTTCGGCGCGTACATCCAGGCGCTGGAGGCCACCGGCGACGGGTACGCCACCGCCGACGACCACTCGCGGTTCGACTCCGGCTGACACTCGATGCCGGCTGGACCGGAGCCGGTCGGTCAGGACGCCATCGACCGGCCCAGGTCCAGCATGGTGCCCACCACGCCCCAGATCGTCAACGCCGCGACCAGCGCCACCGCCACGAACAGCGCCGAGGCGGCCAGCAACCAGCGTGGCCGGCGGTCGGCCAGCGGCGACCGCGACGCCAGCCAACCGCCGCAACCCATCAGGATCAGCGCCACCACGACACCCACCCCGACCGCACCGGGCCACCGGGTGGCGACGGTCACGGTGAGGGTCACCAGGCTGGCCACCGCCGCGGCGATCGTCGCCACCGCCTCGACCGCGAACTCGTAGCTGACCGCCCGCAGCGCCAACGCCACCGCCAACGCCCCGACCAGCAGCCAGGCCGCCCAGTCCGGCGTGCGGGCCAACCCCACCAGACCGGTCGCGGTGAGCAGCGCCGCCGCCACCGTCCAGCTGGCGAGGATCCGGTACGCCCGGCGTACCGCCGCCGTGACCGTCACCGGGTCGTCCGCCGGCGCCGAACCGGCACGCCCCTGCGCGAACATGGCCAGTCGGCCCGCCGCCGGCGCGGCGGCGACCAGCATGGCGAACCCGACCAGCGCGACCACCGCCAGCAAACCGGCGCCCGAGGGCCGCACAACCCCCAGCGGTACGGCACATCCGGCGGCCACGGCGATCCACAACGCCACCGCCAGCGTCACCGCCGACGGCACCGCCGCGAACGCCAGCAGCCCGCCGACACTGGCGGCGACCGCTGCCCCCGGCACACTGCCCAGGGCCATCGCACCCGCGCAGCCCAGGGTGACCGGAGCGGTCAGCGCCAGGCCCGCAAGCAGCGGCTCCGACGACGGCCAGCCACGTCGGCGGGCGAGGGCCGCCAACGCCGGTACGGCCAACCCGACGACGACGGCCAGCAGTTCACCGCCGACCGGACGGTCCGGGTCGAGAGTCGCCAACCCGATCGTCGCCACCAGCCAGGCGACCCCCGCCGCCACCAGCGTCGCCGCCGCCGCCCGCTGGTTCCACCGCCACCGTCGCAACTCGTCGGTTGCCTCGGCAACCACCTCGTCGATGTCGGTCACCTGCGGTTCGTGCTCCTCGTCGGCGGCCAGGTCGACCAGGTACAGCACCATGCCCTCGGTCGGCGCGCAGTCGGCGAGCGGGGCGTCCAGCGGCAACGGTCGACGGCCCAGCGGGGCCAACGACCACACCTGCGGGTGGGTGCCGGTGGTGGGCTGCTGACACAGCTCCAGGAGCAGCCCGAGATACTCGCCGACCGGCACCTCCACCGGCAGTGCGAGGTCGATCCGGCGCCGGGCACCCACCACGGTGACCGGGCACCGGGTGACCGCCGCGGCGGCGGACGGCGTCACGACGGCCGCCACGTCGCGCGGTTGCTCTCCTCCGCCCCGGAGTAGTTGTCCCAGCAGGTGTTCAGCGCATTGCCGATCATGCCGAGCACACCGGTGGGTCCGAAGAGGTCGGCGGCGGCCGTGCTCCACTGGTTCCGCAGCTCGAAGTAGTGCTCCCGCGCCTCGCCCGTCCAGATCGTCTCCAGCTCGGCGAGCTGGGACTTCAACTGGGACAACCGCTCCTCCATCTCGGCGGACCGGGACAGGACGTACCCGCCGGCGGTCTCCTGCGCCGACGTGACCCGCAGAAAACTGCTGTCGATGCTCATGACGACTCCTCCCCCTCGTCGGTTCGGTGCTGCCGGACGTCGCCTACCTGACCTCCGCGCAGCTGGGCCTGCCGGCAGCTGGTCAGCCGAGCCGGGCCGGCGGCATGGACTGCAGCACCCGCTGCACCGACTGGTTGTTCGCCTGCTCGCTGCCCACGTAGTTCTGGTACGTGGTGTTCAACCCGTTGGAGATCCCCACCAGCGCGTTGTGCAGGTTCTGGGCGTCGATCGCCCACTGCTGCATCAGCTCGTCGAAACTGACCTGCGTCACGCCCTCCCACGCGCCGCGCAGCGACGTCACGTACTGCCGGAGCTGATCGAGCCCGATGGAGATCTCCTCGGCGATCGTCGCGGCGCTCTGCGCACCCGCCTGCACCTGCAGCGGGGTCACCCCGTAGTCGCTCACCCTCGGTCCACCTAGTCCCATCACACGGTCCGCCACCTGCCGGTGCTGCCGCCGTCATCGTGTCCTCCCCGCCACCCGCGCCACCAGTCACCAAATCCCGGACGTCGGCGCCGGCTGCCAGAACAGGGACGTGGTGCGCCGCGCCGGCCACCGCCGACAATGGGCCCGATGACCACACGCCTGCGGGTAGCGACGCACGGATGGGGTGCCCACCGCAGCGTCGGAGCCGCCCTGCGGGCGGCCGACGTCGGCGGCACCGTCACCATCCGGGCCGGCCGCTACCGGGAGGCGCTGGTCCTCGACCGGGCCGTCACCCTGGTCGCCGAGGGCGAACCCGGATCCGTCCGGATAGTCACACCGGTCGCCCCGGTGCTGGTGGTCGGCGCGCCGGTGACCGTCCGGGGCGTGGTGTTCGAGGCGCCGCCGGCCTACCCGGGTACGCCGGACGGGCCCGCCGCCGCGGTGCTGCTCGAGGCGGGCACCGCCCTGTTGGAGGACTGTACGGTCGTCGGCGCCGGGGTGGCCGTCACCGGCACGGCGACGGCGACGCTGCGCCGGGTCACCATCCGGCAGGTCACCGGCGACGGCATCCAGGTGACCGACGACGCCACCGTCACGGCCACCGACTGCGTCCTGACCGGGATCGGCGGCTGCGGGCTGCGGATCGCCGGTGGTCGGGTCGACGGCAGCGGCTGCCGGATCGACGGCAGCGCCGGTGCCGGGGTACTGGCCACCGGCAACGCGCGGGCGCACCTCGACGACTGGGTGTTCACCGAGGTACGGGACTCGGCCGTCGCGGCCCGCGACGAGGCACGACTGACCCTCACCGGGGCACGGTGCGTCGAGCCGGGCGGCAACGCCGCGTACCTGACCGGGCGGGCCCGGATCACCATGACCAGGGTCGACGCCACCGGGTCCGGGTACAGCACCGTGCACGTCGGCGGGCAGGCCCACGCCGAACTGACCGGCTGCGAACTGACCGGCAGCGGCGAGCACGGGCTGACCGTCGTCGACTCCGCCACGGCCCACCTGACCGGCGGGCGGATCCACGGCGCCCGGCTGGCCGGCGTACACGTCGCCGACCGGGGGGACGTGACGACGGACGCAGCGACCGTCTCCGGCGGCACCGGCCTGATCGTCGACAGCGCACACCGCCCGCTGCTGCGCGGCGGTGCGATCACCGGCACCGGCGGCGTCGCCGTACAGGTCGGGGACGGACGCACCGTGGTGCTCGCCGGGCCGGCCCTGCACGGGAGTGTCCACGGCGGACCGTGGGCGGTGCTGCGCTGCCCGGACCCGGGGCCGCGCGGTCGACCGCCCGGAGCCGGACCCGCGACGGTGCCCGGCCCTCCACCGGAGCCCGTCGCCACCGGGGCGCCGCCAGCGCCGGTCGCCACCGGGGCACCTTCGGAGCCGACCATTGGCGGGGCACCTTCGGAGCCGGCCGGTGACCTGGCCGACCCGGACGAGGCGGTCGCCCGGCTGCTGCGCCAGCTCGACCAGCTCGTCGGGCTCGACGACGTCAAGCGCGACGTCGGCGCGCTCGTCACCGTCATGCGGCTGGTCCGGCTGCGCCGCGACGCCGGCCTGCCGCCGCCACCGCTGAGCCGGCACCTGGTCTTCGCCGGCAACCCGGGGACCGGCAAGACCACCGTGGCCCGACTGTACGGGCAGATCCTGCACGCGCTGGGCATGCTCACCCGGGGGCACCTGATCGAGGCCAGCCGCAGCGACCTGGTCGGCGAGTACGTCGGACACACCGCGCCGAAGACCACCGGCGTCTTCCACCGGGCCCGGGGCGGCGTGCTGTTCATCGACGAGGCGTACGCGCTGGCCCCGACCGGTCAGGGCGCGGACTTCGGTGCCGAAGCGGTCGCTACCCTGGTGAAACTGATGGAGGACCACCGTGACGACGTCGTCGTCATCGCCGCCGGCTACCCCGACGACATGGCCCGCTTCGTCGCCTCGAACCCGGGTCTGGCGTCACGCTTCACCCGGACGTTGCGGTTCCCCGACTACCGCTCGGGCGAGCTGGTCCGCATCGTCGAAGCTCAGGCGCGGCAGCACCACTACCGGCTCACCGGGTCCACCCGGGACGTCCTGACGGCGCTGTTCGACCGGATGCCCCGGGTCGACGGCTTCGGTAACGGCCGGACCGCCCGGCACGTGTTCCAGCGGATGACCGAACTCCACGCGGTGCGCGTCGCCACGACACCCGGGGCGACCGGGGACGACCTGAGCGACCTGCGACCGCAGGATGTGCCCGATGACGCCGATGACGCCGGCTGACCGCCGCGTACCGGCTGGGCTGCCCGCGCCCGCCGACCGCCACGTACCGGCCGGGCTGCCCACGCCCGCCGACCGACCGGTAGCCGCCGACCGGCCCGCGTCGGCGACGCCGCTGCTGCTGGACTGGGCCGCGCTGCCCGCCGCCCGGTACGCCGCCGCCGTCGCCGGAGACCGCTGCGTTGTCCTGATCGTCCCCGCCGACGAACCGGTGGACCTGGTGGGCCTGCTCCGCGCCGGGGTGCGGGCGCTGGTCGCCGCCGGTGACCCCGTACCCGATCTGGACCTGGCGATGGCGGCGGCCGCCGCCGGTGGCCGGTACGTCTCGGCCGGGCTGGTCGACCGGTTCGTCACCGCCGTCGACGAGCCGGCACCGCCGGACCGGATCCCGCTGACGTACCGGGAACTGGAGGTCCTGCAGGGCATCACCCAGGGGCTGACCCACCGGCAGGTGGCGCGCCGCATCGGCGTCACCGAGGCGACCGTCCACACGTACGCGAAACGGCTGCGCCGCAAGCTCGACGCGGTCAACAAGGCCGACCTCACCCGCCGCGCGATCGAACTGGGGTACGCCGCCGGCGGCGCCGCTGCACCGTGACCACCCGCACCGACGGCAGCGGCGGCGCGGCGTGCCGGTTCTGCCGGTGCGATTTCCTGTCGCCGACACCCGCCGGCCGGTTGCATGACCAGGTGGGCGGCGCGCCGGCGGCGGGCACCGCCTGCGGGCCGCCAGCAGGCGACCGGCGCGGCGCCGTACGGAGGACGCGTTGACCGTCGGAGGGGTCTCGTACGACGTCGTCGTCCTCGTCCGGGATCCACTGGCCGGCATGGGCGTACGGTTCCTGCTCTCCGACGTCCGCCGGATCCGCAGCCTCACGATGTGCGCACAGGTCCAGGACCTGCTCGCCGGTCCGCTGCCCGGTGCCACCGGGCAGGGTCGACCGGCGGTGGCGGTGCTCGGCGTCGACGTGCCCGCCGGCGACCTGCGTCGGGTCTGCGACCGGTGGCCGACCCTGGTGGTGACGTCGGCGACGGCGATGAGCACGGCCCTGGCGGCGGTACGGTGCGGCGCCCGGTCGGTGGTCGTCGCGGCCGCGACCGACCCGGTCGAGATGCGCCTCGCCCTGGACACCGTCGCCTCCGGCGGTGTCCACCTTGGACGTGGCCTGCAGTGGGCACCGGCCGCGGTCGTCCACCCGGCGCCGCCGCGCGGCGACGCCGCCACCGCCGAGGCCCCCCGGCTTCCGGCGCTGGCCCCACGGGAGGTGCAGACCCTGCGGCTGATCGCCCGTGGCCTCACCCACGCGCAGGCCGCGCGGGAACTGGGGCTGACCGCCGCCACCGTCGACACCTACGTCAAACGGATCCGGGTCAAACTCGCCGTGGGCAACAAGGCCGAGCTGACCAGACGGGCGATCGAGTTCGGCTACGTACCGGCCGGGGTGGCCGCCGGCTCCTGACCCGGTTCGAGACGACCGGCCACCGGTGCCGGTCGCTCACCCGGCGGTGCAGTTCACCCGGACCTGCGCGACGCCGATGTGTTCACCGCCCGGGTCGGCACCGGAGTCCTGCAGATGCAGGGAGATGGCCCCGTTGCGGACCGCCACCGAGCCTGATCCGACCCACCGCCCCCGGTTCGCCGTCTGGTTGATCGAGAACTGCGCGTACGGGGTCGTCGACGTCCGGCCGCCGAGCACCTTGTACACCGCCGGGTTGCCGGCGACGTCCCGCGCCGACCCGCTGTTCGGGACGTGGACCGAGAAGGCGCAGGTGCCGTTGACCACCGGGGCCGTCTCGAACCACCAGACCACGTAGTTGCGGCCGGTGGCGGTGGAGCCGCCGGACATCGGCATCGCCATCGCCGCCCCCGAACAGCCGTCGCCACGGTGGCCGCCGCTGATGTCGTACCAGCCGGCGGTGCCGTCGCGGTACACCCCCCAGGTGTACCAGTTGCGGGCGTCGTTGTTGCCGGAGCAGCCGGGTCCGGCGATCGCCGCGTACGTCGCCGCAGCGGGCCGCGCCGCGCTGGTCGCCTGCGGTGCGGTCGTGGTGTCGCGACCCGACGTGGCCGGTGCCGTGGTGCGGGTCGCGGCCGCCACGGCGGGAGTGGTCGCGGCCTGCGGCCCGGCCGGTGGCGGCTGCACCAGCTGCGCGCCGGTCTGCGTACCCGGGGCAGGGCCGGCCGGAACCGGGCCGCCCGGACCGGCGGTGCCGGCCGGTCCGACGGTCGTTCCCGGTACGGCGGACCCGTCCGGGCCTGCGGAGCCGTCGGAGCCGGTGGACCCGTCCGGGCCGGTGGTCGGCGCGGTCGCGCCCGGTGCCCCGGCCGCCCGCGCGGTGCCCTCGCCGCTGCGCAGATACTCCACCAGGAATCCGGCGACCGCGACGACCACCAGCACCAGCAGCACCGCCACCAACGCGGCGACTCCCCGACGCATCGGCGACGCCGCCGGATCGCGGTGCAGCACCCGGGTCGCCACGGCGTCGGCGAACGCCGCCCGGGCCCGGTCGGCCGGTAGCTGACCGGCGGACCCGCCCTCGGCTGACGGTTGCTGGCCGCGTGGCATCCCATTCCCTTTCGGACACGTCTCGACGCAGGTGGACGCCGCGAGTGCAGGCGCACGCCCCGACCCCTCGGATGGAACCCGATCCCGGTCCTGCGGAACAGGAAATCCGACCGGCAGAACCGGGGTCGACGTCAGGGCCGGCAGGGACCGGCCGACGTCAGGGCCGGCAGAAGCAGGCCGACCTCAGGGCTGGCGCAGCCGCGCGA
Organism: Solwaraspora sp. WMMD791; assembly: GCF_029581195.1. Classification (NCBI taxonomy): domain Bacteria; kingdom Bacillati; phylum Actinomycetota; class Actinomycetes; order Micromonosporales; family Micromonosporaceae; genus Solwaraspora; species Solwaraspora sp. WMMD791. The sequence goes on from NZ_CP120737.1 coordinate 4,253,831, forward strand.
GCAGGGCGCGTGCCTCCAGGTCGGCCGAGCCCGCGCAGAGCGACCGCGCCCGGTCGAAACACCGGGCATGGTCCTCGGCGCGCTGCTCGGCCCGGGCCACCAGGCCCAACGCGTACCAGGCCTGGGCTTCGCGCAGGGCGTCGCCCAGCTCGTGGCAGACCCCGACGGCACGGGTGGCGACCGCGACCGCCCGTGGGCTGCCCAGCCGGGCCAGCACCTCACTGAGCGCACCGAGACACTCGGCTATCCCGGTCGGATGATGCTCGGCGACGAACGCCGCGTACGCCGATTCCAGGACCTGCACCGCACCCGGCAGGTCCCCGGCGGCGGCCAGGTCGAGGCCCAGCCGGTAGCCGAACATGCCGGCCGTCACCCGGTCCCGGCCCGCCGGGTCGGCGAGCCGGTCGAGCCCACGGCGGTGGGTCCGGGCCGCCTGCTGCGGCTGCCCCAGGTCACGCTCGATGTCGCCGACGGCGTAACTGGCGATCACCGCCCCCTGGGTCACACCGAGGGCGGCGAACAGGTCGGCGGCGAGCCGCGCCCGGTCGAGCGCCTCCGCCAGGCGACCACAGCGGTGCAGCGCACCGGTGGTGTACAACGTGCTCCACGCGTACCCGGTCCGGTCGCCGATCTCCGCGTGCAGCCGCCGCGCCCGTTCGTGCTCCGGCAACGCCTGCTCGGGGCGACGGACCTGGTACTTCAACGCGAACCCGAGCGAGTCGCGGTGCCGGGCCTCCGCCGCCGGATCACCCAACGCGCGGGCGGAATCCACCGCCGTCTGGAACACCTCCTGCCAGGGCGCCAGATGGTGATGGCGGTTGGCGACCCCACGGATGGCGTCGACCACGGTCACGATCTCGGCGTGGCGCTGCTGCTGTGCCGTACACCGCAACGCCCAGGTGATCGCCCGGCGCTGCGCGGTGCACCAGTCCAGCGCGGCCGAGGCGGACCCGAACGGCGTACGGGCGGCGGGGAACCGGTGCCGGGTCAGCGGCTCCTGGTACGACGGAAACCAGCCACCGACGGCGGCCACCGTCGCCAGCAGGCCGGCCCGGACCCGGTCGAGAGCCGCCTGCCGATCCGCCGGGCTGTCCTCGGCCGCCGCGCGTTCCTGCCCGAAGACCGCCAGCAGATCGTGCAGCCGGTACCGGCCGCTGCCGGGCAACGGCGTGAGCAGGCCCGCCTCGGCGAGCCCGGCCACCACCGTCGCGGCCCGGTCGGTGCCGGTGTCCAGCAGGTCCGCCACGACCGCCGCGTCGTAACCGGGCCACGGCAGCAGCGCCAGCCGCCGCAGCGCCGCCCGATGCTCCGGGTCGAGCTGCCGGTAGGACACCAGGAACGCCGTACGGACCTCGATGTCCCCGGCGTACAGCCCGTCGAGCCGGCGCTGACTGTCGCGCAACCGGTCCAACAGCCCAGCTATTGTCCACAGCGGACGGCTGGCCAGCCGGCTGGCCACGATCCGCAGGGCCAGTGGCAGGCCGCCGCAGATCCGGACCAGCTCGTCGACCGCCGCCGGCTCGGTGGCCAGCCGGTCCGGTCCGACCACCCCGGCCAGCAGAGCGCGGGCATCGGGCCCGGGCAGGGCGCCGAGCGCGATCCGCCCGACGCGCCCCGGACCCGCACCGGTCGGGCCAGTGCCGGTCCCGCCGGCACCGGTCGGGTCAGCGCCGGTCCCGCCGGCACCGGTCAGGTCAGCGCCGGCCACGGCGGCACCGGTCGGGTCAGTGCCGGTCAGGTCGGTCAGCTGGCGGCGGCTGGAAACCAGGACCCGCCAGTCGCCGCCGACCGGCAGCAACGACCGGACCTGCGCGGCGTCGCGGGCATCGTCGAGGACCAGTACGGCGCTACGCTCGGCCGACGTCTCGCGGTACAACGCCAACCTCCCGTCGAGGCCACCGGGCAGCCGACGGCGGTCCACACCGAACTCGTCGAGCAACTGCGCGACCGCACTGCGTACCGTCGTCGGCTGTTGCTGGGTGCCCCGGAGGTCGACGAAGTACGCCCCGTCCGACAACTCGGCAGCCACCGCACGGGCCGCGCGCACGACCACGCTGGTCTTCCCGATTCCAGGTGGACCGTGGACCACCACGATCGACCCGGGACGGGCCAACAGGCCCGCCAGCCGGCGCAGTTGCGCGTCCCGCCCGCTGAAGTCGGGGGGATCGGCCGGCAGCGGCACCCGCGTCGGCGCGGCCAGACCGATCAGGGCGAGATCCGGATCGCCGTCGACCGGCTGGCGCGACGTCGCCGACCGGCGCAGCCGCTGCGCCTCGGCCGGCGGCAACCGCAACGCCTCGGCGAGCCCGGTCACCGTGGCCCGCTGCGGCCGGCCGACCCGGCCGCGTTCCAGGTCCCGCAGCGTCCGCACGCCCAGACCAGCGGCCTGCGCCAACTGCTGCTGGCTCAGGCCGGCGGCCCGGCGGTACCGACGCAGCAGCACGGCGAACGCGTCCGGACCCGCCGGGTCCGCAGCACCGAGGCTCATGGTCCGGCCTTTCGACACACCCGACGCTGACCGTGCGGCCACAAGTTACCGGACATCAATTCCGCAGCCACACCACCGAAGCACCGGAACGGAACGATCATCAGGTATGCCGACACCCGAGGTTGCCCCGACCACGCACGACGGCCGGTCACCGACCGACCTGCCGTCGCTGCTCGTGGCGTTGCGGCGGTCCGCCGGCCTGTCGCAGGAACGGCTCGCCGAGGCCGCCGGCCTGTCCGCACGTACCGTCGGCAACCTGGAACGCGGCCGGGTGGCCCCGCACCCGTCGACGATCGAACGGATCGCGGCGGTTCTGCGCGCGACGACCTCCGTCGACGCGGTGGTCGCGGACCAGCTCACCCGGGCAGCGGCCGCCTCGGTGAGCCGTCGACCGGAGACCGGCCGCCCGCTGACCCTGCCCGAACGGCGACGCTCCTGCCCCGACCGACAGACCGAGCTACACCAACTCGACGCGCTCGCCACCGCGGCCGTCGGCGTACGGCCCTCGGCGGCCGTCGGCGTACGGCCGTCGGCGGCCGTCGGCGTACGGCCGTCGGCGGCCGGACCGGCCGTCGTCGTGGTGTGCGGGCCGGCGGGCGTCGGCAAGACCGAGCTCGCCGTGGCGGCGGCGCAGCGCGCCACCGACCGGCACGGCGTCGACGGCCTGCTGCTCGACCTGGCCGGCACGTCCCGGCAGCCACTGGCCGTCGGTACGGCGATCGACCGCCTGCTGCGCGCGTTCGGCGTACCGGAGCACCGGACACCACGGCCGATCCACGAGCGGGCCGGGCTGCTGCGGTCGGTCATGTCCGATCGGCGCGGGATCCTCGTCCTGGACGACGCGTACGCCGAGGAGCAGGTCCGGCCGGTACTGCCCGTGTCAGCGGGGTGGTTGACGATCGTGACCAGCCGTAGTGGACTGGCCGGACTGTTCGGAGCCCGCTGGTACCCACTGGCTCCACTGTCCGGCGCGGCACCTGCCGATGGTCCGGCCGGCATCGACGCCAGCTACCTCCGGTTGCCGGCCAACCAGCGCCACCTGTTCCGGCGGCTGGCGTTGCTGCGCCCCGGCGACCACCCGACGACGGTCGCCGATCTGCTGACCGAGCTCGGTCCGGCGGCAACCGCGCGCGCCCTGGACGGGCTGACCGAGAGGGGGCTGCTGACCGACACCCCTGCGCCGGGCGGCTTCCACCTCTGCCCCGGGATCCGCCGGCACGCCGAAACCCGGCTCTGGCACGAGGAGTCCGTCGCGCAGTGGCACCACGCCTACCAGCGGTTATGCCGGCATCCCGACTGGCGCGACCGCGCGCAGCTTCCCGAACAATCCACTGTCGAGTCGTTGCCACCGCCGCCAGCACCTCGGGGGTGGACCGCGCCGGAGGGCGGCAACCAGCGGTGAAACCGCCGTGCCGATGCCCGGCCGGGCATCGGCACGGCGATCTACCTCACGCGATCAGCGACAGGCCGCCTGTGCGGACGGGATGATCAGTCGCAGACCTGCGCCTCGTAGGGCACCTCCATCGAGACCGACACCAGCTCACCGTCGAGGCGCGCCGCCGCGGTCACCGTCGCCGTACCGGCCGGGACGACCGCCCCACCGGCAGGGAAGGTCCGCGCCTTGCTCGTCGCCGGCGCCACGCCGTACTCCTTCTCGCCGTAGCCGGTGGTGACGGTGCCGGTGATCCGGGCCGGCGCGTCGTTGGTGACGTCGACGACAAGCTGGGCGTTGCGCCCGAAGCACCGGACACCGGCCGTCGCCGACACGGCCAACGCCGGGCCGTCGGTCGCCGGAGTGAACGACCACGAGTCGATCTCGAACAGGTCGTCGCCGGCCGGTCCGGCGAAGGTGAAGTAGACGTCGTGCACGCCGGTGACCCCGTCGAGGGGGGTGGTCAGCTCCGTCCACTCGCCCAGCGCTCCGTCGACATCGATGGTCGCCACCACCGGCGCGGTGACGTCGCCGAGCCGGACCTGGATCGACCCGCCGGCCGCCAGCGGGCGGACCTTCGCCGTCAGACTCCGCGCACCGGCGTCGAAGTCCACCGAGGAGAGCGCCGTCCAGTCGCCGTTGTCGACGTCGCGCACTGCCAGGTTGGGTGCGCTGTCACCGAACTGTGCCGATCCGCCGTCGATCTTCGCGGTCGCGACCCCCTTGCTCCAGCCGAACGTCTCGGCCTCGAAGACGCGGTACGGGTCGAAGTCGCGGACCTGGTCGACCCCGGCGTAGGTGCCGACGACCTGCTGGATCGTGCCGTCGGAGTTGAAGGTCAGCTCCTGGATGTGCGGGCTACGGTAGCCCTGGGTGGTGTTGCCGTTGATCCGCTTGTTCAACGTCGGAGCGTGGTAGGTGAAGTAGTACCTGCCCTCGTACTCGAAGACGGACTGGTGGTTGTTGCCGCCGGTGCCGGCCCCGAAGAACTGCGACTGGTTGGGGAAGAGCACCCCCGCGTAGGTCTCCTTCGGCCACGACATCGGGTCGTCGGAGATCAGGTAGCCGATCTGGCCGGCACCGGGGTAGCCGGGCAACGGGGTCTGGTTACCACCGAAGTCGGGCCCGCCGAAGTGCGACGAGTACGACAGGTAGTACCTGTCGTCGCGCTTGAACACCTGCGCTGCCTCGAAGGCCACCGGGGCGTCCACCACGGCCGCCGTACCCTCGGTCGACACCATGTCCGCGCCGAGTTCGATCGCCCGCAGGTTCTTCGGGTTGTTGAACCGTTCGGCCGGCGGCATGCTGGTCGACGCGGGACCGCCACCGAAGTAGAGGTACTCCTCGCCGTCGTCGTCGACGAACGGAGCCGGGTCGAACTTCCAGGCGACATCCTCCGCGCCAGGGGTGCGGCCGTCGATCAGGGTGCTCGTCCGCTCGCTGGTCCACGGGCCGATCGGCGACGCACCGGTGATCACGTTGCTCGATCCACCGCCGTTGGCGTAGTAGAGGAAGAACTTCTCCTGGCCGTCGACCACCTTGCGGGCCATGCCGGGTGCCCACGAGTTGTTGGTGAACGGCGCGACGCCGTCCGGACCGGCGACCTGGATCTCACCATGGTCGGTCCAGTTGACCATGTCGGTCGTGGAGATCACCGTGATCTGGTTGATGTCGCCGTAGTTGATGCCCGGCGAGACGCCGGTGACCGGGTCCGGGGCGTACCCCTGGGTGTCGTTGGTCAGGTACAGGTAGACCCTTCCGTCGTGCACGAAGCCGTAGCCGTCGGCACCGAACTTGTGCCCGATCAACGGGTTGTGCTCACCGGGCAGCTTCCCGACGACCTCGATGGTCTTCGACGGTGCCGGCGGCGGTGGGGCACCGATCACCGACACGTCGTCGAGCCTGAAGTCCATCAGGTGCAGGTCCGGGTCCGCCGCCGGGTCGGCTGTCCACGGCGTCTCGAAGAACAACCGGGCCGTCGAGACGCTCTGGTTCGCCGGGATGGTGAACTGCCCGGCGAACTGCGCCCACTGGCCCCTGGTCGCGGTCACGCTGACCAGGTTGGTGTACGTCGCCCCGCCGTAGTGCATCGTGGCGAAGAACTGCTTGGTCGCCGGCGAGGCCGCGTTGTCGTACCGGATCCGGGCGGTGAGGGTGTACGTCTGCCCGGCCTGTACCTTGCCGGTCAGGTCCTGCATCGGGCCGGACCCGGTCGTCGCCCGGTCGGTGACCAGCACCGCGTTGGCCCCCGAGTAGGCGTCGTCGGTCAGTGCCAACGTCGCGCTGTCAGTGGCGTTGCCGTTGTTGACGAACCAGCCGTCGAGGCCGGTTTCGAAGCCGCCGTTGACAATGAGGTCGGCGTCGTCGGCGTACACCGGCGACGCCGGGGCGACGAACCCGGCGGCGACCAGGGTGCCGACCGCGGCGAGCGCCACGACACGTCGACGGGCGCCGCGTTGCAGAGGTGGTCTCACGAGAATCCTTTCTGATCTGCGAGTTGACTGCCGGCGGAAAAACAGGTCACTGGCAGGTCTGCGCGTCGTACGGCACGGTCACCGTCGCGGTGACGGCGGTGCCGTCGACGCGGGCCGTCGCGGTCACCGTCACCGCGCCGGACGGCATCGACGCCGTACCGGTCGGGAAGGTCCGCACCTTGCTCGCGGCCGGAACGACCCCGTACTCCTTGCTGCCGTACGGCGAGGTGACCGCGCCGGTCACCCGCGACGGTGCGACACCGGCCAGCTCCACGACGAGCTGCACCTTCTTGGCCAGGCAGCGACTCGACGCGCTGACCGACACCAGCCTCGGCGTGTCGAGTCGGAGCGCTCCGAGGCGGGCCAGCTGGTAGCTGAGCGCCCGCTCCGGCGCGTCGATCTGGTTCTGGGTGCCGAACTGGCCGGCCCGCGCGGTCACGGCGTCATCGAGCGCGGCGCGCATCGCCGCCCAGGCGTCCGCCGGGTGGTCGGCTTCACGCAGCGTCGCGGCGTGCGCGATGGCGTCGTCGAGGGCGCTGGTGTCCAGCGGTCGGCCCTGGGCGGTCAGCACGTCGCTGAGCAGGTAGTGGTCGAAGTCGACGTGCCCGCCGGTGTGCTGCGTCGCGTAGTTGAACAGGCCGACCCGGTGCCCCATGAAGTGCGCGAGGCTGCCGTCGAGAGTCTGCGGACCGACCCGGCTGCCGAGCTGCGCCCAGGTCAGCCCGTCGAAGCTGTAGTGGAACGTGGTCCACAGCTGCCCGGTCGACGAGGCGAAGTCCAGGTCCGCCTTCAGGTGCACCTCGGTGGCGTCGCCCAGTGGCACGGTGCTACCCGGCAGGAAGCTCTCCAGGGTCGCCTGGTCGAGGTCGACAGCGAAGGGCTGGCCCCGGTTGACCACACCGAGGGTGCTGACGCCGTCGACGCGTTTGACCGCCGCGTACGAGAATCCGCGGTTGTACGCGGCTATCCCGGCGACGTCGCCGTCACGCATCGCGGAGATGTCCATCCTGGTCTCCGCCGACTGGCGCGGGCCGAAGGTACGCTGCGACAGCGTGTTACGGGCCTCCTCGAACCAGGCCAGCTCGGCCCGGTTGGACAGCTTCGTGTAGACGTACCCACCGGTGACGACCTTGCCGGTGCTCAGCCGCAGCCAGCCGTCGCGGTCGGTGAGCGACCAGTAGCGGTTGTCCGGGGCGTGGTTCCACTGCCAGGCCATGTCGAGCCGGGAGCCGTTGGGGGCGATCTCCGCCTCGGTCGGGGCTTCGCCGGTCGGCGGCGGGTCCGGGATCGTCCACTGTTCGTCCTGGTACGCCTTGTGCGGGGCGTCGTTGGCGAAGTCGTCGGACGCGACGATGCTCTGCTGCCGCTGGAACGTCTCCTCGGCCGGGCGCAACCGGATCGGCTTGTCGAACACGCCGCCGACCGGCACCACGCCGTTGCTGCCGAAGACCGGCCAGCCGTCGGACCAGGTGGCCGGGATCAGCGCCGGGATGCGGCCGATCGGGAAGGTGTCGCGGAAGAACATGCCGTGCCAGTCGATGCCGCCGGCGGCGGTGGCGATCGGCACCAGGCTGCCCTGGGCGAAGCCGTTGGAGTTGAGCACCCCACGGGCAACGTATGTGTTGACGCCACCGGCCGAGGTGTAGCGTCCGAGCAGCTCGGTCGAGCGGAACATGACGACCTGCCGGCCCTGCCCGGACGGCCAGGTGATGATCACCGCGTAGTAGTAGCCGTCGATGTAGTAGAACTGGGCGCCCTCGAACAGTCCGCCGATGAACGGCTGGCCGGCGTAGTCGGCGGCGGTGAAGATGTTCGGGTAGTTGTGCTCGATGGCGGTCAGGTCGGCGTTGAGCCGCACCGCGCTGGTGCCACCGGATCCGTAGAAGATGTACGGGGTGCCGTCGACGTCGAAGAAGAGCGACGGGTCGTGCAGGCCGCGGCCGAGCGCGGTCCGCTGCCAGGCGCCGTTCTCGATATCGTCGGTACGGTAGAGGTACGCGCCGCCGAGGTTGTTGGTGTTGAACGCGACATAGAACATGCCGTCGTGGTAGCGCAACGACGACGCCCACTGGCCCTGGCCGTACGAGTTCTGCCCGTTGCGCAGCGAGTACGAGTCGCCGATGCTCGCCCGGTCGAAGACATAGTTGACGATATCCCAGTTGACCAGGTCGTACGACTTCATGATCGGTGCCCCCGGACTGAGGTGCATCGTCGTGCTGATCATGTAGTAGACGTCCCGGCCCTCGTCGTTCTCGGCCGCCGGAACCCGCTCGACGCTGATGTCCGGCACGTCGGAGCGCAGCAGCGGGACGGAGTAGGTGCCGTCGCCGTTGTCGGTCGAGGTGTACGACGAGCGCGGCGACCAAGTCTGCTGCTGCGCTGCGTGCGCGGGTGCGCCGCCCGGGGCCAGCACGGCACCGACGAGCACCCCGGTCAGGGCGACGGCGAGCCGGCGGCTGCGGCCAGCCGGATGACCGTTCCCAGCCCGGCCGGGCTGGTGATCGCTAACAGGTTCGCCGGGTGGAGGAGAGCAGGCGTTCGTACGGCCGTTTGAAGCGTGCATGGGAGCTCCAGACGCGGTCGATCGGAAGGTTCATCCTGTTAGCGCTCACATAGACAGGTCAAGACCTCTGTCGATACTCGCCGGAAATGTCCGTGTAACACGGTGCCGGCGTCGAACGTCAGCCGACCGGATCTCCCAGGCGTCAGATCGGGTGAGTGCTCCGTATCCACACCACCGACCTGTTCGTCATCGCCGGGCTGCCGGTGCCGGATGGCCTGGCCTCAGCCTGGCCAACGTCGCCGTGGAACGTAGATTCGATCGTCCGACGCGCCGTCCGGATGGACGGGGAGCACGCCCGGCTCATCAGCAGTAAACAGCTGAGCGACGTGGTGGCGGCGGATGCTATGCGGCAGGACTGAACATCTTCAGGTTGATCGAACCCTGGCCACCTCGCTACTCGACCGAGCACGACCCGGCGGTGACCTATGAGACCTCGGCCGCCTTGCTCTGCCGGGATGACGCCCACGCCTTCCGGCTCGTCCTAGTCGCGCTTGGGGAAGCCGAAGGGGATCACGCCGATGAGATCATGGCTGCGGTGTTCCACGTCGACGGACACGAAGCATCGCTACGGGAAACGCTTCCCTCATCGCATCCCGATGCGGGCTCGTCCTGACGCGTCACCACTGGAAGTAGTCAGATCTCCCACCGCGCGGAGATCCGGCGCCCACTCATCGGCGCGCCTGGACGACCGTCGGGTCATCCTGGCATAACGCTGCATAGTGCATCGATCGCGGCAGATCGGGATATTCGCGCTCGGTTGCCGCAGCCGGGCCATCCTGTCGGCCGCCGACCGGACCCTGATGCTGTCTGGATGCTCGCCGGATCGCTACGCCGGTTCGACGGGCAGCCAGAGGTCACAGGTCGCGGTGCTGAAGTCGTTCGCAGGCTCGTGCACCGCGACGATCTCCGGACCTGGCCGTAGACGCCACGGGTTGGACGGGAACCACGTGGCTGCGGCCGTGGCCCAGGCCTTCTGCAGGGTCTGCGGATGCGGCCCCTTGGTCCGGATGACCACCCATTTGCCAGCCGGAACTTCGATGATGTCGAGGCTGTCGGGGACCGGCGTACCCGGGGACACGGCGACCCCGTGAAGGTAGGTCAGCTCGCTGCCCTCGGCGTAGTCGGGATCGAGGTCGTCGCTGACCGCGAGCAGGCCGCTTGGCTCAGTGTTGCCGAGAGCCTTCAAGCGCAGGTGCTCCTCTGTCGGCAGTGCGGTGATGTGCCGCTGGATGTGGGGGTTGACGCCTTGATGGACCAGCCGGACGCGGGTCGCGTGCCCGACGAGCCGGAACTTGGGATGGTCGACGATGCGGGTGTCCACGTGTTCGCTCCCTTCGACGGTCAGACGGGGTGCCGAGATCAGCGAGCCTCCGTCCGACGTCAACCTTGGTCGCGGCGCGCGGGTAGGCACCCGACCAAATCGGCGCAGAAAATGTCGGGTGGCCGAGGCCGGCGTTGCCGCACGATGGTGGGCATGGATGACACGACGTTGGTATCCCGCTTTCTTCGCGACGGCTTCGTGAAGCTGGAGGGTGCCGTCGCGCCGCGCGTGGCAGCGGACTGCGCGCGGCTGCTGTGGCGGGAGACGGGCTGCGATCCGGACGATCCGGCGACGTGGACGCAGCCCGTGCACTGGGTGCCCGGCCTGGCGCAGGGGCCGTTCGCCGCCGCTCCCAACTCCCCGTTCCTCCATCACGCGTACGACCTGCTCGTCGGTCCGGGCCGCTGGGAGCCGCGCTACTCGCTGGGCACGTTCCCGCTGCGCTTCCCGCACGAGGAGGAGCCGGACGACGCGGGCTGGCACATCGAGGGCAGCTATCTGCCGGAGGGCGAGAGCTGGTACTTCACCAATCTGCGCTCCCGGGGCCGGGCGCTGCTGATGCTGTTCCTGTTCAGCGAGGTCGGTGAGAAGGACGCCCCGACCCGGATCCGGGTCGGCTCCCACCTCGACGTGCCGAAGGTGCTGGAGGCGTACGGGGAGGATGGAGCGAGTGGACTGGCCATTGCGCCTGACCTGGTGGCGGCATCCGAGCATCGGCCGCTCGCCCTCGCCACCGGCTCTCCGGGCGACGTCTTCCTGTGCCACCCGTTCCTGGTGCACGCGGCGCAACCGCACCACGGAACGCGGCCCCGCTTCATGGCCCAACCGCCGTTGATGCCAGCCGCACCGTACGAACTGGAGCGGGCCGACGGCGCATACTCACCCGTAGAGATCGCGATCCGTCGGGGTCTCGGGCAGGAGACCCCCGGTCCGGACGGGGACGGCACCGGCTGCGGCGCCGGGGCGACCTGCTCCGTCCGTTCCTGAGTGCCTGAGCCGGCCAAGTGCGTCGGAGGCGGGTTGGCAGTGGTCCTGCGGGTGAGTACGCGCAATGCCCGGTTCCAGCAGTGGAAAGCTCTCCTCGGGAATCGGACCAAGCGGCAGCGACGTGGCGAGTTCCTCGTGCAGGGCGTGCGCCCGATCACCATGGCCGTCGAACACGGCTGGCAGATTCGGGAGCTGCTCTACGACACCAGCGCTCAGCTGTCCGGCTGGGCACGCGAGGCCCTGGACACAGTCCGGGCTGAGAAGTGCGCCGTCTCGCGTGAACTGATGCACGAACTGGGAGGCAAGGCAGACAACGTTCCAGAGCTGCTGGCCGTGGTCGCGCTGCCGGAGGACGACCTGCGCCGTATCCCGGTCGGTCCGACCATGCTCACCGTTGTGTTCGATCGGCCCACCAGCCCCGGCAACATCGGGACCCTCGTTCGGTCGGCGGACGCCTTCGGCGCTGGCGGCGTCATCGTCACCGGTCACGCCGCCGACGTGTACGACCCGAAGGCGGTCCGGGCGAGCACCGGCTCGCTGTTCGCCTTACCTGTGGTCCGGGTGCCCTCCCACCAGGCCGTTCTGTCCTGGGTCGCTGACGTCCGTGCCGGCGGCATCGGCATGAGCATCATGGGAACCGATGAGCGCGGCACTCTGGACGCCGCCGAGTACGACTTCACCCAACCCACCCTGGCGTTGATCGGAAACGAGACCACCGGCCTCAGTTCCGGCTGGCGCGAGGCATGCGACCAGCTCGTCCGAATCCCCATGTTCGGGTCCGCCAGCTCTCTGAACGCGGCGACCGCCGCGACTGTCGTGCTGTACGAATCGGCACGCCAGCGGGCCGCCGTCGCCGGCGGTAGGGCACTGATCGCAGGCGGCTGCGCCGTACGCGCAGATCGCCGATAGCAGCCGCTCCGCCATGACCTCCGGCCGCCGCAACGACTCCCAACCGACTCCGTCCGGGGCATGAAACGCTACGGACTGCCGACGGCGCTCGGCCGGCGGGGATCCCGCCGCCCTGACCACGGGCGATGTCACGTCCCTTGCTCGCACTCTCATCGGCTGAAGCCGTGAGTCCCTCCGGCTATGTCCCGGAGGTCGTGTCTGTGGTGGGGCCCTCGCCCGCCGAGGCGGCGGGCCAATCGGTCGCGCGGATGTCCACGCCAGTCGGCGGTGACGGCGCGTACGAAAGCACGGGGTGTCGCGATCAGAAGGGCAGTACCGCCGAGGAGGACCAGGTCGGGGTCTGGCGTTCCTCGCCACGTGCCTTGATGTCACCGGGAATTGCCTGGTTGAACTCGGCGGCGAACGCGTCACCGGTCCAGCACTTTCCGCATCGCCGACGCCGTCGTGGAACCTGGGTGTTCCCTGGGTGCTCCCCGCAGAGTTCGCATTTCCGACAAGCCCGGCTAGTTGAGGCCGAGCAACCCATCGACAAACTCACATTTTTCCAGTTCAGATGGTGGGCCGCCTGGGACTCGAACCCAGAACCTAAGGATTAAAAGTCCTCAGCTCTGCCGATTGAGCTAACGGCCCGTCAAGGGCCTAGCCTACTCCGCCTGGCTGTGGGCCCTGCGTCCGCCTGTCGGCTGCCTGGGTGTCGGGGAGCGCGGTTGGCGGGTGGACGGTGCTGGCGGGCGTGTTGGTTAGTGGTCGGGCTGGGCTGTCGGCTGGTTGATGGGGCGGCGCGGTCGACTCTTGCGGGAGATCGACATGGAGATGGTGCAACGCCGCCTTGGGGCAGGTTACTGGCTCGAGGGTGGCCTGCGTCGGTGTCCGGGGTGGGGTGGTGGGTTCGGGGTCATGGGCGTGGGTCAGCGTCGGTGGGGGTGGGTCGTGGGTGGTTGTCGGAGGTGGTAGCGGAGGGTGGAGGTGGTGATCGGGGGAGGTGGCCGATGGTGCGCCATCGGGGTTGTGGGCGCTGGTGAAGACGTCGACGGCGTGGTTGGTGCGGGATTCGGTGGGCTGCCAAGCCCCAGTCGACACCGCGATGTCCTTCTCCATCCGCCTGTCGGCGTGCCACAACACGATCCGCGCCCGGGTGCCGACCGCAGCCGACACTCCAGCGCTGTTGCTCAACGCCCGAAGCTCCACCCGCTCATCCGCTGAGCTCCACGAAGCACAGCCAACCACACTGGCATCAGGTCGAAGACAGCAGGACCACGAGACCACTAGTCCATCCCCTTGCGGCCCGGGGTCCAGAACGGCTTGGTGATCACGTTGCGGCGCGGCCAGTTCCGCTCCTCGACCAGGTGGCGGCGGACCAGCTGGATCGTCCGGGCTTCCCCGGCCAGGTAGGCGCGACCGGGCTCGGCGGGCAGCTCCAACCTGCGGACGGCCTCGACCAGCGTCTCGGAGGAAGCTGCCGACCGGCCCCGGCGGTAGCTCCACTCCAGGTCCCAGCCCGTCTTTGGGTCCAGGCGCCCGTCGTGGGAGTCGATCAGGTTCAGGCGCTCGTCCGGGGAGTCGATCTCGAACCGGCCGAAGACCCGGGCGTCGGCCGGCAGCGCCCGCAGCATCGGACCGTAGGCGGCCTGCGCGGTCTCCTCCCCGGCGAAGAGGTGGTACGGCGCCGGCGCGGTGACGAAGGTGCCCTGCGGTTTCATCAGCATCAGCTCGTCGCCCGGCCGGGTGGTGCGTGCCCACTCGGCGCCAGGGCCGTCCCCGTGGTCGAAGACGACCAGCTCCATGGTCTGGTCCTGGTAGCTCCACACCGTGTAGGTGCGCAGCGTGCCGACCAGCCAGTCGACGGCGGTCGGCCCCGGGGCGAGCTGCAGGCGTACGTGCTGGCCGGGCAGCCAGTCGAGACCCGTCAGGTCGGGCCCGGTCAGCGTGACCAGCCGTAGGCGGGGGCCCAGCGGCTCGACCGCGTGAACCTGGGCGGCGACCAGCAGGCGGTCGAGCAGGCGACTCTTCACGGTCGATCCTCACAATCGGAGTCGAGACTGTTCCTTGCCGATCGACAAGACACGACTTGCCGATCGGCAAGTTATACCCTGTGGCAGTGACCTCCGCCAACCCCACTCCCGAGCCGATGCGGGAGCGCATCGTGGACGTCGCCGTCGAACTGTTCGCCCGCCAGGGCTACCAGGGCACGTCGCTGCGGCACATCGCGGAGCGGCTCGGCGTCAGCAAAGCGGCGGTGTACCACCACTTCCACGCAAAGGACGACATCGCCCGCACGGTCATCAGCCGGGCCCTCGACGTACTCACCGAGGCGTCCGACCGGCTGGTGGTGGCCGGTACCGACCCGGGGGCCTGGCAGCGGGCCCTGCCGCAGATCATCGACATCGCCCTGCGGCACCGGCAGATGCTCGTGGTTCTGGAACGCAACGAGGACGTCTTCCACTCGCTGTTCGCCAACGACCCCGAGGTCGGCGCCCGAATGGCGGCGCAGAACACGAAGCTGTCGGCGCTCTTCGCCGACCCGGCGCTCGACCCGCAGGTCAGGGTCCGGCTCGGCAGCACTCTGGGCGCGATCTTCGGCCCCCTGGTGATGCTGTCGGACCACTATCAGGACCTACCAGCCGACCAGCTGCGCAAGCAGCTGATGGAGGTCATCAAGGTGCTGCTGGGCGACCTGTGACCTAGTGCCTCGTCTTTGAACGTTGATCGTGCGTCAGGTGTCGATGGCCGAGGGCCAGCGGTTGCAGCGGATCATCCGGACCGCGAAGGACCCGGTCGAAGCTGCGCCGGGCGATCGGGGTGCTGATGTCCGCCCAGGGACAGCCGACCCCGGACATCGCTCACCTGCTCACCGCCAGCGAGGACTACGTCCGACATCATCCACAGGTTCAGCAAACGGGGGTTCGACGGGTTGTCCCCAAAATGGAGCGGGGCGCATCGAGACCATCCGGCGGATACTGCACGAACGCGGCGTGTCGTGGCAGGCCACCAAGACGTGGAAGGCCTGCACCGACCCCGGCTCAACGTCGAGGATGCGCCGGATCCTGGACCTCTACGACCACCCACCCGCCGACGGCAGGGTGCCCTGCGTGGACGAGTTCGGGCCACGGAATCCGCAACCCCGCCCAGGACGGTCCTGGCGACCTGTCGCACACCCTGCGGCTGGTGCCACCTATACCCGTGACCAGGGCTTACGGCGCAGGATCGCCGCCCCGGACCCGGCTGCCGCCGCTTCGGTCACCTGCCGGGGCTGGTCGTGGGGGGATGGACCCGCGACCGCAGCGCCCACTCAGCCGTGGTCGAATCCTCGGGCGTGCAACTCCTGGCGAAGGGCGCGCAGTGCGTGGAACAGGCGGGACTTGACCGTCCCGACCGGAATCCCCAGCATTTCAGCGACCTGGGCACCCGGCCGGTCCCGCAGGTAGACCTCGACCAGGACGCTGCGCCACCGGTCCGGCAGCGACGCGATCGCCACCCGTACCTCGGCCGCGTCGAGAATCCGGTCCACCGGGTTGTCCGGGTCGGCGTGTTCGTCGACCGGCTGCGTCTGCCGGGCGGTACGCAGATGGTCGATCGCGAGGTTCCTGGCCACGGTGAACAACCACTGTTGGCCCCACCGTCCGTCATCCGACCGGGCCTGCGGGTTTCGCCAGGCTCGCAGCAACGTCTCCTGCAGGATGTCCTCGGCCCGGTGCCGGTCTCCGTTGGTGAGGCGAACGACATAGCCCAGTAGTGGTGCCGCCTGTGTCTCGTAGAGCTCGCGCAGCGCACCGTCGTCCGTCGACGGCCGCCCCGGTCGTACGGCACTGACATCCATCACATCGGTCACTCTGGATCCGTCCTGCCCCGCCACAGTGGGCGCCCGCCCCACGTCATCGGGGACAACGTATCGGACAGACATCGATGCCGTCGAGGTAACTCGTACCGATTTACGTTCTCCGAATGTACAGGTGACAGCCGTGTGTCAGGACTGTTTCCGGCTGGCTACCGGGGCCGGAAACGGGGTCGCGACGAAGCAGGTGATCGGGCCGCCGGCACCGGATTCGCTATCCCCGCCGGGTCGACGGCAACGGACGCGGCCGGCGCTGCTCACGGGCGCCCAGGACCAGGTCGAATCGGCAGCGGGTCGGTGCGACCGTGGCCGGCACCGGCCGGGCGGGCGCCGCCGGGTCGTCGGGCCCCGCCGCGGCGTCCCGGCCGACAAGGTCCGCAGGGTCCCGGCCGGCAAGGTCCGCGACGTCCGAGGCGACGAGGTCCGCCAGGTCCGCCGGTTGGAGCAGCCTCAGTGCGATGGCCACCGTACGCAGGCTGGCCACCGACTCGCGACATGCCGGACACCCGGCCAGGTGGCCACGGGCCGCCTCGGCCTCCACCCGGTCGAGCCGCCCGAGCACGTATGCGCCGAGCAGCTTCTCGATCGCCGGGTCAGGGCATTCTCCGCCGATCATGCGGTGCGCCGCGCTGGAAGTTGAACCATCTGAACAATCACGGTGGTCATCGCCGCAACCTTCGCTCGTACGAACGTTTCCTCAAGGTAACGAGCGGAAGGCGGTGACAGTTCGATGAGCCAGGTGAGGGGAATCCCTGTTCCCGCTACCTGGCCCGACCTCCAGACGCCGGAGGCGGTCACGCCACCGCCCCCGGCAGACTCGCTTCGCTCACGACGACGGGTAGATCCTCGACGGTGAGCAGGGCCAACTCGGCGTTGGTGACATCGACGGCGGCAGCCAGCCGGGACGCCTGCATGTCGGCCATCCGTTCGAACACCTTCCGGGCCTCCCGGCCGTTGCCGAACGTGCCGTCCTTCGGGATGCGGTCGAAGTACGCCAGCAGCGCCGAAGCGGCAGCGGGGTCCAGCTGATAGTCATGTCCGGCGCAGTGGTTCTCGACGATCGTCACCAGCTCGGCCGGGCTGTAGTTGGCGAACTCGATGGTCCGGCTGAACCTCGACTCCAGCCCCGGGTTCGCCTGCAGGAACCGCTGCATGTCGGCGGAGTAGCCGGCGGCGATCACGACCACCTCGTCACGGTGGTCCTCCATCAGCTTCACCAGCGTGTCGATGGCCTCTCGGCCGAAGTCCGGGCCGGTGCCGCCCCGGCTGTTGCTCAACGTGTAGGCCTCGTCGATGAAGAGCACCCCGCCGAGCGCCGAGTTGAACGCCTCCGTGGTCTTGATCGCCGTACCGCCGATGATCTGCGCGACGAGGTCGGCGCGAGCCACCTCCACCAGGTGTCCCTTACGCAGCACCCCGAGCTCGGCGAGAATCCGGCCGTACAGCCGGGCGATGGTGGTCTTGCCGGTGCCGGGGGAACCGGCGAAGACCAGGTGGCGGGCCATCGGCGGAGCGGAGAGCCCGGCCTCCTGACGACGCTTGGACATCTTGTTCAGGTTGATCAGCGACGTCACTTCCTGCTTGACGCCGTGCAACCCGACCAGTGACTGCAGCTCACGCAACGGGTCGCTGCCCCGGGCCACCGGCCGGTGGTCCTCCCCCGACGCCGACGCCGGCACCGCCGACGCCCCGGCGGTCGTCCCGTAGGCGTCCGGCAGTCGGTTGCGACCACTGGTCAGCCCGACCACGGTCAACTGGGCTTCCGGCTCGTGCTGCCGCAGCCCGGAGCCCTCGTTGTCGTGGACGGTGCAGCCGGTGATCCGCACCTTCCCCTGGGTCCGTACGACGATCCCGTCGCCGGCGTTCGCGCTGAACTCGGAGTCGACGACCGTCGCGGACGAGCCCTCGGCGAGCACCAGGCCGGGGCCTTCGGCGTCGTGCACCCGGCACGCCGTCAGCGAGACGGTCGCCCCCGCGCCGGCCGTCATCCCCTCGCCGCCCACGCCGGCGACCTCGGAATCGGTGAACGACACCACCGCGTCGGTGACCACGACACCGGCGGCGGATCCGCCGCCGCGCAGGCTCAGCCCGGTGACCGAGGTCTGCGCACCCTCGCCGATCGACATCCCGACGCCACCGCACCGCTCGATGGTGACGTTGTCGAAGCGGCCACGTGCGCCGTCGACGACCTCGATCGCCGGGCCGTGGCAGCCGCGTACCTCCAGCCGCTGCAGCAGCGGGTCGGCTCCGCCGTCGAGCCGCACTCCGGCACCGGTGCAGTCGTCGACCTGCGTGCCGGTCAGCTCCGGAGTGCAGCGGTCGCCGATGCTCACACCGATGCCCGCGACGTCGGCGGCGGCGCAGCCCTCCAACCGGCCGGCGGACCGTCCACTGAACCGGAACCCGCTGCGCCGGGCCCCAGTGACCCGGCAGCGGCGCAGCGTCGGCGCGCACCGTTCCCCGGTGAACACCCCGTCGGCGGCGCTGCCCTCCACGACGCAGTCCTCCAGCACCGCCGCGCCGGTGGTGGCCAGGTAGATACCGACACCTCTGGTCCGGCGGACCGACAAGCGGCGTACGGTGGCCTCGGACTGCTGCTCGGCGGCGAGTGCCGGCTTGGTCGTCGCGCTGATCTCGGTGTCCTCGATCGAGATTCGGCCGTGGCCGTTGAGGCAGATCCCGTTTCCCTTGGCCTCCCGGACGGCGCAGGCGCGTACCCGCAGCTCACCATGCTCGGCGACGACCACGCCGGAGGTGCCAAGTTGCTCCACCCGGCAGTCGTCGAGCATGCTGCCGACCGCCGACGTCACCACCACACCGGCACCGGCCTGGTTGGTGACGCGGCTGCCCCGCATGGTCAGTGAGCCCTGGTCCCGGACGAAGACCGCCGCCCAGGCCGACGCCGACAGCTCGCATTCGGTGACGCTCAGCTGACCCGAGGTGAGGGCCAGTGCCGGGCTGTCGCTGTCCGTCGCGGTGATCGTCAGCCCGGAGAGGGCGGCCGATTCGGCGGCGAGGACCACGGGGATGCCCGACGGCGCGGTGATCCGCACCGTACCCGGACCGTCCTGGGCCGCGATGGTGACGATCTTCGTCAGAACCAGGTTCTCGGAGTAACTGCCCGCCTGAACGGAGATCACCGATCCGTCGACGGCGGCACGCAACGCCTCACCGAGCGTCCGGTACCCCGATCCCGCCGACTGACTGACGGTGATCATCCGCTGCGTCATGTTCCCTACCTTCGTCTGACACCTGTGAGGGTGGCCGGATCAGCGGTCCGGCCCCAGTCCTTCGCTGTTCTCGGTGTCCAGGTCCTCGAAATCGTCGATTGCCTTGCGGCCTGTTGAACCGAGGTCGGTCAGTCCCTCGACCACCTCGCCGATGCCGTCCAGTGTGCTCTTGGCGTTGGTCTCCCGTATGCCGGCGAACGGTTTACCGTACTCGTCGTTTCCCCATGGTTCGACCACGGTGGACCGGATGTTGACCACCCCGCGCAGAGCTGTCTTCAGGTCCGCGCCGATGCCGATGAGTTCCTTGAACATGCTCCGCGCGCCGTCCGGATCGATCCTGGTCTCGTCAGCCATCGGTCCGACCGCCCTGCTGCTCGGCGGCCCGGATGATGCCGGGCAGGTCGATGGCCGAGGTCATCAGGCCGCTGACGACGTCGTTGAGATCGACCTTGCCGGCGGCCAGGTCGCCGAAGTTGACGCCGGGCAGGACGTCGCCGCCGGCCATCGCGTCGATCTTGCCGAAGGCCTGGGTACGGCCACGCCGGACGACGTCCAGCAGCATGTCGGCGAGCTCGTTGGGTGCCATGGTCCGGTACTTGGTGTTGTTGACCGTGAACCGGACCAGTTCACCCCGGCCGTCGAAGGTCGCCGTGAGCATCTTGTTCGCGGACTCGACCGTGGTGCTCGCCTCGTTCATCCGGCGCTGGAACTCGGCCAGTTTCCGCTGTTCCTCCCCTAGCAGGGCGAACATCGTTTCCAATTTGGCCGCGGCCCGCGCCGAACCGTTCTCGTCAGCCATTGCGGTCTCCCCTCATGAACTTGCCGAACTCCCGCTGCAGCCCTTCGCGCACTTCCTCCTGTGCCTGCTCGATCCGGGCCTGCCGGCCGAGCACGTTCCAGCCCTTGTCCTGATCGCTCCAGGCGCTGGAGTCACCCTGGACGGCGTTGGCGGTCCGCCGCTGCCCGGTAGCGGCGTCCTGCTGCCCGGTCATGCCCATGCCGCCCATCCCCATGCCGCCCATCCCCATGCCGCCCATCGGCATCATCGGCATCATCGGCATTCCGCCTCCGCCGCCGGCACCACCGCCGGCGGGCGGCGGCGGGATCAGGTCGGTGGGCAGACCGGCCCCGAGGACGGGCCCCACCGGCCGGAACAGTTCGACGTCGGCGGACGCCCCGGACGCCAGGGTGACCGGTGCGCCCGAATCATGCACGTGCCGGCCACGTTCGGCGACGGTCGGCGGCTCGGCGACCGGCACCAGCTCCGGCGGGTCCGTACCGCCCAGTGCCCGGCCGATGTCCTGGTACGTCGTCGCGACATCGTGCAGGAGGAGCTGTGCCCGCTCGTCGTACCCGGCACCGGGACCAGGATCGGCGGCGCGCTGCGCCTGAAGCTCACGCACCCGCGCCTGGCCTGCTGCGAGCGCGTTCGCGGTACGCCGCAGCTGCTGGCCGAACTCGCCCGCGTCGAGTACGCGCAGCACCTCACGGGTCCGGCGTAGCGGCTCGCCCAGCCGCGACAGGTGCGGATCGCCACCCGGCCAGGCGAGGTCGGCGCCCTCGCCCTGCCAACAGTCCGCCAGTCTGTTCAGTGTCCGTTCGGTGACCGCGGCGATGGCCCGCAGACTGCGTCGGGCGTCGTCGAGCAGTACGGCCCCCTGTTCGACCTGGGTGCAGTCGGCCGCTTCGAGCGCCGCCGCGACGGCGTCGAGGTCGCCGGGCCGGTCAGCCGCTGTCCACCGCATGGTCAGTCACGTCCCAACGCTTTGCTGGACGCCGCCTCGCTGCCGTCCTCGCCCCACATGCCGTCCTCCCCGACCAGCCAGGTGTTGCGGTCGCGGTCCCGGTCCCCTTGCTGGCCCATCCCGCCACCCATCGGCGGGGACATCGGCATCCCCGTCCCAGCGGCCGGCGTCATCGGTGCCAGTGACATGGCGGTGGAGGCCGTCGCGGGGGCGGCAGCGCCGTTGGTCACCGGCGCCAGTTCCAGCGGGGCCGGCCGGTCGCCCTCGTCACCGGACCCGCCACCGGAGCCGGACCCGCCACCGGAGCTGGCGTTGCCGCCCGATCCACCGCCGACGTCGCCACGGTCGGAGGTCGTGCTGTCGGAGTCCTCGTCGCCGCCGGTGAGGAAGTCCGCGATGGACGAATGGTCGCCGTCGGCGTCGATCATCTCGTCCAGTACGTCGTCGACGGCTTCCTTCGCCTCGGTCAGCGCCGCCACCCGCGCGTCACGTTCCGCCTTGGTCTCGCCTTCGCCCTCGCCCGCCAACTCCTTGTCGATGAGCTCGTCGATCGAGTCGCTGACCGCCGCTCGTGCCTCGGCAAGTGCGTCGTCGCGGGTCTCCTCCAGCGAGTCCGGAATCCCGTCGCCGTCCGCGTCGGTCCTGTCCTGCGTGCCGTCACCGTCGCCGTCGCCGGCCCCGTCGAGCGGCTCGCTGGAGACCAGGTCGTCGATGGCGTCGGCCGCAGCCCGCTTGGCGTCCTCCAGCGCGTCGTTGCGGGCCTCTTCCTGATCGGCGGAGCCGCCGTGCTCCGACCCGGAACCGCCGCCCGATCCACCGACGTCGCCGATCGCCCCGCTGGCCGCCTGCCTGGCCTTGTCGAGTGCGTCGTCGACCGCTTCGTCGCCCGTGGACAGACCTTCGATCGCGTCGTCGACCGCGTCCTGGGCCTGCTGGAGCGCCTGCTCGCGGGCAGTCTCCGGAGACACGTCGCCAGCACCCTGGTCCGCCAGGTCGTCGATGGCCTTGGCTGCGGCCTCCCGGGCATCCTCCAGCGCCTTCTGCCGGGCCTCGTCGGCCTCGGCATCGCCGGTCGGTTCGGTGTCGAACAGGTCCTTGATGGCGTCGTCGGCCGCTCGGCGGGCGTCGTCCAACGCCTTGTCGCGGGCCTGCTCGGCCGCCGGGTTCGTCGATGTCGTCGGCGGGGGTGTGCCCGCGCCACCGCCGAGCAGGTCGTCGATGGCGTCGTTCGCGGCCTGTTGGGCGTCCTCCAGCGCCTGGTTGCGGGCCTGCTCGGCCTGGCTCGGACCGGAGCCGCCGGAACCGGAACCACGAGAGCCGCCAGACGAACCACCACCGGGCGACCCACCAGGTGCACCCCCCGCCGACCCCATCAGGTCACCGATGGCGTCGTTCGCGGCCTGCTTGGCGTCCTCCAGCGCCTGGTTGCGGGCCTGGGCGGCCGGGTCCTGGCCGGAGCCGCCCGAACCTGCGGACGGGGCTCCTCCGCCGCCTGCGCCCAGGCCGTCGATGGCATCGTTCGCGGCCTGTTGGGCGTCCTCCAATGCCTGCTTGCGGGCCGCTGCCGCATCGTCACCGCCGCCCGACCCGCCACCGCTCTGGCCGCCGCCCGAGCCGGCACCGCTGCCCGGACCGGAACCCGCGCCCGAGCCGCCGGCACCGTCGCCCGATCCGCCGACACCGTCGCCGGACCCGCCACTCAGGCCGTCGATCGCATCCTGGGCCGCCTTGTTCGCGTCGTCCAGCGCGGCGTCGTACTCCGGATCCCCGTTCTTCAAGGAGTTGATGGCGTCGTCGACGGCATCCTTCGCGTCGTCGTACGCCTCCTCGCGGTCATCGCCGATCCCACCGCCCGTGCCGCTGCCACTGCCGCTGCCGTCCCCGGACTTGTCGTCACCGGTCTTGTCGTCACCATCTGAGTTGTCCTGCGACCGGTCGTCCGGCGGGTCGTTACTCGTCGTGTCGACCGGCTCCAACAGCCCGATCTGCAGCTTCGTCATCCGGCCGCCGATGTCGCGGTACTCGTCGGACAACTCCGTGAGCCGGACCCGGATGTTCGACAGCGTCCACTTGTTGGCGGCCTTGACCGCCGCCTTCTCCGCCCGCTCGATGTCCTCGTTCTTCTCGTTCTCGGCGCCCTGGACGCCGTCGTAGATCATCTCGACCATCCGCCGGGCGTCGGCTTTCAACGCCACCCGAAGACTGTCGCCGATGTCGAGGATCTTCCAGTAGGACTCCTTGAAGTCGTGGAGCGCCTGCCGGACGTCGTCGACCTGTTTGCTGTAGCGACTGCCGTCCAGGACGTTGTACACGCCCTCGCGGCTCTTGCGCTTCAGCTCGTCGACATGCTCGGTGAAGGCGGTGGCGGCCTCGCCGACGAAGACCGGTGAATCACCAGAGGTCAGTTTCTTCACCTGGTCGGCGAGATCCTCCAGGATCTCCTCGAGTGCCGTGGTGGACTTCTTCACCGCCTCGCTGGCTTCACCCCACGGCTCCGCAGCGTCGCGGCTCTTGGACATGATGTCGGAGATGTAATCATCGACGTCGTCCATTGTCTCGAGCTGCGCAAAGGTCTGGCCCATGGGCGGACTCTTCTCATCGAAGGTCCCCACTTCACCAACGGCCACGGCTCACCCCACCCGATCATCGAGACACCACCCGGCCCCCAGAACCGGACGGCTGCCGGGGTGCCTGCCGGCCCCCGGCGCCAATCGACCTGCTACCGGCCGAACCGGTTACCGGACCGGATGTCCTGCTGTTGCATGTCGTCGGAGCGGATCTTCAGCTCTTTCGCCAAATCGTGCACGATTGTGTTCATGTCGCCGAAGTTGCGCTCGATCCGCGCCGACAGTTCGTTGTAGTTCGCCGCCGCCGGTCCACTCCAGGTGTCCAGTGCCTGCCCGGTCTCCCTCGACAGGTTCTGGATGAGCTGCTCGACCTCGCGGTTGATGCCCTGCATCCGGCTGACGCCGTCGAGCAGGACCCCGTAGTCGTAACCGATCTTGTCGTCTGCCACGCGCGCTCCCTCTGGTTGGGCGGCCGCACCGAAGGGCGGCTCAGATGTCCTTGAGAATGTTCAGGCCGACAGCGCCGATCTGACCGGCGTTGGCGTGGTCCTGCTCGTCGAAGTCCTGCACGGTGCCGTCCACGTTCCCGGCCATCTCCCGCAGGTCCGCGATGATCGCGTTCACCTCCGACATCCAGGAGTCCCGCGCCTCCCGGAGTGCCTTCATCATCGCCCCGTCGCAGACGTCGTCCAGCACGTTCACCGCGTCGTCGAACGAATTCTTCTGTCGATCGATGTCGTCCGCTGTGGACCGATGGTCGTTGGCGACCCGGATGGCCACCGCTGGATCGAGGGTGGTGTTCGCATTGCCGGCCATGGGTGTGTCTCCCTCCCGTTTCAGATGCGATGTCGATGTCGATGTCGATGCAACCAGTCGGGACCGGTCGGACACGGCGGTTCCCGCCCCGATGCCGCTTCCGGCGGGGATATCCCCCGTCAACCGCCCCAGACCTGGCTCGCCAGCGCCGCCGAAGGGTCCAGCACCGGACCGGTCGGCAGCAGTTCCAGCAGTTCACCGGGGACATCCACCGGCGGGGCACCGCCGTACCCCAGCGCCTCGGCACCCGCCGGTGGCAACGGGTACTTCACCCCGTACTCGGAGATCAGGAACACCGCGTTGCCGGGCGCGTACGGATTGCGGGCCAGCACTCCGGTCCCCGGCGCGATCATGATGCGGTCCGCCGTCCCGGCCGCAGTCGCCGCCCGGGGCACCGGTAACGCCCCGGCGACGGTCGTGGCCGGTACCCGGTAGAGCCGCACCGCCACGGCCGCACCGGCCGAGTCGAATCCGACGCAGGGCAGCCCGCCGCCACCGGTCACCGGCTGCGGCGGATCCGGTGGATAGCCCTCGACGAACTCCGTGGTCGCGGCGACCGGTGCCGCCGCCAGCTCGTCCGGCCGTACCGGGATCGGTCCGACCGCACGGTCCGGATAGGCCTGCCCGATCGCCGGGTCGGCCAACACGAGCGCGGCGGCGGTCCGACTCAGCCGGACCAGACCATCCGCGCGGACCAGGAACTGCTCGGACGTGCCGTTCACCGCGCCGCGTACCTCGTAGACCTGACCGACCCGGGTCGGCCGGCCACCGATCGGCGGGCCCGGCTGCCCCCGCCCGGTGACGGCCGGGAAGATCAGGTCACGACCGGTCGGGATCGGGTTCAGCCATGCCGGTGTCACCAGGACCGGCGCGACGGCGGTGTAGCCGAGCGCCACCGCGGTCGCCGCCGTCAGCCGGTACCGGCGGCCCTGCCAGACCAGATGGACGTGCCCGTCGGCGGTACGGGCCAGGATGGCCTGGTCGTCGCGGAGCGGCACCGGGTCGACCAGGTCGCCCAGCAGCAACGTCACTGCCGGGTCGCCGGCCGGCGACGGCGGCGGTACGCAGACCGTCCATGATCCACGGTGCAGCCGGTTTGCCGGTGGCAGCGCGTCCGGCGCGCCCGGAATGCCGATCGGCGCTCCCACCGGCACCCCGGTCAGCGAGTGCCGGGAGACCCGGACGATGCGGGCGTCCATCGCGCCACCGAGCACCAGGCGGGCGGAGGCGTAGTTGAGCACCGGCCGCAGGTGTCCGTCGAGCAGCAGGTAGCGGGCACCGGACTCCTTGACCGCGATGATCACGCCGGGACGTTTCCAGGAGGCGTCACCCCCTGGCCGGAAGATCCCGTAGATGCCGAACCCGCCAGCGATCACCACCGCCAGCAGAATTCCGATCACCAGGCCGATCATCGGGCGGCGGTTGGGCGGCTCGTACGGGTCGGGCCGACCCATCATCAGCCCGGCGTTGAGCCGACCCAGAATGTAGAAGTAGGCGTGGACCTGATCCCGGCGGGACTCCATCGGCGGTGCCTCCGTCAGCTCGCCCAGGCGCGGATCATCGGATAGATCCCGAGTACCGCGCCGAGCACCGGGATCAACGCGACCGCGAGGACGATCTCCGCGATGTCCACCGTGCGACCCCAGTACGGACGCAGCCGTCGACCCGGCAGGGTGCCGCCGGCGGTGAGGATGGCACCGGCGACGGCCGCCACCAGTGGGGCAAGGACCACGGCGCGGGCCAGGTCGGACCGGTCGGCCGCGTACCGCAGCAGGTCGAACAGCACCAGCGCGATGGCCGGTGCCAGCGTCGCCCAGCGGGCGACCAGTCCGCTCAGGTGCCGGGCCCGCATGCTGATCAGCGCGGCCACGATCAGCGCCAGGATCATCGGCCACAGCCCGCCGGGGGCGACGAGCACCGCCGCGCAGCCGACCTGCGCCGCACCCACCCCGACGGTCAACGCCGCGTGGTACGCGAGACCGGCGGACCCCCGGTCGACCACCATCCGGTACGGTGCCGGGTCGATGTCCTCCGACAACTGCTCCGGTTTGCCGGGCAGCAACGGCAGCGCCAGGCCGCCGAGCCGGAATCCCAGTGGTGGCAGCAGCAACGCGACCAGCAGGGTCAGCACCAGTCCGCAGGCGGCGGCCTCCTGCGGCGTCACCGGCCCGACAGCGGCGAGCAACGCGGTCACCGCACCGGTCACGACGACCGCGATCGCCGCGGTGAACAGCAGGGAACCGGCGGCCACCAGCGCGGCGCCTGCGGCGAGCGTCACCAGCACCGCCAGGCAGGCCAGGGCCACCCGGACCGCCGGCTCGGAGTACGGCGCCAGTGACTCGGCACCGAGCCAGCCGGCCATCGCCGCGTGGGCCGCCGCACTCGCCGCCAGCAGCGTACCGGTCTGCGGGTCCGGAACCGCCCGACTGACCAGCCCGGCGGCGGCGAGCAGCGCGACGGCGAGCAGCCCGGCGACGCTGGCCCGGATGCCGACCGGTCCGTCCAGCCCGAGCACGCCCAGGCCGCCGGCGAGGGCCAGCGCGCCCATCGTGAGCAGCATCGCCCGGGTACGGGGGACCGACCAGCGGTACGGACTGGTCCGCGCCTGATCCGCCACCCCGTCGACCAGGTCGTCGAAGTCGATCGGCGGCAACTGCTCGGCCCGTGGCCGGAAGTGCAGCGTCTCACCGTCGAGCAGGTGCAGCTCGACGGCGGTGCGTTCCTCGTCAAGTGGCGCTCCGCCGAGCCGCTGCACCACCCAGCCGTCGTGTTCCGCGCCCCGGTCCGCAGCCTCCGGATCGAGCTGGAGCAGCACCTCCGGGAGCAGGTCGACCAGCGGCGTCTCCCCGGGCAGAGCGAGATCCGCCGACCGGCCGCCCAGCACGAACCGCAACCGGACGGGAGCCGCGAGGCGTTGCCGTGTCAGTCGTTCCATGCCGAATCAGTCGATCCCGACAACGCTCACTCGGTCCAACTGCGGAAACTGTTGCCCCTACTGGGCTGGTAGATGTACGGCTTGCTGTTGTACCAGTAGATCTGCCTTCCATCGGCGTCGCGCTGCGGCTCGCCGTCGATCAGATAGCTACGGTAGGTCCGCTGCGGCGGGCCCTGCTTCTCCTCCCATTCCGTGTAGACGGTCTGGTCGGGCTCATGGGGGGTGAAATGCTCACCAGTCGGTGGCGGCGGTGGCGGTGGCGCGTCGTCGTCGTCATTGTCGTCGTCGTCGTCATTGTCGTCATTGTCGTCGTCGTCGTCATCATCGTCATCGACGTCGAGGGTGAGGCCGTCGTCGGCGTCCTTGATGGTTTCGCCGTCGGCGAGGTCGATCTCCTCGTCGTCGTCCTTGCCGAGTTCGTCGACCTCGAGCGCGTCGTCCATGTCGTGGATCTCGTCCGGATCGAACTCGACCTTGACCTCGCCGTCCTCGATCGAGTACGTCTTCTTGTCGCCGAGGTCCTCGTCGTCGCCGGTGTCGTAGTCGTCCTTGAGCTTCGCCATGGTCGGGGTGAACTCCGCGTCGGCCATGCCCTCGACGGCGCTGCGCGCCACCCCGGTGGCCGCCGCCACCGCGTCGGCGTTGGACATGTCGACGTTCTCGAATGCGTCGGCGATCTTGTAAAGCCCCGCGTTGATCTCCTCGAACGCCAGCCGCAGATACTTGGCGTGGGTGACGATCGCGTCGCGGCGGTCGACGAACAGATCCTCCAGCCACTCGGCCACGTCGAACTTGCCGGCGTTGGGATCCATGGTGCCCAGATTCCGGAAGGTGCTGTCGTAGTCATCCATGATGGAGCCGATTGCCTTGGCGACCTTGCGCAGCTCGTCCGGATCGACTCGTGTCTCGGTCATGACCGCCCCTCCTGCTATGGTGGGTCCGTCTTCACTTCGGGTCTTCGGTCGCCCTGGCCAGCGAAACCATCGAACCCCGCACCCACGAGACGGTAGGCACGGTGGTCCCGCGCGCAGACCCGCGCGGCGACGTACCGGGCCGATCGGAGGGAAACCCCTCACCGAAGGAGACATCCGTGGGCACGGTCCCGTACTCGCGTAAGGCCCGGCGTGCCGGTCCCGTCGCACCGGTCGAAGAAATCGCCCTGCAGGAGCCGCCGGTCATCCCCGAGCCGGCCGAGCGCGGCATCAGCTCGGTGCTGATGCTGGCCCCGATGGGCATCGCCTCACTGGCCATGGTCCTGATGTTCCTGCGCCCCAACGCCGGTGCCCTGGCGTACGTCGGGGTCTGCCTCATGGTGCTCGCCGCCGTGACGATGATGATCGTGCCGCTGATCCGCAACGCCGGCCAGCACAAGTACCGGCTCAACGGCGAACGCCGCGACTACCTGCGCTATCTCGGCCAGGTACGGCGCAGGGTGCGCAACTCGCTCGTCGAGGAGCGCCGCGCCGCCCGCTGGCTGCACCCGCACCCCGGCGCGCTGTGGACGATGGCGCTGAGCCAGCGGCTGTGGGAGCGGCGCACCTCCCACGAGGACTTCGGTGAGGTGCGGGTGGGGCTGGGCGCCCGCCGCTCGACCACCCGGCTGGTCGCGCCGAGCAGCAAGCCGGTCGCCGATCTGGAGCCGCTCGCTGCCCACGCGCTGCGCCGCTTCCTGCGTGCGTACACCATCCTGCAGGACGCGCCGATCGCCCTCTACCTGCGTGGCTTCTCCCGGGTCGGGTTCCGGGGCGAGCGCCGGACCGTCCGCGCCACCGTCCGCGCGATGCTGGCCCAGCTGACCGTCGCGCACTCGCCACAGGACCTGCACGTGGTCGTCGCCGCCACCGGCACCGACTGGGACTGGGTCAAGTGGCTGCCGCACGTCCAGGACGACTCCGTACCGGACGTCACCGGCACCCGTCGGCGGGTCGTGACCGAAGCGGACGAGCTCGACGAACTCCTCGCCGCCCTCGGCGTACCGGACCGGCCCGGCTTCGAACCGGACACCCCGGTCACCGCGATGGAGCCGTTCGTGGTGCTGGTCCTCGACGGCCCGACGCTGCCGGCCAACCACCGCCTGGGCACCGACGGCTACCGGAATCTGATCGTGCTCGACGTCCAGACCGCCCTCGGCTGGGAAACGCACCCGCACACCCTGCTGATCCAGGCGGCCGGGGAACAGCTGCACGTCGTCTCGTTCGACCACCTGGGGGCCTCGAGCAGCAGCGCGCTGTGCCGGCCGGACCTGATGAGCGTGACGTCCGCCGAGGCGCTGGCCCGCACCATCGCCCGGTACCGGGTCGGTCAGGGCGGCGACACCGAGGAACCGTTGGCCACCGACTACGACCTGGCCGGGCTGCTCGCGCTCGGCGACCTGAACACCTTCGACCCGGCAAGGTACCGGGCGGGACGGACGGCGGCGCAGCGGTTGCGGGTGCCGATCGGGATGACCGCCACCGGCAGCCCGATCGAGCTCGACATCAAGGAGGCGGCGGAAGGCGGTATGGGGCCGCACGGGATGCTGATCGGCGCGACCGGCTCCGGCAAGAGCGAACTGCTGCGCACCCTGGTGCTGGCCCTGGCCGCCCGGCACACCTCCGAGGAGCTGAACCTGGTCCTGGTCGACTTCAAGGGCGGCGCGGCGTTCCTCGGCTTCGAACGGCTGCCGCACACCTCGGCGGTGATCACGAACCTGTCGGAGGAGCTCGAACTGGTCGACCGGATGCAGGATGCGCTCACCGGTGAGCTGAACCGGCGGCAGGAGCACCTGCGGGCCAGTGGCTACCCGTCCCGGCGCGACTACGAACGGGCCCGCGCCGACGGGGTCGCGATGGAGCCGATGCCGGCGCTGTTCATCGTCGTCGACGAGTTCAGCGAGATGCTCAGCAGCAAACCGGAGTTCATCGACACCTTCGGCATGATCGGACGGCTCGGCCGCAGCCTCGGGGTGCACCTGCTGCTGGCGAGCCAGCGGGTCGACGAGGGGCGGATCCACACCATCGAGTCACACCTGTCGTACCGGATCGGGCTACGGACCTTCTCCTCGATGGAGAGCCGCAGCGTGCTCGGGGTGCCGGACGCCTACGAGTTGCCGAACGTGCCCGGCAACGGCTACCTGCGACCGGACACCCAGACGCTGATCAGGTTCAAGGCGGCGTACTGTTCCGGGCCGTGGCGACCGCCGAGCCAGCGACGGCGCTCCGCCGGACCGGGCGGCCTGGTCCCGTTCGGGACCGCCCACCTGCGGCCGGAGCAGCCGGCCGGTCCGCAACCCGACGACGAGGTCGACGACGGTGACAAGCCACCGATCCTGGCCGACATGCTGCTGCAGGTGCTGCGGGGACACGGGCCTGCGGCCCACCAGGTGTGGCTGCCGCCGTTGACCGACACGACGACGCTGGAGAAGCTTCTGCCACCGCTGATCGACCACCCGACCCTGGGGCTCGCGCCGGTCGGTGGTTTCGGGACGGGGCAGCTCACCGTCCCGGTCGGCCTGATCGACCTGCCCGCCCAGCAACGCCGGGAACTGCTGCAGGCCAGCCTGGCCGGCAGCGCCGGCAACGTCGGCATCGTCGGCGGGCCCCAGTCGGGCAAGAGTACGTTGCTGCGGACGCTGATCTGTGCGCTCGCGCTGACCCACACCGCGGCCGAGGTCCAGTTCTACTGCCTCGACTTCGGCGGCGGCGCGTTGGCGTCGTTGTCGCGGCTGCCGCACGTCGGTGGGGTCGCCGGCCGCCTGGACCGCGACAAGGTGACCCGCACCGTACTGGAGATGACGAACCTTCTCGCCCGGCGCGAGATGCTCTTCGCCGAGCACGGGATCGACTCGATGGCCAGCTACCGGCGTGCCCGGGCGGACGGGCAGTTCCGCGACCTCGACCCGTACGGTGACGTGTTCCTCGTCGTCGACGGCTGGTACACCGCCCGGCAGGACTTCCAGGAACTGGACGACCGGTTCGGTGAGCTGGCGGCGCGCGGGCTCGGTTTCGGCGTCCACCTGCTGGTGTCCGCCGGTCGCTGGTCGGAGATCCGGCCCTGGCTGCGTGACGTGCTGGGCACCCGCTTCGAGCTGCGGCTCGGTGACCCGGTGGAGTCCGAGGTCAACAGCAGGGTCGCGGCGACCGTCCCGGCGATCCCCGGCCGGGGCATCACCGCCGACCGGCAGCACTTCCTCACCGCGCTGCCCCGCATCGACGGCGACCCGAACACCGAGGATCTCGCCGACGCCACCGCCGAGCTGGTCGAAGCGCTCGACGTACCCACCGCCCCCCGGGCACCGCAGGTGAAACTGCTGCCGGACCGGCTGCTCGTCACCGAACTGCCGGCACCCACCGCGCCGTCGCGGGAAGCCGAGATCCGCATCCCGCTCGGCCTCGACGACGTACGGCTGGCACCACTGTGGCACGACTTCGACGCCCACCCGCACCTGCTGATCTTCGGCGACACCGAGACCGGCAAGACGAACCTGCTGCGGCACATCGCCCGCAGCGTCGTCGCGCACCACACTCCCAAGGAGGCCCGGGTGGTCTTCGGCGATTCCCGGCGTGAGCTGCACGACGCGATCCCGCAGGCGAATCAGATCGGCTACTCGATGTCGGCCGAACGGCTCGCCGCGACGATGGCCGAGGCCGGGCAGGTGCTCACCTCCCGGCTACCCGGCCCGGAGATACCGCCCAGCAGGCTGGCGAAACGCGACTGGTGGACCGGCGGCCGGTTGTTCATCCTGGTCGACGACTTCGAGCTGATCGAGGGCGGCCGGGACTCACCACTGGCTCCACTGTTGCCGCTGCTGCCGCACGGCGCCGAGGTCGGCCTGCACCTGATCATCGCCCGGAGCACGTCCGGCGCAGGCCGGTCGATGATGAACCCGGTGCTGCGCCGCGCCTGGGAGCTGGGCACGCCGGCGGTACTCTTCTCCTGCCCGCGTGAGGAGGGCAGCTTCCTCGGCAACGTCCGGCCCCGGACCCTGCCGCCGGGCCGTGGCCAGTACATCGACCGTCGACGCAACGTACGACTGGTGCAGACGCCGCAGTTGCCGGCTGCCGAGCCGCCGACGTCCTGATCATTCACCCGCCGGTCCGCTCACCCGCCGGGCGGTCGACGGTGGCGCCGGCGGACCGCCAGCCACGGGCCCGGCCGGCCGGTATCAGCACCCGCAGCAGGGCCACCAGTCCGAGCAGCACGACCGCCGTACCGGCGGCGAGCGCGGCCATCGTCGGCCCGATCGGGTCGGGCGGCGGCAGGGCGGGGTGGCGGGCGTCGGGGCCCGGCACCACCGCAGCGCCGCCGCCCTCCTCGGCGAGCGTCGCCGACACCGCCGCCGCCGGGTTGACCACGCCCCAGCCGTAGCCGGCGTCAGGCAGCGCCACCGCGGGATGGTCGGCGGTCGCCAGCAGGCGGTGCCGCACCTGCGCGGCGGACAGATCCGGCCGGTACGCGCGGACCAGCGCCGCCACGCCTGCCACGAAGGGCACCGCGTAGCTGGTGCCACTACCGCGCCAGTGCCCGGGGCCACCGGGTCCGATGCTGACCACCTCCACACCCGGTGCGGTCAGCCCGAGATGGGGCCCGGTCTGGGAGAAGGCGGCGAGCGCACCGGTCGAGTCGATCGCCCCGACCGCCAGCACGGTCGGCAAAGCCGCCGGGTACGCCACCTGTTGGTCCTGCCCGGCCCGGTTGGCCGCGGCCGCCACCACCACGACGTCGCGCCGTTCGGCGTACTCGATCGCCGACACCAGGCCCTGCTCGGGCGCGGTGGTGCTGGCGGAGATGTTGATGACGTGGGCGCCGCCGTCGACGGCGGCGCGGATCCCCTGCGCGAGCAGCCTGGCGGTGCCGTCGTCCATGCTGTTCGCCACCCGGACGGGCAGGATCCGCACGTCGGGGGCGACGCCGTGGAAGCCGGTCCCGTCGGTCGGCGCGGCACCGATGATCCCGGCGACGAACGTGCCGTGGCCGAAACAGTCCCGGTCGGCCCGGGTGTTGCCCGGGCTGGTCAGGTCGAGGCCCGGCAGGACCCGACCGCGTAGTTGCGGGCTGTCCGCGGCGACACCGGTGTCGACGACGGCGACGGTGACTCCCGCACCCCGGGCCAACGGCCAGACCCGCTGCACCCCCAGCCAGGACTGGGCCCAGGGGACGCCGGTCTCCATGCTCTCCGGTGGCCGCAGGCACCCGTCGCCGGGGTCGGGCAGCGCCGGTGCCGCCGCCACCGGGACTCCTGCGGCCAGGGCGGCGACCAGCCCGGCGGTGAGTCCCGCGAGGGCCCGGACGACAGTCACCGTCGGCACGGTCAGTCCGGTGTCCCGGACGGATGCACCGTGGCCGTCACCGCGAGTGATCCGTCGCCGGCGGTGACGCTGAACCGGGCGAGCCGGTCGATCGGGACCGGACAGGTGGCGGTCACCACCTGCGGGCGGCCGGTGCCGCTGATGGTGGCGAGTTCCCAGCTACGCCCGTCGAGGTCGGTGACGTAGAAGCGGTACGGCGCGCCGACGGTGAGCCCGGTCACGTCAGCGCGCAGCCCGACGTCGTCACCGCGTCGGGTGACCGACACGGCCAGGGTGGCACCGGTCGCCTCGTCGGTGGCGTCGGCCACCAGGGTCGTCGCCCCGGTGCCGCCGAACAGCCCGGTCAGTGCCGACTGGCCGACGACGATGGCACCGAGGAGGAACAGCACGGTCGCGAGGCCGGCACCGACCAGGACCAGCCGGCGTGGGCCGCGCCGGCCGGGCCGGGGCCGCGTCGGGGGGCCGGCGGAGCCGCCGGGGCGGGTGTGGTGGTTGCCGGCACCACGCGGTGGTGCCCCGCCCTCGGACGGCACCCCGGACGGCACCCCGGACGGCACCCCGAACTCGGCCACCAGGTCGTCGCGGTCGGCCTCGGAGAGCAGCGTCAGCAGGAGCGCCGCCTCGCCCACCCGTTCGGCGTCCGCGAGGCAGTCGGAGCAGGTCCCGAGGTGACGCTCGACCGCACTCGCCTCGTCGTCGGGCAACGCGCCGAGCTGGTAGAGGCCGATCGCTTCGCGTACCTGCGGCTCGCCGCACCCGCTGTCAGCCATGCCCGATCACCTTCCGTCGACCAGTCGCCCGCGCGGTCATGGGCCACCGGCGTCACGTCACTCCTGGAACGGAATCGAGGCGCGGCAGGTTCACGCCGGGCGACCACCGGGGTGTGTCGCCTTGCGGACAAGGCTTCATTGGGACGCGGCGGCGGTCGGCCGCCGGTGTGGCCACTGCGCGTCCAGCTCCTCGCCGGTCTCCGCCGGTTCGCGCATGCTTCGCCGCAGCCGGAGTATCAGCAGCCCGGTGAGGACGACCCCGGCGAGCAGGGTCAGTAGGAACACGACCCGTACCGCCCCGCTGTCACCCTCGCCACCCGTCGAGGCACCGCCGGAGATCGGCGTCACCTCCTCCGGCAGGACCCGGACGACCGCGGCCTCCGGGTTGACCATCCCGTAGCCGTACCGCGGGTCCGGCTCGGCGTCGCCCATCCGGTCGGCGGTGACCGCCACCCGGTGCGCCACCTGCGTCGCCGTCAGAGCCGGGTGGGAGGCGCGGACGAGGGCCGCGACCCCGGCGACCGCCGCGACCGCGTACTGGGTGCCGCTGCCGGTGAACGACCGGGTCCCGTTGGCGCCGATGCTGGTGACGTTCACCCCTGGGGCGACGACGTCGACCGAGCCCGGCAGGTAGTCCTGCGCCGTCATCCCGTCGACGCCGATGCCGCCCACGGCGATGAGTCCGTCCGGTGCCGCCGTCGCGCCGCCGGCCGCGTCGTCCGCCGGTGCGCCGGCGACCACGACGATGTCGTGCGACAGGGCGGTCGCCACTGCGGCTGCCACCGGCGCGGCGGTGACGTCGACGTACGCGCCCAGCGCGATTACGTTGGCCCCGGT
This sequence comes from Solwaraspora sp. WMMD791, assembly GCF_029581195.1. Taxonomy (NCBI): domain Bacteria; kingdom Bacillati; phylum Actinomycetota; class Actinomycetes; order Micromonosporales; family Micromonosporaceae; genus Solwaraspora; species Solwaraspora sp. WMMD791. The sequence goes on from NZ_CP120737.1 coordinate 4,289,024, forward strand.
CGAGACGGCGACCTCGATCGCCGTCGCCTGCACGGTCGGATCGGCCGGTCCCTCGTCGATGACGATCCGCACCGGCATCACCACCGACTCGGGCGCCACGCCGGTGAACGTCTCCTGTGGCGTCGCCGGTTCGGCGGCGATCAGACCGGCCATCGCCGTCCCGCTGCCCAGGCAGTCGACGTCGCCACGGCCGTCACCGGTCACGATGTTCGCACCGATCGCCACCCGGCCGCTGAGCTGCTCGCTACGGCCGTCGACGCCGGAGTCGACGATCGCCACCAGCTGGCCGTGGCCCCGGGTGTGCGGCCAGGCCAGGTCGGCGGCGAGCCGCACCATCGCCCAGTCCGAGGGTTCGCTCGCGGCGGTCGCCGCGACGCACTCACCCTCGGCGACCGGCGGCGGCGGTGCGGTCGGCACCTGCGCCGGGTTGGGCGGGACGCCGGCCAGCTCCGGTCGGCCGCCCGGACCGGCGGAGGGCTGCGGGCCGGCCGACGGCCCGGGCCCGGTGGTGGTGGCCGGCCGGGTCGGTACGGACGGGTTCACCGGCTGACCCGGTGACGCCTGCGGGTCGCCACCGACCGGTGCCGGGTCGGACGCCGGCGGCGGCTCGGTCGGCAGTACGCCGCGCCGCACGCCGGGTCCGGCGGCGTCCCACGGCATCACCAGGTACCAGCCGGCGCGCAGCGAGTCCGGATCGGTCAGCGCGGTGCCGTCCGGCTGGCGCCGCCCGACGTTGAGGTTGTACACCTCGGTGGACCGCGCGCTGTCGCCGAGCAGCCGGTGGGCGATGGTGCCGAGGGTCTCCGGCTTGCCCTCGTACGACGCCGCCACCGTGTAGTAGACGACCTTCTCGTCGGCGCGCGCCGACCCTGCCGTCGTCACGGCCGCGAGCAGGACCACGACGAGCACCGTCGCGATCCTGCTCGTGACCCGGGGCATGGTCGCGCCCGGCGGCCGCATCACCTGCTCAGGGTCCATCGCTGATCGACGGCGTGATCCTGAAAGGTCCACTGGTTGATCGGCGTCCCGTCGCTGCCGTTGATGTCGTCACCGAGGATGTCGAGCACCTTGTTGGAGTGCCGGTTGCGGATGTTGTAGCTGCCGTCGGCCCGCCGCTCCAGCTTCCACTGCTGGTTGTGGTCGTTGTGGTTGGGTTCGAAGAGGATCAGTTTGGCGTTGTCGTCGACCGAGGCGTCCATGATGCCGAGCGCCTTGTGGTTGAAGGCGTTCTTGATGACCACCCAGCCGGGATCCGGGGCCTCGATGATGTGCCAGTGCTGGTCCTTGCCCCGGTTGTTGCGCCACAGTTGCACGGTCACCCCGGCGATCGTGGTGTCGTCCAGGCCCGGTACTTCCATGATCTTGCCGCTCAGCACGTTGGTGAACTGGTACCGGACCGTCGGATCCCAGACCGTGGCGGGCGGCGCGGTGGTCTTCGGTGCCTGCGGCTTGGGCGCGACGGTCGGCGACGACGACGGCTGCGGGCCGGTGGTGGTCGGACCCGGGCCCGGCTGCGGCGACCCCGACGGGCTCGGCGACGGGCTCGGCGACAGCGACGGTGACGGACTCGCCGACGGTGACGGGCTGGGCTTGACCAACCGCTCGTCGGCCAGGTAGCCGTCGACGTAGCCGGCCACCAGGTCGACAAGCTGCGGGATCGCGGCCTGGCGCGGCACGCCACCAGCGGCCCGCACCGCGGTGGTGCCCCACTGGTACGCGGCGAGCGCCAGTTCGTAGGACCCCGTACCTTCGACCTTCATGTTGGACAGCTGATTGGTCAGATCGCACATCGCGCTGCCCAGCGCCGGGATCGCGGCCACCGGATCCCACACCGACGCCGACCGCGACGGCCGGTACTGGTCCCACATGGCCTCGGTGAACTGGGCGATCCCCTGGCCGCCCTGGTCGCCCTTGAGGTTCGGGTCGAACCCGGAGACCGCCATCAACTGAGCGGCGATCTGCGCGGCGGAGACGTCGTCCGGGCAGACGTTACCGGCGGTGTGCACCAGTTCGACGTACTCCTCGGGGACAGTGACCGGCGCGGTCGTCGAGGCGGGCGACGCGGCCGGTGCCGCCTCGTCGGCCCCGGCGAACTGCGGCTGGTCGGCGTACCAGTTCGCGTACCCCACGACGGTGTCGACATGCTCCCGGGCCTGCTCGGGCACCCCGTCCGCGTCGATCACCTGCTGGATGTCGACCCGCTCGGCGGCGACGGCCGCCTTCCACAGGTCGCCGGAGACGCCCACCGACCGGGCCTGCCCGACGGCCGCGCAGGTGCGGTGCGCGATGGCGAGTACGTTGGCCCGCACGTCGTCACGTTGGGCCGACACCCAGGGCGCCCACTCCTGCCACTGCTGGGCGTCCATGCCCGCGAGGCCCTCCCCGTACGGGGTGCGGGCCTGGGGTTCGAACTCCGAGGCGGCCATCAGCTGGGCGGCGAGGCGGGGGCCGGTGAGCGTCGGGCAGGCGGTCGTCCCGATGACGATCGCCGCCAGCACGTCCGGCGGCACCGGCTTACCCTCGATCTTGGTCTCGGCCAGCGCCGGCCCGACCTGCAGGCCGGCGGCGACGATGCAGGCCACCGCCGCGGTGAAGGCCACCCCTGCCTCGACGCGTTGTCGGGTGGTCCGCAGCGACCGCCAGGCCCGCCCGAGCACCGACCGGGATCTGGGTACGGATTCCGACGCGACGTCGGACGGGGGCTGGGGCTGGGGCTGGGGTGCAGGCTTCGTTGTCACGGTTGGCTTCCCTCCACCGGCATGTGCTCTGTGAACGGGGTGAACCTCGGGCGGGTTCACGATTCGCTCGGATCTCTGGGGAAATTCCCGGTGCCCGCCAAAGGTCCTCAGCGGATGAACCCGCGCGAGGTGAGGTCCTCGTGCAGGGCACGCAACGCATAGAAGGTACGGGACTTGACAGTGCCTTCCGGCACCGACAGGTGTCGGGCGGCTTCGGCCACCGTGTGGCCCTTGAAGTAGATCTCGATCAACGCATCACGGAGGCGTTGCGGCAGGCGGGTGACCGCGGCGCGCACCTCCCGCCGGTTGAGCAACTGCTCGGTGTCGTCGACCAGTGCGTACCGGTCCTCGAACTGCTCGTCGAGGCGTTCGGTCGGTCGGGCCTGGCTCGACCGGATGTGGTCGATGGCGATCCGGCGTGCCACGGTGAACAACCAGGCGCGCGTCCACTGGCCGTCGGCTGTCCGTGCCTCCGGGTGGTTCCAGGCGCGCACCAACGTCTCCTGCAGAACGTCCTCGGCCATGGCGCGGTTGCCACCACTCAGCCGGAGCAGGTAGTTCAGCAGAATCGGGCCGTGCGTCTCGTAGGCGACCTTCAGCGCGTCCTCATCTGCCGGGGCAGACGACGAACCGCTGGGAGGCACGCGCCTCGTGGCCGGATCCACAGTAGCCAAGACGGCTCACTCACACCGAAAGTTCACCACTCGTGGGTGGTATCCCGAAAAGTTATCCACTACGTTCGCGCAGCACCGACGCCGGGTTCCGGATCGGACCACCCCGCCCCGGGGTAGCCCGGCCAGTCCGCACGGATCGCCTCGCTGATCAGGCCGAGGATGCCGTCCGGGCCGAGGATGCCGTCCGCCGCGAGCGTCCATTCCACGGCCGGGTCGAGATCGACGCGGCCGCGGGTCCACAGCACACGGGTAGGTTCGAGCTCATGCCGCAGGTCAGTGAGTCGTCGGGCGACGCCGGCGGCCAACACGTCGATGGCCTGCGCCAGATCAGCCAGCTCCGCTGGCGGCGCAGGTGGCGCGGTATCCGCCCCGTCCATCGGGTTGCCGCTGGTCATCGCAGGTCACCACCGACGAGTTCCACGTCGGATCGATGGGTCGCCTGCAGGTCACGGGCGATGTCGTGCAACGCGTCGTGCAGCATCCGGACGTACACGTCGTAACCGGCGAGCAGGTCCTGCAGCCGACCGGCCGGCAGGTCCGGTACGCCGACCCGATCGAGGCTCGCCAGGTGACGTCGGAGTTGGCCCAGCCGTGAGCCGACGTCGGCCGCGACGTCGAGGCATCGGTCGGCGACGTTGCCGGCCGCCGGGCTATACGGTGTAATCCCGCTCATTACCGCCTCCATCCTCAGGGAGAACATCCTGTGAACGTCGGGCGAACCGCTCGGGTTCACGCAACCGCCCACAATCCGGCGACTCCCCCACCCGCCACGCAGTGCCCGACGAAGGACGACGACAGGATGAGACGACGCCCCTCGACGTACCGCGGCCCGCTCGTCCTGCTCGTCACCTGCCTCACCCTGGTCTTCGTCGGCTCCCCGGCGGGGGCGGCACCCGGTGGCGACCCGATCCCGCCACGCAGCACACCCACCGAGACCGGTAAGTACTACGTGGTCGGTCCGCCGGTCGACGGCCAGCGGGAATTCCTGTACGCCATTGCGGTCAAGACCCTCGGCGACGGCACCAGGTACCGCGAGATCCTTCTGCTGAACCAGGGTCGGCCTCAGCCGGACGGCGGCCAGCTGGTCGACGCCACCACCGTGGAGCCGGGTTGGATCCTCATCCTGCCCGCCGACGCGGCCGGTCCGGACGTGCTGACCGGCGCGTTGCCGATGCCCGCCGGGTCGCCGGCCGCAGCGGCCGGTCCAGGTACGACGGGCGGTGGCTCCGGTGACTGGACCAGCACCGGCCTACGGGTCGCGCTGATCGTGCTGGCCGTGCTCCTGGTGATCTGGGCCCAGGTCACCCTGATGATCCGGCGGCGCGCACACCCCATGCCGGTCACCGACCCCGGCACCGGTCCGGGTGCCGACGCAGACGCAGACGACGACGCGGACACCGGGTCCGCCGTGGAGTCGGACCCGGGCTCCGCCACGGCCACCGACCGGGTCGCTCGTACGGTCGTGGTGCCCCGTCCGGCCACGGCACCGCTGCCGGACCTCGACGTGGCGACCATGCTGCCACCAGTCGCGTCCCACCCGTTCGCGACGCTGGTCACCGCGCTCGACTGCGACGGTCAGCCGGCCCGGGTCCGGCTGGTCGGCGCACGACCCGCCCGCTGGGGTTCGGCGTACGGCTGGTTGCCCGCCGGCCGACGGCCGCCGCCGGCGACGGCGGCGCTCATCCTCGGCGAACATGACGGGCTGCGACTGTGGGCGGACCTCGGTCGCGCCCCGGACGCGCTGACCGTTGTCGGCAATCCGGCGGCCGCCGAACGGCATGCGGCGACGCTGGTCGCACAACTGGGCGCGGAGACCGACGTCGTCGTCGCCGGGGACGCCCTCGGCGACGACCTGCCCGACGGCGCCCGGTGGGTTCCGGAGGTGGCGGACCTCGCTGCGGACCGGTCGACCACCCGGATGAGCGTGGTGGTCTGCTCGGCAGCCGACGTCCCGGCGTTGCGCGGGCCACTGCGGCAACTCGCCCGCGACGGCCGGCAGACCGTACCGGTGATCGTCGGGCTGGCACCGGCGGCGCGGTGGTCGATCCGGATCGGCGATGCCGGCACACCACCGTCCACCGGTGGTGGCCCCCGGTCGGGCGCGTCGTGACCGACACCGGGCCGTCGCCAGTACCGGGCCCGCCGCACGCCGTCGCGGGTCTGCGTGACCTCGTGCTGACGCCCACCCCGGACGGGGGCCTCGCCCACCCTGACGCACCTGACGTCGCGCTCACCGCAGCGCAGCTGGCCGACCATGCACGTTCCGTGGTGTCCGCCGGTGAGCATCTTCGGCTCCTCGTCGACGACGGCGCCCGGCACACTGCCCTGCTCAGCCAGGTCGCTGACCGGCTCGGCTGCGACATCCTCGTCGCACCGGTCGGCGCGTGGGTGAACCTGCCCGGTGGAGCCGACGGTGCGGTGGTCGACGCCGTGCCGGTCGACCGCGACAGCGGCCGGGTCGTCGACTGGGCCCTGATCCAGCCCCCCGGTCCGGCGACCCCGCTGCCCGGCTGGTTCGACCTGGTCGACGGGCAGGTGCTGACCCGGACCGGGTTGGCGACCCTGCCGCTGCCCGAAGGAGTCGAGTACGTCGCCAGCGAGGACTTCGTGGCCCGTCGGGCGGCGGCGGCCCGGCTCGGCGGCGGACATCCCGAGCTGGTCACCGTCGCGGTCGCGACCGACGGCACCGGGTTCCACCTGCCGACGTACCGGACCGACGAGCTGACGGTCCCGGCCGGCCACGACGGCCAGGACCTCGCCGCCGCGCTGGCGCAGATCCCGCTGTACGGCGGCGACCTCCGCCTGTGGCTGCGCTGGCCGGACGACCCGACCGGACACCATCGGATCGCGACACAACTCGCCGTACTCGCCGAGACGACCGGGGCCACCGTATGGGCGCCGGCCCCCGGCGGCGAGGCGGTGCTGCTGCCCGGGTGCCGGGATCTCGGTGCCCGGGACCGCGCCGGGAACGTGACCCGGTGGCAGGAGTACCGGCCACCGCACGCCATATCGGCACCGATGTTCACCACCGACCTCGACGGACGGCTGGTGCCGGCCGCCGGTCCGCAGGCCGGTGCGCTCGGCGCGGTGACGGTGGTCAGCACCCGCCGGGCGACACCGGCGACCCTGGGTACGCGGTACGCAGGCCTGACCGCACAGCCGGGCAGCAGGCTGCTCGACCTGTCCCTGTTGGACGACGGTCGCCTCGCGCTGTCGTATCTCGACGGCAGCTGCCTCGCCGTGGCCGGCGCCGTACTGCGCGCCCTGCTGGTCAACCTCGGTTGGACCGGGGAGGATCTGCTGCTGCTCACCCCGGTGCCGCCCGATGCCGCCGACGGGCTGTGCGCGCATCTGACCGTTCTCGAATCCGCCCTCGGTGTCGAGCTCTGGTCGCTGCCCCCGGGCGCGTCCGTGGAGGTACGCGACGGGTGTGCCCGCGCCGTCGACGGACAGCGGCGGCCCGCCGACTGGCTCCGGGCCGGCCGGGCGGGACCCGTGCCGATCGGTAGCCGGTGGTACACCGACGACGGCTGCCTGCTGCCGGCCCGTCGGGAAGCCTCCTGGCTGAGCGACCGGCTGGACGACCGGCTGAGCGCCCCCGCCCTGGCACCACCGCCGGCCGCCCCCGCCGCCGCACCACCGCCGGCCGCCCCCGCCGCCGCACCACCGCCGGCCGCCCCCGCCGCCGCACCACCGCCGCACCGGCTGCTGCCCGCGCCGAGTCCGCACCGGGTGGTCGTGTCCCGCCGGGCCGACGTCGGACACGGCGTGCCCTGGGTGCCGGACGATCCGCTGGTCAACGCCACGCCGATCCGGCTGTGGCTGTCCAGCCCGTGTCCGCCCGGCCGCGCTGCGGTCGAGGGAATCCCGGCCGCGGGCCTGTTCCTGGTCGCCGACCTCGACGGCACCCGGGTGGCCGCCGCCAACCCGGGTTCGTACCTGCTCTGCCTGGGGGTCGGCGCCGGCGGCGCGATCGACCTGAGCCAGGTCGACGCGGCACCGGTGGGGGTACCCGCTCCACAGGGCGACGGGTTCGACGCAGCCGGCCGGTTCCTGCTGCCGGCTGCCTGGCTCGACCAGGTCCGTCTGCTGGCTGGTTACCGGGTGGACGACAGCGGCCGGCCACGTCGCCAGGTGCGACTGCCCGCAGAACCGGCGCTGTTGCGCTGCACCGGCGCCCGGCACGGCATCGACGGCCTGCCGGACGAGGCCGTGCGCTGGCCGGGCGGCGCCCGCGCCTGGGTGATCCTGCCGGCGGCCCCGGAGGCACCGGCGGTGGGCGACGCCCTCGACGCGTGGCTGCGGCGTCCTGCGGTTCGCGCCGGACGTCGGCTGGCCCGGGTACGGATCCCCGCTGGTACGGCGATCGACGTACGGGCCAGCGCCGCAGTGCTGGCCGGCCTCGCGTCGGTCCGCAACCGCCTGCCGGAGCTGCTGATGAACGAGGTCGACCTGGTGCTGCCGGCCACGTCGTACGACCGTGTCCGGGCCGACCAGCTCCGGTACGCCGACGGTGACCGGTGGCGGCGGCTGGGTCGGCGGGTCGACCTGCCGCTGTCCGCCCTGTTCGAGTCGGACCCGGCAGCGTTCGCCGGTCAGTCGACCGGGTACTCGCCGACCAGCACCGCTGCGGCCAGCTCCACCCGCGACTGGTAGCCCGCCCTGGTGAACAGCCGCGACAACCGGCCCTCGACGCTCTTGGCGCTGCTCTGGGTGACTGCGGCGAGTTGCCGGTTCGACAGTCCCTCGGCGACCAGCGCGGCAAGCAGCCGTTCACCCTCGGTGAGGGCGTCCGTCCGGCCCGGCACCGCGACACCGTGCTCCCGCATCGCCTGCCGCACCCGGGACCGGTGCAGGACCGCCCCGAGCCCGCCGTACAGGTCGTACGCCTCGGCGAGCAGCTCCGGCTGGTGACCGGTCGCCCGTACCACTCGCTCCAGGGTCCGGGCCAGCTCGTACGGTCGACCGAGGTCCCGAGCGAGCCCGACCACCTCGGCGGCCCGAGCCGGGTCCTGGCCGGCGACGAGACGGGCGCTGGTCGCCCGCAACGCCGCCGCCGCGCCGCCCAGCGCGGCAGCGGCCGCGTCGGCGGCGTCCGCCGCTGCCAACGCGGCCGGGCGGTCACCGCGCAGCGCCGCCAGCTCAGCGGTGACCAGCCACAGCTCGTCCGTGCCGAGCAGTGCCCCGGACCGGGTGGCGGCGGCGAGGGCCTCCTTCGCGATCCGGGCGGCTGCGGGCGCGTCGCCGAGGGCCAGTTCCACCTCGACCGCAGCGACCGCCGCCAGGTGGCCAAGCGGTGTGGCCGGGTTACGCACCGGATCCAGCATCGCGCGGGCCCGCATCGGCCACCCCCGGCCGAGCAGCACCTCCGCGCCGGCCCGGTGCACCAATGCCGGTGCCGGCAGGCGGGTCCGGGCCACCCCTGCGGCGATGCTGACCTGCGCCGCGTCGAGCGCGGCGGTCCACCGGCCGTGCTGCCAGTCGGCCAGGCAACGCTCGGGCATGGGCAGCTCGGCCAGGGTCAGCCGGGCCGCGCTGAGGATCGCGGCGGCGTCAGCCGGGTCACCGACGGCCACGGCGAGTCGGTACCGGCCGAGGGCAGCGGTCACCTGTCGGCGGCGGCTGCCGGGCCCGATCACCGATGTGGACGGGCGCCTGCCGGACGACAGGTGCTCCAGCGACAGGTGCTCCAGCGACAGGCTACCCGGGGGCAGCGACCTCCTCCTGCTGCCGGTCACCGCCGTGACCTGGGCGGTGACCATGTCGGTCAGCGGGTCCGGCCCGCCCGGCCCGGCTGCGGCGAGCAGGTCGGCTGCGGCCGTCCAACGACCCAGCAGACCCAGGGCGGCGGCCCGGGTCACCGGCAACGGTGACGGGCCGTCGGGACGCCACGGCGCGCCGGCCGCGACGGCAGCCACTGACCCGGCGACACCCCCGGACTCGGCAACGCCCCCCGGGCCGGCAACACCGGCCGGCCCGGAACCCGCATCGTCAGCTGTCCCGAGGCGGGCCAGTTCGAGCAGTTCCGCTTCCTGTCGGGCCAGGCTGGACAACCCGCCGATCTCCGCACCGAGCAGACGGCTCAACGGTGGGCGTGCCGCTGCGGGACGGCCGGCGTACAACGCGGCGGCGGCCTCCGCGAGCAGCGCTTCGACCCGGTCCCGCGATGCCGTGCTGAGCGCGGCGGCACCGGCCCACCAGCGCGCGGCCGCCGCCGGCCGGGCCGCCTCGACGGCCTGCGCACGTTCCCGCAGCACGCCCGTCGCCCGCCGCGGATCGACCAGATGCCCGGCGACGGTGATCTGGTCGGGCAGGAAGTCGGGGTCGGCGCAGGATGCCGCACCGGACCAGATCGCCTCGACCGCCACCTGGGCCAGCCGCCGCCGCTCGTAGGGCCCGAGGCAGGCGGTGAGCGCCACCGCCACCGCCGGCACCGTGATGCGCCAACCATGCCGGCTCCCGGTCGCGACACCGGCCGTCCGCAGTTCCGCCAGATCCTCGTCCACCTCACGGACCGGGCGACCGGTCGCCCGGGCGGTCAACGCCGGTACGGCCGGGCCCAACGGCTGCAACACCGCCAGTGCCCGCGCGGTGGCGAAGGCACCGACGGCCAGTCGGCGTACCGGGTCCAGCAGCGGGTGGTCGGTGGGGATCCGTGGCCTCGCCGCCGGATCGGTCAGGTAGGCCCGGCGGTCCATCACCCGGACCGCCGCTGACCCCTGGTAACCCTGCGCAGCGGCGAGCAACGCGGCCGGCCGGCCCCGGCTGAGCCGGCGTAGTTCGTCGTGCAGCAGGCCGTACGGGGTGGCGTTCAGGATCTTCGTTGCCAACGCGTCGGACTGGGCCGGCGTACACCGACGGACCGGGACGATCCGGACCAGACCGGCGGCACGGAGCCGATGGAACGCGGCGGACACGCCCTTGGCGGTCCCGGTGCCGACCCCGGACCGCACCGCCGCCACGCAGCGCACCTGACTGCCGTCGAGGCCGTGCAGCGCGGCCAGCAGGGCGCTGGCCGAGAACGGATCGGCCCACTGGGCATCGTCGACGACGATCGTCAGGCCCCGGTGCCGACGAAGCGCCCGGGCGAGGAGTACCGTCGCCGCGTCAACGGTGCCCCGGCCCCGACCGGCAGCGAGCCGGGCCGGCAGCGGGGCGAGGCCGGCGAGCACCCGCCCGGCCAGGTATCCGGGATCGTCCTGGTCCTCAGTGGCCAGCCGAAGCGCCAGAACCGACTCGCCGGCTGCCTCTGCCGCCTGCCGCAGGGTGCGCAGCGCATGCGTACGGCCGATCCCGGCCGGGCCGACGAGCAGGGTGAGCGTCGGGGCGGCGGCCGCCGGCCGGGCCGGATCCCGCAGTGGCGTGGCCGCCGGCTCCGCAGTTGCCGTCAACGGGCGACTCCTGTCGGTCAGGACGCGAGGTCCAGGTTGTCGGAGGTGATGCTCGCCGCCGCGAGCTCGACCCGGGACCGGAAGCCGGTCCGGGTGTACAGGCGGGTCAGGTAGTTCTCGACGGTCTTCTCGCTCATCCGGATCGCGACGGCGATCTGCCGGTTGGTGCGGCCGGCCCGGATCAGCTCGATGATCTGCGCCTCGACCGGGCTCAACACGCTCCGGGGCGCCCGGCCCCGCCGCCGGCGGACCCCACGGGTCCGCATCGCCTCGCTGGCGGCGGCGCGCAGTGCCGGCGCGTCGATCTCCTCGGCCACGTCCAACGCGGCGAGCAGCAACTGGCGTGGTTCGTCGACGACCCGGCCGAGGTCGAGAGCGGCGTAGCCGAACTCGACGCGGTCGCCCCGGGCCTGGATCGCCTCGACCGCCTCGGCCACGGCGCAGGGGTCGGCCGTCGTCACCGCGCGCACCATCGCCCGGGTACCCCGGTCGAGGACGCCGCCGAGACAGGGCGAGGTGGTCGCGGTCGCGGTCGGCGTCACGGTCGCGGTCGGCGTCACGGTCGCGGTCGGCGTCACGGTCGCGGTCGGCGTCACGGTCGCGGTCGGCGGTGGCCGGTGGTCCGCGAGCTCCGACTCGACGAACTCGGCGATCGCGGCACCCCGCGCTGCCAGGCCGAACCGGGCAGCAACCCCGGCTGCCCGGACGAGCAGGCGGTCGAGACCGATCCTGCTGCCGTACCGCAGCTGCCGTCGGCAGGCCCGGTCGGCCGCGTCGAGGTGCCGTTCGGCCTCGGCCCTGGTGCCGGGTTCACCGGCCAGTCCGTTGCCCACCCACCAGCGCAACGCCGCGTACGGCGGATCGTCGGGGACGGAGGCCAGCCAGGTCGCGGCCTCGGCAGCCCGACCCCGCAGGGCCAGCGACTCGGCCGCCCACAACCGGGCCAGCCGGCGCGGCACCGGTGCCTGGCCGGCGGTCAACCCGACCTGGCGTGCTGCGGACACGACACCGGGCAGGTCACCCCGCGCCCGGTCGGCCACCAGCCGGTGGTACGCGGCGAGCGGCCCGTCGCCGGGCACCCGGTACCGCCCGGCGCCCAGCACCAGGTGGAACACCCGGACCAGGTCGCCTGCCCCACCGGCGACGAGCAGTTGGTCGACGGTGTCGGGACCGGTCGCCGCAACCGTGCCGGCGCCCAGCGCCCGGGCGACGAGACCGAACTCGGCATCGCTGACCAGCGGCGGCAGGACGGTGTCCGCCGTACCCGGCGGCGGCAGGACGGTGTCCGCCGTACCCGGCGGCGCGCACGTCGACGGTCCGGCGACGGCGGTCGACGCGGCGAACCACCGGTCCACCAGGGCCGCTACCGCCCCGTCCGGCGGCCGGTGGAGCACCTCGGTGACCGGCACTCCGGTGTGCAGCGCGGCGAGCGCCCCGGCCGCCGCCAGGTCGGCGTGGTCGCCGCCCGGCACCGCCCGCACCACCTCCCCGAGGCGGGTGAACCGGCCGGTACGCACCAGCAACCGCAGCAGCCGGGCAAGGATCTCCTCGCCGGCCGGTCCGCCGCCGCTGTGCCGTAACGCGGCGTCCAGCCAGTCGGCGGCCCGGTCCGGCTCCCGGTCCATCGCCTCGGCCGCCGTGTCGACCAGCGCGAGCGCGGTCCGGCGATCGGTCGGCAGAGTGCCGCCGGCCGACGTGACGTGATCGGCGAGAGTCGCCCGGTCGGCCGGTAGGCCGGAACCGGACCGGCGGAACATCGCTGCCGCGTACGCCCGGTGCAGCCGGTTCACCGCCCCGGTTCCAGCGTCGGCGACCAGCCTGGCGGCGAGCGCCGGACACATCGGGCGGACCACGTCGTCGGGCCCCAACACCAGCACCCCGTCGGCGACCAGTCCGTCGAGGACGGGACCGGCGACGTCGACGCGGTCGCGCGTCGCGGCGGCGAACAGCGGCAGGTCGTCGACGTGGAAGCGGGTGATGGCGGCCATCGTGGCCAGGCGTACGGCCGTCACGCCGCGCCGCCGGGCTGCCGTCGATGTCCGGTGACCGACCGGCAGGGGGATCGGTGCCTGCGGATCCAGCAGGCACAGGTGTCCGCCGACGACGACGAGCCGGCCGGTCTGCACCAACGTGGCGGCGGTCTCCAGCACCGTCGCGGGGTTGCCGGCCAGCGGACCGAGCGCCGAGCTCAGCGCCACCAGCGCGGACTCGTCGACCGGTACGCCGTGCCGGCGGATCAGCAGCTGGCGTACCGCCGTGGTGTCCAGCGGCGGCAGGTCGACGACGAGGTCGGCGAGAGCGGCCAGCCGGCCGCCGCCACTGGCGGTGGCGGCCACCACCAGGCAGTTCTCGCGTACCGCGGCGGCCAACGCTGGGACGAACCCGCCGGTGTCGTCGACGTCGTCGGCGATCAGCACGGTCGGCAGTTTCCGACCGATCAGCCCGAACGCGGCGGAGGTCTCCTCGGCGAGTACCGCCAGCCGGGCCGGCGACGGTGGGTCGGCGTGCGCGCAGAGCGCGCCGATGGCGCTCAGCGGTCCGGCCAGCAGCGGGTTGGCAAGCTGCCCGTACTGCTCACGCAGGACGTCGAGCAGCGCGGCGTACCCGGCGATCGTGCCGCCGCCGGGCGGTGCCGGCGGCATCCGCAGTACGGCGGCGCCGGCCGTCTGCCAGGCGTCGGCCGCTGCCGCCAGCACGGCGGTACGTCCACTGCCCGCCGCCCCGGTCAGCACCGCGAACCGGCCGCCCTCCGGTGCCTGCCGGAACGCCTCGTCGAGAGCGTCGAGCTGCACCTGGCGGCCCACCACCTGCTTACGAAGCACCGCCGGCCCCCACTTCGGCTGCCGCTACGTCATCAGCGGGGTGCTGCCGGATCATCAGCAGGATTTCGCCGGCCGTGGCCAACGACCTGAGGTACCCGTCGTCGTCGGCGGTCTCCAGCCAGACGGTCCGGCCGGCGGCCCGCTTCGGTCGCGGGCCGTCTACGACGTGCGCGTCGACGAGGATCAGCGGGACGTCCGCCGACCATGCCGGGGGCACCTGCGTCGGCGCCGGGTCGGCGAGGAAGGCCTGCTGCTCGTCCGGGGTCAGTCCGCTGGGACCGAACGCGGCGAGCACCCGCTGCTGCAGCCGGCCCCGGATCGCGCCGGCGTGGGCGATCCGGGCCTGGTGACGCAGCTCCGGCGGGGTCGCCAGGTAGCCGTCGATCAGTACGTCGAGCAGCAGCTCGGGGGTGTCCGCGACGACATGACGCCCGCCGCCGGCGTACACCATCCGGTACCGCCCCTGCCAGTCGTCCAGTCCAGCCACAGGTGCTCACCTCCGCGCGTCCGGTTCCGATCGCCGGTCGCGCCTCTGAAACGGACGCCACGTGCGTTCCGTTCACGGCGATCGCGCCGGGTGGTCACCGGGCCACCGGACCGTCCGGCGGACCGGACCGGGCTGTTCGGGCCGGCGGTTCACCGGTCGGTGGCCGGCCCTGGGTCGGGGTCACCCGGGACGCCGGACGGGAAGAAGAGCGCGAAGTCGTCGGCGAAGTCGTTTGCGGCATCCGGTAGCCGGTGCGGCTGCAGCAACTCGGCGATCTCGTCCGGCGACAGCTCCGCGACGGTCTGTGCGAGCAACGGGTACGTCAGTGCGCCGATCCCGTGCTCCCGGGCCGCGACGAATCCGACCGCCAACAGGTTGCGTCGGGCCTGCCTCGGGTCCGACGGTGCCACGTCGGCCACCCCCAGCCGGTCGGCGAACGCGGACAGCGCGGCGACGAGCGCGTCGGGATCCCGCTGTCCCGGGTCGACACCTGCCGCGTCCAACAACGCGTCGACCACGTGGTACGCGGTGAACGACCCGCCGTCGCGCTCGACGGCGAACGTTTCCGGGTCCGGGCCGATCTCGTCACCATCCGGGTTGTGCTCGTCACCGAACGCGGCGCGGAACAGCTGCTGGTCCTCGTCGCTGATCTCATGGATCGCGCCGATCCCGACGTCGGGCAGCTCGGCCGGCCGCGACTGCGGGCGGTGGATGCGCACGTCGCCCTGCTGCGGCGGGACGCCCCCGGCGGATTGAAGTGCGCGGACGGTACCCAGGGCCGCCCACCACAGGTGCCACGGAAGGTCCCGCGACGGTGAACCCATGACCACAGCGGGATCGCCCTGCTCGATCTGTGGTTCGTCGCCGGGTATGCCGATCCAGAGCCGCCCGTCGACCACTCGGTATTCGATCGTTGGTGCCCGCACGTCCCGGCCGCCGCGATGACTGAGGTCGACCTTGCCGTCCGGCAGAGCCGGTACGGGCGTGGCGTGCACCTGGTAGAAGGCGGCGAACGGGCGCATCGTGGGGGCGAACGTCGCACCGATCGCCACGAAGTGAGCCGCCAGTTGGTCGTCCGGTTCGACCAGGTCGACACCGAGCAGCAGGCGACCGGAGTCGCCGAGCGACTCGGCGAGTCCCACTGCCTGCTCCGCCGACAACAGGGGTCCGGTCGTCGCGCTGTCGGCGGTCACCTCGACGAGCGCACCGGCCGGCAGGTGGTCACGAAGCTCGGCCAGGACCACACCGGCCTGTGTCGGGTCGGCCACGTGGACGACCACCAACGGATCCGATGGCGGAGGCAGCCGGTGCGGCGGTGCGGCGGACGAGCCCGCCGGCCGGACGAAGGTCCCCGCCGCGCCGAGATCGACCAGCTCGTACCCGTCGATCGGCGACAACCGGGCTCGCGGCTCCACGCTCCAGTCGCGTACCGATCCACCGGCTTCGAACTCGGACTGCAGATGCAGGGCCGGTGCCTCCACCGGCCGGGCTCGGTACTCGAGTTCCAGCTCCGTCTCCGTACGGTGGAACTTCGCCTCGCCGGCCTGCAACCGGTGCCGGAGCCGCGTCCCGGACGGCACCGAACTCGGCGCCGCCCGCAGCCGCCCGATCTCCTGCAGCTCGGCACTGGGATCGAATACGTAGCCCTGGTCCTGGTTGCCCAGGACCTGCCGGAGGGCGATCTCCGGTAGCACGTCCTGCGGTGGTCCGAGCCGGGCCAGGAAGTCGGTGACCGCCGGGTTACGGATGACCACCCGGCTGGCCGTCGACCACAGGTCCAGTCCGGCGTCGCGGTCCTGGCGCTCCGCGAGGGTGGCCCGGTATGCATTCCCCGCCTGTTCGAGGTGCAGCATCTCGTGGACGACATCGCTCAGCACGTCGTCGACCGGTCGGTCGGTAGAAATCGACAGGAGCCAATGGCCGCTGGTGAAGGTACCCCAGGTGAGCGCGTCGTCGGCGGTGCGGGTCACGAAGGTGATTTCAGCCGGTGGCGGCAGCCCGATCCGATCGGCGATCAGGGACACGATCCACCGCCAGCTGGCAATCTGCCGGGAAAGCCGCTGCGCCTCGTCCGGTCCCGACGTGCCGGCCAGATCCTGGTACGCGGATCGCGCCGCCGCGCGTACCTCGGCGAGGACCGCCGGGTCGGCGACACGGAAGAACCAGCTTTCCCGCGCGGTCGTCAAGCCGAGCAGGGCGTCGTGGGCGTCCAGGAAGGCGGCGGTGTCCGCCGTCTGGAAGACGTCGACCTCGATCTGCCGGGACTCGGTGCTGATCCCGCCGGCCGGCCCGGGTCGCACCTGCCACCCTGCCGCGACCAGATCCGCCACCAGCCAGTTGAGGCCGGCCTGCAGCAGTGCCTCGTCGATCGGTAGCGGACGCAGCGCCCGCAGCACGTTGCCGTCGGCGTCGACCTGGGCCCGCACCAGCACGTCCCGCCCGTTCACGGCACCCAGGTACAGGCCGTGTCCCGCGAGCAGGAAGTCGTCGCGAACCCGCCGACCGTCGTCGACGATCCACTGGACGAACGCCGATGCCGTGTCGCGCGGTGTCCGCCGAACCACCGCCGGCTCCTGACCTTGTCCCGGCTGATCCCGTCGGTCGTCCGCCGAGGTCCAGTCGGCTTCCCGAGCGCGGCGGTAGAAGTACCGGACGTCGGCTGGCGACAACGCGTCACCGGTCCGGGTCCCGGCCGCGTCCTGGCCGGGCCGGTCGATCGGGACGGCCGTCGACGGGTCCGGTGCCACCGACGACGGGTCGGATTCCGGCCGTACGGTGTCGCGGTCGACCGGGTCGGCGAGCGCGACGCCCAGTCCACCCAGGCGTTGGTCCAGTCCGGCCAGATCGGCCCGGAGCTGGTCGGCCCGGAGGTGGTCGGCCGCCACCGGCCCGTCGGTCACCGGCACCAGCAGCACCGGGACCGGACCGGCCGCGTCGACGGCACGCCGGAGGGCGTCGGCCAGTTGCACGATGAGGCCGGCCCCGCCGGGCAGCGACCAACCGGCCGGGGCGAGATCGGCCGTCGCCGCGTACGCGACCACCAGTGTTCCGTCCACCGGGGAGATTCCGGCCGGCGGGTGGCCGTCGCCCAGCCACCAGAGGCGTCCCTCGCCGTCGAGCGGATCGGGAACACTCGACTCGACAATCGTGGCCGTCGACCGCGCGTACCGTCCGGCGAGCTCCTGATCGCCTGCCCGCCGCTCGGACGGGTCCGGGGCGAGTTCGAGGATCCGGATGAGTCGTACGGTCGGATCGGTGGCCGGATCGTCGGCCCGGGCCTCGGCGAGCAGCCGCTGGACGAGTGGCTCGCCGACCAGGTCCGACCCGACCCGCTGCGGGTCGAGCAGGGCGATCGCCCGATGGGCGGCGGCGAGCCGGGCAGCGGTCACGCCGTCGGCACCGTACGCCCGGACCGCCACGTAGCCGATCGACGGAAGCTCGGCGCGGGTGACCCCGAGCTGGTCGGCCAGCCGGTCCATCCCGGGTTGCTGGCTGCGGGTCGCCGGGGTCGACGGGCCGAGGCCGGCGGCGGCCAGCAGTGCCCGGGTGATCGCCCGAGGGTCGACAGCGGCATCCGCGTTCGCCGGTCGGTACGTCAGGTCCTCGGCCGGCACCGTCGAGCCGAAGATCCTGGTCAGCAACAGATCGGCGGGGCTCGGCGGCACAGTGGCGGGTGCCACGGGCGACGGAGCCAGGAACTCGGCGAGTTCCGACCGTGCCGGTGGCGCCTGGTCGCCGGGCGGGTTCACGTCGACGTCCGGGCCGAACGTGGCGAGCAGGTCCCGGATCTGTACGGCCGCCGCTGCCGTCGACTGGTCCGGATCGTCCGCCAGCCTGGTGAGTACGGCGAGGTCCGGCGTGACGTGCGTCGGATCCTGTGCCCACAGCGACAGCAGCCGGTGCTCGGCGTCGGTCTGCTGTCCGGCGGCGTGGTCGGCCACGATGGTCGACAGCGCGGTGGAGGTGGGGTCGGCCACCGGTGACCCCGCCGGCAGGGCCGGTCCGCTGTCGACGCCGGTTCCCCGGTACCCGGAGCTGCGCGGCGGGTCGGTGACCGACCGGGCCAGCGTGTTCGACTGGAGTGAGTCGGGGTCGCCCACCGACCGGACGATCCCGGCCCGGTCGATCACCACGGCTCGGGCGTGGGTCTCGGCGTCGAGGTCGAACGGGGTGGTTTCCGGATCGAGCAGGACGGGGCGACCGTCCGAGCGCAGGTCCAGCCAGCGCACGCCGTAGGGAGTGTGGTACGCCGCGTAGACGTGGCCGCTGTCCTGGTTGGCCCGGTCCAGCAGCACCACGGCTGTCGACCCGGGGCCGAGGTCCGCCTCGCCCAGCCGGTCGGTCAACGACTCCCACGTCCCGAACCGTTCCCAGTCCCGACGGTCCGCCAGCCACGATCCGGCCGTCCAGCCGAGGTCGCTGTCGTCCCTGGTCCGTGAGACCCGCACGGTGTGCGCGACGGGTCCGCCGCCCGCCGGGTACAGCCGGGCGACCAGCGACCGCGCCAACTCCAGGCACTCGGCCAGGGACAGGCGGCCGTGGTGCGCGGCCGACCGCAGACCCTCGTCGACCACCTCCCCCACGAGCTGTTCCAACGTGTCGTCCGCGAGGACCGGAGGCAACGCCGCACCGTCGCCCGACCGGGCGCGATCGGCCCCGCCCGACCGCGCGTCGTCGGGGCGCACCGGCGGCACACGGTCGTCGGGGGGCGCCGGCGGCACACGGTCGTCGGGGGGCGCCGGCGGCACACGGTCGTCGGGGGGCGCGAAGAGCCCAGGTGCCGGTTCCGGCACGATGCCGAGGTGGTACAGGTCCACGGCTTCCCGCTGGTCGTCCGGGTCGGCGAACAGCGCGTCGATGAGCCGACGTGCCGGCAGGGTCCGGGCCGGCTCCACCGGCCCGGCGATCCGCAGGCTGCCGTCGCGCCCGTCGCTGACGGCGGTGCCGTCCGGCGGCAGCGCGTCCGGGGGCAGCTCCTGATCCAGGTACGGGCTGCCCCGCATGGACAGCGCCAGGCTGGCGGCGCTCAACCGGGCCAGCCCCTGCAGGTACTGCGGACGCAGCCGGGTGCCGCCGAAGATCCGCATGGTGAGCCCGTCCGCCACGTCGATTTCGAGCATCGACGGGTAGATCGCGTCCAGCCGGTCAGCGGTCATCATCCGCCGGATCGTCGCGTCATGACCGTCGACCAGATTCCTCAGTCGGGTCGCCGCCGCATCGCTGAGTCCCCCGTCGTGAGGGCGGGCCCGGATCGTCACGTCGACGTCGATCTCCTCGACGAGGCGGCGGATCTCGCCCGACACCTGGCTGAGGAGACGATCACGACCGGTCACCGGGAGAGAGATCTGGGCGCGGTCGAACTCATGCGACGCGACGACGCCGGGCGTACCCAGCAACCGGTCCAGCGCGGCGGTGTTCACGTCGTCGGTGGGAAACGCAAAGCTGACCTCGACCGTCACCTGGCTGGTGTCGTCCGTTTCGATCAACGGCCACCGATCACGCAGTGGAATCGGATCCAGGCTCGGGTCCTGTTCGAGTCGCTGCCGCAGCAGCACGCGCCGCGCCTCGAACAGCTCTGGCGATTCGACCAGGCGCAGCGGTTCGCGACCGGGGGCGTAACTTCCGTAGTGCGTACCGTCCCGCCACAGGTGCAGGCTCCGGGCCGACGACGGCCCGAGACCGACGGAGCCCTCCGACGAGGTCAGCACGATGGTCAGGTCGAGTGCCCGGGCCACGACGGCGACGGCTGACACCGTGGCGGAGCTGCTTGCCGCGTCCGGCCGGGCGAGCAGCGCGGAAAGCAGCTGAGCTGCGGTCGGCAGGGCGGAGCCGTCCTGGGTCAGCTGCCGCAGCGCCGCCAGGAGCGGATCGCGGTCGACCAGTTGCGGGTGCGTCCGCGACAGCAGGTGCACCAGCAGCCGGGTCCGGTCGCCGCCCTGGTCGATGTCGGCGGCCACCGCCTGCCGTAGCCGGGTCCGCGCGAGATCGGTGGCGTCGGCGGTTACCCCCGACAGGTCCACGTCAGGACGCAACGTCAGCAGCAGGCTCAGTGGCAGTGCGCCGGCGACCAGCTGCCCGAGGCTGGGCATCGACGCGGCTACCGCCGCGTTCGAGTCCACCTGCCCGGCCACGTACCGGCCCAGCCCGTCGACGGTGGTGACCGCCGCCGGCAACGTGACGGACTGACGGCGGGCAGCGTCCAGCAGGACGTCCAGCAACGACGCCTCGCCCGGCGGCAGCCCGCTGCGGCGCAGCACCGACGGGTCCGGCCCGGCGACCGGTCGGGCCCCGCTGTCGACCCCGATGGCAGCGGCGTCGTCCACTGTGTCGGTCGGATGCCCGCGCGCACTGAACCACTGGCGCCACTGCTCCAGCGGCAGGTCACCGCGGCGGATCTCGGCCCAGAGGGTACGGGTGGCCTGCGCCCGCTCCCGCGCCACCGCCGTACCGTCGTCGGCGGTCGCCAACTGCCGCGCGGCCCGGACGCGGTCCACGAAGTCCGACCAGAACGCGGGCGGCAGGGTGACCCCGGCGAGATCAGCGGCGCGCATGTCCGAGGTGAGCAGCTGCTGCTCGGCCAAGGTGTCGAGCAGGATCGCCGGGTGTTCGGCGCCGGCATGGGTGATGTCGTCGTCGCGCCACGGCGCTGCCAGCCCGAGCCGCTGCGCCTCCTCCGCGCCCAGACCGATCGGCAACCCTGCCTGGCCGGGACCTGGATGGACCGGCGTGACCAGGAACGTCGCGGCACCCTGCCACCGGTCGGTCGGATCCGTGAACAGTTCAGCCAGGAATTGCACGCCGGCCTGGTCGGGAGTGTCGGACAGTCGCCAGCCGCCGGCGGTACGGGGGACGTCGGCAGGGGCGGTACCGCTGCCGGCACCAGTCGGCTCGAGGTCGACGGAGTTCTCGTCGGCAGCGTCCACCAGGCCCAGGGCGAGTTTGACGTCGAACTGCACCGGCCCCAGGTCCAGCGTCACCGGATCGAACATGCGCAGCACCAGCGCGCCGTCCGACCACTCGATCGCGTCACCGCCGAGCCCGTCGCGCCCGCGCAGGTCCCGTACCCGACCGGTGGTGGGATCGGTGGCGAGCCGGATGAGAATGTCCGCATGCCGCTGCGTCAGATTCCGCAGTGCCACGGCGGAGTCCTCGTCGACTCCGTCGACGGTGACGGTGAACGAGTCGGGCGTCGGACGGGCACCGTACCGGCGAAGGACGTCGAGGAGGTAACCCAGCTGGCGCCAGGGTCGCTGGGCCGCGCCGAGATCCAGCGAGAATCGCACCGTGTCCCCGTCGAAGTCGCGGTACACCTGGTCCGGGCCGATCCCGGCCCGCCCGGCCGCCTGCTCGATCCGGCGGGCCCGATCGACCGGATCGACGACGGTCCACGGATTGGTGGACCGCGCCACCGGCAGGTCGACGGCGAAGTCGACCCGTACGCCGTGGCTGCCGCGACCGGCGCCGGGCAGCAGCCCGGCCGCGTCGTCGTCGGTGTACGGGACGGGATGCAGGCCGAGCCGGATCCGTTCGGTGACCCATCTGCGCAGGCCGGTACGGGTGTGTTCGGCCGGAGCAGTGAGCTCGGGAGCCCGCCAGGCCCGGTCCACGGGATCGACGCCGTCGGGCTGGCCGGTGTCCGCACCGTACGCGTCGCCGACGAGCCGATCGTCGTACACCGTTGCCGCCCAGGCATCCTGGTACCGGCTCAGCGCGGGCATGATCCAGTCGGCGTCACGGTCCGGGTCCGGCGGCAGGCTGTTCAGCGTGGCGTGGGCCCGCGCCCGGACGCCGTCCGGCAGTGGCAGTTGTTCGCCGCGCAGCAGCCGGACCGCGTCGCCCACGGTCAGCTCTGCTCCAGGGAACTCGCCGAGGACCTGCTCCGGGGTGGAGAAGACGAGCAGCAGTTCCGACCCGGTCATCGCCGTGCCGCGCCGCTGCCGGAGTTCCTCGAGTCGAGCTCGCCCGTTCGCCGTCAACGCCGGCACCACCCGGTCGACGGTCACCGGTGCGACGAGGTGCTCCGGCACCGCCTGCCGGACGACAGGATCGGTACGGACCGGACCGATGGCCAGTGGGGGCGGCTCGTAGGACCAGCTGTTGCCGACCGGATGAGGCCCGACCGCAGCATCCGGGTCCGGATCGGCCGCAGGATCAGGAGCACCGGGTACGGCCGGCACCGGGGACTGGTCCGCGTCGGGGCCGGACTCCGCGTCGGAATCCGTGTCGCTGTCCTGGTCGCTGCGTGTGTCGACGGTGATGACAATCGGGGGCAGGTACACGAACTCTCCGTCGCCCGACGCGGGGGCAGCGGATCGATCGTCGACCGGGCCGCGAGCCGGCCTTCGGTCCGGCCGCGAGCCGTCGATCACGTACAGCGACTGGAGTTGGACCCGGGCATGATCGTCCGGCACCACCTCGAGCAGTTCCCGGGCCAGGTCGACCGGGTCGAACACCGACCGGTCGAGATCCGGGAGCGGGGGGCTGTCGGTCGCCCGGGTGAACACCGGTCCCCCACCCGACCCGTCGAACTCACTCGACCCGGCGACCTGGACGAACGCCGAGAAGAGCAGCGCCGCACCCTGAAGTCGGGTCCCGCTGACGTCGGGAAGCAGGAACGTCACCGTGTCCGTCGGACGCCAGTCGACATCGAACCGCAGTACCCGGTCCGGACGGCCGTGGTCCTCGAGGAACGCCGGGACCGTCGGATACCCGTACCTGATCGCGTCCATGCCGCCAGCGTTCCCAACCGTCGGGAGCAGACCCAGCCGGTGCAGCACCGGTTGGGCGGCGTAGAACCTCTCCGCCAACCGCAGGTAGGCGGCGGGGTCGGTGCCGTACCCGGTCTGGACGGTGATCGAGCTCACCGGCGGGAGTCGATCGGCGAACCGCTGGTACGCCCGCCAGAAATCACCGTTGCCGGGCAGCGCGACGCTGTCCACCGTCCCGCCGATCGTCTGCCGGCTGTCGACGCTGACCCCGAGCTCGTTTGCCAGCTCGCTGATCGCGAGCGGATCGACGGCGTCCGACCGGAGGAAATCGATCGATACGCCGTCAGGCACCGGCAGGTCGACAAGGTACGGCGTACGGGCCCGCAGCGGGTGGGTGGCCTGATCGGCCGCCGCACGGAGCAGATCGAAGGAGTCCTCCGGGTGGTCCTGTGCGAGCCGGGTCAGCGACCAGGCCGTCAACTCCGCATGGTCGATGCGCAGCGTCAGTACGGCCTGCCGGGCGGCCCGGCTGTCCTGCGGTAGGTGGCGCAGGATCTGACCGGTGCTCCGTACCCACTCCAGGTCGTCGGTGCGCAGATGGGCGTCCCGTTCGAGGCGACCGATCCAGTCCGCGAACTGGGTCCGGATCGTCTCGACGTTCGACTTCCCGGTCGGAGCGAGGTCCTGCGCCGCGATCGCCACCACCTCGGGCCGTTGCCGCAACTGGTGGGACAGGGTCACCAGCTCGGCCGGGCGAAGCCCCGCGCTCGTCGCGGTGGAGACGATGTTCCTCGGCAGTCGGGAGGTCTCCCAGATCTGCTCGAGCGTCGTCGGACCGTACCGCGCTCGTCGGTCGGCCGGTAACTGCTCGGCGGGCTCGAAGCGCCGATCGGGCGGACCGGCGGTCAGCCCACGCAACCCGTCGGCGTCGGTGAGCGTGTCGGGGTCGATCGCCCGGTCACCGGCGTACGCCAGGATCAGCCCGGGATCGGCGACGCCCAGGCGTTCGGCGATGACCGGCAGATCGGTCGGCACCCGACCGATCGTCACGCTGAACGACCGTACCCACGCCGCATCGACCCGCAGCGTGGCCGCCAGGGTCGCGATGTCGTGCGGGTCGAGCTGCGCGTCGTCGGCGAGCAGGCGCACCATCTCGTCCCAGTCGCGGACCATTTGGTCCCAGTCACCGACCACCGTGCCAGCGGGGGTTCGGGCCCGCAGGAAGGGCGGCCGCACACCGAGGATGCGGGCGGCGTGAACGAGACGTTGCTCGAAGCGCGGATCCGACGGCTGCGGCGACCCGCCGGTCTCAGCCTGCCCGGTCTCAGCCTGCCCGGCGGGGTGGTCGGCCGGTGAGGTCTGCGCGTCACGCTGCGCCTCCAGCGCCGCCAAGGTCGCCGGGACGCTGTATGTGGTGCCGGCCCCCAACAGGACCGGATCGACCTGCTGGTCACGGGCGTCAGTGAACAACTGACTCACCGGTACCCCGAACTCGTTCGCCAGCGTCGGCAGTTCGGACGGCACCCGGTTGATGGCCACGCTGAGCCTTCGCACGTCGTCGGCGGGCACCCCGATCGACGTCGCCAGCTGCAGGACGGCCCGGTGATCGAGCCAGCGCCGTCTGGCGAAGTCGGCAGCGAGGTCGACGTCCGACGTCCCAGGCAACCGCTGCGACCACCAGTCGAACAGCCACGCTTCACCGCTGTGGGCCTGCGGTCGGGCGTTGCGTCCCGGGCTGGGCGCTCCGGCGAGCCCGTCGGCGACGTCCTGGTCGGACATGGTGTCCACCGTGCGGTGCAGCGGCATCAGCGACAGCGCCCGCTCGTGCAGGGCGGCCACCTGCGACAGCTGTGTGGCGAGGGCGGTGACGTCCCGGCCGCCCTCGGCTCCGTGCGGCAGGTCTGCGGCGAGTTCCAGTGCGGACGCCGTCAGCGTGGCGAGTGCCCGTACGTAGGCGACGTCCGTGTTGTGCAGCGCGACGACGCGCAGCGGCAGGAGGTCGGCCCGGTCCTGCGGCCGGTCGAAGGCGGCACGGGCGCCGGCGCGTGCCGCCTCGGCACGGGTCAACTCGCCGACCTGCCGGTCGACCTCGTCGACGCGGGCCCGTAACCGCTGGCCGAAGCGGATCGATGTCGTCCGTGCGGCGTGCTGGACGGCTGCCGTCACCGCGTCGGCCGCCGGATCGGGCCGGTCGTCGCCCGTGCCGATGGACTCCACCGACCCGCGTACCGTCTCGACGTAGTCGGCGACGACCTGGTCGACCTGGTCGACGAGACCGTCGAAGCCGTCGAACATGTCCTTAAGGCTGGTCCGCAGCTGCCCGGTGAGCCGTTCGACGACCGTGTCGAGGCCCGACGCGGTACGTTCGTCGGCCGGCCGCTCGACAATCGTCGTCAGCTCACGCACGACCTGCGCGATGGGCTCGCTCGTGTCCGGGTCGAGCATCTCTCGCAACCCGTCCGCTGGATCGCCCTCGGCGAACAGCATGCCACCGCCGACGAGGTTCCGGGTGATCCTGCGGACCGCAGCGGCCACCGTGTCGTCGGACTCCTGCCGCGCCGTCAGCCGCTGCGGCAGGGTGTGGGTCAACGTCTCGACCATCGCCGACAGGTCCACAGCCGTCCGGTCCAGATCCTGGAGCAGTCCGTCGACGACGCCGGACAGCCATGGTCGGAGCGCGACGAGCACCTGGTGTCCGGCATCGTCCGCGCTGGTCGGGGCAGGTGCGGCGAGCGTGCCTGCCAAGGCGGCGCTGCGGGTACGGGCCACCGACAGTTGCTCCGAGAGCTCGACGATGGCGAGGTCCTCGATCGAGCTCACCCGGTTGGTCAGCTCCGGGAGGTAGCGGCTGAACCAGGCCGGTCCGTAGTGTCGGCCATCGGGCCCGGTCGTCCATCGGAAGACCAGCCGGAAGACCCAGGGAACCCGCAGCTGCTCATCCAGCATCAGCGAGCTGTTCCGTGCGTTCAACCTGAGCTGGTCGACGAGGTCCTGCTCGGTGATCTGGTCCGGCCGGCGCACACCGGTCTCCGTACGGGCGAGCGGCGCCCGGAACGGCAGCAGGTGGCGTGGGTCGACGTCGAGCGACCGCGCGGTCCGCAGCAGCAGCGCCGGATCCACGTCGAGCAGCAGCGCCAGTTGGCCCAGGTCGGTGGGGACGCGACCGATCCGCTCGGCGAGGTCGACCAACGCCGGCAGGTCCCGGTCCGGCAACCCGGCACGGTGGCCGGCGATCAACAGTGCCCGTGGGTCGGCCCATGGCACGTCGGCCGTCAGCCGGGTGAACTCCGCCACCGTGATGTTGAGCCGGGCCGCCCATTCGGCGGCCTCGACGGCCGGATAGACGTTGCGGGGCAGCCCGGCGTGCAGGGCCGCGCTCGGCGCCACCTGGCCCTCGGCGAGCAGTTGCAGCTCGTCGCGGATCAGCTGCAACGGCACGTCGCCGAGGGCCTCGTGGGCCAGCAGCAGCAGATGCCGGGACGGCTGCAGGAACGCCAGGTCACCGACAAGAAAACCCAGCCTGCCGGAGAGGGTGAGATACCGGCGGAGGTTCGCGCCCGAAACGTGCTGCTCCGCACGCAGCGCGGCACGTACCCGTTCGGCGACCGCCGCCGCCTGCCGCCGGGAGCGGGCGGTGGCCGACAGCCCGGACTCCGGGTCACCCACCGCCTGGGCCGCAGCCAGGATCTGCCGCTCGATGACGGCCAGGTGCTCCGGCCGGACACCGAGTTCTGCGGCGAGCAGTTGCACCGTGTGGCCGTTGCGCAGGCCCATCAGCGCCCAGGGCACGACGACGCTGTCCGGCTCGCCGGGCAGCGCCCGCAGCGCGGGATCCTGGAGCCGGTCGAGGGCACCGAGTTCCTGGCGCAGCTGCGCCACCACCAGTGCCTCCCGCACCAGTGGGTCGGGCAGCGAGTGCAGCAACTCGACCGGTACCTGCTGGTCGGCGAAGGAGCGCAGGAGCGGCAGGTCGGTAGCGGACAGTCCGAGCCGCGCGCCGATCTCACCGAGCCAGCTCAGCTCGTGGGTGGTGGGTACGCCCGACTCGGTGCGCAGCCGGGCCACGGTGACCGCACCGCCGGCCGCCGTCAACGTCCGGATCTGCGGTGCGAACATCGCCAACGCGCGCGGGTCGACGGCGAGCTCGATCGCCAACCTGAATGCCGGTCCGGCGTCGGCGAGGCCGAGGTGGCGGGCGGTCTCGTCCGGGTCCGGCACCCGCCCGATCGCCTCGGCCCAGGACAACAACCGGTCGTCCAGCGGCAGTCCGGCGGCGTCGGCGAGGGTGGTGAGTTGCTGCGGGGTCGTCGCCAGCAGCGGGTCGTCGAGGACTCGCGTCCACCGGTCCGCATCGACCCCGGCCGGTGGTGCCTGCCCGCCGTCCACCGGCGACGGTGCGGACGGATAGTCCGGCGGGTCCAGGTAGCTGGCGAGCTCCTGTGGTGCGGCGGCGTAGTGCTGCCGCACCTGGGCGGCGGCCGCTGGGTCGAGCAGCACCTCGACCTGGCCGGGAAGCTGGACCACGGTGGACGCCGAACCGGGGCCGGTGGCCGTGACGGTGGCTTCCAGCCGGGCCGCGACGACGACCTGCGGGCGGTCACCGACGCGGACCACGCCCGCCGGCACGGCGTCGCGCAGCGTGAAGTGAACGCCCGACGCTGCGGGGTCTGCCGCGAGCCGGTGTCGCAGGTATCCGTGCAGGGCATCCGGCGTGCTGCGGTTCTGCCGAAACTCGGCGTCCCGCCTGACCAGCCTGGACAACGCGTGGAGCGTGTCGGCGGTGATGGTGCCGACGGCGGCTCGGCCCTGTGACCACCAGGCCGGTTCGATCGGCAGCACCCGGTTGCCGGCACCGTCGAAAGCTGGTGGGACTGCCGCCGGGGTGGGTGCGACCGGGCGGACACTTTCCACCACGGACAAGGTGCCGGTGCCGAGGGTCGTCCCGGTGCCGTCGCGCAACTCGACGGTGAGGGTGACCGGACCGGCGTACTCGGGGCCGTGCACACCCACCCCGGTCAGCCGGTACGGGCCCGACCGGCGCGCCTGGACGACCAGCTCGAGACCGGGCAGGCCGGCCGGGGGGTGCTCCGGCCGCAGCACCAGACCCGCGTCACCCGACGCCGCCGCCATCCTCCCGGCCAGCGCGCCGGGTCCGAGCAGACTCGTCAACGTGACGGCGCGGCTCGATTCTCCGGCCACCTGCCACCGGTTCCGGTCTGCCGGACGCCCGTCGGAGTCCGGCGGTAGACCGGCCCAGAAGAGGAGCTCGGCGGCTACGTCGGCGGCGGCGAGTGCCGCGCGGTCCGCCGGAGCGGGCGACGGTACGAGCGCGACGGTCTGCCGGCCCGCCCCGACCTGCGACACCGGCAGCTGAGCGGGGACGATCCCCGCACCGGGATACGCCAGCGGCAGGTACCGATCCGGGGTGATCTCGGCGACCGGGATCGGCGGACGCTGCGGATCGCCGAAGGTCCGGACCGTGCCGTCCGGCGCCCAGATGGCGACGTGCGGCTGCCCGCCACGGTCCGCCTCGACCAGATCCGCCGCCGCCGCGACGGCACTGGCCAGCTCCATCGGCTGATAGGACGACGGCTGCAGCCCGAACTGCGCTGGTGTGTCGGACAATGTCCAGCCCGGGACGACACCGCTGGTGACCACGAAGCGCACCCGGGTGGGGTCCGGCGGCGCCGACGCCCGGGCACCCACCTGACCGTCCCAGAACGTCACCCTGCCGTCGGGGCCGCGCAGGACGTTGAAGGCGTGCGAGACACCACCGTCGGCACCGTCGACCAAAACGATTCCCGAGGCGCGGTCGGACATCGCCCCGGCCATCAGCGTCTCGACCGCGTCGAGACCGGCCACTTCCCGCAGTTCGGCACCGGCGTAGAACTCCAGGGTCTGCACCTCGGTCGCCACCGAGGCCGGTGCCACGAAACGCTCCCGTCCCGCCGACCGCCAGGTCGAGTCGGTGACGATCGACGTGAAGATGCAGTTGGTGACGGACCGGTCCGGGTTGACCCGGTCGATGCTCAGCTCGGGGTTGTCCGCGAGGAACCGGCGCTCGTCCAGCGGGGGGCCCACGGGCACCCAGCCACGCCGGTCCACCGGCCCGGCGCCGGCCAGGTCCCGGGCCGACTGCCCGTCCTTACCATCGGTGCGTCGACCGCCGCCAACGCGGCGGGCACCGACGGGGCGCGGGTCGGATCGGGTGGTCGGGGCGGTCAGCTCGGTCAGCAGCTGTCTCTGGCGGGCCGGCTGCGTCCCGTCCCCGGGCCGGTCCGACGTACGGTCCGGTCCGCCGTCGACCGGTCCGCCGTCAGTGGGTCCGCCGTCAGTGATGAGCCGGTCGCCACCGGATGCCACCAGGCCCGGTACGTCGGCCGTCGACACCCGGGCTTCGACCATCGCCACCACCCAGCGCACGATGGACGGCGCGTCTTGCCACTGCGACGCCGTACGGGCCTTCCAACCGGGCGTACCGGTCACCCGGAACAGCACCGTGCGGTGTGCGAGTGCGTTGGGCGGAAGGTCGGTGCCGGCGTGCTGGCCCGGCACCCGCCGTACCCGCCGGTCGCCGGTGTTCACCGCGGAGCTGGCGGCGATCTCTTCACCACCGGTCGCCGACAGCACGAGGTAGTCGACCTGTGCGGTGCTGAAGTTGCCCGGGGCGATCCCGAACGCCGGGTCGACCTGGTCGCGGGCGACCCAGAGCGTCATGCCTGCCTCGCCCTGCAGGATTCCCTCACGCGCGGCGGCACTGGCCGACCCACCCTTCGTCGACCTGATCGGCGCGTGCTCGATGACACCCTTCCCGCCGCTGCCCACGACAACCGGAACCGGGTTGCCGTCGACCAGGTCGTTGGAGAGTTCCCAGGGCGTGGCGGCGACCGGTTCGATCGACAGTTTTCCTCGATAGTCGATGGGGTTGATCGCGTCCACCGTGGTGAAGGTGCGGGTGGTCCCGCCCGGCCGGAGCAGTCGGTGGACGGTGGCGGCGCTGGTCGGCCCCTTCAGGTAGTTCTCGACCTCCCGCCGACCGTCAAAAGTGTCGGTGACATCCGGCAGGATCTGTCGGGCCACCGCGAGGAGCTCGTCGCGACCGTTGAACCAGCTGATCCGGATCGCCGACGTCACCGGATCGTACGGGGTCAGCGCCGGCATGCCGGGGCGTGGATCGGTGGCGAGCGACCGTGCCGGCGCATACCAACGCGGCGGGGCGACCTGCAGCGGCGCGGGGGTGGTGTCGCTGATCGCTATCCGCGCAGTGGCCACCGCGTCGACCCAGTCGGACGTGTCCACCTGGTTCCTGGTGAACATCGCCAGAGCGTTCAACAGGGTGTTCAGTACCGGCCGGGTCCGGACCCGGATGGCCAGCTGGACGGGGAACGGGAAGTCGACCATCCCTTCGCCGTTGCGGATCGTGAACTGGTCCGTCTCGGTGCGGCGCTGCGAGACGGATTTCCCGGTCTCGTCGAGCACGGTGGCGGCGATCCGGCCGGTGTGCCACCGCACGGCGCCGGTGCCGGGCAGGGCGACCGGCACCGACGTGTTCACGCCGACGATCTGGGTCGTTCCGGAGCCGTCCGACTTCGATCCCGACACGATGCCGTGCGCTTCGATCCCGGACTCGGTCGAACTGCGGCCGAAGACCTTCCTGGCGTTGTCGTCGGTGTCGAACCCGCCTAACGGCTTCGCCACCAGCTCGATCCAGCCGGTGACCGCGTGGCCCCGGAAGGTGGTCGTGAACGGACGTGAGCCGATCACCACCGGGGCGGTCGTCTGCCCAGAGCTGAAGTAGGCGGGCATCCCGGCCGCCGCCACCGCAGGGTCGCTGATGTCCGCGATGCCCTGTCGGATGCCGGGCATGTACGTCGTCGACCCGGGCCGGGTGGCTCCGTCGATATGTCGTTCCACCAGGGCCAACCCGTTGCGCCACAGCGCCCGGTGCGCCGGATCCTCAGGTACCCCTGCGTCGGGCTCGGCTGTCGTCGCGGCACCGGGCTCGGCCGTCGTCGCGGCATCGGGATCGGCCGTCGTCGCGGCACCGGGTTCGGCTGTCGTCGCGATCGGGCCGATCCTGCCCAGCTCGATCGTCTGGCCGCCGGAGCCGGGCGGCACGACCCCGAGCTGCTGGGCCTCGACGGGTCCCACCTCGCGACTGGGCCGCCGCGCGGCGGCAGCGGCCGGTGCCGAGGGATCGAAGTCCGGCGGGTTCGCCTCGGTCACGACGAATGCGGCGTCGCCGGCATCCAGGCGGGCGAACAGCCGACGTGGTGGATACCGTACGCCCTCCTCGGTCACCACCTCGTGATTACGTCGCGCTGTCTCGTCGGCCTGCCGCTGGACGACCGCCTCGGTGATCCGCGACGCCAGGTCGCCGGGCAGACCATCGATCGGCGCCCCGGGCTCGCCGAGTTCGCTGCGGGCCATCCACAGGCCGACCAGTTCGTCGAAGCTGAGATACGCCTCGATCGCGTCCGGCACGTCGACCGCCAGCTGGGCCTGCTGCGGCCCGCCGCGGTTCACTGCGGAGGCTGCCGTGGTGGCGACGTTGCGTGGTGCACCGTACATGGTGCCGACGTAGGTCAACGGAATGCGGACCGGATACACCGGACCGCTGTGGGTCACCGTACGGCTGTCCGTGGCGTCCTGGGACTCGCTTCCCTGACGAGACCAGTCGATGCTGGCGCGGCCACCGAAGGTCGGAATCTCCACGCGCCGCCCACCGATGATCAGCATGAGAGCGAAGGATCCGTCCCCCCGGTGGCGGCGGGTGACTTTCCAGCTCTCGCCGCCACCGTCGCCGACCGACTGGGTGCCCTCGTAGTAGAGGCTGCTCGGGCTGCGTCCCTTGCGAGGTGGCACGTAACGCGGGCGCCCCGGGTACGCCTGCACGTCCAGGGCACCCTCGGACATGGATACCTGGCCCTCCTCCACGATCTGTTCGG
Source organism: Solwaraspora sp. WMMD791 (assembly GCF_029581195.1). Lineage (NCBI taxonomy): Bacteria > Bacillati > Actinomycetota > Actinomycetes > Micromonosporales > Micromonosporaceae > Solwaraspora > Solwaraspora sp. WMMD791. The sequence goes on from NZ_CP120737.1 coordinate 4,320,792, forward strand.
TCGCGTAGGTGCCGGCCAGCATCTGGGCAAGCCGGTCGCGCAGTCGCGCCGGGTTGACGAACGCCCGCCGGCTCTGCGCCGACAACGACGCCTCACTGGCCGGGCTGTGGCCGGTGAACCAACCCCGTACGCCGCCCTTCGGCGCGCCGAAGACGTCCGTCGCCAGTTCCCTGAACAGTTGGTTCAGTGCCGGCGAGCCGGCCACCGCGGTGGCGCCCGGCAGCAACCCGTACTGCTGGTCCGGCCGCCGGTTCAGGGCTGCCTTGTCGTCCTCGGTGACCGGCCGAGGCCGTGGTCGCAGCGGCGGCGGTGCCGCTGCGCCCTGCAACACCAGCAGGTCGGGAACCCAGGCTCGGACGCTGGCGTCCTGGTACGGCGTGCTGCGGCCGTCGCCCCGGTCGATCGCGGACGTCCAGTACGGGTCGTTCGCCCCGGCGTGGTAGATCTCGGCGGAGAGCCGGCGAGGCAGGTCGAAGGCGTGAATCGGCTCGTCCGGCGACTCGATGATCGTCGAACGTTCGACGGTCGATCCGGTCGGCGTGACGTGTCGCAGCCCTCTGCGGTACTCGTACGGACCGACGCCGAACGGGACCGCCGCCGGGATGTCGGCCGCGTCGTCGCGGATGCCGACGGTGGCGGTGCCCTGCAGCCGGGCGGACGCCCGGTTGTCGGACTGCTGCTCGGCGGTCAGGGCGGTATCGCCGTCCGCGCCGAAGTAGAGCCGGCCGTCGCGGGTCGCGCCCCGGTGGATCGCGGCACCGCCACGGTCCAGCTTCCACCGCACCATCACCCGCTCGATCTCGACCTTGCTCTTCTTCTCGAACGGGATCCAGATCGCGTCGCCGTCCAACTCGTCGAAATGCGACTCGCGGAAGTCCGGGCTGGTCACTTCCAGCAGGCGGTGCAGGTTGCGGACCTGTTCCGGCCTGGCGTTCGGCCCGGTCGGCAGGAAGTGGTGCTCGCGCAGGTGCTGCTCGACCTGCTTGTCCACCCCGAGCCCGGCGGCCGGCTCGGTGGTGCGGAAATCGGTGAAGTCGGTGTGCCCTGCGGCCCCCGTACCGCCATGCTCCACGGCTGCCGGCGGGTGGATGTCGGCGTTGGGTGCGGACAGGGTCAGCGGCACCCAACGCAGCCGGCCGCCCTGACGCTGCGCGGCCAGGCCGTCGAACGACACCGGCTCGTTCGAACGGTAGCCGTCGATCAGTTCGGCGGTCCACCGCAGGTCCGTGTCGGCGACGTCGGCGGGCTTCATCTTGCCGTCCTCCGCGACGCCGTTCTCCCAGCCGCGTAGCAGTGACGCCGACCCGCCCGACTGCTGGGACCGGCTGTCCCCGGCCGACACCCGGGCCTGGCCGCCGACGATGCCCGAGCTGTACGTGCCGAAGGTCGCGGTGTCGGCCATCGACGTGTCCGCGTCGACCACGGTGAGCCCGACGCCGACGCCGACGCCGACGCCGCTGTCCAGCCCCGCCGACCCGCCCTCCGCCACCTGGTTGTGCCGGTAGACCTCGATCCGGGCATCGGGCGCCTTCGTGACCAGCCGGGACGGCGCCGGCTGCGCCCTGAGCCGGAGGATGCCGACGAACTTCCCGTCGCGGTCGAACAGCGGCGGCGACTGCACACCCGTACGCTGCAGTTTGCCGAACCCGCCGGCGAGATTGGACCCACGCAGCAACTGGCGCAGGTGACGTTGCGAGTCGGCGTTCAGCCGGTCGAGGTCGCCGAGGCGGGTACGCAGCTCCCGCTCGACCCATCCCGGATCGTGTACGCCGTCCAGGATCGCCACCGGCTGGCCGGTGAATCGAGCGGAACGGTTGTCGAGGTTCCCGGGGATCTCGGTGACCGGGCCCTTCGGGTGCGCGATGTGTTCGGGGAACATCACCGTCGTCGGCTCGGTCGACGTCAGGGTCCGGACCACGGCTGGCGGCGCGGGCGACGCTGTTGGCGGGACCGAGGAGGTGGCCGGCGCCGTCGTGGCCGGCGCCGTCGTGGCCGGGGCCGGCGCCGTCGTGTCCGGCGCAGCGATCAGTGGTACGGCCGCCGACTCGACCCGGATCCGCCAGACGAGGTCGTACACGTGCGGGTAGTGCGGCTCACGCAGCCGGTTGATGTGCGAGTGCTTGACGCCCAGCATAGTCTCGATCTGCCGGGCGAACTGGTTGTGCATCATGTTGATCGGAATGTTGATGTTCAGTGCCCGCAGCCCCGGAATCCGGTCGAGCAGGCCAGCGATGCCGCCGACCGGGATGATGAGATTCCGGTTGGTCTTCGCGGTCTGGCTGGTGTCGACCGTCGTCCCGTGGTGACTGCGGCTCTCCGCCTGGGTGTGCGGCAGGCGTACGACAGGTAGCTCCTCGGGCCGGCGGCTCCACTCCGCCACGAAGGTGACCCGGACGGCGTCGTCGCCGTCGCCGAGGACGTGCGCACTGCCGCTCGGCGTGGACGACTCCCGCAGATCCAGGCTCAGCGCCTCAGCGGTGGTCAGCTGGCGGACGCTGTCGCGGATCGCGTCGCGGGCCGACGGTGCCGCCGGTGCCGACGCCCAGTACGCGTCCAGCGCGTCGATCGCTTCCCGCTGGACCAGCACCGCTTCCGAGTCGGTGATGACCGTCTGGCCGCTGGTGTCGAAAATCGACGTGCTGCTGCCGAGGTCGGTCAGATCGGCCTGCGCGTGCCGCCGCTGCGTCCAGCCGTCCACCACGGCAGCCTGATCGCGGAACCGGACGTGCAGTTCGTCGTACACGTCGCGGCTGGTGGCCAGCTCTGCGGCGCGCCGATCCTGCTCGTCCTTTGCCGCCCGCCACTGCGTACCGATCTCCGCGGCCCGCGCGCGCAGCGGCGGCCGGCGGTCCCGCAGCGCGGTCTCCTCAGCCCAGCTGCGCACCAGCTCGTCGTCGGCGGCCCGGTGCAGGTCCGTCAGCCGGTCGATCTTGGTACGCAGCGACGCCACGTTCTTCTCGGCAGCGCTCACCTGCTGCGCCGCGCGCTCCGCCGCCCTGGCCGCAGTGGTGCGGGCGTCATCGAGCGCCGGGCGGGCCGCCGGATCGCGCTGCTTCGGCGGCAGCGCGGCCTGGGTCCGGTCGAACTCGGCGAGCGCGTCAGCCGCCGCCCTGGCCTGCCGCTGCGCCTGCGCCTGACGCTGCTGGCTGTCGGCGAGGTCCTTCTCGGCCTGGCTCAGCTCGCCGCGGGCCCGGTCGAGGTCGCCCTGTCGGGCCCGCCAGGTCTCGGCCTGCCTGCTGATCCGGACCCGCAGGTCAGCCAGGTCGCGTCGGATGTCACGCTGCTCGGCCCAGACGGCGGCGAGCCCGGCCTGATGCCGCTCGGCCTGCCGCACCGCGTCGGCGTGCCGCTGGGTCGCCAGGTCCAACCGGGCGGCCGCAGCGACGAGCTCGGAGTGAATGTTGTTGAGGCTGTCGTACTCCCGTGACCATCGGCCGAACGCCTGCGCCGAGGTCAGGCCGAGTCCGGCGTCGGGCATCGCCGGCCCACCGTCGCGATCGGGACCGGCCGGCTCGCGCAGCATCGCCGCCAGCGGCGGCGGCGGCACCACCCCAGGGACGGTCAGCATCCCGGACCGGGCGTCGTCGTAGCCGCTCAGTACGGCCACGAGGTCGAGGTTTCGGATCGGATCGGCCGGGCCGGCGGTCTCGCGGTCCCGTACCTCCCGAAGGTCCTCGACGAACGTGCCGAACAGGTCCATGGCGGCGACCGCGCCGGGATGACCACCTTCGGCGAGGGCGCGGGCGGCGGCGAGGTTGCGGGTGTTCCAGTGCCGTAGCCCGGCGCCGATCCGGTCGATGGCGGCGGCCGGATCGAGCCCGGCGGCGCGCAGCAGCGCAAGCGGGCCGGCCTGGTGCAGCGGGATGAACCGCACCTCGTACGGGTTCGCCGGCAACGCGGCCGGGGCGCGGTCACCGGCGTCCACGAACGCCACCACGCCCCGGTCGCCGTCGTCGTCTCCTACGTGGTGGACGAGGGTGAACTGCGGTGCCGCCTCCGGTGCGGCTCGGGTCACCAGGACACCGAGGGATCCGACGGGTGTCTGCCCCATCGACTGTTCGATCCGGTCGTAGCTGGTCTGCGCGGCCGGCAGGCGGACACCGGGCGCGACCGGGCCGACCCCGTTCGAGGTCGCCGCCGCGAACTGCCGTGCCGCGTCGGCATCGGATCCGCCGGCGATCCGGGCGATCAGCTGGCCGACAGCGGCCAGCCGGCGGCCACCCGGCGCGGCGCCAGCCGGAGTACCCGGTGCCGGTAGATCGCCGTACAGCCCTCGTACGACGTCCGCCGCAGCACCTCTATGGACGGTCGAGGCGGTGGGCGTCGGTCGCCACGACTGCGCGGCCCGGTCCTGCTCGGCTTCCCACCGCTGGGCCGCTGCCTGCAGAGCCGCCCGCCCGCTCGTCCGCTGCCTGGCATCCGCCTCGGCCTGTTCCGCCGCGCGCCGGTCGGCCGCAGCCGTGTCCGATTGCGCCCGCCGCTCGCTGCCGTCCTCGTCGCTGTCGCCGTCCTCGCTGTCGCCGTCCTCGCTCTCGCCGTCCTCGCTCTCGCTGTCACCGTCGCCGTCCTCGCTCTCGAGGTCGCTGTCGCCGTCGCCGTCCTCGCTGTCGCTGTCGCCGCCACGCTCGCCGTCGGCATCTGCCTGTTGCCAGAGCGGGACGAAGTGTTGGCTGGAGTGGTGCAGGTGGAAGATCGGTCCCGAGTCGCCGACGACCGGATGTGCGATGACACCGGCCGACGTCGTCTGGAAGACCTGCGCCCGAAAGCCGAACCCGGCGATGAGAGCGTTGTAGAGGTTGCGGTCAGTCACGTCCAGCATGTCGCCACTGCTGAGGTCGGCGTGCAACTGGCTTCCGGGCGGGACGTTGGCCAGCAGGTAGTCGCGAAGTCCGGCAACAGTCGTCCGGCCACGCCCCGCATGTGCCTCGATGAGCTGCCGGAACGTGTCGAGCAGGCACAGATTCCCCTGTCCGCTGGCCGTGCCAAGGGTCAGTTGCGGCGGCAGCGACGCAAGCGGCCTTCCGCCCGGGGCACTGTACGAACCGTCGGGCTGCCTGGTCCACGACCCCGATCCGGTCGCGCCAGCGAGATCCAGATCGTCGGCGGGCCCCGGGGGCACCGCAACCGACGGCTCCGGTGCCGCCGGCGGCACCACCACACCATCGGTCGCCACGAACCGCACCCGCGACAACTCCGCCGGCGCCCACGCCTGCCCACCGATCTGGTCGTCCCAGAACACCGCCCGACCATCAGCACCCCGGAACACCCGGAACGTGTGGCTGACCCCGCCATCAGCCGGTGACACCACCACGATCCCCGACGCGTCCGACGACGTACCCGGATCCGACATCGCCGTCTCGATCGCATCCAGCCCCGCCACGTCGCGCAACGGCCCGCCCGCGTACCACTGCAGCACCCCCACCTCGGTCGCCACCGACGCCGGCGCCTCGAACCGCACCCGACCACCCGTACGCCGCAGCAGGTCACCCACGACGGTGGCGAACACACAGTTCGTCGCCGACCGCGACGGATTCACCCGGTCGACCGCCAGGTACGGCTCAGCCCGCAACACCGCAGCCTCATCCACCCGGGGACCCACGGGTACCCAGCCACGCCGGTCCACCGGTCGGGCACCGGCCACATCACCCGCCGATGACCGCCCCGCGTCGTCGGCCCCGGTCGCCTGCGCCGGGTCCGGGCGCGCGGCGGCCGGGTCACCCGTCGCGTCCATGCCATCGGTCCGCCCGGGTACGGAGTCCGGCCGGACCGTGACTGGTGCCCCGCCTGGCAGCCACGTCCCGACCGGCGGCACCGGTACGACGACCAGTCCGGCCTCCGTGGCGGCGTCGGTGCCCGTACGCGGGTCGCGGCCCGCGCTGTCACGCGGATCAGCTGAACGCACCGGATTGGTACCCTCCGTCGCCGGTACCGACGACTGCCGAGCGGGAGCGGGCTCGCCCAGCTGGCGGGGTGTGTCCTTGCCGGCCCGGTCGGGTGAACTGGCCGTTGTTTCGGTGCCCGGTGACCGCGCCTGCTCGACGGCAGGCGTCCGTTGATCCACTGTGCCGGCACGGACGGTCGAGGAGTCCGCGCCCGGATCGATCGAGACGGTGACCGTCGTCGGCGCCACGGCACCGGCCGGGACGCCGTCGGCGGCGAGCGGGTCGGTGAGGCGTCCAGACTGGCGTCCGCCGGTGGCCGCGCTGTCAGCCGTACGGGATTCGGCAGGCGGGCCGGCTGCCGACGGGGCGGTGGTGGCCCGGGACGGACCGGCATCCGCCGATCCCGGTGCCCGCGCGTCGGGCGACGGAGCGACCGGTCCGGCGACTTCCTGGATCGCGGGAACGTCCATCGGCGTGCTCTCGGGCCCGCCCGGACCTCCGTCACTGCCGTGTGCGGCGACGTCGACAGCGTCCACGGCATCCACGGCGTCCACGGCGTCCACGGCACCGACGCTGTCCGGTCGTTCGGGCTGTGGGACGTCGCTGTCCACGACGACCGCCGGCCGATGCTCGAACAAATCGTCCGCTGCGGGTCGGGATCCGCCCTCGTCGGTCGTGACCGTGTCCGGCAGCGGACCGCCGTCGGATCCCCGCAGCTCGCTCCCGGCCCGGACGGCCTCCCCGGTACGGCTCGCGTCGGTGCCCCGCGCGCCGTCTCCTGCTCGGGTCGAAGCTTCCGGTTGGCGGTTGCCGCCACTGTCGGTCCGCTGCGACGGGTCGGTGGTACGCGCGGTGCCGTCGGCAGGGCGCGGCCCGCCGTCGACTGTCGTCGCGGCTGGTGGGGCACTGCCGCCGACGATCCCGGGCAACTGCTGCTCGGCACGGACGTCAGCGGCGGTCTCGCCCGTGCCGTCTGCCACCTGACCCGCCTGTCGACGATCCGCCACGGCGTCCGACCCGTCACCGGTGGTCAGTGCGTCGCCTGGGTTCGGTGCCTGCGCGCTGGTCCGCTGCCCGCTGTCCAGACCCGGTCCGGCGCTGTCGATGCCACGGACCGACGACGTCGTACCTGATGCTGCCGGAGCACCCGACAGCTCGTCGGCCCGGCCGCTGCCGCCGACCGCGTCGTCGGTTCCGGACGGCTGGTCCGTCCCCTCGCCGTCGGTCGCCGCGCCGCCATCGCCGGTTCCCGCACTCGCCGCGCCGTCACCGGTGCTGGTCCCACCTTCGTGGCCGGCCGGCGAGGAGTCGTCCCCAACCGAGCCGGTGACCATGCCATCGCCGCTGCGGACATCGACGTCCGCACTCGGGCCAGCCGTCACCTGCGGCGTCATCACGCCGCTGCCGGCCAGGCTGTCACCGCCGCGACCGGCCGTGTCGGTCGATCCGGCCGTGGCCGCGGGGCCGTCGACGGCCCCGACCCTGCCCTGACCGGCACCGCCCTGGCCCGTCCCCTGACCGGCGCCCGTCCCCTGACCGGCAGCGCCCTGGCCCGTCCCCTGACCGGTGCCGCCCGGCTGCTGGGCCTGGACGCCGGCGCCGGACCATGTACCGGCCAGACCGGGAACGCCGCTGGCGGGCAGCACGGTACCGGCGGCGTAGTCGAGGAGCCGGTTCTCCTCGTCGTCGGTCGCCCGATCCAAGTAATCGTCATCGGACCAGGTGCTGGACGCGTCGTCACCGAGCAGTCCCTGTTCCGAAAGATCACCGACCCAGCCGGTGTCCCCGTCGTCGCCGATAGCCGCACTGTCGGTGTCGTCGCCGAACAGAGTCGCGTCGTCGGCCAGAGTCGCGTCGTCGTCGCCGACCAGAGTCGCATCGTCGTCGACAAACGAGTCGGCGTCGTCCGCCGGGTCGCCCCCGCTGCTCTGCGGCACGTCCTCCCCGTCGACCGGTGCGGCGTCGTCCGGCAGCGGCCGGAAGGCGTCGTCCCAGCCGGTAAACGAAGGTAGGTTGATCGACTTGCCGAGCTCGGTCCGCGTCGGTACCGCATTGGCCTCGTGCAGGCCGCCGACGAAGGCGCTGGTGGCGGTCCCCCACCGCGCCTCGATCGGCGCGCCGACCGCCGCCTGACCGGCCATCTCCGCAGGAATCGCCACCGCGCCCTGGGCAGCACCCTTGGTGAGGATCGCCCCGGCACGGAAGACCCAGTCCTCCTTGATGAACACGGTGCCGTCCGGTAGCGCCCGGTCGATCTTGGCGATCTTGCCCGCCGCCCAACCGATCAGCTCCTGAGCACCGAAGTTCGCCAGACCCGCCACCCCGGCCTGGATGACCGTCTGAATCGTGGCGTCGCGGATCGCGTCCCAGTCGATGCCCTCGCGGTCACCCTTGCCGTCCTGACCCGCCTGGATCAGCAGCATCAGCAGCGGCTCCTGGGCCAACTCCTGCGCGACCTCGACGAAGATCTGCCGCAGGATCGCGGTGATGATGGCCCGGAACCCACTGATCACCGCCGGGACGGCCAGCGCACCGAAAAAGGAGTAGATCAGCCAGGCCAGTTGGATGGCGAGCAGCGCCAACTGGACGCCGACCATGATCTTGGCCTGCTCAAGGTCGGCGCCGCCGTTCTTCAGGTCCTTGCGCATCTCCTCGACAGTGCCGCGCAGCATGTCGATGTTCTCGATGACCTGCTTGAGTGACTCGTCGACGCCATCGGCGAACTCGCCGGAGAGCACGTCCGGCACCACGGCGCGCTGCTGCACGACCTTGTCGCGGGCGGCATCCAGGGCGTCACGGAGATTCCCCCACTCCTTGGAGTGGTCCCACATGCCGCTCTCAGACCCGACCGGCCACCGCTGACCGATGAAGAACTCGAGAATGTGGTTCAGCCAGTCCGGAATCTGAACGTCCACGGCGCATCACCGGCCGCTGCGGGCACCGGTGCGCGGGTGTTCTCCCAGCTCCACCGTCACACCCCCTGGCACCTTGACCGGTAGGGCCAGCATGCCGTTCACGAGGCCGGGGGCGGCCCGGCCGATGCGTCAGCAACCCCTGTTCAGGGAAATCCCTTGGCACCGCCACCGGCCGTCGTCGCGCGGACCGGGTCAGTGCTGCGCGCCGTCCGGTACGGCGGTCGCAGCGTCGGGTTCCAGGTAACCCAACGGCGGCCCGGCGAGGCGGTCGATCGCGTCCTCGTCGGTCAGCGCCTGAGGTGCGACGGACCACCGTCGCCGCAAGGCCCGCTCGAGCCGGCTCAACGCCGTCCGGTCCACCTCGCCCAGACCCGAGGTGTCCGGCTCTCCCGGCAGCATCTCCCGCAGCAGCACGGCAGTCGTCGGGACCGTGACGTCCTCGGCCGGCGGCGGGCTGCCTTCACGGACGGCGAGCACCTTGAACCGGGCCCCGGCCAGGAAGACGGCCTCGTCCAACTCCTGTCGCTCGGCCAGGGCACCGGCCTGACGGGCGGTACGGGACCAGACCAGATAGTCGACGTCGGCACCCTCGACAGCCAGCCCGGCTCCACTCACGCTGCGGAAGCCCGGCTCGACCAACGTCGCACCCTCCGAGTAGAGCTGCCGTGCCGGCACCACCAACCGGCTCTGGCAGAGCATCGCCCGCCGGCAGGGCGGCAGCCGGCGTAGCCCCGACACCAGGCACGACAGATAGCTGGCCAGCTCCGGCTGCCGCCCGGCCCGCAGTCCGGCGTTGAGTCGTGCCGCACCCAGCTCCGACCGGCCGAAGTAGACCCGTACGGCCACCAGGTCGGTCTTCGCCGTCGCCGAGATGTCCTGACGCAGGGACGGCCAGGCGGCCAGGGCGGCGTTCACCGTGGTGATCGAGTCTGTGTACGCCGGTCCGAGAGCAGCGGTGAACTCACGCTGCTCGGCAGGCGTACTGTCCCGGTCCGGTACCGCGATGCCGGCAGCGGGCACGTACCGGTCGGCCGGTCCGGCGCGGTCGCTCTGCGCCGAAGCGGACTCCCCGGCGGACGTCGCCGGTAGCGGCACCACGGCGGGCGGCAGTTCGTCCACCGTCGGCGGGATGCCGTCGGGACGGTCGTCGGCGGGCATGTCGGGGTCAGGCCCGGAACTGGTGATCACCGGAGGGTGGGCGAACGATGGCGGGGCCGCCGGCGGCGCTGCCGACGGTGACGGTACGGGCACTGGTGCCGGCGCAACAGATGGTGGCGGGGTTGGCCCGGCAGGCGGTGCCACTGCCACCGCCTGCGGTGCCGGCGCGGGTGTTGCGGTCGACGCGGGCACCACAGCCGGCGCGGGTGTTGCGGTCGACGCGGGCATCACAGTCGGCGCGGGTGTTGCCGGCGCCGGGGCGGCGACGGGTCGGTTGACGTACCGCTTCCCGACCGGATCCTCGACGGGCGCGGCCGCAGGTGGCTGGCGCAGCGACGCGGCCAGCTGCGCGGTTGCGGGATGCTCGGGATCCACGTCGATCTGCAGGCCGTCTGGAGCCATCGTGACAACCCGGCACAACGCCGCCACCAGCGACGGGGATGCCGCCACGTCGAGCCTCAGCATGCCTGAGGCCGGATCGATGAAAGCCAGGTTCGCGCGCCGGAACTCGTCCGCCGTACGCAGCAGGATCCCGGTCGCGGAGACCTCTGCCATCAGCAGGGGCTCAGCTGTGTGCCGATAGTGCCGGTCACCGACGCGCGCCCAGCCGGTATCCAACAGTGCCGGTGGCGGTTGCGTCGACCGGCGGCGACCGACCGACTCCGGCACGGCGGTGAGCTGACCGCCGTCGAGCACCGCGTCGAGCGCCACCGACAGCCGGTCGAGCCACTGCGGTCGAGGCTGGGCCCAGGCCGGGTCGAGCAGGCCGAGCTCGACCCGGACCGTCGTCCGGGCCGGCAGGCCGGCGAAGAGCGCGGCGAGCTGCGTCGGCTCCACCGGTGGCTCGCCGACGTGCCGGAGCACCAGTGCCGGACCTCGGGAGTCCACCGGTACGTCGAAGGCCGGGTCGGTGGGGCCGACCGTCGCCATGTCAGTGGCCCGCAGCAAAAGTCCGGCGGGGATCGGATCGGCGACGAGACCGGGCAGCCCGATGGGGTGGTCCGGCAACGCGGCCTCCCATGGCGGCGGCGGAAACCGGTTCGCTACGACGCCCGGGGCGGCACCGGCCCGGAACGACCACCAACCGCCGGCACCGGTGCCGCTGCCGACGTATCGACTGCCGTCCACGGTGAGGTACGACGGCCCGTCCGGGGCCAGCAGTTCGACCTGGACGTGGGTGGCCAGCCGCAGCAGCCAGCTGGCGTGGTCGTTCCCCGGGCGGCCGATGCCCTCGGCATCGATCCAGATCCGACGGGCGTCCAGGGTCCGCGTCGCGTGTCGGACCACCTGACGGAGCACGGCACCGCAGGTGGGGTGGGCCAGCGCCCCGTCGGTCACGAGGACCAGGGCGTCCTGGGTGGCTACGACGGTCGCGTCCCGCAGCATTCGCCAGAGCAGTGCCGGCGGGTCGTCGGTGTGCGACACGACAGCGACCCGCGCGTACCAGTACGAATGGACTGCACGTGGCAGTGAGGTGCTGCGGTCGGCGGGCAGCCGTGGCCGTCTGAGCCACCGCGACAGCAGCGCCATCCCCACCAGACCTCCAGCTCCACGAGGCCGATCCGCCTACCCTCGCCGCCGTCTAGAGTGCGCCCGTCGGTTGCCGGCGGCGGCCGGGTCGGCGATTGAGGCACATTTCTACGGGATAACCCTTGCTGATGGCAACCGTGCCGACGGGTCGACGGGTCGACCGCCGACCACGCCGCTCCGCGCGCCACTCCGATCACCACAGGGTGCGGGCGATTCCGAACCCGAGTGGCTGAGACGGCTTCGTCAGCTTGATCGAGGTGCTGCGCAAGCCCACCAGGTCGGGCTGAGGGCTCCCGTACGGAGCCCCCAGCCCGAGCCTGACCGCTTCGGCGGCAGGCCTCAGTTAGGGGCGTGCACCCCGGTCGCCGCGTAATCCTTGATGGAGCCCCGGACGTACATCCCGGTGCTCAGGTTGCCGGAGAAGTACTGCTCGATGGAGCCGGGGAACGGCGTACTCGACGGGTTCCGGCCGTACACGTCGGTGTAGACCGTGGCCGGGCCGGTGTTGCGCACCAGGAAGGTGCCCGGTCGGAACTCGCGCAGGGTGCCCTTGAACGGCGACCGCGGGTCGTCCCAGGCGAGCTGCTGACCGGTCTGTCGGGTGACCTGGCGGGCCTCGTCGCAGTAGTCGCCACCGGCGAGGTCGGTGTAGCACAGATCCACGATCCGGCCGGTGTTGTTCGGCTTGCCCGGGTCGTAGTAGCGCGACGGGTTGACCACGTAGAACAGCGGTGCGAGCTGGAAGGTGACCCCGTTGCCGGACACCCGTGTGTCGGAGAACCAGAAGTCGTCCATGTCGGAGACGGTGAACGGCACCGGGTACGGGTAGAGCGGGTCGTTGTGGGTGCGGCCCTCCCGGATGGCGTCGATGCAGCCGGTCTCGGCGATCAGCCGGCCCAGTGAACGGGTGTCCGACGGCGAGTCGGCGGGCACCGCCGAGCCCACGTTGATGAACGGCCCGCCGAAGCCCGGGCATTCGCTGGGGCTGAACCCGCCGGGTCGGCCGAGCGCGATCATCGCGTTGAACCGGGCCTCGGTGACCGGCCCGCCGTTGCTGCCGGCGCAGCGCTGGTTGAACAGCAGTTCGTGGACGTTGTTGGTGAACGCGTCCGGCGAGTGGGTGCCCTGGTGGAACTTGAGCAGCACGTCACAGACGGCGATGGTCGGTCCCTGCGGCGGGAAGAAGCTGGTGCCGTTGTCGCCCTCGACGACGTTGCTGTTGTTCACCACGAGCACCTTGTGCCCGACGTGGTCCTCGTGCCGATGGCTGTGGTCGGGCATGTTGTCCAGCATGACCTCACTGGTGTACCCGAAGGCCGGCCAGCCGTTGGTGCGGTAGAGGTCGGACGTCCGAGGGTCGTCACCGTGTTCGTGGCCGAAGTAGCAGCCGCTGGGGTCCCGGGTCGGGTGCCAGGTCGGGTAGACCTTCCCGTCGGGCCCGAACGTCCAGTACCGGGCGTGGATCTCGACCGAGCATTCGCCGGATCGTGGCAGATAGCCCTTCTCGTTGGCGGTGGCGATCAGTTCGTACGCCCGGCTCCTTGGTGCGCTGGCGGGCGGCAGGGCCGTACCCCAGGTCGGGTCACCTGGCGGAACGGTCGGCGGCGCGGTCGTCGGTGGAGCGGTCGTCGGTGGAGTGGTCGTCGGCGGGGCGGTGGTGGACGGGGGCGCGCTGGTGGGGGTGACCGCGCCCGTACAGGTGGTGCCGTTGAGAGCGAAGCTGGTGGGAGTGGTGTTGCTGCCGCTCCACGAGCCGTTGAAGCCAAAGGAGCCGGTCGCTCCGGTGGCGATGCTGCCGTTGTAGCTGGCGTTGCGGGCGGTGACCTGGCCGCCGCTCTGCGACACGGTGGCGTTCCAGGCCTGGGTGACCTGCTGTCCGTTGGCGTAGGTCCAGGTCAAGGTCCACGAGCTGACCGGGTCGCCGAGGTTGGTGATGGCGACGTTGGCGGTGAAGCCGTTCGTCCATTGAGAGGCGACCGAGTAGGTGACCCGGCATCCGGTGGCGGCGTAAGCGGCCGTGACGGCCACTCCGCCGGTGATGACCACGGCGGTCGCGGTCACGGCCGACCACAGCCGGGACCGGTAGCGATGTGAGCGCATGTGCTGATTCCTTCGTCGGAATGCGGAAGATCGACAAGGCATGCCGTCTCAGGCGGCCGACAACGCCGAGAGGTACGGGGGTACGGCGTGCTGCCGCAGGGGCGTGGCACGGACCGCACCGGGACACCATGTGGCGGGACGGAATGTCGAAAACCGCTGACGAATCACTCAGCTGATAGATTCTCATCTATGTTACGTCCTGCGCTGCGACTGTCAACGCCGGCTACAGCACCTTCGTCATGAAGGTGCTGTTGGGATCGTCCCGGTAGTTACCGAACGGCGCGCACCCCACAAAGCCGGCCTTCGCGTACAACGCCCGGGCAGCGGCGAAGAACTCCATGCTGCCGGTCTCCAACGAGACCCGCCGAACGCCGCGCGCCCGGGCGTCAGCGAGCAGATGGTCCAGCATCACGGTGGCGATGCCCCGACCCCGGTGCCGCGGGTCGGTCCGCATGCTCTTGATCTCCTCATGGCCTGGCTCGACCGTCGCCAACGCGCCGGTACCGACGATCGCCGGCCCGTCCAGCGCCCTCCCGTCCAGTGCCACCCACAGCCGGACGCCGGGCTTGCGCAACCCGGTCAGGTCCAGCGCGTGCCGACTCTCGGCCGGCGCGGTCGGCGCGATGTCGTCGAGATGGGCCTGCAGGAACACGGACAGACCCGGGTCGGCGAAGTCGGCCCGCTCGATGCGCAACAGCATGCCCGTATGCTGGCGGCGCCGCGTTACGGGCACGTTTCGCCAGGTCTGGTCCCCGCCGGCACCGGACCGGCCGGCACCGTGAACCAGACGGTGGTGCCGTCACCCACAGCGGAGTCGACGCCGACCTCACCACCGAGCGTGCGGACCGTGCCGGCGACGATCGCCAGACCGAGTCCGGCGCCCTGCCCGCTGCGGTCAGCCGGGCCGGCCGTCACGCCGGCCGTCGGACCCGCAGTTGGACCGGTCGTCGGACCGGCAGTCGGACCGGCCCGGTAGAAGCGGTCGAAGATCCGGTCTACGGCCTCCGGCGCCAGTCCCGGGCCGCTGTCGGCCACCGCGACCCGGACCGGACCACCGGCCAGGTCCGGTCGCACCGACACCTCGGCGTGCGCCGTGGCCGGGGTGTGCTCCCGTACGTTGGCCAACAGGTTCGCCAACACCTGCCGCAACCCGTCGGCGTCGCCACGGACCCACACGTGCGGCGGCGAGTCCAGGGCGATCACCCGGTGCGGCTCGACGGCGAGTGCGTCGGCGACCGCGTCACGGGCCAGTACGGCGACGTCGACCGGCTCGTCCCGCAGCTGCGGCTCGACGTCCAGCCGGGCCAGGAACAGCAGGTCACCGACAAGTTTCGACATCCGGGTGGCCTCGTCGTCGAGTCGGCGCAGGACGTCCGGTCGCCGCTGCTCGTCGACCATTCCGGCGCGCAGCAGCTGGGTGTAACCCCGGATCGCGGTCAGCGGGGTCCGCAGCTCGTGTGAGGCGTCGGCGACGAACGCACGCATTCGCTGCTCCGAGCGTTCCCGGGCGGCCAGGGCGGCGTGGATCCGCTCCAGCATGCCGTTGACCGCCAAGGTCAACCGGCCCGCCTCGGTACGCCGTACCCGTCGTGGGTCGTCGGTGACCGGCACCCGCCGGTCCACCTGGCCGGCGGCGATGGCGTCGGCGGTGCGGGCGATGTCGTCCAGCGGCCGCAGCCGGGCCGCGATCAACATCCGGGCCAGGAACGCCAGCCCGACGGCGACCGCGACGGAGACCAGCACCTCGATGCCGATCAGCCTGGTCACGGTCTGCTGGACCGGTGCCAGCGGCAGCCCGAGCAGCACCACGGCGGTTCCCACGTCGATGGTCAACACCCGGTAGTTGCCCTCCAGGGTGGCGAGAGTGGTCAGCGGCGACTGTCCGCCGGATGGCGGTGGCGGCGCGGAGTCCAGCAGCGGCGTCGCCGGCACCGGGGCGGTCGAGGCGAACCGGGACAGCTCCCCGGCACCGGTCCGGATCTCCACCAGGAACTCGGTCGGCCCGACCACCGCACGGACCGTCCGGTCCCGCTCGCTGATCAGCGCGATCTGCCGACTGCCCTGGGTCACCAGCCCGGCGGCGGCGGTCAACTGGTCGTCGATCTGGTTCACCAGATGCTGGCGGGTCGCGACCGCGCTGACCAGTCCGGTGATGAGCAGTGCGGCGCAGGTCAGCGCGACGGTGCCGGCGGTCAGCGACCGACGCAGCGACCAGCGCGGGGCACGACGAGGTCGGTCACTCGGCACGCCACCTCACCCCCTACCAGTACGCAGTGCGTATCCGAACCCACGGTGGGTGACGATAATCGGCTCGCCGAGCGGGTCGAGTTTGCGCCGCAGATAGCCGATGTAGGTGTCGACGACGTTCGACTCACCGCCGAAGTCGTAGCTCCACACCGCCTCCAGGATCTGCGTCCGCGACAGCACCCGGCCGGCGTTGAGCATCAGGTACCGCAGCAGTTTGAACTCGGTCGGCGACAGCCGCACCGGTTGACCGGCCCGGGTCACCAGCAGCGTGTCCTCGTCCAGCGACAGGTCCGCATAGCGCAGCACGGACCGGTCGGCGTCCTCGGTCCGCCCGCCGGCACCGACCCGGCGCAGCACCGCCCGGATCCGGGCCAGCAGTTCATCGACGGCGAAAGGCTTGGTCAGGTAGTCGTCACCACCGAGGGTGAGCCCGGAGACCAGGTCACGCCGGGCGTCACGGGCGGTAAGGAAGACGATGCCGAACCGGTGGCCGTCGGCCCGCAGTCGCCGGCAGAGGTCGAAGCCGTCACCGTCGGGCAGCATCACGTCGAGCACCACCAGGTCGGGCCGGTGCCGCGCGGCCAGCTGCTGCGCCTGGGTCACGGTGCCGGCGGTGTCGACCGTGTAGCCGTGGAAGGTGAGCACGGTGACGAGCATGTCGACGATGTTCGGCTGGTCGTCGACGACCAGGATGCGTTCGCCTGAGCTGCCCATGTCCGCCGATCAGATCACGCGAACATGGGAGTCGGATGAGAATCGCCGCCGGTCAGGCCGACCCCGGGTAGGGCGACGTGGACCGCCACTGGTCGAGCATCGGAGCGACGGCGTCCACCAGCATGGGAAGCTGCGGTGCCAGCGCCAGACAGGCGACGCCCCGCAGCATCCCGACGGCGTCGACGAAGCGCAGGACGGCGGGGTCGCACTGGCGTCCGCCGGCCGACCGGGCGGCGGCGTCGTACGCGGCCACCCCGGCGGCACCGACGCCGGCCAGATCCCACTCGACCGGCCCCCAGGTGACCATCTCGAAGTCGGCGAACAGGTCAACGTCGACGCCGGGGACGATGTTCGCCGCCGGGCAGTCGCCGTGCAGTGGCTGCAGCACGACTCCCGGGAACAGCTCCCCGAACACCTCGGCTGAGCGCACGACCGGGGCCAGGACCTGCCACTCGCGACGGGCGCGGGCCAGATCCGCCGGCCCGAGCAGATCGCCACGCTCGGCGAGCTGCGCGAGCCCGTCGTCGATGAACTGCGGCTCGGCGGCCGACAGGAACGACAGCCGACCCGGATAGTCCCGCAGCGCGGCGTGCAGGCCGGCGACCAGGCCGGCGTTCGCCACATAGTCCGGCTCACGATCGGTCGCCGGGTGGACGTACTCCCAGAAGGTCATCGAGAAGCCGTCGCGGTGCACCGGCTCCGGCGCCACCAGTGGGCTCGGCGCGATCACCGGCACACCCCGGTCGGCCAGCCACCGCGCCACCGCCAACTCGGCCCGCTGACGGCGCGCCAGCCCGGCGAGGTCAGCGTGCCGGGGCAGCACCGTCGGCACCCGGGCGACCACCGGTGCCGGCGTGAGCCGGACGACCACGGAGAAGACGTCGTACAGCACCTCGGCGTCGGTCACCGTCAACCCGAGATCGCGGCCCGCGTGGACGGCCGCGTCGACGGCGCGGGCGGTGCGGGTCGCGATCTGCTGCGGGGTCAGGAAGGCCGGGCCGGTCACAGGCTGCACCAGCAGTAGAGGTGGTCACCGCCGTCGCGGGCCCGCCGGGCGAGACCGGCGATGGCCTCGATCACCGGTACGAGGTGATCGTCGGGCAGCGGGCCGGTGGGGGCCAGCTCCTCGGTCCGCCCCCATCGTGCCGACAGCTGCGGCTGCTGACCGCGGTCGATGCCGGCCAGGGTGTCCCGGGTGTCGTCGTCGATCCGCAGCAGCCAGGGAGTGTCGTCGTCGGGGTCCCCGACAAGGTCGCTGTGCACGAGGTCGGACCGCCAGGCGACGCCACGGGCGAAGCCGACGAGGCTGCCGAGGGCGACGTCGGGGTCGATGCCCTTGAGGTCGACGGCGTCGATCCCGCTGGCGGTGGTCGGGCCGCCCACGAGGCCGTCGATCAGGGCGACCGCCGCGTCGTCGCTGGCCGCCCGGAAATAGTCGTAGAGCACTCCCATGCCGACCATCCAAGCAGCCGGGTGCGACATCGCGACTGGGTGGACAATCGCGACCGGCCGACAACCGAAGGCGGTACGTGGCGCGTCGATGCCGTATGCACTCGACGACGGCGAGGATCGTCCACCGGTGGCGGTGGGCCGCCGCCACCGCCGCCGCTCTGCTGCTGATCGGCGGATCCGTGCTGCTGGCCGGCGCCCGGCCGGCGGGCGGGACCGCCGACGCCCTGCCGGACCGGGTCGGCACGCCGCCGTGGGGCACCCTGCGGATCACCGATCCGTTCCCGATCGGCGCGGCGGCGGTCGCGGTCAGCGGGTTCGGCGGTGACGACGCCGGGACCGTGGCGGTGGTCGGGGCCGGAGCGGACCGGTACCGGCTGCACCGGGTCGGGGTGGACGCACCGGCCGGTGAGGTGGTGCTGCTCTCGCCGGACGGGACCCGTCTGGCGCATCAGTGGGGCTCCGCCGAGGGGGCCACCGGGGTGCGGATCGTGCACCTCGGTACCCGTACGGCGGTAACCCTCCGGCCGGGCGACGCCGCGAGTGTCCTGACCCGGCCGCTGGCCTGGTCGCCGTCGGGCGACCAACTGGTGGTGGCCGACTCGGTGCCCCACACGGCGGAGCGGTCGACGTACTCGGCGGTCGTCAGTCTGGTCTACGTGGCCGACGGCTCCGTGCGCGAGCTGGCCACCGTCGACGACAGGCTGACCCCCGGGTACGCGGTGGCGTTCGCCGCCGACGGCCGACGTCTGGCGCTGCACTCCGGCAGCCGGCTGACCATCGTGGACCTGGAGTCGCACCGGCGGCACACGCTCGATCTGCTGCCCGGTCGCACCCTCGCCGGCAAGGGCGCCTGGCGGCCGGACGGGCAGGCGGTGACCCTGGCCGAGCGGGACGGTGACGACTGGCGGCTCGTCGCGGTCGATCCGGCCACCGGGGCCGACGCGCCGGGTCCGCGGCTGCCGACCGTGCCGGACGTGGCGGCGGTACGGCTGCTCGGCTGGCGGCCGGACGGCAGCGCCCTGGTGGTCGCCTACCAGCCAGCTTCCGCCGGGATGAATGGGGTCTGGGCACTGGGCCAGCGGATCCACGCTGGCCACGTCGGCGGCGTACAACTGGTGTCGTTGGCCCCCGGTGCCGACGCGCCGACGGTACGGGTGACGTTGGCCGACGGGGTGCGGGCGGTCGACGTCGCGGACCGGGCGGTCGCCACCGGGACGGTCCGGCCGGCGCAGGTGCCCTCCCGGTGGCCCGGCCCCCGGCTCTGGCTGTGGTTGGCCGTCGGCCTGGCCGCCGTCGTGGTGCCGGTGACGTTCCGGCTGCGCCGCCGCTACCGTGCTGCGGGTGACTGACTCCGACTTTCTGCGCACCACCCGGGACTCCTACGACGCCATCGTCGACGAGTACGTCCGAGGGGTGCGGACGGCGCTGGACGAGGCACCGCTGGACCGGGCCATGCTGGGCCTGTTCGCCGAGCTGGTGCTCTCGACGGGCAACCGTGCCGTCGCCGACGTGGGCTGCGGTCCCGGTCGGGTCACCGTACTGCTGGCCGGGTACGGGCTGGACGCCGTCGGTGTCGACCTGTCGCCGGGGATGATCGCCCATGCCCGGCAGGCGTACCCGCAGTTGCGGTTCGACGTCGGCTCGATGCTGGAGCTGGACCTGCCCGACGGCGGTCTCGGCGGGCTGCTCGCCTACTTCTCGATCATCCACCTGCCGTACGACCGGCGACCGGCGGCGTTCGCCGAGTTTCACCGGGTGCTGGCGCCCGGCGGCTACGTGATGCTGGTGTTCCAGGTCGGCGACGAGATCCGGCACCGGGACGAGTTCGAGGGCAAACGGATCGATCTGAGCTTCCACCGCCAGCGGCCGGCCGAGGTGACCCGGTTGCTGACCGAGGCCGGCTTTCTGGTCCTGGTGACCGTCGAACAGACTCCGCCGACCCCGGACCGGCCGCCGATCGGCATCCTGGTCGCCCGCAGGGCCTGAGTCCTCGACAGGTGCGGTCCGGCGGCTGCCGCCCACCTGGTGACGCTGCCGGCCGCACCGCCCACGCCCGCTCACGGTCCGATATGCGCCGGGAGCAGGGATTATCGACTCCAGTTGATGTTGACAGACCAGTGTCTATCTGGAAGCTTTGTTTAAAGAGAGCGCTCTCAGCCCTTGCAATCCCTCCCACCCCCGGAGGTTCCCCGATGAACCGCACGCTGAGAGCACTGCTGGGCCTGACCCTGGGCACGGCACTGATCGCCCCGCCGTCGGCCGCCGTCGCGGCCCCGACCGTCACCAGCACTCCGTCCGCTGCGACAGCCCCGACCACGGCCGCGACGACACCGACCGGGGTGCTCCCGGACGGCCAGCTCGCCGCCCTACGCCGCGACCTCGATCTCACCGTCGACCAGCTCGCCACCCGACTCGCCGTCGAAGCCACCGCCCCGTCGATCGAGCACCGGCTGCGCGCCGAGCTCGCCGACGCGTACAGCGGCACCTGGATCGACGCCGACGGGCGTACCGTGGTCGTCGGAGTGACCGACCCCGCGCAGGCCGACCGGGTCCGCGCCGCCGGTGCCCAGGCCCGGATCGTCCCCCGTGGCCTGCGCGAGCTCGACCGGCTCGCCGCCGGGCTGGACCGGCGGGCCGCAACCGCCGACCCCGCCGTGCACGCCTGGTACGTCGACCCGACCAGCAACACGGTGACGATCCAGGCCGCCACCGCCACGGCGGCCACCGCCTTCGCCCGTACCGCCGGGCTGCCCGCCGACGCCGTCTCCGTCGTCGTCGACGACGCCTACCGGCCGGTGTACGACATCCGGGGCGGCGACCAGTACGTCATCAACAACAGCGTGCTCTGCTCGGTCGGATTCGCCGTCGCCGGTGGCTTCGTCACCGCCGGCCACTGTGGCGGCGTCGGCGCCGCCACCACCGGCAGTGGGGTCGCCCAGGGCACCTTCCGTGGCTCGTCGTTCCCCGGCGACGACTACGCCTGGGTGCAGACCAACGCCAACTGGGTGCCCCGGCCCTGGGTCAACAACTACGGCGGCGGCATCGTCAACGTCACCGGATCCCAGGAGGCGGCCGTCGGTGCCGCCATCTGCCGGTCCGGCCGGACCACCGGCTGGCGGTGCGGCACCATCACCGCGAAGAACGTCACCGTCAACTACTCCGGGCAACTCGTCTACGGACTGGTCGCCAGCACCGCGTGCGCCCAGCCCGGCGACTCCGGCGGGGCGGTGCTGGCCGGTACCCAGGCCCAGGGTGTCACCTCCGGCGCGGGCGGCACCTGCGCCTCCGGCGGCACCACCGTCTACCAGCCGGTCAACGAGATCCTGTCCCGCTACGGACTGTCGTTGACCACCACCAGCGGCGGCTCGACCAGTCGGCTGATCGGGCTGGCCGACAAGTGCATCGACGTACCGAACGCCAACGGCGTCGACGGCCAGCACCTGCAGCTGTACCACTGCAACGGCACCAACGCCCAGAACTGGACCTTCCCCGGTGACGGCACCATCCGGGCGTTGGGGCTCTGCATGGACGTCGCCTGGGGCTCCACCGCCAACGGCGCGGTGGTCCAGCTCGCCAACTGCAGCGGCAACCCGGCCCAGCAGTGGGTGCTCAGCGGAGCCGGCGACCTGGTCAACCCGCAGGCCGACAAGTGCGTCGACGTCGTCGACGCCAACACCGCCGACGGCGCCCGGCTGGTCATCTACGAATGCCACGGCGGCGCCAACCAGAAGTGGCGACGCGGCTGAGCGGCCCGCCCTCGATCCGCGACCCGGCCGCGTCCTGACCAGGCACCCGCCCGGCTCCGGCAGCCGTGCGCTCCGGAACCGGGTGGGTGTGCCGCAGGCCACGGGTCAACACGATCGTGGCGACGAGCGACAGCCCGGCCAGCACGGCGACCGTCTGGTGCACCGGCAGATGGTCGGCGGCCGTGCCGGCGACGATCGCGCAGACCGCCTGCCCGGCCAACATGCCGTTCTGCTGTAGACCGAGGACCTGGCCGCGCGCGTACGCCGGAGCGTGGGCGATCAACCGTTCCTGCAGCGGCAGCGAGGCTGCGAAGCCGGCCGAGGCGACCGTGGCGAGCAGCATCGCCAGCGGCAGGTCCGGACGGATCAGAAACACGAGGTACGGCAACGGAAGCAGCAGCCGCAGCGGCAGCACGCACCGCTGCCGGGCTGTCGGCGACGCAAACCGCCCGACCAGTACGTCACCGACGAGCATCCCGAGCGCGCCGGCGGCGAACAGGAACCCGGCCCGGTCCCCGGCATACGGCACGAACAGGGCTTCGCAGCCGACCACCAGTCCGTTGGGTAGCCACAGGTTGAGCAGCAGCGACCGACGCCCCGGGTCGGCCCACAGCTTCCGGTTGATTCGCCAGGTCCGGGCGGTCGAGGTCCGCTCGGTGGTCCGGGTCGGCCGTTCCGTCAGGCCGAACCGGACCACCGCCGTCGCGACCGCGCGTAGCCCGGCTGCGACCAGGAACACCTGGTACGGGCTGAGCCAGACCAGCAGTACGCCACCCACACCGAAGCCGGCGATCTGCATGATGCCCACGCTGGCGTTCATCGTGGACCGGCCCAGCACGTACGCCCCGGCTGGCAGAATGTCGGTGATCAGCGCCCACCGGGCACCGGCGGTGATCGACGCGACGTAGGTGACCAGCACGATGATGACGAACCGGGCCCACAGCGGCAGCCCCGGCACGGCCTGGGCACCGGCACCGACCAGGGCGACCAGCGCCGCGATGGTCATCGCCCGACGCGGCGGCAGGCTGTCCGCCGCCGACAGCAGAGTCACGCTGCCGAGCACGGCGGCGAGCGGGGCTCCGAACATGCTCAGCGCGGTGAGCAGGGCTGACCCGGTCGTCGCGTAGGTCAGTGCGCCGAGCGCCAGCGACGAACTGGTGTGCGCGGCGATGCCGGCGCAGTTGGCCACGAACAGATTGCGGAACTCACCGACCGCGAACAACTCCGAGTAGGTCCTCACCCGCACGATGCTGCGGCCCGGCCACGCCGGTCCAGTAGCGTTACGTCTGGAGGCGAAAGTTGACGGTCTGGCAGGTGCCGGCGGACCTGCTGGCCCGCAGTCGGTTCGTCGTCTCGCCGCTGACCGACACCGTCGCCGCGCTGCGCGCCCTGTACTACCCGCGTCGACCGTGGCAGCACGACTGGCGGCGGCCGCACCTGGCCGCGTTCAACACCTGCTGGACGCCCGGCCGGTGCTCCGCGCCCTGTTGGCGGCGTCTTTCCGGCCCCGGTGGACCGCGGACTACCTCACCCTGGCTCCGCTGTCGACGGCACCGACCTTCGCCGAGGAGCTCGCCGCCGTCGCGGGTCGCGGGGACGGGCGGCTCCGCGCCGACCTGCGGGAGACCCGGCCGGGGCCGCTCGCTGACGTACTGCTGGCCGACGGGCTCGCTGGGCAGGCGGCGGAGCTGCTCGACTGGGTGTGGCGGCAGACGGTGCAGCCACAGTGGCCGGATCGGGAACGCCGGCTGCGGGCCGACATCGTCGGGCGCACCGCCCGACTCAGCAGCCAGGGTTGGGCCGGCGTCTTCGCCGACCTCAACCAGAAGATGCGCTGGTTGGGCGACGGCCGGCTGCAGGTGAACGACTACCCGTCGCCGCCGATGCGGCTCGACGCGGCGGAACAGTTGGTCTTCGTCCCCGCGCACTGCGCCCGGGGCTGGGTGCTGTGGGAGAAGCCCACCCGGTTCGGCATGGTCTATCCGGCCAGCGGCATCCTCGTCGACCCGCCATCGGTGACGGCAGCCGGGCTGGGCCGGTTGATCGGCGCGAACCGGACGACGATCCTGACCCTGCTGGGGACCCCGATGAGCACCTCGCAGCTGGCCACGGTCACCAGGCTCGGCGTGGGCACGGTCGGCGACCATCTGAAGGTGCTGCTCGACGCGGGCCTGGTCACCAAGCGCAGGTCCGGGCGGGAAGTACTCTACTGGCGTACCGCGATCGGCACCGCCCTTGCGGGTGGGACAGAGAGGACCGGGACGTGGGGATCTACGACATTCCGCTGACCACCCTTGCCGGGGATCCCGGATCACTCGGGGACTTCGCCGGTAAGGCCGTGCTGGTGGTCAACGTGGCGTCGAAGTGCGGGCTCACCCCGCAGTACGCCGATCTGGAACGGCTGCACGAGCGGTACGCCGACCGGGGCTTCACGGTGGCCGGTTTCCCGTGCAACCAGTTCGGCGGTCAGGAGCCGGGCAGCGCCGAGGAGATCCAGGAGTTCTGCGCGACGACGTACGGGGTGACGTTCCCGATGTTCGCCAAGATCGAGGTCAACGGGCCGTGCCGGCACCCCTTGTACGCCGAACTGGTCACCGCGCCCGACGCCGACGGCGAGGCGGGTGACGTGCAGTGGAACTTCGAGAAGTTCCTGATCGCCCCCGACGGCACGGTGGTCGGCCGGTTCCGGCCCCGGGTCGCACCGACCGATGCCGCGCTGGTGGCCGCTGTCGAGAAGCATCTGCCTCATCGGGCCGGGTGATCCACTCCGTCCGCCGGCACGCACGCCGCCGGTTCCATCCGTTGTGGCCGAAGCTACTGAACCTCCGGGGACTTGCCGTCCGTACCGCCGGGCTGGTCGTCGCCGGCCAGCGCGGACCGCAACCGTTCCTTCTCGGCCCGGCGGCGCTCGGTGGCCTCGGTGATCTGCTGGGCCATCTCGTCACGCCAGCCGCGCATCAGGAAGAACGACAACGCCGCAGAGAAGATCACCGCGATCATCAGCTTCAGGAAGATGTTGATGCCGATCGGCCACAGGGCCAGTACGACGACCGCGAACAGCCCGATCCGGCCGAGGGTGTACTTCACCGCGGGGCTCATGTCTCTCCTCACCGTCTCATCCGGTCCGACTGTCCAGCCACCGGACGCCGTGGAACCAGACCGTCGCGTACACCAGTGTGGAGACCGCCGCTCCGATTCCGCCACCGGCCAACGGCGGCAGGTCGGCGGCGATGCCGGCGGCCAGCAGCCCGGAGGTGATCCCGACCCCGACCGCGACCGCAGCGGCGACGAACCGGGCGGACCCGCCGTGCCAGGCCCGGAACTCCTCGGCGAACAGCCACGCCGGCAGGATCACCGCGAGCCATCCGTTGGACTGGCCGAGCCGTCCGGGTCCGATGAGGGTGAACACGCCGTCGAACAGCAGCAACAGAAGCAGACCGATCACCAGGCCGGCACCGACGGCGCCGTACAGGTCCGGCAGCGCGACGATCCGGCCCGCCGCGTCGCGGCGTGGCGAACCCTCGCTCTTCGATTCAGTCATGACCAGATGAGGGTACGCCTGCCTGGTCGCGCCGCTGCTGCGCCGTACCCGTGCGGGCGCGCCGCAGGGCCGGTCGGTGCTCGGCCCGCGCCACCGTCTGCAGATCGTCGACGATGTCGCTGACCAGGTTGGTGACCCGGGGCTGCTCGCCGGCGGCCCGCCGCACGTCGGTGACCGACGTGTCGAGATGCTCGGCGAACGTCTGCCGGCGCAGATGGACGCGGACGGTGCCGTCGTCGTCGCGGACGATCCGGGGCCGGTCCGGTCGGTCGGCGAGCCGGCGCAGCAGGTCGTGGGACTCCTGCAGGGCCCGTACGGCGGTGGTGGTGTCGTTGATGCCCGGCGAGAGCGCCCGTTCGGCGATGTCGGCGAGTTGCCGCAGGCCGAAGCCGACGTCCTGGCCGGGAATCCGTTCGACGCCGATCTCGACTGCCTGGGCCGCCTGGGACACGTCCAGCGGCCGGGGCGGGGCGTCACCGACCGCGTGTACGGCGAGCAGCGGCATGCCGGCCACGACGAACTCGCCCGGAATCCGCGCGACGGTGACGGCGCAGTCGTGCCGGCGGGCGATCCGGGCCAGCTGGTCGACGTCGACGGCGGTGACCGAACCGGTCCCGGGGGCCACCAGCACGTCGACGATCGGGCCGTCCGGTGCGTCGTCCGGGTCGGCGGGCCGGGGCGCCCACCGGTCGATGCTGCGGCGGGTCTGCGCGCCGATTGCCGCGATCATGTGGGAGACCCGCATCAGCGCGGTCATGTGGTGCAGGTAGTAGAGGAACATCCCGGTGCTGCCGAGCACCAGGCCCATCGACACCGCCAGGGACAGGACCGGCAGGCGGGCGTCGGACCCGTCCGGCAGCGCGGCGAGCACCACCATGGCGAACAGGAACGTCGCGACGAACGTACCGAGGGTGGCCTGGGTCACCCGGTCCTGCAGGAAGGTCCGCAGGACCCGGGGGGTGTACTGGCTGGACGCCAACTGCAGGGCCACCACGGTGATCGAGAAGACCAGCGCGGTGAACGAGATCATCGCGGTGATGATCGACGAGAGCAGTGACCTCGCCCCGGCGGGCCCGCTGGGCAGGTACGAGTCCAGTGGCAGCCGCAGGCGCAGCTCCAGCGCGGTGAGAACGACGGCGAGGAGGACCGCCCCGACCCCGAACGCCGCCGGGACGGCCCAGAAACTTCCCCACACGCCACGCAGGCGTGAGATCACGCTACGTGGCTGGCTCACCGGTACGTCATTCCCTCATCGGGGCGGGTCGACACCTCTCCGCCCCGACTGCCGGCACCCGGGTCAGGCCCAGATCTGCTGCGGCTCGGCCCGCCGCTGCGCCAACGACGGCGGCCGGTCGTATTCGCGGACCACCTGGTAGCGGGTGTCCCGTTCGACCGGCTGGAAGCCGGCGTCCCAGATCAGGTGCAGCAGGTCGTCGCGGTGCATGGTGTTCGGTGTGCCGTAGGAGTCCGCGTCGTGAGTGATCTTGTACTCGACCACCGAGCCGTCCAGGTCGTCGACGCCGAAGTTGAGCGACAGCTGCGCCACGGACAGTCCGTGCATCACCCAGAAGCACTTGACGTGCGGCACGTTGTCGAACAGCAGCCGGGACACCGCGAACGTCTTCAGCGACTCGGCCGGCGCGGCCATCGTGGTCCGCTCCTGGATCCGGTTACGGATCTTGCCGTCCGCCGAGTCGACGAAGTCGTGCTGGTAGCGCAGCGGGATGAAGACCGTGAAACCGCCGGTCTCGTCCTGCAGCTCGCGCAGCCGCAGCACGTGGTCGACCCGGTGGCGGGGCTCCTCGATGTGGCCGTAGAGCATCGTCGACGGGGTCCGCAGCCCCTTGCTGTGGGCGAGCCGGTGGATCCGCGACCAGTCCTCCCAGTGGCAGGCGTGGTCGACGATGTGCTGGCGGACCTCCCAGTCGAAGATCTCCGCGCCGCCGCCGGTCAGCGACTCCAGGCCGGCGTCCATCAGTTCGTCGAGGATCTCGTCGGCCGGCAGGCCACTGATCTTCTCGAACCACTGCACCTCGGTCGCGGTGAACGCCTTCAGTTTCACGTTCGGCAGCGCGGCCTTCAGCTCGCGCAGCACCTTCGGGTAGTAGCGCCACGGCAGCGTCGGGTGCAGGCCGTTGACGATGTGCAGCTCGGTGAGCTGCTCGTCCTCCATCTCCTTGGCCTTGCGCACGGCCTCTTCGATCCGCATCGTGTACGCATCCTTCTCGCCCGGCTTGCGCTGGAACGAGCAGTACGCGCAGGAGGCGCTGCAGACGTTGGTCAGGTTCAGATGCCGGTTGACGTTGAACATCACCCGGTCGCCGTTGAGTTCGGTCCGCCGGTGGTGTGCCAGCCGCCCCAGCCAGGCCAGGTCGTCGCTGGCGTACAGGTCCACCCCGTCGGTGTAGTCGAGCCGCTCCCCGGCGTACACCTTTTCTTCGAGCTCGCGCTTGCGACCAGCGTCCACGTCCGCCACGTCCCTTCCACCGGCCGGGCGCGTCGACGACCCGCCCGTCGACGGCCAATCCCGCCGAGATCCGCGTTCGAGCGTACGTCCCGACGGGCCCGTCCGGCGCGTCGGCCGACGCCGCAGCGATCTGCGTCATGTCCCGGCCGCCAACCTCACAGGGTCTCGTTACCTCCTGGAACATCGACATCACGCGCCCCGTGCGGTAAGACCGATGAGGGACAGCTGACACCAGGCGACGCGACTCGGTTCCGGGGCAACGGCATCGGGACAAATGCGCCGTACGGGGAGCGAGCAGGCATGGTAGGCAACAGCAGGGCCAGGGCAGGCCGACGAAACGACCGACGCTGGTCGCGTCCGGCACCCGACACGCCCGAAGCCGTTCCGGTGCGGCTGAGCCCGGCCCTGTGGGCCGCGTTGCTCGGTGCCGTCACCGCGCTCGCCCTGGCCTCCCCGGTGGCCGCCCAGCCGGTGGCCGTACCCGACACCGGTGCCCGGCCGGTCCCCGCCGGCGGCCTGCAACTGCCCGGTGCGGCACCGACGACCGGCACCACCGTGCCGCCGAACTTCGTGCCCAGCACCGTGCAGGGCCCGCTCGCGTCGCAGATCTACGCCAGCGAGACCGAGGTAGCGCTGCTCGGGGCCAAACTGCTCGACCTGGAGGAGCAGCAGACCGAGGCCGAGTCGGCGCTGCACGCCGCCGAGCTGGCGCTGCGGCAGCGGCGTACCGCGTTGCTCGACGCCCAACGGGCCGCCGAGAACACCGCCGCCTCGGCGATCAAGGACGCCGCCGCGCTACCGCCCGGCGAGTACCGGGGCGACCTGCACGGCTGGGACGCGCTGTCCCGGCTGCAGCGCGGTGAGCCGGGCACCAGCGCCGACGCCGCCAACCGGGAGGTGGCCCTGGCCGCCGCCGCCGAGCAGGAGGCGCACCGGACCTACACCGCCGCGCTGGCCCGGGTCGACGCGCTGCGCGCCGAGTTCGGCTCCACCGAGGGCACCTTCAAGCAGCGAGAGACCGCGCTGCTGGAGCTGAAGGCCCGCAACACCCAGGAACTGGTCACCATCGAGCGGCAGCGGGAAGCCGCCGAGCAGGAGATCGGGCGCGGCATCGACGGCGTCGACGGGATCAGCGGCACCACCGCCCACCCGCGCGCGGTCGCCGCCCTGGACTTCGCGCTCAGGCAGCTCGGCAAGCCGTACCTGTGGGGTGCCGAGGGCCCGAGCCGCTACGACTGCTCCGGTCTGATGTGGGCCGCCTACCGGTCACCCGGCGCCGACTACTTCAGCCTGCCCCGGGTCGCCGCCGACCAGTACTGGGCGACCAAGGGCAAGACCGTCGACCGCTCGGATCTGCTCCCCGGCGACCTGATCTTCTTCGCGTCCGGCTCCAGCTGGACCACCGTCCACCACGTCGGCATGTACGTCGGCAACGGCAAGATGGTGCACGCGCCGACCACCGGCGACGTGGTCAAGGTCTCCACCGTCTGGTGGTCGCGTTTCTACCGGGCGACCCGGGTGTTCGACGCCGTCGCCGCCCCGACGCCCACCCCCACCCCCACACCGACGCCGTCGACCCCGGCCACCCCGAAACCGACCCCGACGCCGTCGGCCACGCCGAAACCGACCCCGACGCCGTCGGGCTCGGCAACGCCCACGCCGACGCCGACCGGGGAGCCGACGCCGACCCCGTCGGCCAGCGTGTCACCGACCACGACGCCAAGCACCGCCCCGAGCCCCGACACGGGCACCCCGGACCCGGACGAGACCGGTACGGGCACCCCGACCGCGACGCCGAGCGGCGTGACCGGCACGGCGTCGGCCAGCCCGAGCGCGTCCGCCACGGCCACCGGCAGCCCCAGCGCGGGTCCGCAGGAAAGCTGACCGGGTCGGCTGGTCGTGCCGAACGTGCCGACCCGCGGTCGGTAGGCCGATACTCCGGGTGTGCCGACGGGCACCGGTATGGCACCGTGATCACAGGAACGCCTCACCGGCCGGAGGCGTATCCGGGCGGACCCCTGTCACGGGAGGCAACCAATGGACGAAGATCGGCGCTGGTCAACGGTGGACCAGGTCGACGCCGGGCAGCCACTCGTGCCCGGTCAGCCCGACCGTTCCGGCTCGTCCGGCAGTACGCCCCACGCGCATGAGCCGTACGGTCCGCTGCCGGAGCCGTACAGTCCGCCGCCACCGCCGCCACCGGGTGGTGCCCTCTGGCCGACCAACCTGGGCGACGCCGAGGTACCGGTGGTGCCGGGCGCGACGGACGCACCCGGGTCCGGTGCCTCGGTCTCCGGCGCACCCGGGTCGGCCGATTCGGGTGCCGGCCAACCGGCGGCGTCGGCCTGGTCCGCGTTCGCCGACGCCTGGCAGCCGCCGGAGAGTTCCGCCGCCACGCCGGCTCCTCCTGCCGTACCCGCCGCTGATCACTCGCCGACGGCCTCCGCCGAGGAGAACGAGCCCGCGGTGTCGCCCGGATCCGCCGCGCGGGCCAGAGCTGCGGTGACCGGGGCGGCGCAGGTCTCCGCCAGCGACGTCGGTGCGCTGCGGTTCCCGACCGGCGGTACCCGGGTCTACGGTGCCCGGCGCGAAGCGGACGCGCCGGAGCCGGCCGTACCGCCGGCACCGGTCTCGCCGCCCGCACCCGCGCAGCCGCCGCCCCCGGCACCGTTCCCGCCGCCGCTGCCCGGCTCGCCACCACCGTCGCGGCCCACCTCCCCGCCAGCGCCCCCTGCCCCGGCTCCGGCTCCGGGGATACCGTCACCGTTCCCGCCACCGGCCGGGCAGTTCGCCGCCGGCGGATACACCATCCCGGCGGCCACGTCGCCGACCTGGCGCCCCGCGCCACCGCCGCCACCGCCCGTCTCCGCACCGCCCGCGGTATCCGCACCGCCGGCCGCCGCGCCGCCACCGCCGGCCGCCGCGCCGCCACCGGTGGCCCCGTGGTCGCCGCCGACTCCGTCGACCGGGACGGTGTACGGCGCCCGGCGCGCCGAGTCCGGCGCGGACTCGACGATGGCGATGCCGATGGGTGCGCCGCGCGGCGGCATGACGTTCGACCCGGCCGTGGAGAACTCCGGCTCGCTGACCGGCCACATCCTGGCCCAGGGCTGGGCGGACACGCCGGACCGGGAGGACCGTGGCACCGCCAAGGTGGTCCTCGTCATGGCGATCGGACTGGGGGTGGTCGTGGTACTCGGCGTACTGATCGCCCTGGTCGTCGGCAACGCCTTCAACAGCATCTTCGACGGTCTGCTCGGCGGCTGACGCCGCCGGGGTCCCACGCGCGCCCGGCCCACTGGTCGGGCGCGCCCGCGACCGACCGGCCGGCGTGAGCCGGCCCACCGGCCGGACAGGTCGGGTGGCAACAGCGCGGCAAACCCGTACACTTGCACCCGATCATCAATCCGGCATGCTCACGCGTGCTCATGGGCGATCTTGCGGGCGATTCAACGGTGCAACACCGGAACGGGCCATTCGCGAAGATCCGCCCCGCTCTGAGAGGTTTTCTTGACCACCTTCGCTGACCCCAGCACGTTCCCCTCCGTACTCGACACCCCGGTCGACCCCGTCGAGCAGCCGACCGAACCGGTCGCCGAACCGATTGCCGAACCGGTCCACGAGCCGGACTTCGCCGAGCTCGGCCTGCCGCGACCGCTGGTCAAGGCCCTCGCCCGGGAAGGCATCACCGCCCCGTTCGAGATCCAGCGGGCCACCGTGCCCGACGCGCTCGCCGGGCGTGACGTGCTGGGCCGTGGCCAGACCGGCTCCGGCAAGACCCTCGCCTTCGGCCTGCCGCTGCTGGCCCGGATGGCCGACGGACCCCGGGCCCGCCCGCTGCACCCCCGTGCGCTGATCCTGGTCCCCACCCGTGAGCTCGCGATGCAGGTCAACGACGCGCTGTTCCCGCTGGGCCGGGCCGTCGGCGTGTTCCTGAAGACCGCCGTCGGTGGCGTGCCGTACGACCGGCAGATCGACTCGCTGCGCCGAGGCGTGGAGATCATCGTCGCGACCCCGGGCCGGCTCGGCGACCTCATCGCGCGCGGCGTGTGCAACCTCGACGACATCGAGGTCACCGTGCTGGACGAGGCCGACCAGATGGCCGACATGGGCTTCCTGCCGGAAGTCACCGAGCTGCTGGACAAGACGCCCGCCAACGCCCAGCGGCTGCTCTTCTCGGCCACGTTGGACAACGACGTCGACGCGCTGGTGCGGCGGTTCATGACCGATCCGGTCACCCACTCCACCGCGCCGCCGACCGCAGCGGTCACCACCATGGACCACCACCTGCTGCTGATCCCGCCGAACGACAAGTTCGCCGTCGCCGCGTCGATCGCCGCCCGGTCCGGCCGCACCATGATGTTCGCCCGTACCCAGATGGGGGTGGACCGGCTGGTCGACCAGCTGGCCGCCGTCGGGGTCCGGGCCGGTGCCCTGCACGGCGGCAAGACCCAGCGGGTCCGCACCCGCACCCTCGCCGAGTTCAAGGAGGGCCGGGTCAACGTGCTGGTCGCGACGGACGTCGCGGCCCGTGGCATCCACGTCGACGGGGTCTCGCTGGTGGTGCACGTGGATCCGCCGAAGGACCCGAAGGACTACCTGCACCGGGCCGGCCGGACCGCTCGGGCCGGGGAGTCCGGTGCGGTCGCCACACTGGTGCTGCCGAAGCAGCGGCGCAGCACGCTGGCCATGATGGAGAAGGCCGGCGTCGAGCCGGCGCAGACCCGGGTACGCCGCGGTGACGCCGTCCTGACGGAGCTGACCGGTGCGGCCGAGCCGAGCGGCGTACCGATCGTCGAGGAGCCGGAGCCGCCGCGCCAGCACCGTCAGCGTTCCGACCGCTTTCGGTCCGACCGCCCGGACCGGTTCCGTGGCCGGGGCGACCGGGGCCGGGGTGAGCCGGACCGTGGCCCGCGCGGCGACACCGACCGGAGCCGGCGCGGCGAGGTCGACCGCGGTCCGCGCGGGGACGCCGACCGTGGCCCGCGCAGCGACGCCGACCGGTCCGGGGAACGTCGTGGCGGGTTCCGCCACGACGGCAACCGGCCGCCCCGCGACGACCGTCGCGGTGGCGAGCGACGCTTCGCCGACCGACGGCCCACCCGCAGCCACTGACGAGCCACCCGCAGCCACTGACGGCCTGTCGCCACCGTCGACGGGCATCGGCTGACACCGGCAGATCGGTCCGGCTCCCCGCCGGCCGGATCTGCCGGTACGGTCGGCTCATGCCGACGTTGCCGAAATCGATCATCTGGGCGCGGACCGACACCGGCGGCGCCGACCATGCACTCTTCGACGACCGGCGTGGACTGACTGCCCGGGGCGTGTCCATGGCGGCGGCGCCGCTGCCGTACAGCTGCCACTACGAGCTCGCCACCGACGAGCAGTGGGAGTCGGCGCGGCTGACCGTCACCGCCGAGGGTGCCGGGTGGTTGCGCACGGTACGGATGGAGCGGGCGCTCGGCCGGTGGCGGGTCAGCACCGCCGAGCAGGGTGACCTGGACGGGGCACTGCGCGCGGCCGGGCATCCGCCGGTGGGGTTGCCCGGCACCGAGGAGCCGGGCCGGCTCGACCCGGCTCTCGACGTCGACCTCGGTGGGGCACCGTTGTTCAACACCCTGGTGGTACGTCGCCTACGGTTGGCGCAGCGGCCAGCGGGCGAGGAGCACCGGTTGACGGTCGCCTGGGTCCGGGTGCCGAGCCTGGAGGTGCTGCCGGTCGAGCAGGTCTACACCGTGCTCGACGCCGACCGGGTCCGGTTCCGTAGTGGCAGTTTCACCGCCGAGCTGACTGTCGATCCGGACGGGTTCGTCCGGCACTACCCGGGGCTGGCGCAGCGCGCCTGACCAGGCACCGGCTGCGGGTCACCGAGCGGCGCCGGCCGACGGCGGCATGGCTCAGCTGGCGGTCCCGGTCGACCAGTCACCGGTGCGCAGGAAACGCTCGACCACCGTCAGGTACGGGGTCAGGTCGAGGCCCTGGCCGGCGAGCCAGTCGGCCGAGTAGTAGCTGTCGGCGTACCGCTCGCCGCTGTCGCAGAGCAGGGTGACCACCGATCCCTGCTGGCCTGCCGCGCGGAGCTGGGCGATCAACGCGAACGCCCCCCACAGGTTCGTGCCGGTCGATCCGCCTACCCGCCGGCCCAGCAGGTCGCTGGCGAAGCGCATGGCGGCCAACGACGCCGCGTCCGGGACCTGGATCATCCGGTCCACGACGGACGGCTGGAACGAAGCTTCGACGGTCGGCCGGCCGATGCCCTCGATCATCGAGCCGCGCCCGGTGGCGGTGGTCCAGTCGCCGCTGGTCCACGCCGGGTAGTAGGCCGAGTGTTCCGGGTCGACCACGCAGACCTTGGTGCGGTGGCGCTGGAAGCGCACGTACCGGCCGATGGTGGCGCTGGTGCCGCCGGTGCCGGCACCGACCACGATCCAGCTGGGGATCGGGTGCCGTTCCAGGGCGAGCTGCGCGAAGATCGACTCGGCGATGTTGTTGTTGCCCCGCCAGTCGGTGGCCCGCTCCGCATAGGTGAACTGGTCCATGAAGTGCCCGCCGAGGTCCTCGGCCAGCCATCGGGCCTCGACGACGACCGCCGCCGGATCACGGACCAGGTGCGGCCGGCCGCCGTGGAACTCGATCTGGGCGATCTTCTCGGCCGAGGTGGCCGCCGGCATCACCGCGACGAACGGCAGGCCCAGCATCCGGGCGAAGTACGCCTCGGAGATCGCGGTGGACCCGCTGGACGCCTCCACGATCGTGGTCTGCGGCCCGATCCAGCCGTTGCACAGCCCGTACAGAAACAGCGACCGGGCCAGCCGGTGCTTGAGCGAACCGGTGGGGTGCACCGACTCGTCCTTGAGGTAGAGGTCGATCCCCCAGGACAGCGGCAGCGGAAACGGCAGCAGGTGGGTGTCGGCGGACCGGTTGGCGTCCGCTTCCACCTTGGCGATCGCCTCGGTCACCCAGGCCCGGTCGGCGTCGTCGCACCGGTCCAGTTGATCCACCCGCTGACGGTAACAACACCGTCGGTCGGATCAGCCGGTGAGGGGTCGGGGGCGGTTCTCCCACTTGGTGGAGAGGGTGACGCTGGTTCGGGTGTTGGCGATCCCGGCGGTCCGGTTCAGCCGCATGATCAGCTGTTCGAGTTCGGCGATGGTGCCGACCCGGGCCAGGCAGAGGAACGACTCGACGCCGGCCATGAAGTAGCAGGACTCGATCTCCGGCATCGCGCGGAGCGCGTCGAGCACGGCGTCGGTCTCGGCTCCGGAATCCTCGACCAGGCCGATCAGGGCGGTCACCCCGAGGCCGACGGATTCGGGACGTACGTCCGCCCGGTAGCCGCGCAGCACGCCGGCCGCCTCCAGCTTGCCGATCCGCTCGTGCACGGCGGGGGCGGAGAGGCCGACCTGGCGGGCGAGCTCGGCGTAGGAGAGCCGGGCGTTGCCGCGGAGCAGGTCGACGAGCCGCAGGTCGATGACGTCCACGGGAAGTACACCCTAGTACCTGCCGGCGAGTCGGTGGCTCCCTCGGATGATTCAAGGACAGGTGACACGAGTTCACGTTAAGCTAGGGTAAATCACAATATAGGGTGCAAATCATACTGGACAACTTCCCAGGCAGGTAGCTTTCCCCATTTCCCGGACACGGCAGGCAGCCGGTGCTCTAATGGCCGTACGTCTGGCACGACGGCAGCTGGCACACGGTCCATCGGGGGGCTCACTGGCTAGGTCAGGGCTGTCGTGGACGCGAGGAGGGGACCGTGGACACTGGAGATCGTCTGCTGACGCCGGGCGAGGTGGCCGCGCTGTTCCGTGTCGACCCGAAGACCGTCACACGTTGGGCGGCGGCCGGCCGGATCGGCAGCATCCGTACTCCCGGAGGCCATCGCCGGTTCCGCGAGTCCGAGGTACGCGCGCTACTCGAAGGCGAAGGCGTACTGGAGGAGATGCAGGCGGAGAGCGCGGCGGAGAACCGCCCCCGGCACACCGAGAACGGAGCCGGCGGCTACGTCGGCTGACCGTCAGGACTCAGCCGACGCGTCGCGGGCCGCGCCGAGCTCGCCGGACCACCGGCGGAACAACGAGTGCGGTACGCCGAGCGCGTCCAGCACCTTGCCGGCGACGAAGTCGACCAGCTGGGCGGCGGAAGCGGCCGCCCCGGCACCGTAGAACCCGGGGCTCGCCGGCAGCACCACCGCCCCGGCGTCGTGCAGGGTGATCAGGTGCTCCAGATGGCTGCGGGTCACCGGGGTCTCCCGGGGGACCAGCACCACCGGCCGGCGCTCCTTCAGGTTGACCTCGGCCGCCCGCTGCAACAGGTCCTTGGACAGCCCGATCGCGATCCCGGCGCAGGCGGCCGTGCTGGCCGGCACCACCGCCATCCCCCGCGTCGGGTAGGAGCCGCTGCTCGGACCGGCGGCCAGGTCACCCGCCGGCCAGAACCGGACGTCCGCGTCGTGCACCGGACGGCCGAGCCACCGGCCGAGATCGTCACGCCAGTGGCTGTCGCGCAACGGTGCGCCGGTCTCGTCGAGGATGGTGAGCCGGGCCGCCCGGGACACGACCAGGTCCACCGGGTGCCCGGCGTCGAGCAGGGCCCGCAGCACCGCCGCCGGGTACGGCGTACCGGAGGCACCGGAGACGCCGATCACCCAGGGTCTTCTCATCTGCCGCACCCGTCCCCACTCACCGGCTGTCGCCCGTCACGGTCACCCCATAGGGTAGGTCGCACCCCGTACGGACACTGTGGCAGCAACCGCGCAGGTAGGTGATGGACTCCCGAAACCGCACCGACCTCACCGGCCTGCTGGCCGAGCTGCGGGCCGGGTGCCGGCTGCCGGTCGCGGTCAACCCGCATCGGCGCGCCGCCGACGACTGGCTGCCCGGCTGGCTGCGGCACTGCGGACTGCCGCCCGACACCACTGCCCACCGGCGGCTCGCCGGCGCACGGATCGGCGGGTACGCGGCCCGCCTCTACCCTGCCGCCAACCTGGGCCGGCTGCGTCTGCTGACCGCGCTGTTCGCCTGGTTCTTCCTGATCGACGACGACTTCGACCAGGTAGCCCAACCGCAGCAGGACCGGCTGCACCGACTCGCCAGCGAGATCCTCGCGCTGCTGCGTACCGCGCAGACCACCGACGCGGGCGCCGGGCCCGGGGCCGGCCCGGACCCCGACACCGGCCCGGACCCCGACACCGGGCCGGTGTTCGTCGGGCCGGCCCGACGGATGCTGACCGGGCCGTGGCGGGTGCTGGCCAGGACGATGCCGCCATGGTGGCGGGAACGGTTCGTCGACGCGGTGGCCGAGCACCTCGACGGCGCGGTCCGCGAGGCGCGGAACAAGGCCGCCGGCCACCGGCCGGATCCGGCCGAATACGTCGAACTGCGCCGGGCCACGTCGGCGGCGAACGTCGCGTACACGTTGATCGAGTTCGCCACCGGCGAACCGGTGCCGGACGCGGTGTTCCACCATCCCCGGATCCGGGAGCTCGCCGACACCGGCAACGACCTGCTCTCCTGGTACAACGACCTCTGCTCGCTCCCTGGGGACCTGCGGGTCGGCGGCGGGCACAACCTGGTGGTGGCGGTGGCCGAGGCGGAGCGGATCCCGCTGACGGTCGCCGTCGACCTGGTCGCCGGGCGGTGGCGTGCCCAGCTGGACCTCTTCGCGGCCCGCCGCGCGGCGGTG
This sequence comes from Solwaraspora sp. WMMD791, assembly GCF_029581195.1. Lineage (NCBI taxonomy): Bacteria > Bacillati > Actinomycetota > Actinomycetes > Micromonosporales > Micromonosporaceae > Solwaraspora > Solwaraspora sp. WMMD791. Next base: position 4,358,228 of record NZ_CP120737.1, read on the forward strand.
CCGTCGTTCGGGCCGACGTACGACCGGGCCGCCGCCGCGCTGCTGGACGGGATCGGCCACGCGGTACGCGGCACCATCGACTGGTCCGCCGAGTCGAGCCGGTACCGCCGGCCAGGTCAGCCGGACGGGGCGTGCGCCGCCCGGCCAGGTCAGCAGGAGCCGGCGTGAGCCGTGGGTCAGGGCCGTAGGCCGAGTCGGAACACCAGGTCGAGCAGGGCGAAGACGAACAGCGCGATGCCGACGAAGCCGTTGGCGGTGAAGAACGCCCGGTTCACCTTGGACAGGTCGGTCGGGGTGACCACCAGATGCTGGTAGCCGAAGGCCACGGCGGTCAGGGCCAGGCCGAGCCACCACGGCCAGCCGAAGCCGACCAGGACGCCGAACCAGCCGAACAGCCCGAACGTCACCACGTGCGCCGCCGTCGAGGCGTGCAACGCGAACGCCCGCCCGTACCGCGCCGGCACGCTGCGTACCCCGATCTCACGGTCGATCTCCGCGTCCTGACAGGCGTAGATCAGGTCGAATCCGCCGATCCACAGGCCGACCGCCGCGCCGAGCACGATCGCCGGTCCGGCCCCGTCGACGGTGCCGGTGACCGCCAGCCAGGCGCCGACCGGGCCGACCATCTGGGCCAGCCCGAGCACCGCGTGCGGCCAGTTGGTGAACCGCTTGGCGTACGGGTAGACCACCAGCGGCACCGCCGCCAGCGGGGCCAGCACGAGGCAGAGCGGATTCAACGCGGCGGCGGCGCCGAGGAAGACCACCAGGGCGACCACCGCGCCGGTCCAGGCCGTCCGGACGCTGACCGCCCCGGTCACCAGCTCCCGACCGGCGGTACGCGGATTGCGCGCGTCGACGTGCCGGTCGATGATCCGGTTCGCGGCCATGGCGAACGTCCGTGCCCCGACCATCGCGACGGTGATCAGCAGCAGGTCGAGCCAGCGGACACCACCGTCGAGGCGGGCCATCACGGTCAGCGCGGACAGGTAGGCGAACGGCAGCGCGAAGACCGAGTGTTCGATCGCGACCAGCCGCAGGAAGGCCCGGACCCGGCCGACCGGTACGCCGGCCGGCCCGGCGGTGGTGGCTGCGGCGCTCACGAGATCCCGTACTCCCGCCACCGCTTGTCCACCAGCGACACGATCTCCGGCGACATGCTCATCTCCTCGGGCCAGCCCCGGGTGTAGCCCTCGGTGGGCAGTTTACGGGTCGCGTCGACGCCGGCCTTGCCGCCCCAGAACTGCTGGTACGACGAGTGGTCGAGGTGGTCCACCGGACCCTCGGTGAGCAGCAGGTCGCGGGCGTAGTCGACGTTTCCGAAGGCCCGGAACGCCACCTCGGCGTAGTCGTGTACGTCGCAGTCGTCGTCGACCACGACGATCAGCTTCGACAGCGACAGCAGGTGGGCGCCCCAGATCGCCGACATGATCTTCTGGGCGTGCTTCGGGTACCGCTTGCGGATCGACACGATCACGCAGTTGTGGAACACCCCGGCGGCCGGCAGGTCGTAGTCGACGATGTCCGGGATCAGCATCCGCAGCAGCGGCAGGAAGATCCGTTCGGTGGCCTTGCCGAGCCCGTGGTCCTCCTGCGGCGGCTTCGAGGTGATGATCGAGTGGTAGATCGGGTCGCGCTGCATGGTCATGCACTCGATGTGCAGCACCGGGAACGGTTCGACCGGGGTGTAGAAGCCGGTGTGGTCGCCGAACGGGCCTTCGGGCAGCCGCTCGCCCGGCTCCAGGTAGCCCTCCAGGACGATCTGGGCGTGCGCCGGCACCTGCAGCGGCACGGTCCGGCAGTCGACCATCTCGACCCGCTGGCCGCGCAGGAAACCGGCGAACAGGTATTCGTCGATGTCGCCGGGCAGCGGCGCCGAGGCCGAGTAGCTGACCACCGGGTCGCAGCCGATCGCCACCGCCACCGGCAGCCGTTCGCCGCGCCGCTCGGCGACCGCGTGGTGGGCGGTCGAGTCCTTGTGGATCTGCCAGTGCATGCCGAGGGTGTTGTGCGAGTGCTGCTGCAGCCGGTAGAGACCCAGGTTGCGCTTGCCGGTCTCCGGGTGCTTGGTGTGGGTGAGCCCGTAGTTGTGGAAGATCCCGCCGTCCCCGGGCCAGACCTGCAGCCCGGGGAGCCGGTTCAGGTCGACGTCGGCACCGGTGTAGACGACCTCCTGGCAGGGCGCGGTCTTCACCTTGCGGGGCGGCAGCGAGGTGAGCTGCATGACCTTGCCCAGCCCGTCGCGGATGCCGGACCAGCCGACCGGCAGTTCCGGTTTGATCATGGCACCGATCCGGTCGCCGATCTCGTTGAGGTTGTCGACGCCCAGCGCCATGGCGGTGCGCCGCTCGGTGCCGAACAGATTGATCGCCACCGGCATCTCACCCCGGGTGGGGCGCTCGAACAGCAGCGCCGGGCCGCCGGCGCGGACGGTCCGGGTCACCACCTCGCTGATCTCCAGCGTGGGATCCACCGGGACGTCGACCCGGCGCAGCTCGCCGGCCTTCTCCAGCGCCGCGACGAAGTCTTTCAGATCCTGGTACGGGAACCCTGCAGCCGCCATGTCGCCAAGTCTGGCCTACCAGGCGGCCGGTGCCACCATCCGGGGCGGTGATTCGCGCCGCGTCCGGTTCGTCCGGACTTCGGGCCGACGGGCCCCACGCCGTCGGACCGTCCGTTTATCATCGTGCGTCCCCCGTCATCCCTCATAAGGACATCCATGTTCGTAAGCACATCCCGGCGGCGCCACTCGGCCCGCCTGGGAGTTTCCTTGGTGGCCGCCGGCGCGCTGCTCGCCGCCGTGCCGACCGCCGCGTCGGCGCAGAGCGAGGACGGCTACCTCGAGTTCTGGCTGAACGATGTCACCATCGGCGGTCCCGGTTCCCCCGGCAAGTACGTCCCCGCGCAGATCTACCTGAGCGAGGGGATCGTCGATCCGCTGGTCACCGTCGACGTCTCCGGCCTGGCCGGCGTCGTCGACGTGGAGTTCCCGTCCGAATGCGCCGCCGACGCCGGGACCGTGACCTGCGAGTTGGATCTGTTCGACGCCGACCCGTACGGCTCCTTCGTGATGCCGATCGGCCTGGCCGCCGCCAGCGGCGCCGACGTCGGCGACAGCGCGACGATCAGTTGGACGGCTACCGCGGCCAACGCCGGCGACAACTCCGGTTCGGCGACGATCACCCTCGGCGACGGCCCTGACCTGGTGGTCACCACCGGCGGCGAGGACCTCGGGTTGCTACCGCCAGGTCAGCCCGTCGCGGTGCCGATCGAGGGCTACAACGCCGGCAACCAGGCGATCGACGGCCTGCAGTTGACCATCGACGTCGCCTCCAGCGAGTTCGGCCAGTACGACAACTGCGTGTACACCAGCTACCCGCTCTCCAACTACGCGGTCTGCGACATCGCCCTCGAGCTGGAGCCGGGCGACGGCTTCGAGATCGTCGACGGGTTCGAGGTCACGCCGACCGAGGCCGCGCTGCGCGAGCACCTCATCTACACGGTGCTGCCCGCTGGCGAGGTCAGCCTGTCCAGCCGGGCTGAGCTGACCCGGGGCAGCGGCGCGACCCTGCGGGCGGTCGCCACCGGCAGCCGGGTGGCCAGCCGGTCGGCCGCCGACCTCGACGAGTCGGACAACTACGGCACGGTGCTCCTCAATGTCGACAACCAGGCCGATTTCGCAGTGACCGGTGCCGAGGCCAGCGGCGCGGTCGGCGACGAGGTCGAGGTGACCCTCGGGCTGACCAACCTCGGGCCGGGCACGGTGTTGGACCGGTCCGGCGAGCCCGCCGCCTACTTCGCCTTCCACACCCCGGAAGGCACCGAGGTCACCGAGGTGCCGGAGGGCTGCCGCACCGCGCACACGCCGGAGGAGTCCGGTGACCAGGTGCCCGGCGCGGACTGGTACATCTGCCGCAGTCCCTTGATCATCATCAAGGCCGGTGAGGAGTTCGAGCACACCTTCACGCTGCTGATCAACGAGGTGATCCCGGACGCCGAGGGCCTGGTCGAGGCGGTCAACTACGGCGGCCTGCCGGAGTTGCGCCACGACCGGAACCCGGACAACAACGAGGCGCTGGTGCTGATCAACCCGACCGGCGAGCACCCGGGCACCGGCGGCGGGTCCGGTGGTGGTGGCGGTGCCGGCGACGGCGGGCTGCCGGTCACCGGCGCGCAGGCCGGGCTGGTCGCGGCCGGTGGTGCCGCGATCCTGGTCGTCGGTGTGGCAGTCTTCCTGCTCGGCCGACGCAAGCGGGTCGTGCTGGTCACCGGCGACGACGAGACCGACTCGTCGAAGTAGCGCGTCGCCGGCCGGTGGTCGGGTCCGGGGCGGGTGTGCATCGGTCGGAGGTACTCCGACCGATGACCCCCGCCCCGGTCGTCAGCGGGCGAGATGTGCCCCGACCGGCGTCAGGCGTACGAGTGCAGGCTCTCGAAGAAGTAGTTGACGCCGATCAGGTTCATCAGCATCGTGAGGAACCCGAGGATCGCGATCCAGGTGACGGTGGTCCGCCGTACGCTCGGGGTGGCCCGGGCGTGCAGGTAGCCGGCGTAGACCACCCAGGAGATGAACGCCCAGGTCTCCTTCGGGTCCCAGGCCCACGGCCGGGACCAGGCGTGTTCGGCCCAGATCGCCCCGGCGATCACCGCGAAGGTGAAGACCGGGAAGCCGATCGCGTGCAGCCCGAAGGTGAGCCGTTCCAGCGACACCGCCGCCGGCACCCGCTTGGCCAGCAGGTACGGGAACCCGCGCCGGCCCTGCTCGTACCCGTGGCGCAGCAGGAACATCGCGGCCGGAATCGACCCGAGCAGCAGCACCCCGGACGACGCCATGATCGTCGAGACGTGGATGGCGTACCAGTAGGACTCCAGCGCCGGCACCAGCGGGGTGATCGGGGTGTAGAAGACCAGCCCGGCCAGGCCGAGCAGGGCGACCATCACCAGGGCGACGAACAGCCCGAGTGGGCGCAGCGACGGATGCCGGTAGACCATCACCAGCCAGGCGGCGACACCGACGAAGGTGATGGCCAGCACGTACTCGTACATGTTGCCCCACGGCAGCCGCTCGGCGGCGACACCCCGGGCGACCAGGGCGGCGAGGTGCACCAGCGCGCCGAGGACCGTCGCGCCGATGGCGAACCAGCCGGCGAGTCCGACGCGGGCCCAGCCGGTCCGCTCCGGCGATTCCGGCTTCAGCCCGGCCGGGCCGCCCGAGGTCGGCGCTTTGGAGACCGGACCGTCCGAGACCAGGTCGTCGGCGGCGCCCGGCACCACGGCGGCCACCGTCGGCGACGACCCGCCGACGGTGGCGGTGGCGAGTTCCCGGTCGCGGGCGGCGACCGGCGCGCTCCGCCGGCTGCCGCTGCCGAAACCGGCCTCGACCGCGTGACAGATCATCGCGAACAGGTACGCGAAGATCGTGACGACCAGGAGTTGGTCGGACAGCTCTGCCATCACTGCGTTCCTTCCCGTGGCGGGCCGGCACCACCGACCGCCCGGACGAGCTCCCGGAACTCGTCGCCGAACCCGGGATGGTCGGTACGCGGCAGCCCACCGGCCTCGATGACGCTACTACCGGTTGTCGTGGAGCCGTCGCCGGGGGCGGCCGGTGTGACCCGGAACCACACCCGACGCCGCCGGACGAACAGCGACGGCATCAACCCGGCCAGCAGCAGCACCGAGCTGGCCAGCAGCAGTCCGCTGCCCGGATCGTGGCGTACGGAGAGGGTGACGTACTGCGTGATGTCCAGGAACTCGATGCTGGTGCCGTCGTCCAGGGTCATCGTCTCGCCGACGCGCAGCAGTTGCGGATCACCGACCGGCAGCAGCCGGCCGGCCTCCACCTGGCTCTGGTCGATGCGGTAGACCGAGCCGGGGATGCCGGCGTCCAGACCGAGGTTGCCCCGGTACGCCCACAGCATCAGCGCCGGGTCACGCAGCTCGGGATGGGTGGAGCGGACGTACGGCGCCTGCTGCGGGGCGGTCGGCAGGAACAGTCCTTCGAACGCGACCTGCAGGTCAGGGTCCCGCTCGCCGGTGGCCGGGTCGACGTTGGCGTCCGGGAAGCTCGCCACGCCCTCGCTGGTGATCATGTCGTCGACGGCCAGGAACGGTGCGGTGACCGTCTGCGCCTGCCCGTACCGGTCGGTGTAGCGCAGCACCGGGACGTAGCCGTGGCCGAGCAGGTAGACGTTGGCGTCGTCGAGCCGCAGCGGCGAGTTCACCGAGAACGTCGCCTCGCGGGGGGCACCGCCACCTTCGTCGACCCGTACCTCGGCGGTGTAGCTGTCCGGTTGGCCGGTCTCCAGGAAGGTGGCGGTGAAATCGGTCAGCTCGAGGCAGAACCGGGGCAGGTCGGTGTCGGCGACCCGCGGGCCGAGGCCGTACTCGTCGTACTGCTGGACCGTGTTGCAGAACGCGGTCTCCGGGCCGGCGACCAGCAGTCGGTTGCCGTGCCAGCCGTACCACGAACCGAGCGCGACGCCGCACAGGACGGCGACCAGCGACAGGTGGAAGACCAGGTTGCCGGTCTCCTTCAGGTGGCCCTTCTCGGCGTTGACGGTGTCGCCGGTGACGGTGACCCGCCAGCGGCGCCGTCGCAGCTGCGCGGCGATCGCAGTCACGTCACCGGGGCCGGTCCAGCTGGCGTGCTGCGGCAGCCGGTCCAGCCGGCGGGGCGCGGCCGGCGGCGCGGCCCGCAGCGCGCGGACGTGGTCGCGCAGCCGGGGCACGATGCAGCCGACCAGCGAGGTGAACAGCAGCAGGTAGATCGCGGCGAACCAGGGTGCGGCGAAGACGTCGAACATGCCGAGCCGGTCCAGCACCGGGGCCAGCCGGGGGTTGTCCTGGAAGTAGGCGTTGACGTTTTCGATGTTGACGTCCCGCTGCGGCAGCAGGGAGCCGGGGATGGCGGCGACCGCCAGGCAGAAGAGCAGGATCAGGGCGGTACGCATGCTGGTCAACTGCCGCCAGGAGTTGCGCAGCAGTGCCCGTACCGCATGGGACCGGGACATCAGATCCCGACCTCGCCGGATCCGACGGTGGCCTGCAGCCAGATGACGAAGCTGCTCCAGGCGCCGGTGACCAGCGCCGTCCCGACTCCGATCAGCATGACACCGCCGATGCGGGTGACCCACTGGCTGTTGCGGCGGATCACCGTGAAGACGCCGAGCAGCCGACGGAACGCCAACCCGAAGATGACGAACGGCAGCCCGAGGCCGAGGCAGTACGCGACCGCCAGGGCGACGGCCCGGTCGGTCTTGCCGCTGACGGTCGCCATGCCGATCACCGCGCCGAGGGTCGGGCTGACGCAGGGGGTCCAGGACAGGGCGAAGACCGCGCCGAACACCGGGGCCCCGACCAGCCCGGCTTCCGGCAGCCGGTGCATCCGGATCTCCCGCTGCATCCCGGGCACCAGGCCGAGGAAGGCCAGGCCGAACAGCACGATCAGCAGACCGACGCCGATCTCGACGGGCCGCTGGTAGACGAACAGGTAGCGGCCGACGCCGGCCATCAGGATCGCCGTCAGGGTGAAGACCAGGGTGAACCCGCCGACGAACAGCAGGGTGCCGGCCAGCACCCGGCCGTACCGACGGGCGGAGTCGCCGCCGGCGGAGTCCAGGTCGGAGCCGGCCAGCCCGGTGACGTAGGAGAGGTAGCCGGGGGTCAGCGGCAGGATGCAGGGCGACAGGAAGCTGACCAGCCCGGCGAGCGCGGCCAGACCGAGCGCGACCAGCACCGGTCCGCCCCGGGTGATCTCGGCGAAGGTCTCACCCATCGACCGGTTCCGCACTGATCGCTTCTGCGGCGATCTGTTCGACGATCGGCTGCAGGTCGTCCTGGCGGACCGCCTCGCGGACCACGACGGCGATCCGGCCGTTCCGGTCGACGACCATCGTCGCGGGGATGCTGTTCGGCGGGATGTTGAAGTCCAGCGCGAGCCGGCTGGACGGGTCGAACAGGCTCGGGTAGGTCACCCGTCCGCGTTCGAAGGCGCGGGCCCGGTCGCGTTCGTCACGGACGTTGATGCCGACGAATTCGACGCCCTGGTCGCGGGTGGCCTGGTAGGTGGCTTCGAGGTCGGCGGCCTCGGCCCGGCAGGGTGGGCACCACGACCCCCAGAAGTTGATCACCACGACCTGGCCGCGCAGCGCCGCCGCGTCGAGGGTGCCACCGTCGAGCAGTTCGAGGTCCAGTTGCGGTGCCGGTGGCCGGTCGTCGCCGACGCAGCGGATCACGCCCTGCCCGTCGGTGTCGCAGTCGGTGGCCCAGTCGCTGGCGGTGCAGCCGGTCAGGGCGAGTACGGCGGCCACCGCCGCCGCCACCGACGCCCGTCGCAACCGCATGTCAGGCGCCCTTGGCGGTCCGCGCCGACGGGGACATCGCGATCAGGTGGGCGGCCGGCTCGGAGTAGCCGATGCCGACCACCTTGGCGTCCTCGAAGTGGATCGAGGTCAGGCTGGCCAGGGCGCACTGGCGACGCCGCGGGTCGTGCCAGAGCCGCTTGCGCTCCAGGTAGCGGCGCAGGGTCCAGATCGGCAGCTGGTGGGAGACGCAGACCGCCTCGTGGCCTTCGGCCGCCACCCGGGCCGCGTGCACGGCGGCGAACATCCGTTCGGCGATCACCGTGTAGGCCTCCCCCCAGGACGGGGTGACCGGGTCCCGCAGCACCCACCAGTTGCGCGGGTCGCGGAACGACCCGTCGCCCGGAGAGACCCGGCGCCCTTCGAACCAGTTCGCGGACTCGATCAGCCGCTCGTCAACCGACACCGGCAGCCGGAACTGGGCCGCGATCGGCTCGGCGGTCTCCTGGGCGCGCTCCAGCGGGCTGGCGACCACGTGCACCACGTCCCGGTCGGCGAGCGCCTGGCTGGCCGCTTTCGCCATCTGCACGCCCAGCTCGGACAGCCGGAAGCCGGGCAGCCGACCATAGAGGATCTTGGTCGGGTTGTGCACCTCGCCGTGCCGCAGGACGTGGACCACCGTACGCTTCATCCGCTAATCCCTCACCGTCCGCAGGTCACCGGCGGCGGCTGCGGCCGCAGCCGCGGCCGGCAACGCGGCGGCCAGTTGCTCCAGGGCGGCGTCGTCGATCGCCGCCGAGACGAACCATGCTTCGAACGCGCTGGGGGGCAGATAGACGCCGTGCGCGAGCATCGCGTGGAAGAAGGCCCGGTAGGCGTCGGTGTCCTGGGTCCGGGCGCTCGCGTAGTCGGTGACTTCGGCGTCGGTGAAGAAGATGGAGAACATGGTGCCGGCGGTGGAGAGCCGATGCGGTACGCCGGCGGCGCGCAGCGCCTCGGTGGCCATCGTCGCGACCTGGGTGGCGGTGTCGGCCAGTCGCCGGTAGAGGTCGGCGTCGGCCAACCGCAGGGTGGCCAGACCCGCAGCGCAGGCCAGTGGGTTCCCGGAGAGGGTGCCGGCCTGGTAGACCGGACCGGCCGGGGCCAGCTGCGCCATGATCTCGGCCCGGCCGCCGAACGCCGCCGCCGGCAGGCCGCCGCCCATCACCTTGCCGTACGTGTAGATGTCGGCGTCGGCCGGATCCAGCTCGGCCCAGCCGCCCCGGGCGACCCGGAAACCGGTCATCACCTCGTCGACGATGAGCAACGCGCCGTGCGCGTGAGCGATCCGGGCCAACGCGGCGTTGAAGCCGGGCGCGGGGGCGACCACGCCCATGTTGCCGGCCGCCGCCTCGGTGACGATCGCGGCGATCTGGTCGCCGTACGCGGCGAACGCCTCCTGCACCGCCGCCACGTCGTTGTACGGCAGCACGATCGTCTCGCTGGCCGCGGCACCGGTGACGCCGGGCGAGTCGGGCAGCCCCAGGGTGGCCACTCCGCTGCCGGCGGCGGCGAGCAACGCGTCGACGTGACCGTGGTAGCAGCCGGCGAACTTGACGATGCGCGACCGGCCGGTGTGGCCACGGGCCAGGCGGATCGCCGACATCGTCGCCTCGGTGCCGGAGTTGACCAGCCGGACCTGCTCGACCGGGGTCCGCTCGACGATCTCCGTGGCCAGCTCCACCTCACCGGGGGTGGGCGTGCCGAAGCTGGTGCCCAGCGCGGCGGCCCGGCCGATCGCGGCGACCACCTCGGGGTGGGCGTGGCCGAGGATCAGCGGGCCCCAGGAGCAGACCAGGTCGAGGTAGCGGCGGTCGTCCGCATCGAACAGCCATGGTCCGCTGCCGCGCACCATGAAGCGGGGCGTCCCGCCGACCGCCCGGAAGGCGCGCACGGGTGAATTGACCCCGCCGGGGACGATCGAGCTGGCGCGGTCGAACAGGGCCTGGGAAGCGGGCGCGTCAGCCGGGTACGGGCGGGCGCCGGCGGTGTCGGTGGCAGTCACGGCACTGCCATTGTGGCAGTCGCCCCCGTGGGGGTGCACATCCGCCCCGTGCCCAGCTCGCGGCCACCTGCGCCGGGCGTAGCCGGGCCCGGCTCGCCTGATCGCGATACGCTGGCCGGGTGGAGCGGGCGGAGCTGTCTATCGCGCTGCAGCGCACTTCCGACGAGGCGGTGCTCCGCCTCGCCGGTGAGATCGACATGCTCACCGCCACCCAGCTGACCAACACCGTCAACGAGCTGCTCAGCGACGCCCCGGCGCGGATCGTGCTGGACATGGGCGGGATCACCTTCTGTGACTCCCAGGGGCTGGGCACCCTGGTGGTGCTCACCCGTAAGGCGAGTCACGCCCAGAGCCTGCTGCTGCTCACCAATGTCGGCGAGTTCCTGCTCCGGGTGTTGAACATCACCGGGCTCCGCTCGGCGCTGACCATCCGGTGACGGTCACGGCTACGCCGTGCCAAGCCATCCGGTGACGGTCACGGCTGCGCCGTACGGTCCCCGCCCCACCGGGCCGCCTCCAGCTCGTCGGCGACGGTCGCCGGGTCGGCGGCACCGGCCCGCAGCTGCCCGACCGCCCGGTCCACGGCGGCAACCAGCCCGCGCAGCTGCTCGTCGCGCTGGCGGACCAGGTCGGCCTGATTGGCCAGCTGCCGGTTCTTCACCCACAGGTCGACGAAGACGCCGACCTTCGCCCGCAGCACCCAGGGGTCGAACGGCTTGATCAGGTAGTCGACCGCGCCGGCGGCGTAACCGCGCAGCGCGAGCTGGTTGTCCCGGTCCGCGGCGGTCAGGAACAGGATCGGTACGTGCCGGGTCCGCTCCCGCCGCTTGATGTGGTTGGCGGTCTCGAAGCCGTCCATCTCCGGCATCTGCGCGTCGAGCAGGATCACCGCGAAGTCGTCGACGAGCAGCTGCTTCAACGCGGCCTCGCCGCTCTCCACGGCCACGGTCTGCACCGGCAGCCCCTGCAGGATCGCCTCCAACGCCATGAGGTTCTCCCGCCGGTCGTCCACCAGCAGTGCCTTCGCCGTCGCGGCGGTCATCAGTTCTGCTCCTCTGCGGCGTTGATCCAGGTCACCATCAGCGTGATCAGTTCGTCCAGGTCCACCGGCTTGGTGATGTAGTCGGTGGCACCGGCCTGCAGCGCCGACTCCCGGTCGCCCGGCATCGCCTTGGCGGTCAGGAAGACCACCGGCAGGTCGGCGAAGCGCTCGTTGCGGCGGATGATCCGGGTCGTCTCGTAGCCGTCCTGGTCCGGCATCATCGCATCCATCAACACGATGTCGACCTCTGGGCGTTCGGCGAGTTTACGCACCCCGTCGACCCCGTTGTCGGAGTACAGCACGGTCATGCCGTGCAGTTCCAGGGCGCTGGTCAGGGCGAAGACGTTGCGCACGTCGTCGTCGATGATCAGTACGGTGGCGCCGTCCAGTCGCCGGGTGGCCGGCGGCTCCGGCCGGTCGACCTCGATCGGCCGGGTCAGCGGCGGCAGCGCGGTCCGGATCGGCGCTGCGGTCGGCAGCGGCGCCTGCGGCAGTACGGCGTCGGTGTCCAGCACGTCGGGGACGTACAGCGTGAAGGTGGAGCCGGCGCCCGGAGCGGACGTCACGGTGATCGTGCCACCGATCAGCCGGGCCAGGTCGCGGCTGATCGACAGCCCCAGCCCGGTGCCGCCGTAGCGTCGGCTGGTGGTCCCGTCGGCCTGCTGGAACGCCTCGAAGATCAACGAAAGTTTGTCGTCGGAGACGCCGATCCCGGTGTCGATGACGGTGAACGCCACCACCTGCGCGGCGGCCGACAGCGCCGGCACGCTGAACTCCTGGCCGGGTGCCGCCGGGCCGATCCGCAGGATCACCGATCCGCTGTCGGTGAACTTCACCGCGTTGGAGAGCAGGTTGCGCAGGATCTGCTGCAGCCGTTGCGCGTCGGTGACGATCGCCGGGGGCAGGTCCGGGGCGACCTCGACATGCAGCTGCAGACCCTTCTCGTCGGCCTGCGGCGTGAACGCCTGCTCGACGTACGCCTGGATCTCGACGAACGGCACCTCGGCCGGTTGCACGTCCATCCGGCCGGCTTCGATCTTCGACAGGTCCAGGATGTCGTCGATCAGCGACAGCAGATCGGAGCCGGCGCTGTGGATCGTCTTGGCGAACTCGATCTGCTTCTCGGTCAGGTTGTCGTCCGGGTTGTCGGCCAGCAGCCGGGCCAGCAGCAGCAGCGAGTTCAGCGGCGTCCGCAGCTCGTGGCTCATGTTGGCGAGGAACTCCGACTTGTACGCCGAGGCCCGCGACAGCTGCTGTGCCTTCTCCTCCAGGCCGAGCCGGGCCAGTTCGATCTCCCGGTTCTTGGTCTCGATGTTGCCCTTCTGCTCGGACAGCAGCCGGGCCTTGTCTTCCAGCTCGGCGTTGGTGCGCTGCAGCTCGGCGGACTGCGCCTGCATCTCGTTGGCCAGCCGCTGCGACTGGGCGAGCAGCTCCTCGGTGCGCTTGTTCGCCTGGATGGTGTTGACGGCGATGCCGATGGTGGCCACCAGCCGCTCCAGGAACGCCAGGTGCAGTTCGGAGAAGGCGGCGACCGAGGCGAACTCGATCACCCCGAGCATCTCGCCCTCGAACAGCACCGGCAGGACGACGTGGTCGCGGGGCGCGGCGCTGAGCAGTCCGGACCGCAGGGTGAGGGCACCGGTGCTGCCGGCACCGACCCGGATCGTGCGCCGGGAGACCGCGGCCTGACCGACCAGGCCTTCGCCGGGCCCGAAGATGACGATGTGGTCGCGGGCCACGTAGCCGTACGAGGCGGTCAGGCCCAGCCGCATCACCCCCTCGTCGACGTCGGCGAGGAAGAAGGTGCCGAGCTGCGCGTCGACCAGCGGGGTGACCTCGTTCATGATCATGCGGCAGACCTCGCCGAGGTCCCGCTGACCCTGCAGCAGACCACCGATGCGGGCCAGGTTCGAGTCGAGCCAGCCCTGTTCGGCGTTCTTCTTCGTCGTGTCCCGCAGGGTCACGATCATCTGGTTGATGTTGTCCTTGAGCTCGGCGACCTCACCCTGGGCCTGGACGGTGATGTGCTGGGTCATGTCGCCGCGGGTCACCGAGGTCGACACCTGCGCGATCGCACGCAGCTGGGTGGTCAGGGTCGAGGCCAGCTGGTTGACGTTCTCGGTCAGGTCACGCCAGGTGCCGGAGACCCCCTTGACCTGGGCCTGACCACCCAACTTGCCCTCGGTGCCCACCTCGCGGGCCACCCGGGTCACCTCGTCGGCGAACGACGACAACTGGTCCACCATCGTGTTGACCGTCGACTTCAACTCCAGGATCTCGCCCTGCGCGTCGACGGTGATCTTCTGCGACAGGTCACCCTTGGCGACGGCGGTGGTGACCGACGCGATGTTCCGCACCTGACTGGTCAGGTTCGACGCCATCGAGTTCACGTTGTCCGTCAGGTCCCGCCACGTACCGGAGACCCCCTTGACCTGCGCCTGACCACCCAACTTGCCCTCGGTGCCCACCTCGCGGGCCACCCGGGTCACCTCGTCGGCGAACGACGACAACTGGTCCACCATCGTGTTGACGGTGTCCTTGAGCTCCAGGATCTCGCCCTGCGCGTCGACGGTGATCTTCTGCGACAGATCGCCCTTGGCCACCGCCGTGGAGACCTGGGCGATGTTGCGCACCTGAGCGGTCAGGTTCGACGCCATCGAGTTCACGTTGTCGGTCAGATCCCGCCAGGTGCCGGCCACCCCACGCACCTGGGCCTGACCACCCAACTTGCCCTCGGTGCCCACCTCCCGGGCCACCCGGGTCACCTCGTCGGCGAACGACGACAACTGGTCCACCATCGTGTTGACCGTCGACTTCAACTCCAGAATCTCGCCCCGCGCGTCGACCGTGATCTTCTGCGACAGGTCACCCTTGGCGACGGCGGTGGTGACCGACGCGATGTTCCGCACCTGACTGGTCAGGTTCGACGCCATCGAGTTCACGTTGTCCGTCAGGTCCCGCCACGTACCGGAAACGCCCTTGACCTGCGCCTGACCACCCAACTTGCCCTCGGTGCCCACTTCCCGGGCCACCCGGGTCACCTCGTCGGCGAACAGCGACAGCTGGTCCACCATCGTGTTGACCGTCGACTTCAACTCCAGAATCTCGCCCCGCGCGTCGACCGTGATCTTCTGCGACAGGTCACCCTTGGCCACCGCCGTGGACACCTGCGAGATGTTGCGGACCTGGCTGGTCAGGTTGCCGGCCAGCTGGTTGACGTTCTCGGTGAGGTCACGCCACGTACCGGAAAGGCCCCTGACCTGGGCCTGACCACCGAGCTTGCCCTCGATGCCGACCTCCCGGGCCACCCGGGTCACCTCGTCGGCGAACCACGACAACTGGTCCACCATCGTGTTCACCGTCGACTTCAACTCCAGGATCTCACCCTGGGCGGCCACGGTGATCTTCTGCGACAGGTCACCCTTGGCCACCGCCGTGGAGACCTGGGCGATGTTGCGCACCTGCGCGGTCAGGTTCGACGCCATCGAGTTGACACTGTCGGTCAGGTCCTTCCAGGTGCCCGCGACGTTCGGCACCTGCGCCTGGCCGCCGAGCTTGCCCTCGGTGCCCACCTCCCGGGCCACCCGGGTCACCTGTTCGGCGAAGAGCCTCAGCGTGTCGGTGAGCATGTTGATGGTGTCCGCCAGCTCGGCGACCTCGCCCTTGGCGGACACGGTGATCTTCTGGGACAGGTCGCCGCGGGACATCGCGGTCGCCACCTGCGAGATGGACCGCACCTGGTGGGTGAGGTTCGACGCCATCGAGTTGACGTTGTCGGTCAGGTCCTTCCAGGTCCCGGAGACGCCCTTGACCCGCGCCTGACCACCGAGCTTGCCCTCGGTGCCCACCTCGCGGGCCACCCGGGTCACCTCGTCGGCGAACGACGACAACTGGTCCACCATCGTGTTCACCGTCCGACCGATCCGCAGGAACTCGCCCCGCAGCGGCTGCCCGTCGATCTCCAGCTCCATGTGCTGGGACAGGTCGCCCTCGGCGACCGCCCGGATGACCCGGGCGATCTCGGTGGTCGGTCGACCCAGGTCGTCGATCAACGCGTTGATCGCCTGGTGGTTGTCGGCCCAGGCACCGCCGAAGCCCTCCTCGTCGAGGCGTTCGGTCAGTCGACCGTCCCGGCCGACGATCCGGCTGATCCGGCGCAGGTCCAGGTGCTGGCGCTCCTGCAACGAGACCACCTCGTTGAAGGCGTCCGCCACCTCACCGGCCACGCCGACCCGGCGGGGCAGCCGCACCTTGAGGTCGCCCTGCCCGATCCGGCGCAGTGCCTCGGCGAGCTCGACGAGCAACGCGGTCTCGTCGCCGGTCGTCAGGTGGTCGGTGGTCAGCTCTTTCGCGCGGGTCATCGGATCCTCGCTCAGCTCTGGGAGTGGGCTGACCTCATCATTGCTCGACTACCGTGACAGATGCGAGGTGCACGACCGTTTCGATGAACCGGGCGATCGGAGGAACTGGCAGGTGACAGCAAGGGCCGAGGGTCCCACCACCGGTACTGTGAGTGAACATTTCCGACGAGTACGCCTGCCCGCCGACCGACGAACCCCGGCAACAGCACGCGCGGTAGTCAGATCCGTACTGTCCGACGCGGCCCTGGACGACCTGCTCAACGAGGCCCTGCTGCTGACCACCGAGCTCTCCACCAACGCCGTCGTGCACGCCGGCACCGAACTGATCATCGAAGTGGCGGCCGACCCGGTCGGACTCACCGTCACGGTCACCGACTTCGCCGCCGGACCCATCGAGACCGTCGCCGCCCGCCCCCGCAACGACCGTCAGAACATCGGCGAGGTGCCCGAACGCGGACGCGGCCTGCTGCTGGTCGACCACTTCGCCAGCCGCTGGGGCACCACCCACCTGCCCAGTGGCAAGGGCGTCTGGTTCCGGCTCGACCGGCACCCCGCCACGCCGACGCCCGACCGGGTCCGCCCGGCCGGTCCCGCTGACCCGGTCGACCAGGTCGACCCGTGGCAGGGCGTGTCCGCCGTACCCGCGCCGCCGGTCGACGACGAGCACCGACCGGCCGCCCCCAGCGCCGCCACCCTCGCCGCGCTTCTACAGGCCGCACCGGAGCCGTACGCCGACGATCCGCTCGCCGACCTGGCCGGGACCCTGCTGGCCCGGGTCGCCGACCTGGTCGGGGCGGCCGGCGGCACCATCCGGGTCGACCGCGGCGACGGGTACGGCACCCAGGTGCTCGCCCGCTACGGCCGGTCACCGCGCTCCGGTGAGCTGCTGCGCGTGCCGCTCACCCTGCACCGGCCGTACAGCGGTGAACTGGAACTGGACGCCGCGCCCTCCGACTACGCCCGACCGCTGGCCACCCTGGTCGCCGAGCGGCTCTCCCTGCATCTGGAGAACGACCGGCTGCGCCGCGCCGACCTGCGCCGGCAGACCTGGCTGACCTTCCTGGCCGAAGCCAGCGAGCTGCTCGCCCAGTCGCTCGACGTCGATCTGACCATGGCGCTCATCCCGCAACTGGTGGTGCCCCGGCTCGGCCGGTGGTGCGCGGTGCACACCGCCGACGAGTGGGGGCAGCTGCAGTTGGCCGCCGCGATCCACGCCGACGAGACGGTCCTGCCGGCGCTGCACGCCACGTTGACCGAATCCGGCCCCGACTCGGTCTCCGCCCGGCTACGGGAGGCCTCACGCAGCGGATCCCAGGTGCCGCTCGGCGCCCCGATGGACGGATTCGCCGTACCGCTGGTGGCCCGGGGGCAGCGACTGGGCACCCTCGCCGTCGGCCGGCACGAACGGCACCGGCACGACCCCGACGAGGTCGCTGTGCTGGAGGACGTCGCCCGGCGGGCCGCGCTGGCCATCGACAACGCCCGGATCCATCAGGAACGTCGCCGGGTCGCGCACACCCTGCAGCAGTCGCTGCTGCCCCCGGTGCTGCCGGTGATCGACGGCATCGGGCTGGCCGCCGAGTACGTACCCAGCGGTGACGCGGTGGAGGTCGGCGGCGACTTCTACGACGTGGTGCCGCTGCCCGGCGGCCGGTGGCTGGTGGTCGTCGGCGACGTCTCCGGCAAGGGAGTCCAGGCGGCGACCGTCACCGGGCTGGTCCGCGACGTCATCCGGGTGCTGGTCCGCGACGGCAAGGCGCTGCCGGAGGTGCTGGGCCGGCTCAACGACACGCTCGTCGAACGCGGCGGTGGGCGGTACTGCACGCTGGCCATGGCGGCCATCGGGGTCACCGACGACCAGCGGCTCGACGTCCGGCTGCATCTCGCCGGACACGACCGGCCGGTGCTGGTCAGCGGCGACGGGCAGGCCCAGTTCGTCGGTGCCGGGGGGACCGCACTCGGGCTGCTGGACCAGATCGCCGCGCCGTCGGTGGCGCTGAGCCTGGCGGCGGGCGACTCCCTGGTGTTCTACACCGACGGGATCACCGAGCGGCGTGACGGCCGGGAACTGTTCGGCACCGAACGGCTGCGCCGGGCGGCGGCCCCGCTGGCCGGGTTCTCAGCCGAGGTGGTCGCGGCCCGGCTGCGGACCGCCACGCTCGACTTCTCCGCCGAGGCACCTCGCGACGACATCGCGATCCTGGTCGTCCGCAACGAACTGGCGACCGGCGCGGGTCAGACGGGCGCGGGGCCGGCCGATCACCTCACAGGCCGCCGGGAAGCCGGCCGGGGGCCAGCCGGCGGTGCGGGTCGAAGGCCTGCTTGAGCTGGCGCAACCGGGGCAGATCCGGTACGTCGCCCCAGATGTCGACGGACCGGCGTACCGCTGCCGGTGCCGCCAGCACCTGGCAGGTCCCGCCCCGGGCGAGGAGCACCGTACGTACCGTCGTGAGCAGCCCGGCGATCCGCTCCGGTGGGGTCGCCCCGGGCAGTACGGCGTGCACCAGGCCGGTGCCGGCCGAACCGCGCACCCCGACCGGCGCACCGACGGCGTCCCGCAGGGCGTAGATCGCCGCGTGCAGGTGGGCCACCGGCACCGCCAAGCGGATCGCGACGTCACCGGGACCGAACGGGTAGCGCTGCCACCAGGTTGGCGGGCGGTCGGTGACGGTGGCGGTGCCGCCGAGCAGGGCAGCGGCGCGGTCGGCGCGGCTGCCGGTCGGGCCCGGCTCACCTTCGAACAGCACCGCGAGCGTTCCCGACCGTACGGCTGGTCCCGACCGTACGGTCGATCCCGGCCCGGCGGCCCGGACCAGCCCGGTCGATGCGTCGGACGCCGGCAGGTCCAGCTCGATCGCCGCCGGTTGCAGCCCGGTGCCGGTCAACTCCTCGACGAGGTCGTGCACCTCCAGCGGGGTGGCGACGGACCGGCAGACCCAGCGGCGGTCGGCCGGTGCGGGCTGCAGACGCACGGTCGCCGAGACCAGCACCGCCAACGCGCCCTGCGACCCGCAGAGCAGCTCCGGCAGCTGGTCGGGGCCGCCGCCGCTGGACGCGGCCCGGACCAGGGCGCCCGCGGCGTCGACGTAGTCGACGCCGGTCAGGTGCCGGCAGGGTGAGCCGTGCCGGTGGCTCAACGGGCCGGCCTCGGCGGTGGCGACGACCCCGCCGACCGTGGCGGCGGCCGAGGGCGGATCGAACGGCAGTCGCCAGCCGGTCCGGCCGACCGCCCGCTGGGCCGCCTGCAGGGTGGTGCCGGCGCCGACCCGTACGGTGGCCGAACCCGGCGGATGGTGCCAGATCCCGGAGAGCCGGACGGTGTCCAACAGAATGTCCACATGCGGCGGCGTGGAACCCCAGTCCAGTTTGCTGCCCGAGCCACGGGGCACCAGCGTCAGACCCCGGTCGGCGCAGAGCCGCAGGACATCGGCGACCACCCCGGGACTGCCGGGTGACACCACCCACCGCGGCGTGGTCGCCGCCACCGCGTCGCCCACGCTGCCCCGGCGCGCGTACCGGGCACCGCAGATCTCCGCCAGGTGATCCAGCACACCACCACCTCCCGCTGGACATCGTACACATGTTCTAATCGACGTCGAGTGGTCGACGACGGGCACCGGCCCGTCGCCGGCGGGCGGTACCGTGGCCGGGTGACGACCGACGCACCCGTGCCTCCCGCCGCCAAGCGTGTCCCGACCGAGCGCACCCACCACGGCGACACCGTCGTCGACGAGTACGCCTGGCTGGCGGCCAAGGAAGACCCGGACACGATCGCCTACCTGGAGGCCGAGAACGCCTACACCGAGGGTGCCACGGCACACCTCGCCGCGCTGCGCGAGACGTTGTTCGCCGAAACGAAACGGCGCACCCAGGAGACCGACCTGTCGGTGCCGACCCGCAAGGGCGACCACTGGTACTACACCCGGACCGTCGAGGGCCAGCAGTACGGGATCCAGTGCCGACGACCGGTCCATCCAGACGAGACGCACCCGCCGGCCACCGCCGACGGTGCGCCACCGCCCGACGAGGAGATCCTGCTCGACGGCAACGCCCTCGCCAAAGGACACGACTTCTTCGCGTTGGGCACCTTCGACGTCAGCCCGGACGGACGGTGGCTGGCCTACTCCACCGACTTCACCGGCGACGAACGCTTCACCCTGCGGGTCAAGGACCTGGCCAGCGGGCAGGTGCTGCCCGACGAGATCCCGTCGACCTTCTACGGCACCGCCTGGTCGGCCGACGGCAGCGTGCTGTTCTACCTGACCGTCGACGACGCGTGGCGACCGTACCGGGTCTGGCGGCACCGGGTCGGGACCACCGCCGACACCGACGAGGTGGTCTACCAGGAGGATGACGAACGGTTCTGGGTCGGCGTGGAGCTCACCCGCTCCGAGCGGTTCATCCTGATCGACGCACACAGCAAGACCACCAGCGAGGTACGGGCGCTGCCAGCCGCCGACCCCACCGCCGAGCCGGTCGTCATCGCGCCCCGCCGACAGGGTGTCGACTACTCGGTCGAACACCACGGGCACCGGTTCCTGATCCTGCACAACGACGGTGCCGAGGACTTCGCCCTCGCGTACACCTCGGCGGACACCCCCGGCGACTGGATGCCGCTGATCGACCACACGCCCGGCACCCGGCTCGAATCGGTGGACGCGTTCGCCAACCACCTGGTGGTCTCGCTGCGCACCGACGGACTCACCGGGCTGCGGGTGCTGCCCACCGGCGGCACCGACACCTTCGACCTGGAGTTCCCCGAGCCGATCTACAGTGTCGGACTGGACACCAACCCGGAGTACACCACCACCAGCCTGCGGATCCGCTACACCTCGCTGGTCACCCCCGACTCCGTCTACGACTACGACCTGGTCACCCGGTCGATGACGCTGCTCAAGCGCAAGCCGGTGCTCGGCGGCTACGACCCGGACGACTACGAACAGCACCGGGAGTGGGCGATGGCCGACGACGGCACCCGGGTGCCGATCTCGGTGGTCTGCCGCGCCGGCACCCCGCGCGACGGGTCCGCCGCCTGCGTCATCTACGGCTACGGCTCGTACGAGATCAGCATGGACCCCTGGTTCTCGGTTCCCCGGCTGTCGCTGCTCGACCGGGGCGTGGTCTTCGCCGTGGCGCACGTACGCGGTGGTGGTGAGCTGGGCCGCCGCTGGTACGACCACGGCAAGATGCTGGCGAAGAAGAACTCGTTCACCGATTTCGTGGCCTGCGCCCGGCACCTGGTGAAGGCGGGCTGGACGACGACCGACCGGCTGGTCGCCCGGGGCGGCTCCGCCGGCGGGCTGCTGATGGGCGCGGTGGCCAACCTCGCACCCGAGGCGTTCGGCGGCGTCGTCGCGCAGGTGCCGTTCGTCGACGCGCTGAACACGATCCTGGACCCGTCGCTGCCGCTGACCGTCACCGAGTGGGAGGAGTGGGGCAACCCGCTGGCCGACCCCGAGGTGTACGCGTACATGCGCTCGTACACGCCGTACGAGAACGTGACCGCCGCCAACTACCCACCGATCCTGGCGGTGACCAGCCTGAACGACACCCGGGTGTTCTACCACGAGCCGGCGAAGTGGGTCGCGAAGCTGCGGGCGGTGGCACCGGGCGGGTCGTACCTGCTCAAGACGGAGATGGGTGCCGGGCACGGGGGTCCGAGCGGCCGCTACGACGCCTGGCACGAGGAGGCGTTCGTCACCGCCTGGATCCTCGACCGGGTGGGCCTGGCCGGGCACTGAGGCGGCCGGCCGCCCCGGAGCGGACGGGTAGGGTGCCGGTGGTGCGGTTGGTCGCCGGGCCACCGATTATGGTGGCAGCGACGACGAACTCCCGGTCCGGCACGGACGACGTCGAGTGAAGTACCGTTCGAGCGGAATGGCTGGAGGTCGTGAATGTCTTTGACAGTGGAGACGCAGCAACGCGGCGATGTCGTCGTCGTGTCGGTCGGTGGCGAGTTGGACATGGCCACCGCCCCGCAACTGCAGGACCAGATTACGGATCTACTGGACAAAGGCCGTAACAGGTTGGTCTTCGACCTTGCCGACGTCTCGTTCTGCGATTCCACCGGCCTGTCGGTCTTCGTCCGCGCCAAGAACGGCTGCGACGAGGCGGGCGGAGTCGTCCGACTCGCCGCCCCGCAGCGGGGCGTGCTGCGCATCCTCGAAGTCAGTGGGCTGGTCGAGGTCCTGCAGACCTTCCCCACCGTCGACGAGGCCGTCGCCGCACCGGAGCCGGCGGCGACCGACTGAGGTCGCCCCGGCCCGGCCGGTCGGCTTGCATGCCCGGCCGGTCGGCTTGCATGGCCGGCCCGTCAGCGCAGCTCGTCTTCGATCCACCGTGGACGGGCGATCGACCAGCCGGTACCGGTCTGCACCAGCAGCGCCACGACGAGCAGGCCGACCGGCGCCACCCAGTCACCGGTCCGCCCGTACAGCAGGCCCACCGAGAGCGGGCCGACCGCCGCGATCAGGTAGCCGACGCTCTGGGTGAACGCCGACAGCGACACGATGCCCGCGCCGGTCCGGGCCCGTAGCCCGATCATGGCCAGCGCCATCGGGAAGGTGCCCTGGCCGAGGGCGAGCAGCACCATCCAGACCAACGCCAGGTCGTACGGCGACCACAGCAGCCCGGCGTAGCTCAGCCCGGACGCCAGGGCGGTACCGAGCACGAGCGGCCGCAGACTGGTCATCCGGCCGGCCAACGTCGGCATCACCATCGCGATCGGCACGCTGACCGCCGTGACGCCGGCCAGCAGCAGCCCGGCGGTCTCCGCTCGGAAGCCGGCGTCCCGAAACAGTTGCGCCAGCCAGCCCATCTGGGCGTACGCGGCAAACGACTGGGCCCCGAAGAAGACCGCCATCAGCCAGCCGAGCCGGGTCCGGCCCGCCCGGATCCGCGCCCCGCCGGCAGCCGCCGGGCGCGGGGCACCGACACCGACGCCGGTACGGGCAGCGGCAGCGGCCCGTCGGCGGCTCCGCCAGGCGATCGGCACCCACAGCGCGGCGGCGGCCAGCGCGACCAGCGCCCAGAAGCCGAGCCCGACCCGCCAACCACCCGCCGCGTGCGCGATGGGCACCGCCGAACCGGCGGCCACCGAGGCACCCACGGTCAGCGACATGCTGTACGCGCCGGTCACCAGGCCGATCCGGTGCGGGAAGTACTGTCGGACCAGCATCGGCAGCAGGACGTTCGCGACCGCGATCCCGGCCAGGGCCAGCGCGCTGGTCGCCACGAACAGCCAGGCGTCGCCGGTCGCCACCCGCAGCAGCTGCCCGACGGCGAGCGCGCCCATCGCCGCGACCAGTAGTCGCGGCGGGGAGAAGCGACGGACCAGCCACGGGGTGGCCGACCCGACCACGGCGAAGGCCAACGCCGGCAGGGTGGTCACCACCCCGGCCTGCAGGGCGGACATCGGCAGGCCGGTACGGACCTCGTCGAGCAGCGGGCCGAGGCTGGTGATCGCCATCCGCAGGTTGAGCGCCACCAGCACCATCGCGGCGAGCACCAGGAGCGCGCCCTGGCCGGACCGGACCTGCTGACGGTGGGTGGCTCGGTGCTGCCCGCGCCCGCCGGTGCCACCCGGTTGCCCGGCGGGGTCCGGCAGCCGGTCGGCCGACGCACCGGTCGGGGCCGGTGCCGGCGCCGTACCGGTGCGGACGGCGGTCCCGGTGGCGAGGGCGGTTGGCGGAGTCATGCCTGCCATCCTAAAATCATGGGATGATTTATGGTCGGGTGATGTAACGGATGACACCACCGGTACCTTCCCCTGCGGCCGCAGCCCGGCCCGCCCGCTCCCGGCAGACCCTGGTCCGCCAGGCGATCGAGTCGCTGCGCGAGCCGATCGCCGCAGGTGACTGGCCGCTCGGCTCCCGCATCCCCACCGAGCCGAAGCTCGCCGAGGCGCTCGGCGTCGGGCGCAACACCGTCCGGGAGGCGGTACGGGCGCTCGTCCACGCCGGCATCCTGGAATGCCGGCAGGGCTCCGGCACGTACGTCGTATCCACCGACGAGCTGGCCGGTGCCGTCGCCCGCCGCTGCGCCACCGCCGAGTGGCGGGAGACCGTCGAGGTACGGCGCGCCTTCGAGGTCGAAGCGGCCCGGCTTGCCGCCCAGCGCCGTACCCCGGCCGACGTCGCCGCGCTGGACCAGGCCCTTGCCGACCGGGAGGCGGCGTGGCGCACCGGCGACCTCGCCCAGTTCGTCGAGGCCGACATGGCCCTGCACCGGGCGATCCTGGCGGCGGCGCACAACGTGATGCTCGCCGAGCTGTACGACTCGATCGGCGCGGCGATGCGGACGACCGTCGCCGAAGCCGTCGGCCCACAGTTGCACCCCGACCGGCACGTCGACCATGCCCGGCTCGTCGAGGCGATCCGCGACGGCGACCCGGACCGCGCCGCCCAGGAAGCGGCGGCCTACCTCACCACCGACTGACCTCGGCGGGTACGCGTGGAAGGGCCGGACCCCGTACCCGGGGTCCGGCCCTGCCACGTCCTGCTGGGTGGTGCCTGCTGTGGTGCCTGCTGCGGTCAGCTGTTCCAGTGCTGGGCGACGAGTTCGGCGGCCTGGGTCTCCCACTGGGCGTAGTGGTCGGGGTAGGCCGACACCTGCACGGTCTGGGCGGCCTGGGTCAGCGGCATGTCCTGCCAGCCGTCGACGGCCTTGAGCCCGTTGAGGAACGCGGTGGTGGAGTACTCGACGTCGGTGATCTGCTCGACGGTGCCCCAGCCGGAGGAGGGCCGCTGCTGGAACAGGCCCTGCGAGTCGTGGTCGTTGCGGTCACCGAGGTGGCCGAGGTTCTCCAGTTTCGACTCCTGCAGCGCGGTGGCGATGGCGACGACGGCGGCACGCTCGTCCATGCCGGCCTTCTTGGTGGCGGCGATGATGCCCTTGACGTTGTCGGTCTGCTCGGCCGAGAGGGTGATGCGGGACTGTTCGCCCTGCACGCCGTGTGGGATGAGCTTGGCGGTGTCGACGCTGTCGCTGGCGGCCGCTGCGGCGGCGGGTGCGGCGAGGGCGGTGGGGGCGTGGTCGGCGGCCAGGGCGGGGGCGGCGATCGCCCCGCCGGCGAGGGTGAGACCGGCGATGCCCAGGGCGGTGTTGCGCAGGCTGGTGGCCAGGGTACGGCTGATGATCGTGGCCATAAGGGGGGTCCACCTTCCGTTTTCCGAGGGGGCACACCCCTGACCCGGCCCCTGGAACGGGCGGGTGGTGTGTGGGGTGTGCGGTAAACGGTCATCCGGGTGGTACGGGGACGCGGCGGTGGCTTCTCGCCCGCTCGGGGGCTGGCCTTCCGTGCGTCGCGACCATGTACAACGACGCGGGCCGGCCGGTCATTCCCCGGCCCGACAGCCCGCCGTCACCGCCGGTGACGACATGCGGACGGGACACCGCGTCAGATGGTATTCCTCTGAGGAATGATTATGGGTCTTGTGTTGTTTGTGTGGGTCGGTTCTGGATCGTCATCTGGGTAGTTGTGGTCGGTGGCCGCCGAGGCTGAGCATGGCGAGGGCGATCAGTGCGTGGGGTGAGTGGAAGCCGAACGCGATCCGGGTGATCAGCCGGATCTTGGCGTTGACTGACTCGATGAGTCCGTTGGACAGTTGGTGTTCGATCGCGGCGCGGATCGTGTCGCGGTGGCGTGTGATCCGGCGTTGGAGTTCGACGAAGGCGTCGATACGGCTGCGGCGGGCCCACTCGATCCACCTGTCGAGGGCTTCGAGTGCCGCTGCCGGGCTGTCCTTGGCCATGGCGAACACGGCGCGGAGGCCTTCCTTGAGGGCCCAGGCCCGGTACAGCTGGGGCTGGGTCCTGGCGATCCAGTCGAGTTTTGCCTTCTGTGCCTCGGTGAGGTTGTCCGGGTTCTTCCACAGGGCCCACCGTGCGTTCTTGAGTGTGCGGGCGTCGCCCCGGGCGGTGTTGCGTCGGCCGGTGCCGCGTCCGGCGGCCTGGTTCCACGCCTGTCGGCGTACCAGGTCCAGCGCTTCGGTGGCCCAGGCCACGACGTGGAACGGGTCGGCGCACCGCACCGCCTGCGGGCAGCGGCGGGTGACGACCTTCGCGATCGTGTCGGCGCCGTCGGCGGACACGTGGGTGATGGCCGCGGCGCGCTGCTCACCGAGCTGGTCGAAGAAGGCGTGCAACGTCGCGGCGTCCTTGCCCGGCGCGGCCCACACCAGTCGGCCGGTGTCGTGGTCGACCACGACGGTCAGGTACCGGTGACCCTTCTTGTAGGCGATCTCGTCGATGCCGATCCGACGCAGCCCGGCGAACCGGTCGGTGACCTCGCCGGTGTCGGCCCATACCCTGGCCACGATCGCCCCGACGGTGCGCCAACCGACGCGCATCAGCTGACACACCGTCGATTTCGCGGTGCGCACCGCCAGCCACGCCACGGTGGCGTCGAACGCCCGGGTGTGTCCGGCGTTGTGACGCGCCCACGGCACCGCCGCGACCACCACGCCGTGCTCGGCGCAGGACACCCGTGGCGCGTCGGCCTCGACGACCGCCCTGACCGTGCCCAGATCCAGAGCCCGCCACCGCCGCCGCCCGTGACCGGCGTCGAAACCCGGACACCGCCGGCCGCAGTACGGACACCGCCGCCGCGCCCCTCTACGCACCCGTACATGGACCACCAACAACGCGTCTTCGTCGTCGAACTCGACGTCCTCCACCACCGCCCGCTCGACGCCGAGCAGAGCAGCCCATACGCTGACAGAACGCACGCCGTTCCCCGCCTTTCCCAGTTCTGACCTTCGACAAGCCAGAACCTAGGCAGGGCAACGGCGTGCGCCACCAACGCCGCGCCGAACCACCCACAGACACAACACAAGATCCATGATTATTCCTCTGAGGAATACTGCTCGACCGCTGTACCGGTCCGCCAGCCGGAGGCAGCCGGTCCGCCGGGACGCCAAGCGGGCCTGCCGTGAGCACGCGGCCAGGTGAGCGAACTGCGGCGGCGGGCGCTGTCTACTGCGCGGCGCGGACCATGCACAACGACCCGGCCCGGCGGATCATTCCGGGGCCGGGCTGCGGGCGGGGCCGTGCAGGCCAGGGACCACGCAGGCCAGGGACCACTGCGGTGGCGGTCACGGGTAGGTTGTCCGCGACATCTCGCTCTGGCCCCCGGGAGTACCCCTCATGCTTAAGGGTTTCAAGGATTTCATCCTGCGCGGCAACGTCATCGACCTCGCGGTCGGCATCGTGATCGGTGCGGCGTTCACCGCTGTCGTCACCCAGTTGACCAAGTCGTTCCTCGAACCGTTCATCCGGCTGCTGACGGTACTGCTGACCGGCGGTAACGGCATCAGCGGCTCGGTAGTCACCATCCGTGGAGTTGACTTCGACTGGCCGGCGTTCGTCAACGCGGTGATCACGTTCGCACTGACCGCCGCCGCGCTCTATTTCCTGGTCGTCCTGCCGATGAACCGGCTGGCCGAGCGGCGCCGTCGGGGCGAGGAGCCGCCGCCCGCCGCGCCGAGCGAGGAGATCAAGCTGCTGACCGAGATCCGCGACGCGCTGGTCGCCCGCGCGAGCCAGCCGGGTCAGCCAGGGCATCCGGGTCAGCCAGGCCAGCCGGGCCAATTCCGCTGAATCACCCCACACCCCCAGTCACAACTCTTCGTAGTTGCCATATCGCTCCCAGTTGTCGAAAAGCCGACGACAGGCCGGCCCAGCCTGAGTGACACTGAACACATGCAGCAGCTAGCCGGGACGACTTCCCAGGACTGTGCGACGCCCACCCGCCCCCTGCCCGACCTGAACCGCCCGCCGGCCAGGCCGGCCAGCGGGCGGGCCGCCACGCTCGTCCGAAGCCGGTGCGACGACCCGACCTGCGGCACCTGCTACCAGCGCCCGGAGACCGACTGACCGAACACCTGTCCCGTCGAACACATGTTCGATAGAGTCGCCCGGTGGAGCAACGTAAGCACTGGTGGAACGGGGTGTGGGGGCGGCTCGCCCGGCGGGACGTCTTCCTCCGTACCGACGCCGACCGCTGGTACGTGGAGGCTCGGGTGGGCGGGGCCGACGGGCGTTCCCGGTTCACTGAGCACGGCACCGAGGACGCGGCGTACGACATGGTCCGTCACCTGCTCACCGGGCCGGGCGACTGGCGGGAGGTCTCCGACGGACCGCCCGCTGCCCGCCACCGGGCGGCGAGCGAGGTTTGTCCGCCTCCGGCGCGGGGAACCGGGCAGCCATGAGCAGCGTCGACGAATCCGGGACATCGGACCCGATCCAGCGGATGGCCCCCGGGATGACCGTGGTCGACGTACACGGTGATGTCGTCGGCCGTGTCGCCCTGGTCCGCGCCGGCGACCCGGCGGCGGTGGCGGTCGAGGGCGCTGTCGACCCGCAGGACGCGATCGGTGAACAGGTGCCGCATCCACAGGCCGGCGACGAGCCGACCACCGCACCGGACGTCGCCGCGCGGCTGCTGCGTACCGGATTTGTCAAGATCGACGGCGTCGGCTACGCCGGGGCGGACCAGATCGCGGCGGTCGAGGCCGGCACGGTCCGACTGACCGTTTCCCGATCCGAGGTGACACCACCCGCCTGACCGGCGGTATGGTCACCGGGCGGACCGGCACGGTGGGGGGCGACGTGGCGCGCGGTGGTGTCTTCTGCATCGAAGGTCAGTGGCACCGGGACCTCAACGAACGCGGATCCGTGCTGCCCACGCTGGAGTTGCTGGAACGGCTCGGCCGGATCCGGTTCATCCACCGGGACGCCGCCACCCCCGACGAACTGGCCTACTTCCTGGACCGCTGGCTGCTACGCCAGTACGCCGACTACCGGGTCGGGTTCTTCGCGATGCACGGCGAGCCGACCCGGCTGTGCCTGACCGAACGTCACCACGTCGACCTGGACGACGTGGCCGACCAGATGGCCGGCCGGTGCGCCGGCAAGCGGCTCTACTTCGGCAGTTGCTCTGTGCTGCGCGCCTCCGACGCCCGGATGCGCGAGTTCCTCGCCACCACCGGTGCTGCGCTGATCTGCGGCTACACCCGGGAGGTCGACTGGGTGGAGTCGGCCGCGTTCGAGACGGTGCTGCTCGACGTACTCGCCAACGGGGTCTACAACAACGCCGCCGAGCTGCGGATGGGCTCGTCGCACTGGGCACCGCTGGCGGCGTACCTGGGGTTCCGGATCGTCTACGCCAACGGCCGCACCTGGCGGCCGACGGGCCGGCAACGCACCTCGGCCACCCGGCAGCCGGCACCCGCAAGCCAGCCGAAGGTGCCGGCGCAGGGTGGCGGTCGCGGCGGCCGGGTCAGCGGTACGCCTGCCGACAGGTGACCGCCGCCGACTCTCTGTTCACCCCGCACGGCGGGTCACCGGCTGGTCGGGCTGGTGAAAGGCGGTAGCCGGTAGCCGAGTTGCTGGCCGTAGGTCATTAGTGGGCGCAGGGTCGGCAGCAGGCTGGTTGCCTCCGACCGCCAGTGACGTCCCCGGTTGTTGTCGAGCCGGCGTTGGCGGGCCGTTGTCGTCTGCCGCAGCCGGAGGGCGTGGAGTCGCCGGGAGGCCGTGGATCGGCCGGAGCACCAGTCGAGCCAACGCAGCCACCAGTCCCTCAGCATTTCGATGATCATGTTCTCTCCTTGGTTGGTTGTGCTGTCGGTTGTCGTTTGGGCAGTCGGTGGAGTCCGCGTCGTTGGACGAAGATCTCCCGCCGATCGGCGGCCAGTCCGCGTTCGTCGATGACATAGCCGGTGAGCCAGACCCAGCCGTGGTAGGTGGGTTTCCGGTCCATCGAGATGACCCGGAACCTCAGTCGTCGGTCGCCGGCGAACTGCACGCTCGCTTCCGCACCGATCAGCAGTACGTCGCCGGGTTTGGGTTCGGGTGTGCGGAGCAGTCGGTCATCCACCGGGTCTTCCGTCGCGGCACGGTCGTTCGACGCCGTCGGCGCCTCGTTCCGTCGGCCAGGTGGTGAGGCCGCAGCAGGGGCACCATCTGGACTTGACCCGGAACGAGAACAGTCCGGCGCAGAAGCCGAGCAGGGCCGCTCCGACGATCGCTCCGATGCTCAGCATCGGCGTTCCCGGCTGGGTCGGGTTGGGATGGGGGTCACGGCCGTCCGGTCTTCTCGCTGGTGTCGATGGTTCATGAGGTCAGTTCCTCCTGCAGGGTGTGGACTTGGACGCCGGTGTCTTCCAGCGCGTGGCGGAGGTGGCGCTGGGCGGCCGGATGGGTGGAGAGGCGCGCGAGGCTGGGCATGATCACGTGCCGGGCACCGGAGCGGCTGATCTGTTCGATCAGTGCGGTGAGGGCGGGCCGGTTGGGCGTGGTGGTGTCCTGGTCGCGGAAGAGTCCCGCGAAGCAGTAGCCCTCCTGTTCGGCCCAGAACTGGAGTGCGAGTTCCATCTGCCGGGTGTCGCCATCGAGGGCGTCGCGGTCCACCCGCAGGTAGCCGTACATCAACGGCTTCACCGTGGACTGCCTCCCTTCGAGCGGGACTGACGGCACGTGTCTGCACTGGTGACCCCGCACGGACTGCTGAGCGAGGTGGCGCGCTCGGTATCGAAAACGAGTAGAGCACTGCGTGTATCGATCTGCAAGACTTCATTTGAAGGACCCGAAAAGCTGTCATCACGGGCGAAGCAAGCATTGCAAAACACGCGTACGGGTGCTTTCATCGTGAGTGACAGGATCGCCTCACCGTGAAGCGAGGAGCGGAGGACGGAACGTGGCGGAAGGAGCGACAGGATCGACCGTGCCGAGACGGCAACTGGGTCGCTACCTGCGTGATCTCCGGATGCAGGCCCGGTTCACGGTCAGAGCCGCCGCCTCCGCTCTGGAGTGGAGCGAAGCGAAGATCTGGCGGATCGAGACCGGGCAGACGTCCATGCGGTCACTCGACGTCGAGCAGATGTGCCGCGTCTACGGCGCGTTGGCCGAGACGACGACATCGCTGATGGCTCTCGCCAAGGAGACCAAGAGCAAGGGCTGGTGGCTGTCGTACGCCGACGTCATCAACGAAGGGTTCGACCTGTACATCGGCCTGGAGGAGTCCTGCCGTCGCCTGCGGTGGTACGAGGCCGAGCTCGTACCAGGACTACTCCAAACCGCAGAGTACGCCCGTACGCTGATCGAGGCCGACAACCCCGGCACGGAGCCGGGCGAGATCGCCCGACGGGTTCAACTTCGTATCGCTCGGCAGGCGCTGCTCACCAGACCGGTCGCGGCACCGGAGCTGAGGGTGGTGCTCAACGAGTCGATCCTCCGGCGGCCGGTGGGCGGGCGGGAGGTCATGAGCGCCCAGCTGGAACGGCTGATCGCCGTGAGCGAGATGCCGAACGTGACGCTGCGGGTGCTGCCCTTCGCGGTCGGGACACACGCCGGCATCATGTCGGGTCCGTTCGTCGTGCTGGAGTTCCCCACCAACGGCAACGGCCAGGCCACCGAACCGCCCACAGTCTACGTCGATGGTTTCACCGGGGCGCTGTTCCTGGACAAACCGCATGAGATCGACCGGTACGAGGCAGCATTCAACAACATCTGGGACGCCTCGCTCGATGAACAGTCATCGAGGCAGGCAATCAGGGACGCGATGAAGGAGATGGGCAAATGATCACTGGCGATGTTTCAGCGGCTCGTTGGTTCACGTCAAGCCGGAGCAACGGACAGAACAACTGCGTCGAGGTGGCCGACAACCTGCCCGGCCGGGTCCTGGTCCGGGACACCAAGAACCGCGACAGCGGCACCCTGGCCTTCGCCCCGTCCGCGTGGCGCTCGTTCGTCGACCTGGCCAAGCAGCACCACTGATCGCCTGACGCCTACCCCGGCGAGATATCCAACGAGCGCCGACCCCGCCTCAGCAGGGTCGGCGCTCTGCCCTTTGCCGGAGAGCCCGCACGCTGCGTCGAGGTGAGGATTATGCACGTTAAAACGCCTGAATAACGTGCGTAATCCTCACCTCGACGTAGGCGGAGTTACACGATATTGATCATCAAGGGTCAGTCGTCGGGTGCCAGGCGGTGAGTGAGTGCGGTGTGCCGGCGGCCGGCCCCGGCGGTCCGGACCGCGATCGCGATCGCCTTGCGGGAGCCGACCAGGACCACGAGTTTCTTCGCCCGGGTCACCGCCGTGTAGAGCAGGTTGCGCTGCAGCAGCGTGTACGAGCTCATGGTGACCGGGATGACCACCGCCGGATACTCGCTGCCCTGGGAGCGGTGCACGGTGATGGCGTACGCGTGTTGCAACTCGTCGAGCTCGTCGAACTCGTACTCGATGTCCTCGTCCTCGTCGGTGCGGACAGTGAGTTTGCGGTCCTCGGTGCTGATCGCGGTGACCACGCCGATGGTGCCGTTGAAGACCCCGGCGGTGCCCTTGTCGTAGTTGTTGCGGATCTGGATGACCTTGTCGTTGATCCGGAACACCCGGGCCCCGTGCCGCCGCTCCGGGCGGTCGTCGCGCGGCGGTGCGAGGGCCTCCTGCAGGGCGACGTTGAGGTTGCCGGCGCCGGCCGGGCCCCGGTGCATCGGGGCGAGCACCTGGATGTCGCGGGCCGGCACCCGGAACTTGCGCGGAATCCGCCGGGCGACGACGTCGACGACCAGGCCGGCGACCGCCTCCGGGTCGTCGGCGGCGAACAGGAAGAAGTCGGCCATGCCGTCGGTACGGGGCTGCTCACCAGCGTTGATCCGATGCGCGTTGACCACCACACCGGACTCCTGGGCCTGGCGGAAGATCCGGGTCAACCGCACCTGCGGTACGGCGGGCGCGGCGAGCACGTCGCGCAGCACCTCGCCGGCGCCGACCGACGGCAGCTGGTCGACGTCGCCGACCAGCAGCAGATGCGAGCCGGGCGCCACCGCTTTGACCAGCTTGTTGGCCAG
Source organism: Solwaraspora sp. WMMD791 (assembly GCF_029581195.1). NCBI lineage: Bacteria > Bacillati > Actinomycetota > Actinomycetes > Micromonosporales > Micromonosporaceae > Solwaraspora > Solwaraspora sp. WMMD791. The sequence goes on from NZ_CP120737.1 coordinate 4,390,822, forward strand.
GATCAGGTCGAGCATCGAGGCCTCGTCGACGACGATCAGGTCCGCGTCGATCGGGTTGTCCCGGTCGTACGTCGGATCCCCGCCGGGGCGTAGTTGCAGCAGCCGGTGCACGGTGGCGGCCGGGTGCCCGGTGAGCTCGGTCATCCGTTTCGCGGCCCGGCCGGTCGGCGCGGCGAGGACGATCTTGGCGCCCTTGGCGGCGGCCAGCGTGATGATCGACTTGACGGTGAACGACTTGCCGCAGCCCGGTCCGCCGGTGAGCACCGCGACCTTCGAGGTCAGCGCCAGGCGTACCGCCTGCTCCTGTTCGGGGGCGAGATCGGCACCGGTCCCGGCACGCAGCCAGGCCAGCGCCTTTCCCCAGTCGACGTCGGCGAAGGCCGACAACCGGTCGGCGCGGTGGTGCAGCAGCCGCAGCAGGCTGCCGGCCAGTGAGCACTCGGCCCGGTGGAACGGCACCAGGTAGACCGCCGGGATGGTGCCACCGTCGCTGGTCGGGTTCGGCACCGCCTCGCGTACCACGCCTTCCTCGGTGACCAGCGCGGCGAGTGCGTCGCGGACCAGCTCGACGGCGACCCCGAGGATGCCGGCGGCGTCGGTGCACAGGTTCGGTTCCGGCAGGTAGCAGTGGCCGTTGTCGGCGGCCTCGGAGAGGGTGTACTGGATGCCGGCCTTGATCCGTTCCGGGCTGTCGTGCGGGATGCCGACCGCCTGGGCGATGGTGTCGGCGGTCTTGAAGCCGATGCCCCAGACGTCGGCGGCCAGCCGGTACGGCTCGTTGCGCACGATCGAAATCGACGCGTCGCCGTACTTCTTGTAGATCCGTACGGCGAGCGAGGTGGTGACGCCGACGCCCTGCAGGAAGATCATCACTTCCTTGATCGCCTGCTGTTCGATCCACGCCTTGGCGATCAGCGAGGTCCGCTTCGGCCCCAGACCAGGAACCTCGACGAGGCGGGCCGCCTCTTCCTCGATGATCCGCAGCGTGTCGGCACCGAAGTGGGCGACGATCCGGCCGGCCATCTTCGGTCCGATCCCCTTGATCAGCCCGGAGCCGAGGTAGCGTTCGATGCCCTGCACCGTCGCCGGCAACACCGTCGTGTACGAGTGGACCTCGAACTGCCGGCCGTACTTCGGGTGCGACCCCCAGCGGCCGACCAGCCGCAGGCTCTCCCCGGGCTGTACGCCGAGCAGCGAACCGACCACGGTCAGCAGGTCGGCACCGGACCGGTCGGTGGCCACCCGGGCGATGGTGTAGCCGGTCTCCTCGTTGGCGTAGGTGATCCGTTCCAGAACCGCGTCCAGGACGGCGGCGGGACGAGCCGCGCCAGCCGGCGGCGCGGCGGCGGGTCGTCCGGTGGCGGCGGTCACCGGTCGATTATGCCGAGACCTGGTCCGCCGACCTCGGCGCCACCGGCCGGCACGGGGCAGCCTGCCTGGCCGGTACGTGGCACACTGCCTGGTCGGCGCGGGAGCACCGGCACCGTACCGCCAGATCCCACCCCCTGCGTAGAGAAGGTCGGCGACCGATGGACCAGCAGTTCCTGCAATCCCAACGACAGCTGCTCGTACGGCAGCGCATCCGGCTGATGGTCAACCAGTACGAGGTGTGCGCGGCGCAGCCGGACGGCTCGCCGGGTCCGCTGCTGGCCTTCGCCCAGCAGAAGCGGATGGCCTTCCGCGAGCAGGTCACCCTCTACGCCGACGACCAGCGCCAGCAGCCGCTGCTGGGCTTCAAGGCCCGGCAGATCATCGACCTCGGTGCCACCTACGACGTGACGGACGCCGCCGGCACTCCGATCGGACTGTTCCGCAAGGATTTCGCCAAGTCCCTGCTGCGGTCCACCTGGCACCTGGAGCAGCCCGGTCTCGGGGTGGCCACCGGCGCGGAACGCAACATGGCGGTGGCGCTGCTGCGGCGGCTCAGCGACCTGCTGTCGTGGCTGCCGTACCACTTCGACTTCACGATCGACGGTCAGCCGGCGTTCTCGGTCGTCCGCAAGTGGGGTCTGCGGGACAGCTACCTGGTCGACATCCACCACCCGCAGTTGGACCGGCGGTTGGTCATCGCCATGGCGGTCGCGCTGGACGCGCTGCAGTCGCGCTGACCACCGACCTGGACAGGGAACGGCCTTGGCGGTGATCAGTCGGTGGTGGCAACGTGCTGCCGTCCAGCCTGATCTGACGGGTGCGGGGTGCGGTCGGTGATCCCGGCCGCACCCCGCACCGTCCAGTCGAGGAGAACGTCTTGCCCCGGTCACCGTGGACTACGTCTCGCTCGGCGACTCGTACGCCGCCGGTCTCGGTGCCGGCACCAGCGCAGCTCGGGCAGACCCAGGGCTACCTGGCGGCGATGCTGTCCGCTGTCGGCTCGGTCGAGCAACTGCAGGAGTGGATCGTGCAGCGCGCGACGCCGTACCGTCGCCGGGAGTGACCGCGCCGCCGGATCCGGGTGGTCGCCGGACAACCCGACGTGGTGGCCGTCCGGTTCAGGCGCCGCCCATCGGGGCGGGCGGACCGGGCGGCCACAGGTGAGCCGTCCTCACTAAGATATCGATTTGTGACAGCCGGATGTGGCGAAGTTTCCAGCAGTCTGGGCCAGCGGCTGAAGCAGACCCGGGAGCGCTACTTCGTCGGCCGGGTAGCGGAACTCGACCTGCTCCGGCAGGCCCTGGACCGGGCACCCGAGCCGTTCAGCGTGCTCTACCTGCACGGATCCGGTGGCGTCGGCAAGTCGACCCTGCTGCGTTACTTCGGTGACGAGGCGACGGCGGCGGGGCGGCGCGTGGTGCACGTCGACGGTCGTGCGGTCAGCCCGTCCCCGGCCCGGTTCGAGGCCGCCGCTGCGGCGGCGCTGACCGACGAGTCAGCCGTCCTGCTCGTCGACTCCTTCGAGTACTGCCAGGGGCTGGAGGACTGGCTCCGGAACCGGTTCCTGCCCCGGCTGCCCGAGTCCGTACCGGTGGTGCTGGCCGGGCGGTCCGTGCCCGGGCCACAGTGGCGGGCCGACCCGGCGTGGCGGGACCTGCTCAAGGTGGTACCGCTGCGGGACCTGGCCCGGGAGCACGCGGTGGCGCTGCTGACCCGCCGGGGCGTACCGACGGAACTACACGAATCGGTGCTGGCCTTCGCCGGCGGGCATCCGCTGGCGCTGCGGCTGGCCGCCGAGGTGGCGGTCACCCACACCCCGGCGGTCACCGCCACCTGGCGGCCCAGCCTGAACGTGGTGGAGACGCTGCTCACCCAGCTGATCGGGGAGACCCCGTCGCCGCAGCACCGGCTGGCGCTGGAGATCTGCGCGCACGCCCAGACCACGACCGAAGGGCTGCTGCGGGCCGTGCTGGACGTCGAGCCGGGGCCGATCTTCGCCTGGTTGCGGGAGCTGCCGTTCATCGAGTCCGACGCCCGGGGCCTCTACCCGCACGACGTCGTCCGCGACGCGCTCGACGACGACCTGCGCTGGCGGGATCCGCAGGGCTACGAGACGATGCACCGGCGGCTGCACGACTACCTGCTGGATCAGGCGTTGGCGGCGACCGGGGCGGCGGTGCTGCCCGCCGTCGGCGCGATGATGTACCTGCAACGGCACGCCCAGGTGATCCGCCGGTACTTCACCTTCGGCGGCGAGGGCAAGGTCTACGAGGACGCCTACCGACCGACGGACCGTGAGGCGGTGCTGCGGCTGGCCACCGAGGCCGAGGGCGCACAGTCCGCCGCCATCGTCGACTTCTGGTTGGCCCGCCAGCCGGACACCTGCTACGTCTACCGCAGTTCGGCGACCGACGAGGTGGTCGCCTTTCTGGTCTGGTTACGGCTGACCGACCCCGACCAGGCCGAACTGGACGCCGATCCGGTCGTAGCCCGGGCCTGGCGGCACTGCCGGTCGACGGCTCCGCTACGGGCCGCCGAGCACATCGGGATCGCCCGGTTCATGGTGCATCCGCCCGCCTACCAGCGTCCGTCGCCGGTCAACGACCTGATGCAGATGCGGATGCTCGCCCACTTCCTCCACGACAAGGGCCTCGCCCTGCACTACCTGGTGCTGCACGACGCGGAGTTCTGGGCGGCCCACGTGACGTACTTCGACAACCACCCGGTCGGCGAGGCTGCGCCCCGGGTCGGCGGGCGCGCGTACCACCTGTTCTTCCACGACTGGCGGGTGACACCGCTGATGCAGTGGCTGGCCCACAACCAGCAGCAACTGCTGTACGGCCTGCAGCCCCGGCCGGCGAACACCGGTGCGGACCTGCTGGTGCTGTCCCGGCCGGAGTTCGACGCGGCGGTCCGCTCCGCCGTACGGGCCTGGCGTCGCCCGGACGAGTTGGCGGCCAACCCGCTGACCCGCAGCCGGCTGGTGGCCGACCACGGCAGGGCCGACCCGGTGGCGGCGCTGCGCGACGTGCTGGGTGCGGCGATCGACGACCTGCGCGACGATTCCCGGCTGCACCGGGTGCTGGTCACCACCTTCGTGCACGGTACGCCGACCCAGGAGGCGGCCGCCGACCGGCTGGGGCTGCCGTTCAGCACCTACCGTCGGCACCTGACGAGGGGGTTGGACCGGCTCAGCGACCTGCTCTGGGACCACGAGGTGCACGGCTGAGCTGACCTGCGGCGGACAGCAGAGCTGACCTGCGGCGGACGGCGGAGCTGACCTGCCGGGGACGGCGGAGCCGGCACCCTGCGGGAGTGGAGCCGGTCGGCTACGAGTCGGCGCGCCAGAGCAGGTCGCACAGCCGGTCCAGGGCGCCGCGCAGGTGCCGCTTGTAGGTGGAGGCCGGCAGGCCCAGCCGGTCGGCGGCCGCCTCCTGAGTGGTCGGACCGTCGAAGTAGGTGGCAGCCAGCACCCGGTACAGCTTCGCGTCCCGGGGGTCGTCCCGTAGCGACTGCGCCGTGGCGGTCAGCACCGTACGCAGGGCCTCGGCCGGGTCGGTGGTGCCGGACCCGGAGGTGAGGGTCACCACCGCGCTGCGGGTCAGCGGGTTGCCCCGCAGCCGGGCCGGGTCGTGCAGGTGCCGCAGGGCAGCGCGGACCGCCTTGTCGAAGTCCGGCCGGGCCAGGACGGTACGCGTCGGCGGGTCGGCCGCCGGCCCCGGTGCGCCGGCCAGTGGCCAGGCAGTGAGCCGGTCGGCCCACACGTCGACCGGTACGGCCCGCCAGTCGTGGGCGTACAGGTCGTAGGGCCGGCCACCGACGACCGGTTGCGGCTCGACCAGCCGGTGGTCGATGAACTCGGCCACCCCGACCGCCTCGGGGTCGAGGCTGACGAACGACCAGGCCACCCGCTCCGACCGGATCCACCATTGCAGGGTGCGCACGTGCATCAGGTCCCGTACGGCGGAGCTCCGCTGTCGGGGCAGCGGGTAGCTGAACCGGGTCAGCAGGATGTGCTCGCCCGGCCGGGGCGGCGCGGTCGCGATGTACCGCCAGGCTGCCGCGACCACCGGGTCGACGGCGGCCTCCTCGGGGTCGGGCCCGGTCAGCCGCAGCGTCACCTGGAATCCGGCGACGACGGCGTCGACCGAGCGGCGGTACACGTCGAACGCCTCCGGCTGGCGGTCCAGCCAGAAGGCGACCAGGTCGGCTCCCCCGTCGTCGGCCTCACGAGCGATCCGCAGCAGCGTCGTACGGTCGGCGACCCGCAGCTGGTCCGGGTAGACCGCGCCGCCGGCGCGACGCATCGCGTACGGCGCCATGATCGGGCTGTCCTGCAGAATGTGGTACAGCGAGCGGACCGCCGGCAGCACCGCGTCGCCGCTGGCGGCGCGGGCCCGGTCGAGCAGGTGCGCGGCGACCCGGGCGTGCATCACCTGGTAGCCCTGCGGGTCGCGCCACCGCAGGTCGGCGTCGAGCACGCTGCGCACCACGTCGTGTGGCACCACTCCGTCCTGGTCGGACTCGACGAACGGCAGCCGACGCAACCAGGCGAACAGTTCGGCGGCCGGCTCGCCGACCACCGCCCGCAGCAGGTCCTCGGTGGTGGTCAGGGCGTGTGAGCAGGTTTCCAGGGCGAGCCGGTGCTGCGCCGACGGCACCTCGCCGACGAGTTGCCGCAGCAGCGTCGCGACCACGTCCGGTGACGGGGCCCAGCTGGCGGCTCCCTGGCCGTCGCGGACGGCGACCGTCGCGGAGAGGTTCAACGCGAACGGATGCCCGCCGGCGAACCGCAGCAGCCCGTCCCACAGCTCCGGCGGGACGCCCCGTCGGTCGAGCAGCTCGGCGGCGGACTCCGGCGGCAGTTCCTCGAGGCCCACCACCTGCAGCAGCCCGGACCAGCCGAGGTCGGAGGTCCACTCCCGGTCCGGCGGATGCTGGCTGGCGATCACCACCAGCACGCCGTCGGGGATGCGCGGGAGGAACCGGTCCCGTAGCCAGCTTTCCAGCCCCTGGCATCGTTCGAAGGTGTCCACCAGCAGCACCGAGGGTGCGCCGCTGAGCGCGGCGTACGCCGCCGCGGTGAACCCGGCCGGGGACGGGTCGATCCCGGCGCTGTCGATCTGGACGACGATCCGACCGACGTCGCGGGCCAGCGCCGCGAAGCGACGCAGCAGCATGGACTTGCCGATGCCGCCGGGTCCGTGCAGGTACCACACCGGAAGGCTGTCGGCGGCCCCGGCGAGCGCGGCCCGGAAGGCGACAAGTTCGGCGGTACGGCCGACGAACGCCTCGTCGCGGGCCACTCCCAGTCTGTCCGCCAGCCGCCCCGCCACCGCACCCCCTGTGTACCAGCCTGAGGGCATACTACGTTGCGTTACCGCCGCCGGTGCACGGCAGCCTCCATTCCCGCGCTCAACGGCTGATTCGGCTCGCCAGCCGGTAATCCGTCGTCGCTCTGCGTGCCGGTCCGAGGTGACTGGTGTGTACCGCGGCCTCTGGTCGGCCGCCACCAGTTGGCCCGGCCGAGCAGCGCCATCGTGGCCGGCACCAGCAGTCCACGGATGATCGTCGCGTCCACAGTGATGGCCACCGCCATGCCGAGACCGAACATCTTGACCACCGGGCTCGGGTTCACGACGAAGCTGGCGAAGACACACACCATGATCAGCGCGGCCGAGGTGATCACCCGGCCGGTCGCGGCCAGGCCGGTCCGGACCGACAGCAGGTTGTCGCCGGTGCGCTGCCAGCTCTCCCCGACGGCGGTCAGCAGGAAGACCTCGTAGTCCATGGAGAGCCCGAACAGCAGCGCGAACAGCATCATCGGCACGTACGCCTCGACCGGCACCGGACCGTCCAGGCCGGTCGCGGCGATGCCCCAGCCCCAGACGAAGACGGCGACCAGCGCGCCGTACGCGGCACCGACCGACAGCAGGTTCATCACCGCCGCCTTGACCGCCAGCACCGGTGCCCGGAACGCGATCAGCAGCAGCAACGCGGAGACGACGACGACCGTACCGATCACCCACGGCATCCGGTCGCCGACCCGCTCGCCGAGGTCGGCCCGGATCGCCGGGGCCCCGGTGACGTGCAGCCGTCCGCCGTCCACGGCGACGGCCCGCAGCGCGCCGATGGTGTCCACCGTGGCGGGATCACTCGGCGCGGTGGTCGGCTGGACGCGTACCGTGGCGACCCGGCCGTCGTCGGAGACCGCCGGTGGCCCGGCGACGGCGACCCCGTCGGTGGCCGCCACCTGCTGACGGACCGCCAGCAGCCGGGGGTCGTTGGCACCGTCGACCGGGGTGTCCCAGTCGACGACGACGCTGAGCATCCCGTTGACGCCCGGCCCGAAACCCTCGGCCATCAGGTCGTGACCGACGCGGCTGGCGCTGCCCGGCGGGTCGTCCCCGGCGTCGAGCTGCCCCAGCTGCAGGGCGGTGGTCGGCGCGGCGAGCAGGGCCAGCAGCAGGGCGGTGCCCAGGGCGTACCAGCCGGGACGACGGGTGACCCGGTCGGCCAGCCGGCCCCAGAACGCACCGCCGCCGGCTCGCCGACGCAGCCCGGGCACCCGCAGGGCGCCGATCCGGTGCCCGAGGACGGTCAGCAGCGCCGGCAGCAGAGTGGTGGCGGCGGCGACCGCGACCAGTACCACCAATCCGGCGGTCCAGCCCAGCGCGGTCAGGATCGGCACCTGGGCGACGGCCAGCCCGCAGAGCGCGACGATCACCGTACCGCCGGCGAAGACGACCGCGCTGCCGGACGAGGCGACCGAGGCGGCGACCGCCGCCCGGACCGGCACACCCTCGTCGAGCAGCGTCCGGTAGCGGGTGACCAGGAACAACGCGTAGTCGATCCCGACTCCGAGGCCGATCATCGTGGCCAGGGTGCTGGCCACCCCCGGCAGATCGGTCAAGTGGCCGGCGAGGCCGACCGCGCCGACTCCGACGATCAACGTCAGTACCCCGCTGACCAGCGGCAACGCCGCCGCGACCAGGCCGCCGAAGACCAGCACGAGGACGATCACCGCGACGCCGAGGCCGAGTAGTTCGCTGGCGTGGGTGCTGGGGCCCTGCCGGGCGAGTGGGCCGCCGGGGACCGTCGCGACGCCGGCGTCGCGGGCCGGCGCGGCGGCGGCGACGATGTCGTCGGACAGCTGCCGGGTGACCGAACGCGGGCCGACGTCCAGCCGTACGCTGGCGTAGCCGATCCGCCCGTCGGCGCTGATCGTGCCCGCCTCGACGCTCGGCGGGGTGACCGACACGACGTGGGCCACCTCGGACACCTCGGTGAGTGCGGCGGTGATCGCGGCGGCGGTGGCCGGGTCGTCGAGCCGTCCGTCGCCGGCCTCGAAGATCAGCTGGCCGGTGGCGTCGCCGCTGCCGGTGAAGTGGGTGTCGAGCAGGTCACGCCCGATCTGGCCGTCGCTGCCGGGCAACGACACGTCCTCCTCGGTGGGTCGGCCGACGCCGACGACCAGGCCGGCCACGGTGACGGTCAGCAGCAGCCAGCCGCCGATCACCCACCAGGGTCGGCGCACGACCAGACCGCCCAGCGCCGCCATCATCCGGTGAACCGCACCGGTCTCCACTGTGTTCACGCCTGCTCCCGGCATTGTTCGGTGTCGTTGCTCCCGGCCGGCCCGGCGGAGCCCGGTCGGCCGATGTCGTCGAGATCGATCGATTCCCCGGCGACCGCCAGGCGCAGGCCGTCGGCGGTCACGGTCAGTTCCTGGTACGTGAGCCCGGCCGGCAACGCGGGCAGTTCCCGCTCGATCTGGCGCTGGCCGAGGGCACCGGGCAGCCGGTCGGCGCTGCGGCGCAGGCCGAGCAGTTCGACCTCGACCGGGGTGATACGCAGCATCCGCCCGTCGAGCTCCGGTACGGCGTACACGGTGATCGGTAGGGCCTGGCCGAACATCTGCGCGGTCAGCTCCACCACCAGCTGACCGTTGTCGGTGCCCCGGATGCGCAGATCGGACGCGTCGAACAGCCCACCACCGAGCGGGCCGTCGTCCGAGCCGGTGCCCTCTTGCGGCGCGGTGTCGTCCGACAGGGTCCCGGCCAGCTCGGTGAGCCGGCCGAAGTCGACGGTGGCCGCTGCGGACAGCTGGCCGACCCGCACTCCGGACGGGCTGGTCAGGTCGCCGACGATCTCGACGTCGCTCAGTCGGACGGTCACCCCGGCGACCGGCAGCCCACCGCCGATGTCCAGTTCGCCGCCGATGTCCAGTTCGCCGCCGCCGAGCTCGTCGGCGGTGATCGTGAGCCCGGCGAACCGCCCGGTCAGCAGCTGGCTGACGAACGGGAAGCCGTGCACGGTGACACGGGGCGGCTCGGCCATCCCGGTGGCGCAGGCCACGGCGTCGGCGAGCCGCCCGGCGACCAGCCGCGCCGCGACCCGGTCGGCGACGAGCAGGGTGGTGAGAACGAGCCCGACCGCCGTGACCGCCAGCCACGCGGGCCGACTGCGTGGTCTCCAGATCCGCATGCCCTGATCCCACCCGCCGGGGATGGGAGCCGGACGGGAGGAAGATGAAAGTCCGTTAAGACCGTGACGCGGCGAGCAGGTGGTCGACGACGTCGGCCGCCGAGTAGTCGATGCCGTGGCGGGTCAGCTGGCGCAGGAAGGCAAGGTCCTGCCCGAGCGTCACCAGCGGCGGCTCGACGTAGCCGTCCGACCGGTGCTGACCGAGGCCGACCGCCGCGACCAGACCGTTGCACAGGCAGCGGCTGCCGACGGTCTCCTCGACCGACCCGCCCTTGCGCACGTACTCGTCGACCGGTTCCGCCGGGCAGCGGTACCCGACGCCACCACTGTCACGGCGGTACGGGGTCCGCAGGTAGCCGAGGTCGCACAGTCGTGGCCGGTCGGCGTAGATCTGCTCGTCGGCGACGGTGTCCGGCAGTGCGGCGATCTTGAACGGGAACCCGGTCGGCGAGGCCCGTACGTCGTTGCGCACCACCAGCGTGCCCTGACCTGCCTGGTGCAGCATGCGCCGACGGATCGCCTCGTCCAGCCCGGACTCGCGACACAGGGCGAACGCCGTACCGACCTGGACGCCGGCGGCCCCGGCGGCGCGGGCCTCGGCCAGTTGCTGCGGGCCGGTCTGCCCGCCGGCCAGCCAGAACGGCAGCCCCAGGCCGGCCACCTTCGGCACGTCGAGCTGATCGCGCGGGCCGTACACCGGTTCGCCGTCGTCGTCGACGGTGAGCCGGCCGCGCGGGCGGGCACTGTGGCCACCGGCGACCGGGGACTCCAGGACGAAGCCGTCGGGGCGGGTGACCTCGTCCCGGGCGAGATACCCGGCCAGGGTCGCGGAGGAGACGATCGCCAGCAGCCGGGGTCGGCGCAGGTCACCGACGGCCTCACCGAGCAGCTCCACCGGATCGAAGCGGACGTGGTGCTCCTCGCCGGGCACGGCACCGTGCACCGGTACGGTCAGCCGTACCGGACGGTGAGCGGCGAGCCCGTCCAGCAGGCGCGGGATCTCGGTCGGCAGCCCGGCGCCCATCAGGACGTAGTCCACCCCGGCGAGCATGGCGCCGTACACCGCCGCCGGGGTCGCCAGCTGGATCTTCTCCAGATAGTTCACCCCGACCGGGCCGTCGTGGCCCTCGCGGGCCAGATCCACCTCGACGAAGTTCGCCACGACGGCCAGCAGTTGACCGTGGCGGGCGGTCCGCAGCCCGAGCCGGGGCACCGGCCGGTACGCGGCCGTCGGCGATGCCCCGTCCGGCACGAAGTACCGGTCCCGCACCTGCTGTGCGATCCGGGGCACCGGGAACCGGGCCAGTGCCCGTCGGACGTGCCCGCCCGGGTCGCCGCGCTGCAGGCGACGGGCGAGCAGTACGTCGAGGGCCACGCCGGAGACCACGCCGAGCTGGCCGGTACGGGCGACGGCGCGGGCCAGCCGCCAGCTCGACACGCCGACGCCCATCCCACCCTGTATGACCGCCGGCAGGCTCGTCGCGCCCGGCGTCGGAGTGTGTGCCACCCGTCCAGCGTGGTCGTTGCGCCGCCGGCTGGCCAGGGGATCGCCGCCCGGTGTCGTCGGGCACAACGCCTCTACCGCTGGCCGGGAAGTCCTGATGGCCGGTAGGGCCGGGCTGGGCAGGGTCACGAGCGGCCGGCGGGCGGGCGGCCAGGTCACGGCCGGCGGGCGGGCGGCCAGGTCACGGCCGGCGGGCGGGCGGCCAGGTCACGGCCGGCGGGCGGCCAGCCGCTCGATCAGGCCGAACCACAGCCGCCGGCGTCCCTCGGCCACGAAGCCGCCGCGCAGCGCCAGGTCGGCCGGGTGTGCCTGCCGCCACCGGTGTTCGCGGTGGTCGAGCAGCAGCAGTCGGCCGCCGGGTCGCAGCACCCGGCGCATCTCGGCGAGTACGGCGGCCCGGTCGTACACCGAGCAGAGCGCCAAGGTGCAGACGACCGTGTCGAACGACTCGTCGGCGTACGGCAGCGCGGCGGCGTCGGCCTGCCCGAGGGCGACCCGCCGGCCGGCGGCGGCGGCCCGACGCCGGGTGACGTCGAGCATGCCGGGGTCGACGTCGATTGCCATCAACTCGACGTCGGGTGGGTAGAACGAGACGTTGCGGCCGGTGCCGACGGCGATCTCCAGGGTCCGGCCGGTCGCCCGACGACACAGCCAGGGGCGGCTGTTGCCGACGATCAGCCGTTCCGCCCACAGCCCGACGGTGTCCATGGTGATCATTGCTGTCCCACCAGGGTCAGCGCGGCGACGGTGCCCAGCACCAGGAACGGCCCGAACGGCAACTGCTGCGACCAGCGGATCCGGCCGAGCAGGAGCAGCCCCACCGCGACCGCGCCGGAGGCGACGAAGGCGACGAGCAGTCCGGCCAGGACGGTCGGCCAGCCGAACCAGCCGAGCACCGCGCCGATGCTCAACGCCAGTTTGGCGTCGCCGAGGCCGAAGCCCCGGGCACCGAAGATCACCGTGGTGGCGGCGAACAGCAGGGCGACGGCCGTACCGGCGACGACGGCGCGCAGCCCGGCGTCGGGCCGGCCGGTGACCAGTGCGGCGAGGCCGAGCAGCGCCCAGGTGCCGGCCGCCGCCGGGTAGGTGAGCCGGTCGGGCAGCCGGTGCACGGCGAGGTCGACGAAGACCAGCGGGACCATCCAGACGGCCCACCAGAGCAGCGCGATGGTGACCGGCCACGGCGCACCGGCGGCGAGGACCGCGAGCCCGACGACGACCCCGACGGCTTCGACTGCGAACGGGGGCGCGCCGATCCGCGTACCGCAGCCGTCGCAGCGGGCCAGGGCGGACAACGTCCGCGGCGACCGGCGCGGTCCGATCGGGGCCCGGCACCGTGGGCAGCCGGTACGCCAGGGTTCGCCGGCCGGGACCGCGTGGGCGGCGACGGCCCATCGCAGCACCGGGGTGATCACCGGTACGCCGACCAGACCGGGTCGAAGCATCCGACCAACACCTCACTCTCAGTAGTTTCATGATCGCTGACTCTGCGTGGCGCCGGACCCGACACGCCGGGTCGGGTCGGTGGTTCCGGCCGGCACCACCGACCACTGAACCGAGACTCCGCCCCGTCGACGGCGACTTCCAAATCGGACAGAACACGAACGTTGCCGGCAATTCGCTGACGATGATGGCCGTTTTCGATCAGTTGTCAGCACTTGACAGCGTGACCGCCCCCAGCCCTCGGAGATGAACAGGAATTGACGGACGGCACTCCTCCCTCCACCGCCGCCGAAACCGAAGATCGTGACTCTGAGTGTTGTTCTGAATTGCCCCTGTTGCTGTCGCGAGCGTCAGCCTATGCTCCCCCCTTGAGCGATGCACTACTGCCGGGAAACATCGGACTCCACCGGCGGAATTGTGTCGTTGGCGGAGGTGAGCGCGCGGCCGGAGGCAACCGGAGGCACATTCCAGCGGGGAGTGCGACAGCACTCCACGACATCGACGTTGGTAATAGTGTCGGTCACCGTACGCCGCGACGTCCGGCCCGGCAGGCACCGAGGAGGACGGACCGTGGGGCCCACTGCGCCACGCTGGGCGGCAGCGACGCTCGTCGCGTCGGTGCTCGCCGCTGTCGGTCTCAGCGCGTGCGCCACCGAACCGACCGCCGCGCTGCCGCCGCTGACCGCACCCGCCGCCACCGACGATCCGGCCGCCGCGCAGGCGGCCGATGCCGCCCTCGCCGCGTACGCCGGGTACCTCGCCGTCGCCGAGGACGCCGAACACGAGGCAGACCCGCATCACCCCGATTTGCAGAAGTATCTGGCGGATCCTCTCCTGACGCAGGTCCGGCTGGGCATTCGAGAAGCAAAGGAGCGTGGAGCCATGCGTACCGGCTCACTCATCTCCGACCCGACGGTCACCGAAGTCAATCTTGATTCGGTGCCGGTGACGGTGGTGATCCAGGACTGCCTCGACGCCAAGAATTACCGGATGGTCTACGCCGACGACACCGACAAGGTCGTCCCCGGCACCGAGGTCGGCCGTTACCTGGCCACCGCCACCGCCACCCGCTACGACGACGGTCGCTGGCTGATCAGCAGCGGCGTCGCCCACCCGGACCAGCCATGCTGACCGCCGTCAATCGTTCCCGTCGGCGCTGGCTCGCCGGCCCGGCCGTCGGCACCCTGCTCACGGCCGCCGCCGGAGTCGCCGCCACCGTGCTTGCCGGTGCCGCCGTCCTGGTCGCCGCCGCGCCAGCCGCCGCACAGTCCGGCGGCGAGTGCACGATCACCCAGGCGCACTGCGACGGCTGGAGCGAGGGGCCCGGCACCCCTGGTGGGCCCGGCGACGACGGCGGTGGCGACTCCGGTGGCGGCGACGGCGGCGGCGGGGCCGGCCCCTGCTACCGCGACGGCGTCGAGCTGCCCTGCTACGACGACATCGTCGGCTGGTTCAACCGCGAGGACGAGTGCTACTACAAGGTCGCCGAGCCGCAGCCGTCCGGCGGCAACGACGGGCAGACCGCGTACCTGCGCAGTTGCACGGCCGGGCAGGTGTCCGCGGAACCCGTCTGGCTGGCCGACCCGCCGCCCGGGTACGAGGCCCCGCCGGACCCGGCCGAGCTGCGCCGCCGTGCGTACGCCCGGATCGACTTCGAACGGCCGGTGCTGCACACCGCGCCCGATCCGGGCCAGGCACCGGGCCTGGTCGGCCTGCCGGTCTGGGTCTGGTCCGAGGGCGGCCAGGCCACCTGGGGTCCGCATCAGGAGTCCGAACGCGACCGGGACGTCAGCGTCGTGGTCCGCGCCGAGGTCAGCGGGGTCACCATCGACATGGGCAACGGCGACAGCATCGAATGCGCCCCCGGTGACCTCTTCGACGCCTACCAGCCGGGCGTCGACGACCCGCTCGACCCCAGCTGCGGATACCTGCCGGGCTACCGGACCCCCGGGCAGTACGCGATTACCGCGACCGTGGCCTGGACCGTGACCTGGACGATCAACGGTGAGCCGCAGGGCACCTTCGCCACCCTCGACTTCGAGTCCGACGAGGTCACCATCGAGATCGACGAGCTTCAGGTGGTGCGGGAATGACCGTGGCGACGACCCGTACCGGCACCGGCACCGACGCCCCGGTCACCCCGCCGAAGATCGTCCGGCAGCGGCGGATGCGGCCCGGCCTGCTCGGTCTGGCGGTCCTGCTGATCGCCCTCGGCGGGCTCGGTTCGGCGTTCGCCGTCACCTCGGTCCGGGCCACCGGCTCCTACCTGGCGATCGCCCGGGACGTGCCGGTCGGCACCGTGCTGAGCGCCGACGACCTGGTGACCGTACAGGTGGCCGGCGGGCAGGCGATCCAGCCGGTGCCGGCCAGCCAGCTCGACCAGGTGATCGGGCTGCGGGCGGCGGTGGCCCTGGTGCCGGGCAGCCTGCTCACCCCGGCGCAACTGACCAACGAGCCGATGATCGGGCCCGACCAGCAGCAGATCGCCCTCGGGCTGCGCGCCGAGCAGGTGCCGGCCCGGCGGCTGAACCCGGGCGACAAACTGCTGCTCGTCGGCACCCCCGGGCGCAACGCCGGCGATGCCGCCGTCACCCGGTTCGACGCGACCGTGATCGACGTGGCCGCCGACGACCGGGGTGGTGTCATCGCCTACCTGGCGCTGGCCGCCCGGGACGTACCGGCCGTGGTGGTGCTCGCCGCCGAGAACCGGATCGCGGTCGTGCTGACCCCGGCGGCCTGACGGATGGCAATCGTCGCCCTCGTCTCGGCCAAGGGGTCCCCCGGGGTCACCACCAGCGCGCTGGCCTGCACCCTCTCCTGGCACCACCGGGTGGTGCTCGCCGAGTGCGATCCGGCCGGTGGGACCCTGCTGGCGGGCTACCTGGGCGGCGCGTTGGCCGGCCCGCGCGGCATCGGCGAACTCGCCGTCAGCGAGCTGCGCGACGGCAACCTGGAGGAGGCGTTCTGGAGCCAGCTGGTCGACCTGGACGCGCCCCGGCGGGAGCGGCTGCTGCTGCCCGGTGTCGTCGACCCCGCGCAGATCGGCAGCGTCACCCCGCTGTGGCAACGCTTCGCGGACTTCTTCGTCGGTCTGGAGCAGGGTCGACCACCGTACGACGTGATCGTCGACTGTGGTCGACTGTACGTCGCCAATCCACCGTGGCCGATCCTGCGGGCGGCGACGATCGTCCTGGTGGTCGCCGCCGCCCACCTGCCTGACCTGTCCAGCGCCCGCTCGGCGGTCGCCGCGATCGAGCGGGACTTCGCCGAACACCGGGTGCCGCCCGGATCGCTGCGGCTGCTGCTGGTCGGCGACGGGCACAGCCGTGCCGAGATCAGCAAGGCCCTGCAGCTGCCGGTGATCGCCCGGCTGCCGGCCGACCCCCGCACCGCCGAGGTGCTCAGCCACGGCGGCACCGTCAAGCTCAACCGGCCGCTGCTGCGCGCCGCCGGAGCGCTGGAGGTCCCGGTCCGGTCGCTGATCGAACGCCGGCAGGCCCGGCTGCGCTGGCCCGCGCTGGAAGGGGTCCCGCATGCGGTTTGAACCAGTGTCGAGCGACCCCCGGGACCCCACCGACCACCCGGCCCGGCCCGACCAGCCCGCGCGCCACGATCAGTCAGCCCAGCCCGAGCAGGCGATCCGGACCGACCAACCGGTGCGGCCGTGGTCCGGCCGGCCAGATCCGGTCACCTCGATCACGCCGCCGCTGGGACCCAACGGCATCCCCGGCGAGACCGGACCGGACCAGGTGCCGACGACGTTCGCCGGCCGGCGCAACTGGCCGCTGGTCGCGCCGCCCGGCCCACCGGCTCCGCCCGGCTCGCCGACCCCGATCGCGGCGGCACTCACCGCCCCGACGGTGCCGGGCGTGCCGGCGGTACCGGGTGCCCCCACAGTGCCGGGTGCCCCGGCTGCACCGGGCGTGCCGGCGGTACCCGTACCGCGTACCGCCGGGCCGACCCGGCCAGGTAGCCAACCCGGCAGCGCACCACCCGGCCGGCCCACCGCGCCGCCGACCAACGGCCACCACCCGCCGGCCGGCGGCGGTGTCCGCACCCCGGCGGCCGCCGCCCCGCCCCGGCCCCGCACCGACTTCGCGCTCGTGCGCGAGCTGCGCCGGGAGCTCAGCACCCGGCTGACCCGCTGGCAGCGCGGCCGCGAGTTCACCATCGACGAGGAGGACGTCGAGCGGGCCCGGATCGCGATCGCCGTCGTCGCCGAGTACGCCGACCAGGTCCGTCGGGCCGGCACCCCGCTGACCGCCCACGAGGAACGGGTCCTGCTCGACCAGGTCACCGCCGAACTCGTCGGCCTCGGCCGGCTGCAGACCCTGCTGGTCGACGACACCATCGAGGAGGTCCACATCCTCGGCTGCGACCAGGTGCGGATCACCCGCCGCGACGGGCAGGTCGACTGGCACGATCCGATCGCCGACAGCGACGACGAACTCGTGGAGATCCTGCAGGCCGCCGCCCGCCGGGCCGGCGCCACCGAACGGTCGCTGTCCACCTCGAAGCCCACCCTGGACCTGCAACTGCCCGACGGCAGCCGGCTCGCCGCCGTCTACCTGGTCAGCCACCGGCCGTACGCGGTGATCCGCAAGCACAACACCCTCGACATCAGCCTCGACGACGTGGCCGGCGGCCGGGCCGACCTCGACGAGATGATCGACGTGCTGGTCCGCGACTTCCTCCGGGCCGCGATGCGGGCCGGGCTGAACATCATGGTCGCCGGGCTCGCCGGGGCCGGCAAGACCACCATCATCCGGGCGTTGATGAACGAGATCCCGGCCAACGAGCCGTACGTGCTGCTGGAGGAGAGCCGGGAACTGCTGCCGGCGAAACGCACCGAACGGCACCGCGCGGTGATGAGCTTCGAGGCCCGCGAAGGCCACGGGGAACGGGGACTCGACGGCCGACCCGCCGGCGAGGTCAGCATCGCCGACCTGATCCCGGTCTCGCTGCGGATGGGCGTACTGCGGATCATCGTCGGCGAGGTCCGCTCCCGGGAGATCGTCCCGATGCTGCAGGCGATGACCACCAGCCGGGGCTCGATGTGCACCATCCACGCCCGCACCCCGTCCGGGGTCGGCGAACGGATCGTCGAACTGGCCCTGTCACACGGCCGGGAGATGACCGTCGACCAGGCCCGACGGATGGCCGGCAACGCCCTCGACCTGATCGTCTACGTCACCGTCGAGGACGAGACCGGCATCGGCGGGCGCAAACACCGGTTCGTCTCGCACGTCGAGGAGGTCATCGGCGTCGGCGAAGGGGGCCGGATCGCCACCACCACCGTCTTCGGCCCCGGCCCGGACGGCCGGGCCATCCCCCGGCACCTGCCGGAACGGATCCGCGAACAGCTGATGCGGGTCGGCTACGACGTACGCGGGCTGACCCGCTACATCGAAGCCGGGGTGGGTGGCTGGCGGCGGCCCCGGCACAGCGTGCTGCGGGGTGGCCGATGAACCTGCCCGCCAACATCGAGGTGATCGCGGTCATCGCCGGCGCGGCCTGCGTCGGCGGGCTGGTCCTCACCATCGTCGCGGTGATCGGCACCAGCCGGCCACCTGGCCCGCCGTCGCGCACCAGCCGGCTGGTCGCGCGGATCTGGCAGGGCTCCGGGGCCGGCCGCCGCGAACAACGCCAGCACCAGGCGCTGCTGATCGCCGCCGGCCTGGCCGGCGTCCTCGCCTTCCTGATCACCGGGCTGCCGATCGCCGGCCTGCTGGTCGCGGTCGCGGTGCCGGGCGCGCCGTGGCTGTTCAGCGTCGGCAAGGCCGAACGCCGGGCGATCGCCCGGATCGAAGCCGTCGGCGAGTGGACCCGCCGGCTCAAGGACGTCTCCGGCACCGGTCAGGGGCTGCAGCAGGCGATCATCGGGACCGTCGCCACCGCGCCGGCCGAGATCAATTCCGAGGTACGGGACCTCGCCGCCCGCCTGCAGGCCGGCTGGCTGGGCCGCAGCGCGCTGCTGGCCTTCGCCGACGAGATCGGTGACCCGGTCTGCGACCAGGTCGTCGCGGCGCTGATCCTGCACCTCACCGACCGGGGTGAACGCCTCGGTGACGTCCTCGGGTCGATCGCCAACGCCGCCGCCGCCGAGGTCGCCACCCGCCGCGAGGTGGAGGCCAAACGGACCCAGCCCCGGTTCGCCGTACGGTTCCTGACCGTGATGACCCTGGTCGTCCTCGGGTACGGCCTGGTCAACCCGGCCTACATGGCCCCGTACGGCACCCCCACCGGGCAGCTGGTGATGACCGCGCTCGGTGGCCTGTTCGTCGCCCTGCTGGTCTGGGTGCGGCAGATGAGCATCCCGCCCCGACCGGCCCGGTTCCTCGCCGCACCCGAGCCGGAGGAGGTGCTGCGGTGATCCTCGACTGGCAGCTGATCCTCAACTGGCAGACGACCATCGCGGTGGCCGGCGGCGCGCTGGTCGGGTTCGGGGTGTTCCTGCTGGTCCGGGAGACCAGCCCGGCGACCCCTGCGCTCGCCCCCGCGCTGCGCCGGCTGCACCAGGCGCAGGAACGCCCCCGTACGGTAGCCGCCGACGGCGACCTGGCCTGGCTGACCGGGGTGGTCCGCTGGCTGCGCCCGCCACACAAGGAACTCGCCCTGCTCGGGCGCACCCCGGAGCAGTACGCCCTGTCCCTGCTGCTGTCGGCGCTGATCGGGCTGGCCGCCCCGCCGGTGCTCGCCATGGCCCTCGGGGTCGTCGGCATCGACCTACCGGTCGCCGTACCGGTGATCGCCGGGCTGGCGCTGGCCGTCGGTGCCGCCGTGCTGGCCCACCAGGACGTGCTGAGCCGGGCCGCGCAGGCACGACGGGAGTTCAGCCGGGCGGTCTGCACCTACCTGGACCTCGTCGCGTTGCAGATGGCCGCCGCGCACGGGCCGGTCCAGGCCCTGGAACGGGCGGCGAAGGTGTGCGACGGCTGGGTCTTCGAGCGGATCCGGGAGGCGTTGCGGCTGGCCCAGCTGCAGATGCACTCGCCCTGGGACGAGCTGCGGGACCTATCCGACCAGATCGGCGTACCGGAACTCGGCGACGTCGGATCGATCATGCAGTCGTCCGGCACCGAAGGTGCCCAGGTGCACGAGACGTTGCGCAGCCGCGCCGACTCGTTGCGCGATCAGATCAGGACCGACAACCTGGCCCGGGCCGAAGCGGTCACCGGTCGGCTCGACATCCCGGGCGCCTTCCTGGTCTTCGTCCTCATCGGATTTGTTCTCTACCCCTTCCTGGCCCGCATCTGACCGCGCGGTAACCCCCGCCAGCCCTCCCGAAAGGACCCGACATGCAGGTACTGACCCGCCTTCAGGTGGCCGTGGCGCAACGCCTCGCCGAGTTGCGCGACGCCGCCGAACGCGACCGGGGTGACAGCCCGGTGCCGACCGCCGTGATCATCGTCGGCCTGGCGCTGGTCGCGATCGCCGTCCTCGCCTGGGCCTCCAACCTGGCCTTCGACTTCATGAACGCCAACCCGGACCCGAGCAACGACCTGCCCGACCCCAACAACATCCCCGGCGGCGACGCCGGCGACTGATCCGTACCGTCGCATGCCGCGCCCGCCCGCCCGACGCACGGGCCGGGCCCCCACTGACCAGGTGGTGGCCCGGCCCGGCGGACGCTCCTGCCCGGACCGGGGGGCCGCCCCGGTCGAGTTGGCGATCCTGCTGCCCGGGATCCTCGTGCTGCTGTTCGCCTCGATCCAGGTCGCGGCCCTGTTCCTGGCCCGGACGGTGGCGCTGACCGCCGCCCAGCAGGCGGTCAGCGCCGAACGCGGCTACGACGTGCTGGGCAGCGGCAACGCCGACACCGGGGTCGGCGCGCAGCGGGCGGCGGCGTTCCTGGCCGGTGCCGGCGACTGGCTCGACCCCGACCCGCTGCCCGAGCCGGTTGTCGACCCCTCCGGACGCTACGTCTCCTACACCGTCAGCGGTACGGCGTTGTCCCTGGTGCCCGGGGTGACCTTCACCGTGAGTGAGACCGCCACCGGCGAGATCGAACGGTTCGAGCAGTAGGGGGTGACCATGCGACGACAGTCGGCGCAGCGCAGCACCGACGCGGCGGGTGCGGCGCAGCGCGGACCCGGTCTGCGGCAGGCGGCGCAGCGCGGGTCGATCTCGGTGGAGGTGGCCATCCTGACCCCGGTGTTCCTGCTGCTCATCGTCGTCGCCTGGGTGAGTGGGCGGACCGTGGTGGCCCGCAACGCCCTCGACGCGGCGGCCCACGACGCCGCCCGGGCCGCCTCCATCTCCCGGACGAAGGCCGAGGCGCAGACGCACGCCGCGCACGCCGTACAGCAGCGGCTGGACTGGGCCGGGATCGCCTGCGCCGACGAGCCGGACCCGGACTTCCACCACGGCGGGGTGGACACCCTCACGGCGGCGTTCGACAGCCCGCCCGGTGCCGCCACCGCGCTGATCCACGTCCGGATCACCTGCGCGGTGCGCTTCGACGACCTCGGGCTGCCCTGGGTGCCGGACGACCGGCTGCTCAGCGCCGAGTTCCGGTCCCCGTTGGACCGGTTCCGGGGGCGGCAGTGAAGCCGGCGGGCCGCGGCGACCGGGATCGGGCCGCGCATCGTCGGACCGGCGTCCGTACCGCCGTCGACGCCGGACGGGTCAGTGTCTTCCTGGCCGTGGCGTTCATGGCGGTGGCCACCGTCATCGGGATCACCGTGGACGCCGCCGGCAAGTACCGCACCCAGCATCGGGCCGACAACCTGGCGGCCGAGGCCGCCCGTACCGGTGGGCAGCAGATCGACATCGGGCTCGCCGTCGGCGGCGACGGCGCGGTCCTCGACGTTCAAGCGGCGACGGCGGCGGTCGACGCCTACCTCGATGATCTGCCGCTGGTCACCGGGCACACCGTCACCGTCGCCCCCGATCAGCAGCAGCTGACGGTGACCGTCGACATGTCCTACGAAACCACCATGCTCAGCCTCTTCGGCTTCCCGTCGGCCATCCCGGTCACCGGGCAGGCCACCGCCCTGCTACGGACGGAGCCCTAGCAGGCCGCGAACCCCTCGATAGGAGCGGACATGAGCACGACGCGCGTCACCCCCGCCCGGCGGCTCGGGCAGGTCGTCACCGGCCTGGGCGCCCTGATCGTCCTGTTGATCCTGCTCGCCGGGGCACCGGTCGCGTTGCTCGCGTTCGCCGGCAACCCGCTGCCCGACGAGGTGCCGTCGGCCGCCGCCATCGGTGCCGCCCTGACCAGTCGCGACGACGGCCAGTTGTTCCTGCGGGCGTTGGCCGTCGTCGGCTGGCTGGGCTGGGCGACGTTCCTGGTCTCCGTACTGGTGGAGGTGCCGGCGCGGCTGCTGCGCCGGCCGGCACCCCGGCTGCCCGGACTGAACCGGCAGCAGCGGGTCGCGGCCGCGCTGATCGGGTCGATCTCGCTGATCCTGGTGGCCAGCCCGGCGGCGGCGTTCGCCGCACCGGGGACGGTCGAGGCGACCACGGTGGTGGCGGTGAGCACCGGGTTCGGTGCGGCGCCCGCCGACGCGAAAGCCACCGCCGGGCAGGCCACCGCCGGGCAGGCAACCGACTCGCGGCCGACCCCGCACCAGTTGGCCGGGGCCGGCCAGTCCGGGCCGCTGGTGTCGCCGGCCGCGCTGCACGCACTCGCCACCGCGCCGTCGACACCGGACCGGCCCGACGCCGGCACCGACGCGGCGGCCGCCGAACCGGTGTACCGGGTCGCCAACGGCGACTACCTGGGCCACATCGCCGACCGCTATCTGGGTGAGTTCGGCGACTACCGGCAACTGGCCGCGCTCAACGAGATCGACGACCCGGACCGGATCCGGGCCGGCCAGCTGCTGCGGTTGCCGGCCGACGCGACGGACACCGGGGTACGGCCACACGCCAACGGCACCGTGCTGACCCCGGCGGCCCCACGAACCCCGGCACCGCCGGCCACGGAGCAGCCGGCACCGCAACCCCCGGCAGCGGGGCAGCCGCCCACAGGGCAGCCGACGACCCCGCCGCCGACCACCGACGTACCGTCCGACGCCGGCACCGCACCGGCGCAGCGGCCGGCCTGGCAGATCGACGACGACGCCGCTGGCGGCGGCAACCTCGGCGGCGGGGTCTCCGCCGGCTCGCCCGGGCCGCAGCAGAACCTCAACCGACCACTCGCCGTCGCCGCGGTGATCACGGCGGCGAGCATCGTCGGCGCGCAGATCGGCACGGTGCTGGGGCTCAAACGGCGGACCGCCGGGGCACCGACCGACTCCGGCCGGCACCGCCGCTACCGCGACTGAACCTGGCTGGCACCGGGCGGGCGCAGCTGCCGCTTGTCCGGTTTGCCGCTCGGCCCGACCGGCACAGCGTCGATGAAGGTCACGGTGCGCGGCCGGCTGGCCTCGCCGAGCCGGCCGGCGACCAGGTCGGCCAGCGCCGTCGGGTCCGGCCGCTCGGAGGTGGCGGGTACGACGAACGCGTGCACCGCCTCCCCGGTCTGCTCGTCGGGCCGTCCGACGACGTACGCCTCGGCCACGGCGGGATCACTGGCCAGGACCCGTTCGATCGGGCCGGCGTACCGGATGTCGGCGTTGACGATGATCACGTCCCGGGTGCGGCCGAGCAGGTACAGGTAGCCGTCGTCGTCGAAGCGGGCGAGGTCGCGGGTACGTACCCAGCCGTCGACGAACACGGCCGCCGTCTCGGCCGGGTCGGCCCAGTAGCCGGCCGCCTGACCGGGAGTACGGACGAACAGTTCGCCCTCGCCGCCCACCGGCACCGGGTTGCCGAAGCTGTCCCGCAGCTGCGTGCGTACCATCTCGGCCGGGCGGCCGACGCTGGCCCGCCGGGCCGGCACCGCAGCCGTCTCGGCCGGCGTGATCAGGGAGATCAGACCGGTCTCGGTCTGGCCGTACCCGTGGTAGACCACCGGCCCCAGCACCGCCTCGGCCTGCGCCAGCCGGCCGGGCTCCAGCGGGGAACCGGAGACCAGCAGGGCGCGCAACGTACTCAGGTCGAACGGGTCGGTCAGCTGACCGACGACCAGCTGGTGCAGTCGGGGCACGGCGGCCACGCTGGCGGTCGCCCGGAGCCGGGCGATCGCGTGCGGTAGGAACGGTTCCGGGCCGCCGGTCGGTTCGGCCACCACCGCGGTGCCGCCGGCGGCCAGGGTCAGCACGGTGTACTCCATCATCACCAGGCTGCTCAGCGAGCCGAAGACCAGGAAACGGTCCAGTTGGGCGGCCAGGTCCCGGACGGCCGAGGGCCACCGGTCCGGGTACGCCGCCCATCCCGCACCCAGTGCGGCGTAGGTCTCCGCGCAGCCCTTCGGGTCGCCGGTGCTGCCGCTGGTGTAGGTGACCCGCCCGATGTCGTCCGGCCGACCGGCGCAGTCCAGGGCGTCCGACGACACCGGCCCGGCGAGCAGGTCGGTGACCCCGTCCAACGGGCCGACGGCAAGCAGGTCGAGGCCGTCGGCGGCGGCCCGCAGCCCGTCGGTCGCCGTCGACCGGTCGACCACCACCGCCCGGTTGGCCGGGCCGGCGGAGTCGGGGAACGCGGCGTCGCGTCCGGTGGCTCCACCGGTGAGGACGTGCCGCAACTGCCCCGGGGTCAGCCCGGTCCGGACACCGGCGACCCGGGCACCGACCACCTGGGCGGCGACCATGGCGGCGAAGGCCTCCGGGTCGACGCCGAGCGACATCGCCACCCCGTCGCCCGGACCGATCCCCACCGCGCGCAGCCCGGTGGCGATCCGCCCGACGGCGTCCAGCAGCTCCGCCCCGGTGACGACACGCGGCCCGTGTTCGAACACCGGTCGGTCGGCGGCGGCGGCCAGCAGGTCCAGGATCGCCTGCGGGTGACGGTCGGAGGCCATGGCGGCGACCCTAGCGGTGCGGATTCAGAGATTCCTCAGACCGTTTTGCCGGGGCGGGCAGCCGTACTGAGAGCGTTCTGAGAATCCGTCGATACGGTCAGCGAGGTGACCCGTCATACGGCCACCAGGCTCGGTGTCATCGACCCGACCGGCCCCTTGCACCCGGCCAACCTACGGCGCGTGGCTGCCGCAGTGCACATCGAGGTGACTGCGGCGATACGCGGCCGGGTGCGGGGTGGCCGTTCGTCGCGGCGTACCGGATGCGGCACCGGGGGCGGCCGAGATCGGACCGGTCGCGGATGAACGGGCACCTGCTGACCGCCCCCACCGCGCCGGTGAACCTGGCCGACCTGCGGGCGGCGGCGCGACGCCGGCTCGACCCGGCCCACGACGACTTCTTCGCGGGCGGGGCCGGCGACGAACGGACGGTACGGGACAACGAGGCCGCCTTCGACTCCTACCGGGTGCTGCCCCGGGTGCTGCGCGGTGTCGGGGTACGGGACCTGCGGACGACCCTGTTCGGCGCGACGACGTCGATGCCGGTCCTGGTTTCCCCGACGGCATTCCACCGGCTGGCCCACCCCGACGGCGAGGCGGGCTGCGCCCGCGCGACCGCCGCCGCCGGCACGATCATGGTGGTGAGCATGGCCGCGACCACCCCGGTGGAGGCG
Source organism: Solwaraspora sp. WMMD791 (assembly GCF_029581195.1). Lineage (NCBI taxonomy): Bacteria > Bacillati > Actinomycetota > Actinomycetes > Micromonosporales > Micromonosporaceae > Solwaraspora > Solwaraspora sp. WMMD791. The sequence continues at coordinate 4,416,149 of NZ_CP120737.1, forward strand.
ATCGCGGCCGCCGCCGCGACGACGACGCCCCCGCCGCCGGCGACCAGCGGCCCGGACCGACCGCCGCCGCTGTGGTTCCAGCTCTACCCGCAGCCGGACCTGGCGTTCACCGAGTCGGTGATCCGCCGTGCGGAGGCGGCCGGCTGCGCCGCCCTGGTGGTCACCGTCGACTCGCCGGTGTTCGGCCGCCGCGAACGGGACCTGCGGCACGGCTTCCTTGACCTGCCGGACGGGCTGCGCTGCGAGAACATGCGCGACCCGGACACCGGCGAGATCCGACCGATCACGATGGACGCCGGTCTGGACTGGCGGCGGATCGAGTGGCTGCGCGGCGTCACCCGACTGCCCGTCGTACTCAAGGGCATCCTGCATCCCGCCGACGCGGTGCTGGCCGTCGAACACGGCGTCGACGCGATCCTGGTGTCCAACCACGGCGGACGGCAGCTCGACGGCGTACCGGCCAGCCTCGACGCGCTGCCCGCCGTCGTCGACGCGGTCGCCGGTCGCCTTCCGGTGCTGCTCGACGGTGGGATTCGCCGAGGCACCGACGTACTCACCGCACTGGCGCTGGGCGCGGTCGCCGTCGGCGTCGGCCGCCCGGTGCTCTGGGGTCTGGCCGCCGGCGGCGAGACCGGCGTACGGCAGGTGCTGGAGCTGCTGCGGTCCGACCTGGACCGGGCGATGGCGCTGGCCGGGGTCGCCCGGCCGGCCGAGCTCACCCCGGACCTGGTCAGACCGGCGGTACGGCGGTGACCGGGCTCGCCGTACCGCTGCTACTGGCTCTCGCGGCGACGGCCGCGCTGTGGACGCTGCCCCGGTGGCTGCCGCCAGCGGTGATCGGACTGCGGCAGTGGGTGTTCGCCCGGGTCAACGGCGCCGAGGGGATCCCGGTGCCCGGCCCGCTGGTCGGCGCGGAGCACTTCGAGAAGGTGTACGCGAACCCGGCGGCGGACGGCCGCAGCCGGGGTGCCGGGTTGTCCGACCTGTTCTGGTACTGGCTGGCACCGGGGCCGCACATGCATCAGGAGCATCTCGAGCCCGGTGAGCGGTATCGTACGGTGGCCCGAGCCACCCGGCGGGTGCTGGCGGTGTCGCACGACCGGTCGACGGAGCTGGCCGCCGAAGCCGCCCGCCGACAGTTGGACCGGTTGCCGGCCGATCGGGTCAACCGGGTCAGGCTGCGGGACCTGACGATGCCGATCTGGGCCGAGGTCTACTACGAGCTGGTCTTCGGCGAGGCGTGCCCGCCGGACGCCCGGGCGCTGATCGTCGCGAACGCCGACGACGTGGTGACCGCGTTGAAGTGCTGCGGATTGCGGCACATGGACCGACGCGACCGGTTGACCCGCTACCTGCGGGCCCGGGTCGACGCGGGCACCGCCCCGGTCGTCCTGCCGGAGCCGTTCACCGCGCAGGAGACCGCCTGGTGGCTGCAGGGTGCGTTCTTCAACACGGCGGTGGTGCAGATGTCCGAGGCGATGGCGCACCTGCTGCTGGCCATCGCCCAGCATCCGCCGACGCAGCGCGCGCTCCGCCGGGCGCTGGACGGGCCGGTGGCCGACGCGGACCGGCTGCTGGACCGGGTCATCGACGAGACGATGCGGGTGCATCCGCTGTTCGGGGTGGCGCACCGGATCACCTCGGCGCCGATCGAGGTGACCGCCGACGTCACGCTGCCGGCCGGCTCGGTGCTGCTGTTCAACTATCTCGCCTACCAGCGGACCGGGCCGGCGGCCGACGACGACTTCGACCCGGACCGGTGGCTGCGGCTGTCCCGGCGGGAGGCGCACTTTCTGCCGTTCGGCGTCACCGCGAACCGGGCCTGTCCGGCACGCGGCGTCGCACCGGTGATGATGCGCGCGGTGACCCGCGAGGTGCTGCGCCGGTACGCGCTGGTCTCCTCGGTGCGCCACGACCGGTCGTTGCCGAGCCGGGGCCCGTGCTACCTGGTTCCGGCCGGGCCACCGGCCGACGTCGCTGTCGTCACCGGGGGTGCGGGGCCGGGCCGGCTGCGGCTGTGGGTGATGCGCACCGGGGACCGGTGGGCCGACGTGTGGCGCAGCCTCGTCCAGCTGGTGCTCGGCACCGTGATGGTGCTGCACGCGCGCCGGCTGCGGCTGTGCGCCAACCACTTCGACCAGGCGGAACCGTCCACCCTGTCGCACCGAAGTCCCTAGAAATCGATTAGACCCTATGGGCAACGGTGCCCTGTGTGCGATTCTCGGCGGGTGATGACGGCAAGCGTGACGTCGCCACCGGCACACCGCCTGCTCCTGATCGAGGACGACGCCGAGCTCGCCGGTCTGCTGACCGAGATGCTCGCCGACGAAGGCTACCGGGTCGACACCGCCCGCGACGGGCAACAGGGACTGCATCTGGGGTTGACCCGGCCGTACGACGTCATGGTCATCGACCGGATGCTGCCGGCGATCGACGGGTTGAACCTGCTCGCCCGGCTGCGCTCCCGTGCGGTCGGAGCCCGGGCGCTGATCCTGACCGCGCTCGGTGCGGTCGACGACCGGGTCGCCGGCCTGGACGCGGGGGCCGACGACTACCTGGTGAAACCGTTCGAGCTGGACGAGTTGGCGGCCCGGCTGCGGGCCCTGTGCCGACGCAGCGTGCACACCGCCGAGACCGTACGGATCGGTGCCGGCTGGCTCGACCTCGGGCTCCGCGACGCCGTTCTGCCGGACGGGTCGCGGGTCGCGCTGTCGCTGCGGGAGTTCGAACTGCTCCGGGTGATCGCCACGGCACCGACCCGGGTGCACTCCCGGTCCGGGCTGCGCCAGCAGGTCTTCGACGACGCGCACGCCACCTCCATCGTCGACACGTACGTCTACTACCTGCGCCGTAAGCTCGGCCGGTCGGTGATCCGGACCGTGCACGGACTCGGCTACCGGATCGGAGAACTTTGATGTCACGATCGTCGGCCGAACCGTTCGGCACCTCCTGGGCGGCCGCCGAGCGGACCGTCCTCGCGCGGGCCCGGCTGCGCGTCGGCGTCCTGGTCGGCCTCGCGGTCACCGCGCTGGTCACCCTGGTCGGCGGCATCGCGTACGGCATGCTCGTCCACGGCCAGGAGAAGCAGATCGACCGTGAGCTGCGGTACGCCGCCGGCCGGGTCGACCCGGCCGGGCCACCGGGCTGCACCTGGATGTTCCTGCGCAGCGGCGACCATCTGCGCACCGACGTACCGTCGCCGCCCGTCCCCGCCGGGTTCCCGCTGCACACCGCCCTGGAGACCGTCGCCGCCACCGGTGTCGCGCAGTCGACCACGATCGAACGCAACGGCACCGTCTACCACGTCCTGACCCAGCCCAAGGGCGACGACACCGTACAGGCGGTCTTCGACGCCCGCTACCACCTCGCCGACCGTCGGCAGCTGCTGCTGGCCCTGGCAGTCACCGAGGGGATCGGGCTGATCGCCGCGCTGATCAGCGGGCTCGTCGTCGGCTGGTTGACCGTCGCGCCGCTGGCCGACGCGCTGATGCGCCAACGGCGCTTCATCGCCGACGCCAGCCACGAACTCCGCACCCCGATCGCCCAGGTGCACACCCGGGCGCAGCTGCTCGCCCGCCGGGCCCGCAACGGTACGCTGCCCACCGGCTACGCCGCCGACCTGGAACGGCTGGTCGGCACCACCCGGCAGCTCGGCGAGGTCGTCGACGACCTGCTGCTGTCCGCCCGGCTCGCCGCCGCCCCAGACCGGGTCGCCGACGCCCCGGTGGACCTGGCCGCCGTCGTCGAGGGCGCGGTCGACGCCGAAGCGGACCGGGCGCAGGAGTACGGCGTCGTCATCGCCCTGACCGCCGCCGACGGCCCGCTCCCGGTGACCGGGGTCCCGTCGGCGCTGCGCCGGGTGGTCTCCGAACTGCTGACCAACGCGTTGCGCCACTCCCGCCCCGGCGGCCGGATCGACGTCGACGTACGCCGCTCCGCCGCTGGCGACACCGTCGAGCTGACCGTCGCCGACACCGGCGAGGGCTTCGACCCCGACGAGCGCATCTTCGACCGGTTCCACCGAGGTCCCGGGTCGGACCGACGGCACATCGGCCTCGGCCTGGCGCTGCTGCGCGAGGTGGTGACGGCACATCGCGGCACCATCGAGGCGACCGGCCATCCGGGGGCCGGCGCGCGGTTCACCGTACGGCTTCCGGTAGCCGGCGGACACGTGACCCGCCCGGCGGCGCCGGCCGGCCGGTTCCTGACCGGCGGCGGCGTGACCCTCGGCCGCGCCTGGAGGTCCCGACCCTGACCGGGGCGTTCGTACTCTTCAGGGACTCGTGTTTCAGGGCAGTTGGGCCTGGACGACGCCGGCGACCACCCGGCTGCGCAGCACCTGCTGGTCGGTGGCGGCCGGCCCGTGCGCGACCGTACCGTCGGTGAGCCGGAACGCGCTGCCGTGCCACGGGCAGACCACGCAGGCGTGCCCGTTCGAGCTGATCACCGTACCTTCGTCGAGCGGCCCGTTCTGGTGCGCGCAGTGCGCCAGCAGCACCGTCACGTCCTCGCCGTGCCGGTAGACCAGGACCGGCACGTCGTCGACCCGACGGGAGACCATCGTCGACTCGGGCAGCCCGGCGAAGTCGACGACCGGGTGCCAGCCGGCGGAGATCCGGTGCAGGTCGGGTGCCGCCTGGTTCACCCCGGCCGCCTGCTTGTAGGCCAGATGTCCGCCGAGGAAGCCGCCGGCTCCGGCCGCGGCCAGGCCGAGAAATCCGAGCGTACGGCCGGTGCGGTGCTGCCCGCGCAGCCGGGCGAGAAGCGAACCGGCATAGCAGGCGACGCCGACCGTGTTGGCGACCGCGTGCACCAGGCCGACCCGGCGCTGGTCGCGCGACAGGCTCGCCCAGTCGTTCGCCCCGGCGACCGCCGCCGGGAGCGCGGCGACGGTGCCGACCCCGACCAGGGTGGTCGCGGCCCGTCGCTGGCCGGGCAGCACATCGAGTACGGCGGCACTGAGCCAGGCACCCATCGGCACCTGGATGAGTACCGGGTGCAGCGGATGTCCGAGCCACACCCCGTGCAGCAGGTCCCGTACGCGTTCGCCGCTGATCCGCCGCTGGACGGAGCGCTGCAGCCGGTCACCGATCCGGTCCAGCACAGCCGCCTGCTCGATCTTCATCAACAGTGCCCGCATCGCTGCGACGTTCCCGCCTGGCGTCCGGTCAAACCCCCCGCGGCAGAGTTGGCGACGCCCGGATGCCGCCGCACTCCATCACCGTAGGTAACGGGCACCTACCAAATATCCGTCCAGACAATATTCCTCAGAGGTATGAATATTCCTCACAGGAATACCGCTCTGCCGTGGTTGAGTTGTCCCGGCTGATGATGATGAGTGGGTGAACCTGCGTCGTCCGGTCAGCTCCCGCCTAGCTCTCCTTGCCTCCCCACCTGGCGTGGAGGGCGTACGGACGCAGCGCTGGCTGAACCGGCGACGCTTTCCGCTCTTCGTCGGCTGGTACCTGTTCGCCGTCGTCCCCGCGCTGCTACTCACCGGCTTCGCGGCCCGGCTGCACGAGTTGCTCGGTGCCGAGGTGGCGATCGCCGGCACGGCGTGGCTGCTCGGGTTCCCGTACGCCGTGGTGCTGCTCAGCGATCCGCGGACCAGGCGACTTCCCGACCATGCCGACCTACGCGCCCTGTCTGCGGTGCTGCACGAGTCGCCGAATGAGGCCGACCGGGCAGCCGCCCGGGACATCGACAGCCTCAGGCTCCAACCGCAACTCGCCGGCTTCCGCGCGTGCTCACGCGACTCGACCTGCGGTGACGTCGCCGGTCGGCGCTGCCGCGTCACGGGCCTTGCGGGCGCGCCCGTACGCGGCCAGCGCGTGGAAGGCAGCCTTGGGCTCCCAGGGCATGCCGGGGTAGGTCGTACCGGTCCGGCCGGCGGGCAGGACCTTCACGATCCCGAAGCTGCCGACGTCGAGGTCCTGTTCGGGATCGTCGGACGTGGGCAGGTGCCGCGCGGCGAACGTCTGGACGAACGCGGTGTCGACGCCGCCGACGTCGTACACGTCGAGCAGCTCGCGTACGTAGGCAGCCTGCTCTGCCTCGTTCCGCTCAACGGGTTCGGTGAGCCCGACCGCCCGCGCGGTCCGTTCGTCGTACCGGATGATGTCGCTGCGGCTGCCCCGGTCGGCCGCGCCGGTGAAGGTCGCGCAGCCGAACTCGGTGACCGCGACCGGCCTGCCCTGCGACGTCATCGCGGCAAGGCTCCCGGGTAGCGCTGCGGCGTTGCTGGCGTCGCGGTAGCCGGCGTCCGTGGCGATGAAGTCGAAGGGCGTCCAGTCCACCATCTCCATAGGGAGCGACGCGTACCCTATGGGTCCATCGAACCGTTCGCGGACACCGGCGGCCGCACGGGCCAGCAGGGCGTTGGTCCGCTGTTGCACGGCCGGCATGATCTCCCGCAGTCGCGCGGGGTCGGCGTAGGTGGCGGCGCGCTCGGTCAGTGTGCGGCCGGGCATGAGGCCGATGGTCATGAGGCTGATCTCCGAGCCGGTGAGGAACCGGATGTCAGCGCCTTGCCGTCGGATCCGCTCGGCCCGGTCGGCGGCGTCCAGAAGGAATTCCAGCAGCTGCTCCACTGTCAGGTCGTTGGTGAACGGGCAGTACCAGACCTCCAGTCCGGCGGCGGCCGCGGCTCGGGCGGCGATCTCCAGGCGATCGGCGACGCCGCCGGTGATCCGGACGGCGTCGGCGTGCAGTTCGTCGCGGATGATCCGCATCTCGGCGGCGACGACGTCGGGCGTGAAGGGTTCGTGAGTGGTGGTGCCGAGATTGGTGAACCCGGTGTCGTAGGTGACGCCCCAGGCGCGCATGACAGCCTCCCTTAAGGTACTGACCGTACCTTACTGCAATTACGGTACGGTGGGTACCGTGGCTGGTGGGCGTCGACGGGGTACGGAGGTGGCGGAGGCCATCCTCCGCGCGGCCGCCGAGGAGTTGGCCACCTCCGGCTATGCCGGGATGACCATGGACAAGGTCGCCCGACGTGCGGGCACGAACAAGAACGCGATCTACCGGCGCTGGCCACATCGCGCCGCGCTCGGCGTCGCGGCCTACAAGCACCTCGCCGACACCCACACCCCGGCACCGGACACCGGCAGCCTCCGTGACGACGCGCTGGCGCTGCTGCGGCAGGCCAACGCCACCTGGTCCTCACCGCGCGGCGCGATCCTGCGCGAACTGCTGGCCGCCGCCGCCGACGAACCGGTCCTCCTGGAACTCCTGCGCGACCAGGCCGCTGGCGGCAGCGCGCTGAACGCCGCCTGGTTCGCGCTGCTCAGTCGAGGTGTCGCCCGTGGTGAGGCGCCCCCGGAAGCGATCCACCCACGAGTGGCGTCGCTGCCGATGACGCTGCTGCGCGGCGAGTACGCGCTACGTGGCACTCCGGCCGTCCCGGACGAGGTCCTCGTCGAGATCATCGACGAGATCTTCCTGCCACTGCTCAACGGCCGAGCGGTACCGCGCTGACGTTACGGCTGAGGCGGAGGCCCGTCCGGACGGCGACCTGCGCCCAGCGCCCAGGTCAGGTGAGTTGCGCTACGGCGGTCTGGATGGCGCGGTGCACCGTCGGGTACGCGTAGATCATGTGCCGCAGGCTGGTCAGCGGCACTTCGCCGTGGACGGCGACGGCGAGCGCGCCGAGCACCTCGCCGCCGGTCGGCCCCGCCGAGGTCGCCCCGACGAGCACCCCCCGGTCGGCGTCGGCGACCAGTTTGATGAAGCCGTCGTTGCCCGGCCCGTGGATAAAGCCGCGTGACGACTCCGCGACGTCGGTGACCGCCACCGCGACGTTCACACCCTGCTCGCGGGCCTGCTGCTCGGTCAGGCCGACGGCACCGATCTCCGGGTCGGTGAAGGTGACCCGGGGCACCGCCCGGTACTCGGCGGTCGGCCCGCCCTGGCCGAGGATGTCGCGGACCGCCACGTCCGCCTGGTACATGGCCAGGTGGGTGAAGGCGCCGTGGCCGGCGACGTCGCCGACCGCCCACAGCCCGTCGGCGACGCGCATCCGGTCGTCGACCGGCAGGTGCCGGGCGGCCGGGTCCAGGCCGACGGTGTCGAGGCCGAGGCCGCCGAGGTCGCTGCGTCGTCCGGTGGCGACGAGCAGCCGCTGCCCGCTCTCCGGGCCGCCCTGGGACAGATGTACGGCGAACGTGTCGTCGCGGTGCTCGATCCACTCGGCGCGGCTGCCGAGCCGGATCCGTACCCCGTCGTCGCCGAGGACCCGGGCGGCCAGCGCCGACGACTCCGGCTCCTCGCGGGCCAGCACCCGCTGGCCGGGCTCGACGATGGTGACCCGTACGCCGAACCGGGCGAAGACCTGGGCCAGCTCCAGCCCGATCGCGCCACCGCCGAGGACGACCAGCGACTCGGGCAGTTCGGTGACCTCGATGGCTTCCTTGTTGGTCCAGTACGGCGTACCGGCCAGCCCGTCGATCGGTGGCACCACGGCGACGGTGCCGGTGGCGAGGACGACGCCAAGGCGGGCGGTGAACTCCTGCCCGTCGACGTCGACCCGGCCGGGTCCGGTGAGCCGGGCGGTGCCGTGCAGCACCCGTACCCCTTTGTCGGTGAGCCGGTCCACGGCGGCGGTGTCGGTCCAGTCGGCGGTGGCCTCGTCGCGGATCCGCCGCGCGACCGGTGTCCAGTCGGGACGGACGTCGGCGGCGCCGGCCAGGCCGTCGATGCGGCGGCCCTCGGCGAGGGCGTTCGCGGCCCGGATCATCATTTTGCTCGGTACGCAGCCCCAGTACGGGCATTCGCCGCCGACCAGTCGGCGTTCGACGCCGACGACGGTCAGGCCGGCCTGGCCGAGACGGCCGGCGACCTCTTCACCCCCGACACCCAGCCCGATGACGACGACGTCCACCTGCTGCGGCTCACCCATGGGGGTCAGCATGTCATCCCACTGTGCGACGCAGGCTCAGCGGTCCGACAGTGGCGGTGGGTAGTCGAGTCCGGCTCGGACGGCGAGCGGCAACCGCCAGGGTTCGTGGACGGCGGCTCCTGCGACGTCGGCCAGCTCCGGCACCCAGCGGCGGACGTATTCGCCGGCCGGGTCGAAGCGGTGTGCCTGGCGCAGCGGGTTGAACCGCCGGTTCGGCCGGGTGTCGTTGCCGGTGCCGGCGACCCACTGCCAGTTGCCGGAGTTGTTCGGCAGGTCGCCGTCGAGCAGCCACCGGTCGAACCAGGCCCGGCCGGCCCGCCAGTCCAGGCCGAGCTCCTTGGTCAGGTACCCGGCGGTGATCAGCCGGGCCCGGTTGTGCATCCAGCCTTCGGCCTGCAGCTGCCGCATGCCGGAGTCGACGATCGGCAGTCCGGTGCGGCCGGTCTGCCAGGCGTCCAGCGCGGCGGCGTCGTGCCGCCACTGCTCGGTGGCGCCCCGCCGGTAGGCGGTGGTGGCCAGGTCGGGGAAGGCGTACGCGACCTGGTAGTGGAAGTCCCGCCAGCACAGTTGCCGGACGAACGGCCCGTCGCGGTCACCGGCGGCGGTGGCCACCTCCAGCGGGGACAGGCAGCCGAACCGCAGGTACGGGCTGAGCCGGGAGGTGGCGTCGCCGGGCAGGTCGTCGTGGCGGTCACCGTACTGGTCGAGACTGCCCAGCCAGTCCCGCAGCCGGCGCCGCCCAGCGGTCTCGCCCCCGACGGCGACCTGCGGCGACCCGCCAGTGCCGGGCTGCGGCGACTCGCCGGCGGGCAGCGCCGGCAGCCGGCCGACGGTCAGACCCTCGGGGGTCGGCACCCGGTTCGGCGCGGCGTGTCCGGTCCGCCAGTCGGCGGCGCTCCAGGCCCGGAAGTACGGGGTGAAGACCTTGTAGTGGTCGCCGCCGGTCGGGGTCAGCGCCGCCGGGTCGACCACGGTCAGGCCAGGAAACGCCCGGTACGCGATGCGGTGCCGTTCGCATTCGTCGCGTAGCCGCCGCTCCCGGTGCCGGGCGTAGTGGCTGACGTCGGCGGAGAGCGCGACGCCGTCGGCGTCGAGCTCGCGGGCCAGCCGGATCGTCTCGGCGACCGGGTCGCCGTGGCGCAGCACCAGGTCGCCGCCGCGACCGCGCAGCGCGGTCCGCAGGTCGGCGAGGCTCTGGTGGAGGAACCGGTCCCGGTTGGGGCTGCGCCCGGCGAGCCGGGGGTCGAGGACGAACAGCGGCACGACCTGCTGCGCGGTGGCGCAGGCGGTGGCCAGTGCCGGGTGGTCGTGCACCCGCAGGTCGCGGGTGAACAGCACGACAGCGGTACGCACGGCTACGGCGCGGCCGGTGGCACGGGGACAGCGGCCAGTTCGGGTTGCCGCTGCGTCGGCGGGTCGACCCGGACCGTGAGGGTGGGGCCGGGCACCGTCACCGGGGTGCCGGTCGGGGTGAGCAGTGCGCGGGCGGCGACAGCGGCGCGGTGCCGGTGCGGCACGGTCGCGCGGCGCCGGAACACGTCGTAGCCCTGCGCGGCGACCTCGTCGAGGATGCCGCCGTAGAGGGCGTACGCGGTGCGCATGCAGGCCTGCGAGGCGGGTTCGAGCATCGTGATGCCCGGTGCCGCGGCCGTGTAGTGGGCCTGGGCGCGGGCGACCTCGTACTGGATCAGCTCGATGATCTCCGGGGTGGCGCGGCGCTGGCGGGCGGCCTCGACGAGGTCGGCGCGGGTCAGGCCGAACCGGTCCAGGTCCTCGTCGGGCAGGTAGGTGCGGCCGCGTTCGAGGTCCTCGCCGACGTCGCGGATGAAGTTGGTGAGCTGGAAGGCGAAGCCGAGTTGGCGGGCCGGTTCGCGGGCGGCGGCCCGGTCGGTGCTGCCGAGGATCGGCAACATCATGGTGCCGATCACCGCCGCCGAGCCTTCCATGTAGTCGAGCAGGTCGGTGTATCGCGGGTACGAGGTGACGGTCAGGTCCATCGCCATGCTCCGCAGGAACGCGGTGAAGTCGGCGGTGTCCAGGTCGAACACGGCGATGGTGTGCAGCACGGCCGGCAGCAGCGGGTCGTCGACGGCGGCACCGTGCAGGCCGGCGAGGAACCGCTCGGACCACTGTTCGAGGGCGGCGGCCCGGTCGGCGGCGGGGAGTGCGTCGGTGCGGTCCACGATTTCATCCGCGTAGCGGGTAAATCCGTACAAAGCATGAACATGACGTCGTTTCCACTGCGGCAGCAGCCGGGTCGCGAGATAGTAGGTACGGCCGTGCCGTTTGTGCAGCTCGCGGCAGCTGGCGTAGGCAGCTGACAGGTCCGTGACCACCGGCCCCCCTCGTATTTCGACGCAGAACTCTTCGACGCAAGAATCGACGCAATTTCAAAGCCTAGGGTACGCTCGATCCCGTGGCCAATCACACCGTTGCCGGCAATACCCTGAAATCCGGCGATACCGCGGGTGCCGGTGTCGGCAGCACGGTGCACTCCCCGGCCGCGGCCGACCCGGCACACTCCCCGGCCGGGCCCGCGGCGGATCCGGCCACCGCCGGGCCGGCACCCACCGGTGCGCGCCGCGAGCTGACCGCCGCGGTCACCGACACCCTGATCGACTTTCTCAGCGCCGAGCTGTCCATGCTCGACCGGATCGACCCGGCACTACGGCCGTTCGCCCAGGTCGCCCGGGACACCGTGCTCGGCGGCGGCAAACAGCTACGCCCGATGTTCGCCCACTGGGGCTGGCGTGGCGTGGTCGGCACCACACCGTCGGTGACCCCGGTTCTGCCGGCGCTGGCCGCACTGGAGCTGCTGCACGCCTTCGCCCTGGTCCACGACGACGTCATGGACGCGTCCGCCACCCGACGCGGCCTGCCCACCGCGCACCGCCGGCTCGCCGGCCAGCACCGGGACGCCGGCAGGGCCGGCGACCCCGACCGGTTCGGCGACGCCGCCGCCGTCCTGGTCGGCGACCTCTGCCTGGTCTGGGCCGACCGGCTGCTGGCCACCGCCGACCTGCCGGCGTCGACCCTGCTGGCGGTACGCCGTTGCTACGACCAGATGCGAGTGGAGACGATCGCCGGGCAGTACCTGGACATCCTCGGTGAGGCCGAGTCGGCCGACTGGCCGATCGACCGCGCGATGCGGGTGGCCCGGTACAAGACCGCCTGCTACACCGTGCTGCGGCCGCTGCACCTCGGTGCGGCGCTGGCCGGCCCGGCCACCGACCCGGCGGTCTGGGCGGCGTACCGCCGCTACGGCACCGACGTCGGCGAGGCGTTCCAGCTCCGCGACGACCTGCTCGGTGTCTTCGGGGATCCGGCCCGCACCGGCAAACCCGCCGGCGACGATCTGCGGACGGGTAAACCGACCGCGCTGCTGCTCGTCGCCCGCGAACTGGCCACCGAGACGCAACGCGCCGAACTGGCCGCGGCCGTGCCGCCGGCCGGCACCACCGGACCGGACACGGCGGCAGGACCGGACGCGGCGGCGGTCGCGCGGATGACCGAGATCGTCGTCGAGACCGGTGCCGCCGTCCGGGTGGAGCGGATGATCGAGCAGCGGGTGGCGACGGCGGTCGCCGCACTGGACACCGCGCCGATCGACGACGCCGCCCGGACCGCGCTCACCGGCCTCGCGGTGACCGCCACGACCCGCCAGACATAAGGTGAGCACTGCTCAGAAGGAGGTGGTCGCGGCATGCGTACCGTGACCGGGGCGAGTGAGCGGGTCGTCATCGTCGGTGCCGGACTGGGTGGCCTGGCCTGCGCCCTGCATCTGGCCGGCGCCGGCCGGCAGGTCACCCTGCTGGAACGCGAGGCGGTGCCGGGCGGACGGGCCGGCCGTCGGGCGGTCGCCGGCTACGAGTTCGACACCGGGCCGACGGTGCTGACCATGCCGGAGCTGATCGCCGAGGCGCTCGCCGCCGTCGGCGAGGAGCTGACCGACTGGTTGGAGCTGACCCCGCTGGAGCCGGCGTACCGGGCCTACTACCCGGACGGGTCCACCCTGGACGTCATCACCGACACCGCCCGGATGGCCGCCGAGGTGTCCCGGGTCTGCGGGCCCCGGGAAGCCGACGGGTACCTGCGGTTCGTCGAGTACGCCCGCCGGCTCTGGCAGCTGGAGCGCGCCGACTTCATCGACCGTAACCTCGACAGCCCCCCGGACCTGCTCACCGGCAACCTGCTGCGGCTGCTCGCCGCCGGGGCGTTCCGCCGGATGCAGACCAAGATCGACCAGTTCTTCGCGGATCCCCGTACCCGGCGGATCTTCTCCTTCCAGGCAATGTACGCCGGCCTGGCGCCGCACGACGCGCTGGCCATCTACACCGTCATCGCCTACCTGGACTCGGTCGCCGGGGTGTCGTTCCCGCGCGGCGGGATGCACGCGGTGCCCCGGGCCCTGGCCGGGGCGGCCGAGAAGCACGGCGTGCAGATCCGCTACGGCACCACGGTGACCGAGGTCGAGACCTCCGCCGGCCGGGCCCGCGCGGTGCGGACCGCCGACGGCGAGCGGATCCCCGCCGACGTGGTGGTGCTCAACCCGGACCTGCCGGTCGCCTACGCCGAACTGCTGCCGCCCAGCCGGCAGCGGCGGCTGCGCTACTCGCCCTCCTGCGTGGTGCTGCACATCGGCTCCCGGCAGGGCTACGACAAGATCGCCCACCACAACATCCACTTCGGTCGGCTCTGGAAGGGCACCTTCGACGAGGTGATCCACCGAGGTGAGCTGATGAGCGACCCGTCGCTGCTGGTCACCAACCCGAGTCGGACCGATCCCTCGGTGGCCCCGGTGGGTGGGCACACCTACTACGTCCTGGCGCCGGTGCCGAACCTGCAACGGGGTCGGCTCAACTGGCGCGGCGACCTGCCGCAGCGCTACGCCGACGAACTCGTCGCCACTTTGGAGGACCGCGGCTACCGGGGCTTCGCCGACGGCATCGAGGTCCGCGAGGTGGTGACCCCGGCGGACTGGGCCGACGCCGGCATGGCCGCCGGTACGCCGTTCGCCGCCGCGCACAGCCTGTTCCAGACCGGCCCGTTCCGCCCCGGTAACCTGCATCCCACACTGGAGAACGTGGTCTTCGTCGGCTCCGGGACCCAGCCGGGGGTCGGCGTACCGATGGTGCTGATCTCCGGCAAGCTGGCCGCCGGACGGGTGACCGGGGCCGCCGGTGGCCGGTCCCGCAGCCGCAGCAGCCTGGAGGGTGCCTGATGTCCGTCGCGTCCCGCGAGAGCCATCTGGTCGAGTTGGTGGATCCCGCCGGGCAGCCGGTCGGCGCGGCCACCGTCGCCGACGCCCACCAGCCACCGGGGCAGCTGCACCGGGCGTTCTCGGTGATCCTCGTCGACGACGGGGGCCGGCTGCTGCTGCAGCAGCGGGCCGCCGTGAAGACCCGGTTCCCGCTGCGCTGGGCCAACACCTGCTGCGGCCATCCGCTGCCCGGCGAGGACCTGTCGGTGGCGGCCAACCGCCGCCTCGGCGAGGAGGTCGGCGTGGGCCCGGTGGCGCTGACCGAGATCGGCGTGCACACCTACCAGGCCACCGACCCGGTCACCGGACGGACCGAGTACGAGTACGACCACGTACTGCTGGGCAGTCTCGACTCACGGACGCCGCTGCGGCCCGACCCGGCCGAGGTCGCCCAGCTGAGCTGGGTCGAGCCGGCGCGGCTGCGGGCCGGCCTGGTCGACGAGCCGGACCGGTACGCCCCGTGGCTCGCCGGGGTGGCCGATCAGTTGTTCGCTCTGGGGCAGCCGGACCACGGCGCGGCCGTGGAGCGGCCGGGTGAGCGATGACGCGCTGAGCGCGGGCAGCGTGGCACGCCGGCTCGGCGTGGCGGTGACCACGCTGCGGACCTGGCATCAGCGGTACGGCCTCGGCCCGACCCGGCACGTCAAGGGTCACCACCGCCGGTACAGCGCGGACGACCTGGCCCGCCTCGAGGTGATGCGGCGGCTGACCGCGCAGGGCGTGGCACCGGCCGAAGCGGCCCGGTGGGCGCGCCGCGTCGGGTCGACCCTGGACCCGGACGGTGTCGCCGGCACTGAGCCGGTCCCGTTCGACGTGATCGATCCGGGCCGGGCCGGCGGCGGCTTCACCATCGGCGTTCCAGGGGCCGGCCCAGCCGCCCGTGGCCTGGCCAGGGCGGCGGTACGGCTGGACAACCAGGCGATGCGCGACATCCTCGAACGGGCGCTGCACACCGACGGGGTCATCGCCACCTGGGACCGGGTGGTCCGCCCGGTGCTGGCCGGGGTCGGCGACCGGTACGCGGCGACCGCCGGCTTCGTCGAGGTGGAGCACCTGCTGTCCCGGTGTGTCTCCGAGGCGTTCGCCATGGTGAACCGGCCCCGCCCTCGGGTCGCCGGCCGGCACTCCCACCACCCGGCCGGGCCGGGCGCGCTGCTGGCCTGCGCCGACGAGGAGCAGCACACGCTGCCGCTGGAGGCGCTGTCCGCCGCACTGGCCGAGGCCGGGGTGACCAGCCGGCTGCTCGGTGCCCGGGTTCCGCCGGCCGCGCTGGCCGCCGCGATCGACCGGACCGGACCGTCCGCTGTGGTGCTCTGGTCGCACACCTCGGCGACCGCCGATCCCGACCAGTTGCTGACGGCGCGGTCCGGACGGCACCGGCCGCTGCTGGTGCTGGCGGTCGGACCCGGCTGGTCGGTGCCGGACCTGCCGGCCGGCGTCGACCACTGCGCCGGACTGGCCGACGCGGTGACCCGGTGCCGTACGGCGGACGAGGCTGCCAGCCACCGGTACGGCGAACCCACCGTCGATTGACGCACGGCCGGACCGGAACAACCGGGACGGGAAGGGTCGATACGTACCTGTTGATCGACTAGCGTGTGGGTGCATTCGATCTCCGCCCACCCCCTCATTCGGAGTCGACATGGCGAAACGTGCCGTTTTCGCGGCAGGTCTGGCGGTGTTCGCGCTGCTGGTCGGCGGCGAGAGCCTCGTCGCGGTGCGCGCTGCCAGGCAGGCACCGCCGCAGTTGTCCGCCGTCGTCGGGCTCGGCCCGGCGCCCGAGGTCCGGCCCGACGATGTCGTCGGCCGGTCGACCCCGGAGCCGACCGCTCCGGCGGCCGCGCCCGTCCCTTCGCCCGCTGCCGGCGACGATCCGGCGGGGCCGCCGCCGACCGGTGGCGATCCGGCCGCCTCCCCACGCACCACCGTGGACCCGGGGCTGCTGCAACGCCGTACCGGCATCCGTCAGGTGGCGTTGACCTTCGACGACGGGCCACATCCGCAGTGGACACCGCTGATCCTGGACGAGTTGCGGGCCGCCGGGGTCAGGGCGATGTTCTGCGTGGTCGGCAGCCAGGTGCGGCGGTACCCGGCGCTGGTCACCCGGATCGTGCGGGAAGGTCACACCCTGTGCAACCACAGCTGGGACCACGATCTCGAGCTCGGCACGCGGCCGGCGGCCGAGATCCGGGCCGACCTGGTGCGGACCACCAAGGAGATCCACAAGGTGGTCCCGGGAGTGCCGGTCGCGCACTTCCGGCACCCGGGCGGGTTGTGGACCCCGGAGGCGGTGGCGGTCGCCGAGGAGCTCGGCCTCGCGGCGCTGGACTGGGACGTCGACCCGCAGGACTGGCGCAAGCCGACCCGGGACGAGATCGTCGCGCACGTCCGCGGCGAGGTCCGGCTCGGCTCGGTGCTGCTGCTGCACGACGGCGGTGGTGACCGGTCGGCCACCGTCGCGGCGCTGCCGGCCGTGATCAGCGACCTGAGGCAGCGGTACGGGATCACCCTGCTCGGTGCTAGCCTTTCCCCCTGATCCGTCCGGTTCGCCGATCTGGTTTGGTCCGGGGCATACTCGTCACGTATGCTTTCGCAAGCTTCCGGCGGGGCCGGATGGGAGCACTACCGTCAGAGTCGTGATGTGCGATGATGACGGGGCCGCCCTCATCGTCTAGCGGCCCAGGACGCCGCCCTTTCAAGGCGGTAGCACGGGTTCGAATCCCGTTGGGGGCACCACCGGCCGACCGACCGGCCGGAGCAACACCGAGGTCCTGTGGAGCAGTCGGAGTGCTCGCCGCCCTGTCAAGGCGGAGGTCGCGGGTTCAAGTCCCGTCAGGACCGCGCAACGATGATCGCCGTGCGGCACGCTTCGCGCGGCGATTCGTCTTCGGTGCCGTCCACCCGCCCGGTGATCACTTGTCCGGGCAGGTATGATGGCCCGGACACCTGGCCAGGTAGCTCAGTTGGTACGAGCGTCCGACTGAAAATCGGAAGGTCGGCGGTTCGACCCCGCCCCTGGCCACAGAGCCTCTCGCCGGGCTTACGAAGCGCCCAATCGCCTCCTGCGGTTGGGCGCTTCGCTTTCCGCCGCACCGGCGGGGGCATTCCGCCGAGCCGGCGTGAACTTTCCACCGAACCGGCGTGAACCGGACGGACCGCGTACCCGCGCTTGACAATCCGCGACGGGCCGTGAGACTGCCGGCATGGCCGAACACGATGGCGCCGACAGGCCGGCGGCGTCCGACCACCCGGCGACGCCGCCACGCCGGGTGCGGGTCGTGCTGGGCGAGGTGAGCCGACGCGGTGACGCCGACCGGCTCCGTACCGACCTGACCGAGCAGAACCAGGTCGGCGAGGCTCTGGTCCGTGGCCTGGTCCGGGCCCAGTTGGCGCTGGCGGTGCGGTTGTCGGCCGTGGTGGCGATCGCCCTGGGCGCGTTGCCGCTGCTGTTCTCGCTGGCCCCCGCGTTCGGCGGGTTGAAGGTCGCCGGGGTCAACCTGGCCTGGCTGCTGCTCGGGGTGGCGGCGTTCCCGTTCCTGGTCGCCGTCGGACTCGCCTACGTCCACCTCGCCGAACGCAACGAGCAGGACTTCGTCGCCCTGGTGCGGCGGCCGGAGCGCTGAGCCGACCCGATGACCAATCCGTACGTGGTACCGGCGCTCGTGGTGGTCACCCTGGTGACCGTCGCGATCGGCTTCTACGGGCTGAAGCTGGCCCGGACGACGTCGGACTTCCTGGTCGCCTCCCGGACCGTCAGTCCGGCCTGGAACGCCGCGGCGATCAGCGGCGAGTACCTGTCGGCGGCGTCGTTCCTCGGCATCGCCGGACTGATTCTCAAGTACGGCGTGGACGTGCTCTGGTACCCGGTCGGCTTCGCCGCCGGTTACCTGGCCCTGCTGCTGTTCGTGGCGGCCCCGCTGCGCCGCTCCGGCGCCTTCACTCTGCCGGACTTCTGTGAGATCCGTCTCGGCTCGCGGCAGCTGCGCCGGCTGGCCACCGCTTTCGTGATCTTCATCGGCTGGTTCTACCTGCTGCCCCAGCTGCAGGGCGCCGGGCTCACCCTGGCCACGGTCACCGGGGCGCCGTACCCGCTCGGTGCCCTGCTGGTCGGCGGCGTGGTGACCGCCAACGTGGCGCTCGGCGGGATGCGGGCGGTCACTTTCGTCCAGGCGTTCCAGTACTGGTTGAAGCTGACCGCGCTCGCCGTACCGGCGATCTTCCTCGCGCTGCAGTGGCAGGCCGACGGCCGGCCGCCGGTCAGCCCGCCGCAGGGGGCGACCTTCATCGAGGCGACCACCGTCGTCGTCGAACGGGCAGCCACCCTGACCTTCCGGGACGGGCGCACCGAACAGGTCGACGCCGGCACCGCCCTGGCCTTCGACGCCGGTGACCCGGTGCCCGAGGTCTCCGGCGTCGACGTCGACCGGGGACTGGCCTGGCTGCTGCCGGGCGACCCGGAACGCAGCGACCAGGGATTGTTCGCCACCTACTCGCTGATCCTGGCGACCTTCCTGGGCACCATGGGGCTGCCGCACGTACTGGTGCGGTTCTACACCAACCCCGACGGTGCCGCCGCCCGCCGCACCACCTTGGTGGTGCTCGCCCTGGTCGGCCTCTTCTATCTGTTCCCCACCCTGTACGGCGTGCTCGGTCGGGTGTACACCCCGCAACTGCTGATGACCGGCCGGTCGGACGCCGTGGTCGTGCTGCTGCCGGAGGCCGCGCTCGGCGGTGGCCTGCTCGGCCAGTTGCTCGCCGCGCTGGTCGCCGCCGGTGCCTTCGCGGCCTTCCTGTCGACCTCGTCCGGGTTGCTGACCAGCGTGGCCGGTGCCGTCTCCACCGACGTGCTGCGCCGCCCCTCGGTACGGGGCTTCCGGCTGGCCACCCTGGTCTCCGGTGCGGTCCCGGTGGTGCTGGCGTTGAACGTCTCCGGCCTCGACGTGTCACAGGTGGTCGGGTTGGCGTTCGCGGTGGCGGCGTCGAGTTTCTGCCCACTGCTGGTGCTGGGCATCTGGTGGCGCGGGCTGACCGACGCCGGGGCCGCCGCCGGCATCATCGCCGGTGGCGGGGCCGCCATCGGGGCGGTGCTGTGGACGATGCTGGGGCCGGCGTTGACCGGCTGGCCGGCGGTCCTCGTCGCCCAGCCGGCCGCCTGGACCGTGCCGCTGGCGTTCGCGGTGATGGTGCTGGTGTCACTGGTCAGCCGCCGGCGGCTGCCCGGCAACGTGAATTCCGTCATGCTGCGCCTGCATGCTCCGGAGAGCCTGCGCAGTTGACCATCTCGTGCCTGGGTACGAGCTCCGGTTCGTCCCTGAGCGGGTGTGCCGACCGGTGCCCAGTGGTTACCGTCGCGTCATGACCGACGCGCAGCAGTCAGCCTTCCCGGCACCCGGCCCGCAGGCGTTGGCCCTGCGTGGGCTCGCCAAACGGTTCGACCACAAGGTCGCGGTGGCCGGTGTCCACCTGGACGTGCCGGTCGGCTCGTTCTACGGCCTGCTCGGCCCGAACGGGGCCGGCAAGACGACCACCCTGTCGATGGCCGTCGGTCTGCTGCGCCCGGACGCCGGCAGCGCACACATCCTCGGCCACGACGTCTGGGCCGACCCGGTGCAGGCCAAGCAGATGCTCGGCGTACTGCCGGACGGGATGCGGCTGTTCGACCGGCTCACCGGTGCCGAACTGCTCGCCTACCAGGGCCTGTTGCGCGGCATGGACCCTGCCGTGGTCGACCAGCGGGCCCGCGAACTCCTCGACGTGCTCGCCCTCGACGGCGCCGGACGGACCCTGGTGGTGGACTACTCGGCCGGGATGAAGAAGAAGATCGGTTTGGCCTGCGCGCTGCTGCACGGGCCACGCCTGCTCGTCCTCGACGAGCCGTTCGAGGCGGTCGACCCGGTGTCGGCGGCGCTGATCCGCGACATCCTGCAGCGCTACGTCACCGGCGGCGGCACGGTGATCTTCTCCAGCCATGTGATGGACGTCGTCGAGCGGCTCTGCAGCGACGTCGCGATCCTCGCCGACGGGGTGATCAAACGGGTCGGCACCCTCGAACAGGTGCGGGCCGGCCGGTCCTTGGAGGACGTGTTCGTCGAGGTCGTCGGCGGCCGTACGGCCACCGGCGAGGAGCTGTCATGGCTGTGATCGCCCCGACCGGAGGCACCGGCACCGCCGCACCCCGGCCGGTCCGCCCCCGGCACTTCATCCGGCTCAAGCTGCGGGTGATGGGCAACAACCTGCGCGGCCAGGGCTGGCGGGTCGGCCTGTTCATCGGCGGCCTGCTCGCCGGGCTGTGGTTCGCCGGCACCGCCTTCCTCATGCTTGCCGCGCCGGGCTTCGCCGACAACCCGCAGGGGATGCTGCTCACCACCGGATTCGGCGGGGCCCTGCTGGTGCTCGGCTGGCTGCTGCTGCCCCTGGTCTTCTTCGGCGTCGACGAGACCCTCGACCCCGCCCGGTTCGCGCTGCTGCCGCTGCGCCGTCGCACCCTGGTCACCGGCCTGCTGGCGGCGGCCCTGATCGGCACCCCGACGATCGCCACCGGGCTGGCGACCCTCGGCATGGTGGTCAGCGCGCTGCTGCTCGGCGGGGCGCTGGCCGGACTGGTCCAGCTGATCGGCGTCGCCGCCGGCCTGCTGATCTGCGTGACCGGCAGCCGGGCGATCACCAGCGCCTTCGCCGGGATGCTGCGCTCCCGGAAGGTCCGCGACCTGGCGGCCGTCCTGCTGGCGGTGCTGGCCGCGCTGCTCGGCCCGCTACAGCTGCTGGTGATCGGCGGTCTGGGCAATGCCGACTGGGACCGGCTGGCCGAGGTCGCCAGGATCGTCGGCTGGACCCCGTTGGCCGCCCCGTACACGGTCGGATTCGACGTGGTGGAGGGCCGGGCATGGGCCGTACCGGTGAAGTTGCTCATCACGGCGGCGACCATGGCCGCGCTGCTGGCCTGGTGGTCGCGGTCGCTCGAATCGGCCATGGTCGGCACCGCCAACGCCGGCCCGACGAAGACCGCCGCCGGCGAGCCGGGCGCACCGGTGGCGCAACTGTTCCCCCGCCTGCTCGGCCGGCTCCCCCGCGACCGGTACGGCGCCCTGGTCGCCCGCGAGGTGCGCTACTGGTGGCGGGACATGCGTCGACGGGCCAACCTGATCACGGTGGCCGTGGTCGGTGTCTTCGTGCCGGTGCTGGTCAACGTCGGCGGTTTCAGCTTCGGTGGTGGCCCGACCGACGAGATACGCATGTCGGCGTCGGCCGTCTCGGTCAGTCTCTCGATGCTGTTCGTCGGCGCGCTGGCCTCGGTCACCCTGGCCAACCAGTTCGGCTTCGACGGCAGCGCGTACGCCGCGAACGTGATCGCCGGCGTACCGGGTCGGCTGGAGCTGCGGGCCCGGGTGGTCGCCTTCTCGATCTACATCGTGCCGATGCTCGTCGTCATCTCCGCCGGACTCGGGTTGTTCCTTCAGGAACCGGGCTGGATCCCGGTCGCCGCCGGGACACTGTTCGCCGCCTACGGCGCCGGCCTGGCGGTGAACCTGGTCATCTCGGTGATCGGTGCCTACTCGCTGCCGGAGACGTCGAACCCGTTCGCGTTGAACAGCGGGGCCGGGATGGCCAAGAGTCTGCTGGCGTTCGTGGCGATGATCGCGTCGGCGGCGGCCGCCGTGCCGATGGTGGTGGCCACCGCGCTGCTCGGCGACGTCTGGCAGTGGATCGCGCTGCCGGTCGGCGTCGGGTACGGGTTCGGCGCGGTGCTGCTGGGCCTGTACATCACCGGCGACCTGCTCGACCGACGGATGCCGGAGCTGTTGGCGACGGTGGCGCCCCGGCGATGATCCAATGTTTCACGTGAATCATCCCGAGCCCGGTGCCGAGATCCACTACCGCGACCCGTTCGCCACCGCTCCCGACCAGCGGTCGCCGGCCCGCCGGCTGCGGGGCCGGCTGGCGGCCCCGGTCACCCTCTGGACCGCCGTCGACCCGGCCGACGGTACGCCGGCCGGGCTGACCGTCTCCTCCACCGTGCTCGCCGACGGGGACCCCGCCCGGTTGATCGGCCTGCTCGACGAGGAGTCCGACCTGTGGGAGGTGGTCCGCGAGTCGCGGCGGTTCGCGGTCGCCCCACTGGGTCCGGCCCACCGCCAACTGGCGGACCGGTTCGCCGGGCTGATGCCCGCACCGGGCGGGCCGTTCACCGGCGTCGACTGGCAGGACACACCGTACGGCCCGGTGCATCCGCAGGCCACCAGCTGGGCCGGCTGCCGGCTGGACGACGCCCGGCCGTACGGGTGGTCGATGCTGATCGAGGCGACGGTCGAGTCGGTGACGGTGACCGAGCAGCCCGATCCCGGCCCGCTGCTGCACTACCGGGGCCGCTACCGGGAACTGACCGACAGCGCCGGCACCGGCTACCACTAGGCTCAGGGCATGCTGCCTGTTCCCCGCTTCGGCGACGGTCACCGGGTGCTGGTCACCGGTGGTGCCGGCTTCGTCGGTAGCCACCTGGTCGACCGGCTCGTCGCGCGCGGCTGCACGGTGGTCGCGGTGGACAACTTCGTCACCGGCTCGAAGGACAACGTCGCCCACCTCGCCGACGAGTCACGGTTCACGCTGGTCGAGGCGGACATCTCCGACGGGGTGCCGGAGCACCATCCGGCGGTGCGGCAGCGCTTCGACGCGATCATGCACTTCGCGTCGCCGGCCAGCCCCACCGACTTCGGCACTTTGCCGGTCGAGATCCTGCGGGTCGGCTCCGTCGCCACGCTGCACCTGCTGGACCGGGCGGCCGCCGACCGGGCCCGGTTCATCATGGCCTCGACGTCGGAGGCGTACGGCGACCCGCTGGTGCACCCGCAGCCGGAGACCTACTGGGGCAACGTCAACCCGATCGGCATCCGCAGCGTCTACGACGAGGCCAAGCGGTTCGCCGAGTCGGCGACGATGGCGTACCACCGGTACCGGGGCGTGGACGCCGGGATCGTACGGATCTTCAACACGTACGGGCCCCGGATGCGGCCCGACGACGGACGGGCCATCCCGACCTTCATCAGCCAGGCGCTGCGGGGCGAGCCGATCACCGTGCACGGCACGGGCGGCCAGACCAGGTCGATCTGCTACGTCGACGACCTGGTGACCGGCATCGTCGCGCTGCTGGACTCGACCGAGGTCGGGCCGATCAACTGCGGTACCGAACACGAGATGTCGATGCGCCAGCTCGCCGAGACGATCATCGAGCTGGTCGGCAGTTCCTCGACGGTCAACCTGGTCACCCGGTCGTCGGACGACCCGGAGATGCGCCGCCCGGACCTGACCCTGGCCCGCACCCGGCTCGGCTTCACCCCGACGGTCGGTCCGCAGGACGGGCTACGGCGCACGATCGCGTACTTCCGCCAGCGGTTGGGCTGACCTGCCCGTACCGGCCCCGGTGTGCCGAGTCGGCGGTCAGCGAGCGCGCAGTCCGTACGCTGGATGCATGTCAGCCAGCAGTCACCACGGCCACCAGCCCGGACACGTCCCCGGTGCCGGTGGGTCCGGCCGGTTCTACGGCGGCCCGCCGCGCCGGGCACGCCCCCGCTGGGGTCGGATCGCCCTCGTCAGTGTGGTGGCGCTGCTGCTGCTGGCGCTGGTCGCCGGCGGCGGCCTGTGGGCGTACGCCCGGGGGTTGGACAACGACCTGGGCCGGACCGACCCGTTCTCCGCGATCACCGAGGGGCGGCCGGCGGCGGCCGTCGACGGCGCGTTGAACATCCTGCTCATCGGCACCGACTCCCGGGATCCGGACGCCCCGCTCGACACGGCCGGCCGGTGGCGGGCGGACACCATCATCGTGATGCACATCCCGTCGACGCACGACCGGGCCTACCTGGTCTCCATCCCGCGTGACCTGTACGTGCCGATTCCCGCCGAGGCGAGTGCCCCCTGCGAGACCGGGGAGCGGGCGAAGATCAACGCGGCGTTCGCGTTCGGCGGCATGCCGCTGGCGGTACGCACGGTGGAGTGCTTCACCGACGTGCGGATCGACCACGTGATGGCGATCGATTTCGGCGGTTTCGTCGAGGTGACCGACGCGCTCGGCGGGGTGGAGCTGACCGTCGAGCAGGACGTCACGTCGATCCACAAGCCGTATCGACAGTTCAGCCAGGGCGTCAATCACATGAATGGCACGGAGGCGCTCGACTGGATCCGTCAGCGCAAGCAGTTCCCGGACGGTGACTTCGCGCGCATGCGGCACCAGCAGGAGTTCCTCCGGGCATTGATGGACAAAGCTGTGAGCTCCGGCACATTGTCGAACCCGGCGAAGCTGAACGCGTTTCTTCAGGCGACGACCAAGGCGGTGACGGTCGACGAGGGGTTCTCCCTGGTCGACATGGCCCTGCAGTTCCGCAAGCTGCGGGGGGAGAACCTACAGTTCCTCACCAGCCCGCACAACGGCAGCGAGACGATCAACGGCGAGTCGGTGGTCGTCTCGGACCGGGAGAAGGCGTTGACCATGTATCAGGCGATGGCAGCCGACCAGATGACCAGCTGGGTGCAGGCCAATGTCACGCCCAGTCCAGGAGCCAGTGACTGAGCGGACATGATCATCGATTTCACTGCGTGACCGATCGAATCCGACACGAATCTGAAACCTTCGTAGGGTCGATTTATCCATCAAACATCCGTACAGTGGGCTCGCCCTATTGTCACGCCCCCCAGGAGCAGGCATGCCGGTTCAGTCCCGCCGACGCTCGGCGTCGAACGAGTCGACCGGAGCTGTCTCCGGCCGAGCCTCGTCGGTGCGGCAGTCCGGTGCGCGGACCGGTCCGGCCGGCCGCGGCGGCCCGGCCGCACGCTCCGGCCGCGGCACCACCACCGGCGGCAAGCGGCCGCGCCGCAAGGACCCGATCTGGGCCCGCACGATGGTCGTCATGGGTGCGCTGCTGATGATGCTCAGCGGTACCACGATCGTCGGCAGTAAATGGTTGATCGACCGGGCGACCGGTGGCATCGAGCAGTCGAACCTGCTCGGTGTGGCCGGCAAGACCGAGGCCGAGGGCGGAAACAACCTCGAAGGCCCGATCGACATGCTGCTGCTCGGCATCGACCACCGGGCCAGCTGGGAGGAGTCGGACACCCGCGCCGACACGATCATCATCCTGCACATCCCGGCCACCCACGACCAGGCCTACCTGATCTCCATCCCCCGGGACACCGAGGTCGAGGTGCCGGCCTTCCCGGCCAGCGGGTACCCCGGTGGGGTCGCCAAGGCCACCGAGGCCTTCTTCCACGGCGCCCAGAACGGGGCCGGGCACGCCGGCGGGGCGCAACTGATGGCCGAGACGATCAAGAACATGACCGGGATCAGCTTCGACGGTGCCGCGATCATCAACTTCAGCGGGTTCAAGTCGGTGATCGACAGCCTCGGCACCATCCCGATCTGCGTCGACGAGGACACCCCGTCGGCCCACATGACCCTGGTCGACGGCAAGCCGATGTGGAACTCCGACGCCGAGAAGGCCAGCGGCGACAAGCAGCAGGTCGTGCACAAGAAGGGCTGCCGCGAGATGGCCGGCTGGGAGGCGCTGGACTTCTCCCGGCAGCGCTACGGCCTGGCCAACGGCGACTACGACCGGCAGAAGAACCAGCAGAAGCTGCTGAAGGGCATGGCCAAGAAGGCGATGGCCGACGGCGTGATGACCAACCCGCTGAAGCTCACCCAGCTGATCGAATCGGCCGGTAAGGCCTTCGTGCTGGACACCGGCCCCGTACCGGTCGCCGACTTCGTCTTCACCATGCGCGGGGTGGCCGCCAACGACCTGGTGATGTTGCGCACCAACGGCGGCAGCTTCAACGGCAACGACTCCGGCCGGGAGGAGCTGACCCCGCTGTCCATGGAGATGTTCCGCGCCGTGAAGAACGACAACCTGGACGACTTCATCCTGGCCAATCCCACCGTCCTCGCCGGTCAGCAATAGGCTGACGGCATGTTCGGACCTGCTGTGCCCGTCGTCGCCGCCCCGGACGTCGCCGACGACGCCTACCTGCTCGACGTCCGCGAGCCCGAGGAGTGGGCCGCCGGGCACGCCCCCGGTGCCCACCACCTGCCGATGATGGAGATTCCGCACCGGCTCGCCGACGTGCCCTCCGACGGCGACGTGGTGGTCGTCTGCCGATCCGGTGGCCGCTCCGGCCAGGTGGTCGCGTACCTGCGCCAGCACGGGTGGGACAACGTCCGCAACCTCGACGGCGGCATGCAGAGCTGGGCGGCGAACGGCCGGGCGATGGTCAGCGAGACCGGGCAGCCGGCCCGGGTGCTCTGACCGGCCGAGGCACCGTACGCCGACGGGCGGACACCACCGGACGCCGACGGGCGGACACCACCGGACGCACGGTGGGCGCCGGCCACTGCCGAAATCGGCCCGAACGCGGCAGACTCACAGGCATGCCGGAACGCCCCGACTACCCGAGCCTGATCGCTGGACACACCGTCGTCCTGGACATGATCAACAATGGGGAGTCCGGCCTGCCGGTGCTGCACCACCTGCTGCGACTGGCGCAGCGGGCGCTCGGCGCCGCCGGGACGTCCTTCGCCGAGTACGGCCCCACCAGCGGCCGGATCATCGCCGCCGCCGGGGCCGCCGAGTGGTCCATCGGCCGCCCCGTCGACCTGGCGAACCCGGCCACCGCTCGGCTGCTCACCGGCCCCCGTACGGTCGAGTTTCCGGTTTCGGCCCTCGCCGCCGAGCAGACCGACCAGATCACCGGGCGGGGCCTGCACCGGATGCTGACCGCCCGCGCCGAGATCGGCGGCGTCCTCATCGGCAGCCTGCACGCCTACTATCCGGACGCCGACGGCGAGGCCAGCCCCGACCACCACACCCTGATCGCGTACCTGTCGTCCTGCATCGCGCACATGTACGGCGACCAGACCGGCCTGCCGGTGCACGGCGACGGCCCGGTGGTCGCCGCGCTCGCCGACGGGCTGGCGATCATCGACGACGAGTCCTGCGTACGGCTGTGGAACCCGGCCGCCGAACGCCTCACCGGCAGCCCGGCCGCGCAGCGGCTGCACCGGCCGATCCCGTTCCCGGTGCCGCCACCGGGCCAGGTCGTCGACCACCAGCTGTCGGACGGCCGCTGGCTGCGGCTCACCTCCGGTGACCTGCCCGGCGTCGTCGCCTCACGGGTCGTCACCTTCCGCGACATCACCGACCAGCACCGCCGCGACCACGACGTCGACCTGTTCATCTCCGTCACCAGCCACGAGTTACGGACACCCGTGACGGTGATCAAGGGTTACGCGGAGACCCTCAGCGAGCACTGGGATCAGCTGACCGACGCGGACCGCCGCGACGCGGCCCGGGTGCTCGGCCAACGCGCCACCGAACTCGCCCGGCTCGTCGACCGGCTGCTGTCCGCCGCGAACGACGCCGGGTCGGCGGTCGGCAGTCCACCGGCCCCGTTCGACCTCGTCGAGACCCTGCGCACGGCCGCCGAGCATCTGCCGGCCGAGCTGCGTCGCCGGCTCACCATCGACCTGCCGGAAGACCTGCCGAAGGCGTGCGGCGACCGGGGCAGTCTGGCCACCGTCGTGACCGAACTCGCCACCAACGCCGACAAGTACTCACCACCCGGTACGGCGGTCGAGCTGACCGCCGACGCCGACGAACGCACCGTGGTGTTCCGGATTAGCGATCGTGGCATCGGGGTACGTCCAGAACACGTGGAACGAGCGTTCGACCGGTTCTGGCAGGGCGAACAAGGCGATCAGCGCCGCTACCCGGGTGCCGGCCTGGGGCTCTACCTCGTGCGGCAGATCGTCGAGCGACAACACGGGTGGGTGTCCCTGCGACCCCGCGACGGTGGGGGAACGGTCGCGGAGGTGCGGCTGCCCCGGGGGTGAGAGGAGACAGGCGTGACAGCGGCACTGGTGGGACGGACCTGGAGCGTCCTGGTGCCGCACCATCCCAGTGGCGCGCGACTCGCCCGGCACCGGCTCACCGCCTGCCTGACCGACCGGATCCGCCCGGGTCTGCTGGCTGACGTGATGACGGTCGTCGCGGAGCTGGTCGGCAACGCGGTACGGCACGCCCGACCGCTGCCCGACGGGATGATCCGGATCACCTGTCAGCTGATGCTGCGCGAGCCCGACCGGACGGTACGCGTTCAGGTCACCGACGGCGGTTCGGCCGACGCGCCCCGGGTGCGCTCGGCGACGCCGGAGGCGCTCAACGGCCGAGGGCTGGGGATCGTCGCGGCGCTCGCGCAGCGGTGGGGGGTGGCGGAGTCCGCAGCCGGCCGCTGCGTCTGGGCCGAACTCCACTGACCGCGAAGCGCTGCGATCCTCTAGGCTGACTGGCCGTGAGCAAGCGCCGAAAGCAGGACCGGGCCGCGATCGGCGGCAAGCGGGAGAAGATCCGCGACGTATTCGTGCCGCGGCCGTTCGCCGGGCTGGCCGACGAGCCGGACTGGGTCGCGCTGCGCGAGCTGGTCCCGGCCGGCACCGCGCCGCTGGTCCTGGCCGCGGAGCTGACCGAGAAGTACGCCGACCGTACGGTCACGCTGGCCACCGTCCTGCCGATGGCGGTGCCGGCACTGGTGCGCGCCGACGGTCACGTCATGCTCGGGCTGCAGCGCCACGCCCAGTCCGGTGACGTGTCCCGGGACCTGGCCGCCGCGCTGCTGTCGGCGTTGGAGACCGCGCCGGGCGAGACCGTGGTGGTGCCGCCGTTGCCCGGGCCGGGCCCCCGACTGCAGGACGTACTGGCCGACGGGGCGCTGTCGGTGACCGTGCACGACGGTTTCAGCTTCTGGGTGACCCCCGAGGCGGCCGACGATCCGGCGGTGCAGGCGTCGCTGGAGCGCGCCGACGCGTCGGTCTACCCGACCGTCCGGATGGCGGCGGCGACGGCCGCGTACTGGTGCCGGGTGGGTGACCGGGCGCACGTGCGCTGGGTGCTGGGCGACGAGGAGGATCGGGCGCTGGACACCCTGGCCCGGCTGAGCGCCGCCGGTGACCTGCCGTTGGGGCCGCAGACCAAGTTCGCCGGCATGTTCCGGGCGCACGGGCTGCTGGTGCCGGTCTGGGATCTGCCGTCGGCGCCGTCGGCCGACGAGTGGGAGGGTCCGCTGGCGGAGTTCGCCAAGCGGTACGCCGAGGCGGCGACCGATTCCGGCGCGCTCGACGCGGCCGCCCGGCGGGCCCGGCAGGGCCTGCTCGGCCGGCAACTCACGCTGCGCTGACCCGCTCCGACCTGCCGACCCGCCGCCGGCTCAGCACGTCAGCGGCTCAGCACGTCAGCAGGTGAGCGGGTCAGCGGGTGAGCGGGTCGCGGACCAACGGTGCCGACATGCACCGGGGGCCGCCCCGCCCGGAGCCGAGTTCGGCGCCGGGGATAGTGACCACCTCGATGCCGGCCCGGTGCAGCTGGGCGTTGGTGGCGGTGTTGCGTTCGTAGGCGACGCACACCCCGGGCGACAGGGCCAGGGTGTTGTTGCCGTCGTCCCACTGTTCCCGCTCGGCGGTGACCGGGTCCAGGCCGGTGCCGACCAGGCGCAGCCGGTCCAGGTCCATGGCGTCGGCGGCGGCCCGCAGCCACGGTGCCGGGCCGTCGACCTGCAGCTCACCGGCACCGTCGAGGATCACCGTGTAGGCGCGGAGACTGTCGGCCATCGGCGGATACATCAGTACGGCGTCCACGTCGACGAGGGTGCAGATGGTGTCCAGGTGCATGGTGGCGCGCCGCTGGGCGATCGGCACCACCAGGACGGTGTGCGCCAACCCGGCACGCAGCACCCGATGGGCCAGTTGCTCCACTCCGGCGGGGGTGGTGCGTTCGCCGACGCCGATCGCGAGGACCCCGGGTGCCAGCAGCAGGACGTCGCCGCCCTCGACGTGGGCGCCGGTGGGACGGTGCAGCAGTTCGGTGCCGGCGAACCGGGGGTGGTGCCGGTAGATCAGGTCGGTGAGGTGGCCCTCCCGTCGCCGGGCCCGCATCGCGAGGCTGGTGACCGCGACCCGGTCGCGGATCCAGACGGATGAATCCCGGGTGAACAACAGATTCGGCAGCGGCGCGATGACGAAGTCGTGGGGATCCATCAGGGTGTAGCCCAGACCGGGCGGCTGGTCGGCACGGATCCGCAGTTCGCCACGGGCGATGCCGGCGACGAGGACCCGGGCGAGTCCGGCGGGGTCGAGGTAGCCGAGCTGGTCGGCGACCCGCTGACGCAGGCTGGCGCCGAGCCGGGCACCGTCGAGGACGGTCGTCACGGCCTCGGCGCGGGCGTCCGGGTGGGTGACGGTCTCGGCGAGCAGCTGCTCCAGGTAGAGGACCTCCACGTCGCGTTCGCGCAGCACCGCCGCGAAGGCGTCGTGTTCCTCCTGCGCCCGGCTGACCCAGGGGATCGCGTCGAAGAGCAGGGTGCCGCTGTTGCGCGGGGTCAGCCGGGCGAGTTCAGCGCCGGGGCGGTGCAGCAGGACGGTCCGAAGGTGGCCGACCTCACTGTCGGCGTAGTGCGTCACACTCGCAGCTTAGGGCAGTCGTTTGGCACCATCTGTCGAAAGAGTCGTTGGGTGAATAGGGCATTCATCCCTACTCACTCCGGCTCGGCGTCTTGCTTCAGTACCGGTGTCGCCACGTACGGTAGTGGGTAGTCCATCGTCCAGGGGACCTTTTGCCGGAGGTCGTGATGACTGTGTTCCATGAGCGCCGCGTACTGCCCGCCCAGCGGGCCCTGCCCCGCCAAGCAGAAGCACGGCCCATGGAGGAGTCTCCGCCCGGAATGCTGGAGGCCATCCGACCCTCGCCGATGGAGTGGGCCCGCCGCCGCCGCGCCGAGCGGGGCGCCCGCCGCATCGAGGCCGCCGGGGCCCGCGCCCTGCACCGCCTCGACCACCTCGGGCCCGCCTGGCACGTGGTCAACTGGCCGCGCACCGACAGCCCGGACCACGTACTCGGCCTGGACACCGTCGGCCGCGGTGAGCGCGCCGGTTTCCTCGCCATCGGCCCGAGCGGGCTGTTCGCGGTCACCGTCGTCGACCATGGACGCAGCCGGGTGCTCGTCGCCGGCGACGTCGTGCAGATCAACGGCAAGCGCCCGCCGTACGTCGCCGAAGCCCGCCGCGACGCCAAGCGGGCCAGCAAGGCGATGTCCGCCGCCATCGGGCACACCATCCCGGTCGCCCCGGTGCTCACCTTCGTCGGCTCGGGCGTGATCAGCGTCTACGGGTTGCCCAAGGAGTGCATGGTCACCACCCATCGGGAGCTGGACCGGCTGCTCATCGCCGGCGGCACCCGGATCAGTGCCGCCACCGCCGAGAAGCTGTCCCAGGTGGCCCGCCATCCGGGCACCTGGCTCAACGCTCCGTACCGCCCGGCCGCCGACTACCGGTGGTACGGGGCCGACCGAACGGCGGCTGACAAGCCTGCCGGCCGGCGGTAGCCTCGGCGCAGGCGCTGACCGCCTCCCTGCGACGTACATCCGCTGAAATCGGACATGTGACGACCGCGCGTGTTTGCAGCTTCCCGTCCCCTTGGTGGCTCTGACCGGCACCAGTCGACGGACGCCGCAGAGACCGGTTAGCGTTGCGGGTGTCCGGCGGAGTCAGGGGAGGCGCGGGTGGCGCACGTCGAGCTCTCAATCTCGGAACCGTTGGTGCCGCAGGCCCGCGAGCCGATGGAGCCGATGCGCACCGACAACTTTCAGCTCTGGGTCGCCACCGCCGCGGTCGCGTTGGAGCCGTGCCTGGTCATCGACCAGGACTATCGGATCGTCGCGGCGTCGCGCTCCTGCTGCGAACTGCTCGGCCTCGGCGATCCCGGCACAGTCGAGGGCAGCCCGCTGCTGGCCGGCCTGCGACTGGTCGACTTCACCGCCGCCCGCAGCGAACTCGACGAGACCGAAATCGACAAGATCCCGCCGCTGCTCGCGCTCACCTCGGGTCGACTCGCCCGAGGGCTGCTGCGCGTCGCCACCGCCATCGTCGACGGCCAGGGCGACGGCACCGTCGACGCGGTCGCCACTCCGGTGTGGAGCGGCAACAAGGTGGCCGGGTCGCTTACCTTCTTCGCCCCCATCTCCACCGCCTTCTCGGCCAGCTGACCGACCGCCCCGACCCGGCCGGGCGGATCCCGGCCGGACAGATCTCGGCCGGGCAGATCCCGGCCGGGACAGATCCCGCCGCAGCGGATCCGGCCGGGTCGCCGGGCCGACAGGCACCGTCGCAGCACCTACGATGAGCCGGTGACATCCGCGCTCCGGCCACGTCGGGGCAGCGGGCCGCAGCGGTCGCGGCGCAGCCTCCCGGCCTGGTGCGGTCTGCTGCTGATCAGCACCGTCGCCGTCGCCGGCTGCGGCCGACCACCCGAGCTCGCCGAGCCCGCGCCCGAGATCTCCCTGCCGGCCGGCGTCGGCGACACCGGCACGCCGTCGGCCGGGCCGACCCCGACCGGTGCCCCGACGCGGACGCCGACCACCACCCCGACGGGTGTGCCGACCCCGACCGCCACCGGTTTCCCGGTGGCGGTCGCCGTCGACTGCGCCGGTCGCCCCAGCGCCGACCGCGTGATCGGCGTACTGCGCGCCGACGGGCTGCTGCCCGCCGGCACACGGGCGAGCGTGCGGGTCGCACCACGCTGCGCCGGCAGTTGGCAGTACACCGTCGTGCAGATCCCCGAGCGCGAGCCGCTGCAGGTGGTCACCGAAGGAGCCCCGGAGTCGATCTCGCTGGTCACCGCCGGCACCGACGTCTGCGTCATCCCGGTACGGGTCGGCGCGCCGGCCGGGATCCGTACCCTCGCCTGCGAGTCGGTGCCGATCCCGCCGGCCACTCCGTAAGCTGGCCGGCATGTCCGTCGCTACACCGACCCGGTTCGCCTACCTCGGCCCGGAAGGCACCTTCGCCGAACAGGCGCTGCGGAGCATCCCTGCGGCGCAGCGCGCGGAACGGATCCCGGCCCGCAGCGTGCCCGAGGCGCTGGACGCGGTCCGCGCCGGGACCGCCGACGCCGCCCTGGTGCCGCTGGAGAACTCGATCGGCGGGGCGGTCGGAGTCACCTTCGACGAGCTGACCGGCGGCGACCCGCTGATGATCACCCAGGAGGTGGTGCTGCCGGTCGAGTTCGTGCTGGCCGCCCGCGACGGGATGGCGCTGGAGCGGGTCCGCAGCATCGCCGCGCACCCCCAGGCGTCGACCCAGTGCCGTGGCTGGCTGCGCCGACAGGTGCCGGATGCGACCGTGGTCGACGTACTGTCCAACGGGGCGGCCGCCGCCGGCGTCGCCAACGGCGAGTTCGACGCGGCGATCTGCGCGCCGATCGGCGCGACCGGACACGCGCTGACCGTACTGGCCGACAAGATCGCCGACCACGGCGACGCCGTGACCCGCTTCGTGCTGGTCCGCCGGCCCGGTCCGCTACCGGCGGCCACCGGCGACGACATCACCACGTTGGCCGTCTACATCGCCCACGACCGGGTCGGCGCGCTGCTCGCCGTGCTGATGGAGCTGGCGGTACGCGAGGTCAACCTGACCCGCATCGAGTCCCGCCCCACCGGTGAGGCCCTCGGCCGGTACGCGTTCTTCCTCGACTGTTCCGGGCACGTCGCCGACGACCGGATGGGCGAGGCCCTGCGCGGCCTGCACCGGGTCTGCGCCGACGTACGGTTCCTCGGGTCCTACCCACGGCACGACTGGCCGCCGGCCGGCAGCGGCCGGGCCGTGGACGGCCCGGCCCTGCGCGGTGACGACGGGTACGCCCGCGCTGCCGAATGGCTGGCCCGGATCCGCTCCGGCCAGCCCGGCTGACGGACGCTGGCTACTGCTGCCGGCTACTGCTGCTGGTGGCCGGCGCCGCGCACCGGCGGCTCCTCCGACGGCTGGACGATCACGAAGCCCTGCCCGGCGAAGCTCATCGTGAACGCCTCACCGGTGCGGCGGCCGAGCAGCGTACCGATGCCCAACTGCTCGGCCCGGTGGTAGCCGGTCTGCAGGCTGGCTGACCAGCAGACCGCCGCCTGCGGGTCGACGTACGTCGGCTGGTCCACGGTCAGCACCACCGGGGTGCCCTTGGTGGTGATGGCGAGCCGGCCCTGGCCGGTGAAGACGCAGTTGAACAGCCCGGCGGACGAGGCGAACCCCATCCCCTGCACCATCCGGATGTCGTACTGCAGGGTCGAGTCGAAGGCCAGCACGCTGGACCCGTTGATCGACAGCGCGTCGCCCGGCTCCAGGTCGATGATGTGCACGTCACTGGCCTCGTTGGCGAGGAACACGTCACCCTGACCGGTCAACTTCATCAGCGGTACGCCTTCGCCGGTGAGCCGCTGCTTGATGAAGTTGCCGAGCCCGCCCGAACCGAGCGCCTGGAACTGCACGTGGCCCTGGTAGGCGACCATCGACCCGGTCCGGGCCATCGCCTCCCCGTTGAGTTCGATCTTCAGCATCTTGGAGTTCTGCAGCCGCATGCCGGGCTGGGCCGACTCCTTCTCCAGGTGCTCGGCGGAGAACAGGGCACTGCGCATGGGGTTCCCTCCTGGTCAGGTTGATCGCCCCGAAGGGTAGGTGACCAGCGCAAGGAGGGTCATCGCCGAACCGGCCGGAGGCCGTTTCGAAAGGTCGGAGGCGGGGCTCAACCCCAGCCGAGGGCGTGCAGCCGTTCGTCGTCGATGCCGAAGTGGTGGGCGATCTCGTGGACCACCGTGATGGCCACCTCCTCGACCACGTCGGCCTCGGTGTCGCAGATCCGCAGAATCGGATTGCGGTAGATCAGAATCCGGTCCGGCAGTACCCCGGCGTAGTCCCAGCCCCGGCTGGTCAACGCATGCCCCTCGTAGAGGCCGAGCAGCTCCGGTTCACCGGCCGGGGTGTCGTCCTCGACGAGGATCACCACGTTGCTCATCAACCGGAGCAGCTCCGGCGGCACCTCGTCCAAGGCCTCCCCGACGAGCTCCTCGAAGCGTTCGCGGCTCATCTCGACCGGCATCGGTCCATTCTGCCGCACCGCTCGTCGCCGGGGACGACCTTGGACGTGGATCGGATCGTGCGCTTCGATGTGGTGTCAGACGGACAGGCTGGCGTTCAAGGTGATCTCGGCGCCCGGCGACAGCAGCCGGGAGATCGGGCAGTTGGCCTTCGCGGCCTCGGCCAGCTTCTGGAAGGTGTCCGGGTCGATGCCCGGGACCTCACCGACCGTCTCCAGGTCGATACGGGTGACGGTCATCCCGGCGTCGGTCTTGTCCAGGTGCACCGACGCGGTGGTCTGCACCGACGTCGGCGTGAAGCCGGCGTCCGCCAGGCCCTTGGAGAACGCCATCGAGAAGCAGCCGGCGTGGGCCGCCCCGATCAGCTCCTCCGGGTTGGTGCCCTCGCCCTCCTCGAAACGGGACTTGAACGAATAGTTCCCCTCGTATCCGCCCTTGCCGGTGCGGATGGTGCCGGAACCCTCGGTCAGATTGCCCTGCCAGCGGGCTGATGCGGTACGGATAGGCATGGCCATGACGCTAGCCCACGCCGATGGCCGGTGCGACGAAGCCCGGCGCAAAGGCCGACGCGCACCTGCACGCACACCGGCCTGCCGTAAACCTGCGCGCGAGGTGGCCGGCGCTGCCGGTATCGTTGGCTGCTGTGATCGATCTCCGCCTGCTCCGTGACGACCCGGACCTCTTCCGTGCCAGCCAGCGTGCCCGCGGTGAGTCCGAGTCCCGGGTGGACGATCTGATCGCCACCGACGAGGCCCGGCGTACGGCCGTGCAGGCGTTCGAGGCGTTGCGTGCCGAGCAGAAGCAACTCGGCAAGCGCCTGTCCCGGGCCGAACCGGCCGAGAAGCTTGAGCTGCTCGCCCGTACCAAGAGGTTGTCGGCGCAGGTGAAGGCGGCCGAGACCGCCGTGACCGAGGCCGAGCAGGCGCTACGCCGGGCGCAGTTGGCCTTCCCCAACCTGGTCGAGGCGGGCGCGCCGGCCGGCGGCGAGGACGACTACGTCGTGCTGCGCGAGGTCGGTGACCGGCCCGACATCGACAACCCCCGCGACCACCTGGCGATCGGCGAGGCGCTCGGCGCGATCGACGTCGAACGTGGTGCGAAGGTCTCCGGCAGCCGGTTCTACTACCTGACCGGCGTCGGCGCGCTGCTGCAACTCGGCCTGCTGCAGCTGGCCATCGCCCAGTCCGTCGAGTACGGCTTCACCCCGACGATCACCCCGGTGCTGGTCAAGCCGGAGTCGATGGAGGGCACCGGCTTCCTCGGCGAACACGCCAGCGAGATCTACCGGCTGGAAGCCGACGACCTGTACCTGGTCGGCACCAGCGAGGTGCCGCTGGCGGCGTACCACTCGAACGAGATCCTGACTCTCGACGGCCCGCAGCGCTACGCCGGCTGGTCGTCGTGCTTCCGGCGCGAAGCCGGGTCGTACGGCCGGGACGTGCGCGGCATCCTGCGGGTGCACCAGTTCGACAAGGTGGAGATGTTCTCCTTCTGTCCGCCGGAGCAGGCCCACGAGGAGCATCTGCGGCTGCTCGCCTGGGAGGAGGAGATGCTGGCCAAGGTCGAGATCCCGTACCGGGTGATCGACGTCGCCGCCGGCGACCTCGGCACCAGCGCGGCCCGCAAGTACGACTGCGAGGCGTGGGTGCCGTCGCAGGGCCGCTACCGCGAGGTCACCTCCACGTCGAACTGCACCACCTTCCAGGCCCGCCGGCTGAACATCCGCTACCGCGACGGCGAGGGCCGTGTCCAGCCGGTGGCGACCCTCAACGGCACCCTGGCGACGACCCGGTGGCTGATCCCGATCCTGGAGAACCACCAGCAGCCAGACGGTTCGGTACGGGTGCCGAAGGCGCTGCAGCCGTACGTCGGCGGCCGCGACGTCCTGGAACCCCTGGCCACCGCCTGACCGCTCCCTCTTGGCTGGGCGCAGCGGCGCAACTGGGGGTACGGCGGATACGGGTGGACGTGCCGTTCCGGCAGTTGCCGGTCGACCAGTCCGACGTCCGCTACCTGCACGGCCCTGATTCGCTCCGGCAGCCCGGCGTACCCGCCGGCCGGACCATCGAGTTCGGCTGGGCGGACAGCGCCGTCTACCCGGGTACGGCGCGGAAGTTCTGGGTGCACCTGCCGGCGCGTTACGACCCGTCGCGCCCTGCTGCTCTGCTGGTGTTCCAGGACGGCTGGTGGAACCTGGACCCGGCCGGCGAGGTCCGTGGTGCCGTCGTCCTGGACAACCTGATCCACAGGGGCGACCTCCCCCCGATGATCGGTGTGTTCGTCGACCCTGGATCCATGCCTGACGGCGCTGGCGCTGGTGACGGCGCTGGTGGCGGCGGTAGCGGCCCTGGTGGCGGCGGTAGCGGCAGACCGGGCACCGGGACATCAACTGGAACGAGCCGGAGCACAACTGGCTCGCCAGCAACCTGCACGTCGCGGCCGCCCTGGCCCAAGCGGGGTACGACTTCCGGCTGGTGCTCGGCGACAGTGGGCACCACCCGAACCACCCCGGCGTGCTGCTGCCGGACGCGCTGCGCTGGCTGTGGCGACCCGAGCCATGACCAGGTGACGCTGACGCACGTTAAAACGCGAGAATAACGTGCGTCAGCGTCACCTCGACGCGTGATCGGGCCTACTTCGGTTCAGCCACGAACACGCCGACGCCGTCGAGGGTCTCGGTCAGTCCGGTGGCACGGAGGATCATCATCGCCTTGCCGACGACGGTGTCCGAGACGCCGTAGTCGCTACACAGCTGGGAGCGGCTGGGCAGCTCGGTGCCCGGCGGCCACTCGCCAGAATCGATCTTTGCTCGGAGTTCGTCGGCAAGGACTTGGTACTGCTGCTTGGGCATGCTCACTCCCCGGATGGCATACCCATTTGATCACCGACCTCCAAACCTCACCGGTTGCACCTGGCGCATTGACCCACAACCGGTAGCGATTGTCGGTTGTCAACGAACGCTCCCGGATGGCTCTTGGGGCGCTCACCTCCGGTCGGGGCGGTCGGCGAGTCACGCCGTCGGGCGTACCGGCTGATCGCAGCCGCAACCAGCGACCGACCGCGTACCGGCCGATCCGACCCTGGCAGGTGCGCAGCCACCGCTTCCCGACGGTCCTGCGGCGCGGCGGCGGCCTGGACCCCGGCGAGCAGAACGACCGGATCAAGGACGCCCTGCGCCGCTGGCAGTCCAGCAACGCCGCCGCAGCCGGCCCCTGAACCGGTATCCAGCGGCGGACACCGATGCCTGGTCAGTGTGCACGCGGTCTTCGCGCGGAAGTCATGGTCAGGTCACGGAACGCGAGGTACGGTTGCTGCCCCGTCGACCAAGGAGATCATCGACCAAGAGATCGTCGACCTTGGGGATCAAGGAGGACAGCATGCCGCGCCCCGGCCTACCCAAGCTGATCGCCACGGACCTTGACGGCACACTGGTCCGCAGCGACGAGACCGTCTCCGCGTACACCCATGAGGTGCTCGACCGTGCCCGGTCGCTCGGTATCCCGGTCGTCGGGGCGACCGGGCGCGGGCCCCGGCTGATGGAGTTGACCCGCAACGACATCCGGGCCGCCGACTACCTGGTGATGGCCGGCGGCGGCCGGGTGGTGGACCAGAGCGACCCGACCGGGGTACGGGTGCTGCGCGACGAACGGCTGCCCGGCGACACCCTGGCCGAGATCATCACCCATTTGGAGGCGGCGGTCGGCCCGTTGACGGTGATGGTCGAGGCGTCCGACGAGCACGACGCCCCGCTGTGGGGCGACTTCGACCCGCACTGGCGCTACCCGGACCGGTTCGAGGCCCGTACCCGGGAGCAGTGCCTGTCCGGCGAGGTGATCAAGGCGTTCGCGCGGACCCCGTCGCACGACGTCGACGCGCTGCTCGCCGCCGCGATCCGGCTGATCCCGCCGACGCTGGCGACGGTCACCCAGGCCGGTCTCGGCTTCATCGAGATCTGCCCACCCGGCGTGGACAAGGCCAGCGGGCTGTCGGTGGTCGCCGAGACCCTCGGCGTCGACCCGGCGGACGTCCTGGTCTTCGGCGACATGCCGAACGACCTGCCGATGTTCGCCTGGGCCGGGTGGGGGCGGGTGGCGGTGTCGAACGCCCATCCGACCGTACGCCGAGCCGCCGATGAGATTACACTGCGTAATGACGATGACGGCGTAGCGATTTACCTGGATCGGTTAATGTCCGGTGATGGAAGTGCATCCACGCGTGGTCGCCACCGACCTCGACGGGACACTGCTGCGGCCCGATAAGTCGCTCAGCGCCCGCACCGCGGCTGCGCTCGACGCCTTCCGGGCCAGCGGCGGGCAGGTCCTGCTCGTCACCGGCCGACCGGTGCGCTGGCTACCCGCCGTGTACGAGCAGCTTCGCGAACCCGTACCGGCGGTCTGCGCCAACGGTGCCGTGGTCTACGACCCGCAGACCGACACCGTGCTGTGCGCCGACCCGCTCGCCCCGGAGATCATGGCCGAGGTCGCCCGCCGGCTGCGGGCCGAGGTGCCCGACGTCGTCTTCGCCGTCGAGGTCGAGGACGGCCGGCTGATGCGCCACGGCGTCGACTGGCCGGAGCACTGGAACAGCGACCATCCGACCGCCCGGGTCGTCACCGACCCGGCGGAACTGCTCGCCGCACCGGCGGTGAAACTGCTGGTGCGCAGCAGTCACGACGATCCGGACCTGTTCGTCCGGATCGTCGCCGGCGCGCTGGCCGGCATCGCCGAGGCCACCCACTCGTCGAAATCCGGGCTGGTGGAGATCTCGGCGGCCGGCGTGACCAAGGCCGCCGGGCTCGCCTGGCTCTGTGCCCGGCTGGGCGTGCAGGCCGCCGAGGTCGTCGCCTTCGGCGACATGCCCAACGACGTACCGATGCTGACCTGGGCCGGGCGGGCGGTCGCCGTGGCGAACGCCCACCCGACGGTGCGGGACCTCGCCGACGCGGTCACCGCGTCGAACGCCGACGACGGCGTCGCCGTCTACCTGGAGGAGCTCATGGCCCAGCGGCAGCAGCGCCGCTGAGCCTGAGACGCAGCGGCAGCGGCCGGCTCAGAGGTACTGGCCGGTGCGGGTGCCGCCTTCGCCGGGCTGACCGGGCTGGCCCGGCTGCCCGGGCATGCCGGGGATCATCCCGCCCGGACCGACCGGCAGGGCCTGCCGACCGCCGGTGCGCATCTGCTCCAGCTGCAGCCGGGCCGCCATCTGCTGGGCCATCAGCGCCGCCTGGATGCCGTGGAACAGCCCTTCCAGCCAGCCGACCAGCTGTGCCTGGGCGACCCGTAGCTCGCCCTCGCTCGGCGTCGCGCCGTCCTCGAACGGCAGGGAGATCCGCTCCAGCTCCTCGCGCAGCTCCGGGGCGAGCCCGTCCTCCAGCTCGGTGATCGACCGCTGGTGGATCTCCCGCAGCCGCTGCCGGCTGGCCTCGTCCAACGGGGCGGCCCGAACCTCCTCCAACAGCTGCTTGATCATGCTGCCGATCCGCATCACCTTCGCCGGCTGCTCGATCAGCCGCGACGGATCCTCCGGGTCGGCGGCATCGTCTTCCGCACCGCCGGCCGCACCCGCCCCGACGGTGCCGATCGGCCGGCCGTCCGGCCCGACCACCACCACCGCACCGGGCCGGCCACCGGTCGCTGCGGACTCTTCGGTCACTTCCGGGGCCTCTGGCGTATCGGTCATGCCATCCATCTTGACGCAGCATCCGCACCGCCCGCTCGGCGGTCCCCCGATCCCGCCGCCTCGGCTAGCCTTGGCCGGGTCCGCCCGGGCTAGCCTTGGCCGGGTCCGCCCGGGCTAGCCTTGGCCGGGTCCGCCCGGGCCCCGGCTGTCAGCCGCGCCGCCTGGTCAGTCACATAGCATTGACGCCGCCCGGCCGAGCGGGTAGAACGCCGGATGGGCCGTCGACCAGCCCCGTCGCACCCCTTGCGAGAGGACCCCCCGTGCCCCACATCGACCGCCGGCAAGCTCTGAAGCTGCTGGCCGCGCTCGGCGCCACCGGGCTGGCCAGCGCGTGCAGCATCGGCACGGGCGACGACTCGGCCGACGATGACGGCCTGGTCAGCGACGTTCCGGTACGGATCGGCCTCATCGTCCCGCAGACCGGCGGCTACAAGCCGATCGGCGACGAGATGCTCAACGGATTCCAGCTGTTCCTGGACAACAACCAGCGGCGCTTCGGCGGCCGGCCGGTCGACCTGGTGATCGCCGACGAGGGGGAGACCCCGCAGTCCGGCCTGGCGGCGGTCGAGTCGCTGCTGAGCCAGCAGGTGCTCGCGTTGACCGGGGTGGCCAACTCCGCGGTGATGCTCGCCATCCGGGACCGGGTGGAGGAGGCCCGGGTTCCACTGATCGGGTCCAACGCCTCCCCGCGCAACCTGCAGAGCGTCGTCTACATCTGGCGTACGTCGTACGTCGCCGACGAGGCCGGCCTGGCCCTCGGCGCGTACCTGGCCCGGGAGATCAGCGACGACGGCGAGGTCGCGATCGTCGCGGCCGACCAGCCGGCCGGCCGGGACCTGGTGCAGGGCTTCCGGGAGGGTTTCGGCACCGGTGACGAGCGGATCTCGGCTCCGGTGATCTGGGCGGACTCGACGCCGAACCCGGGCAGGGACACGTTCACCGAGCCGATCGAGGAGGTCGTCGACCGGGATCCGGAGGCGGTGTACTGCTTCTTCACCGGGACCGCCGCCGTCGAGTTCGTCCGGCAGTTGCGCGACGCCGGCTACGACGGGCCGATCTACGGGCCGGGCTTCCTGACCGAGGGCAACGTCGTGGATCAGCTCGGCGACGAGGCCAGTGGGATCATCACCGCGCTCAACTACTCCGCCGACCTGGACAACTCGGCCAACCTGCGGTTCGCCAGCGGCTACCGCAAGCGGTACGGGGCGTCGCCGACCACGTACGCGATGGCGTCCTACGACGCGGCGCACGTGCTGGACAAGGCGATCCGGACCGCCGGTCCCGGAGTGACGGCACAGGAGCTGAACCTGGCGCTCGGCCGGATCGGTCAGATCGACAGCCCGCGGGGACCGTGGCAGTTCAACCAGCCGCGTACGCCGCAGCAGAAGTGGTACCTGCGCGAGGTGCTCCGTGACGGCCCGGTGCTGTCGAACGTCCTGATCACCGAGCTGGCCACCCTGGGCTGAGCCGCACAGTTCAGCCGCGGAGCTCGGCGACGCAGCACTTCACGCTGCCACCGCCCTTGTGCAGTTCGGTGAACTCCACCGGGACCGGCTGGTAGCCGGCGGCGGCCAGCTTCGCGGCCATGGCGCTCGCCGCGTCGTTGAGCACCACGTGTCGGCCGTCGCTGACCAGGTTCAGGCCGAAGGCGAGCGCGTCGGCGCGACTGGCCAGCAGGGCGTCCGGGAAGAGTTGCCGCAGCACCCGCTGGGAGGCAGGGGAGAAGGCCGCCGGGTAGTAGGCGACGTTCTCGTCGTCGAGGACGGCCAGCGCGGTGTCCAGGTGGTAGAAGAGCGGGTCGACCAGCCGCAGCGACACCACCGGGCGGCCGAGCGTCTCCTGCACCCGTCGATGCGCGTCCGGGTCGGTACGGAAGCCGTAGCCGGCGAGGATCGTCCCGCCGTACGCCGTCGGCAGGTAGGCGAAGTCGCCTTCGCCCTCGTTGGTCTCGGTCGGGCGGACGTAGCGCCAGCCGAGCTCCTGGTAGAACTCGCGGTGTGCGCCCGCTTCGGCGGCCCGCTGGGGGTGGGCGAAGCG
This sequence comes from Solwaraspora sp. WMMD791, assembly GCF_029581195.1. Classification (NCBI taxonomy): domain Bacteria; kingdom Bacillati; phylum Actinomycetota; class Actinomycetes; order Micromonosporales; family Micromonosporaceae; genus Solwaraspora; species Solwaraspora sp. WMMD791. The sequence continues at coordinate 4,458,973 of NZ_CP120737.1, forward strand.
GGCGCCGTAGGCGGTGCCGTCGACGGTGAACGCACCGTTGGCGGCGTACACCATGTCGGGCAGGCCGGGTCGCGGCGGCAGTACCTGGACCTCGTGACCGAGCCCGGTCAGCGTCTCCCGCAGACACTGCCACTGCTTGAGGGCAAGCTCGGCGTCGACCGGCTGCTGCGGATCCATCCAGGGATTGATCGTGTACTCGACGCCGAAGTGCTCGGGCGGGCACATCAGGTAGACCCGCGACGGGTCGGTGGCGGCACGCGCGACGGTCACGGGAACCAAGAGTAGGTACGCTGTTACACAATAAGAAGCCACGATCGTTGCGCGTGAAGGGTCGAACGTTGCAGATCGACACCGTGGACCAGCGGATCATTGCGTCACTGATGGCCGATGCCCGCTCCTCGTACGCCGACATCGGAGCCCGGGTGTCGCTGTCCGCGCCGGCGGTCAAACGCCGCGTCGACCGGCTCCGGGCGGCCGGCGTGATCCGGGGTTTCACCGCCGTGGTCGACCCGGCGGCGGTGGGCTGGACCACCGAGGCGTTCGTGGAGCTGTACTGCACCGGGCGGACCACCCCGGCGCAGCTCGCCGCCGCCACCCGCCGCCACCCGGAAGTCGTCGGTGCCTACACGGTCAGCGGTCAGGCCGACGCCCTGGTGCACCTGCGCGCCGCCGACATCGCTCACTTGGAGCAGGCCCTCGAACGGCTGCGCGCCGAGTCGTTCGTCACCTCCACCCGCAGCATGATCGTGCTGTCCCGGCTGGTCGACGCCCCACCTCCGGTGGCCGTCCCGGACCAGCCGGCCTGACCAGCGAGCTCGGCGACACCCGCCGGCGCCGGAGATACATGCCGGCCGCCGGCAACACCCCGCCGGCGTCAGAGATACATGCCGGTACGGTGACCGCCGGTGTCGCCCCGCGACGGCTTGTCCCCGTCGCCGAAGAACCGCTTGCCGCCGAACTCGCCGTGCAGCCGGTCGTCCAACTCGTCGGCCAACCCGGTCATCACCTGGACGGCGAGCATCAGGTGGGTCGCCTGGAAGTTGCGGCCGAACACCGGGATCGACGCCCAGACGGTGTCGTTGGTGCAGTACAGCCGCCCGATCGGCATCCGGTTGGTCAACTCGGAGAGCTTCACGTACAGCTGTTCGGTCGGCTCCACCTCGGTCAGCACCGGTGAGAAGACGTCCACCAACGGTGGATTGTCGCGAATCCGGACGAAGACCATCGCCGAGCCGGCCCGGATGCCGATGTCCCCGTCGGCGTCGACGTGCAGGTGCTCCGGCGTACTGCGCATCATCGTCGCGACCACCGTGCGGACCTGGTCGTCGAGCGGCAGCGCGTCGGCCGGGTCGACCTCGTCGCCGTCGCCGACGAGGTCGTCGCCGGTGGGCAGGCCGAAGGTGTCACCGATCGACGACTGCGGCCGGGCGGTGCCCAACGGCTCCACCTCGATCGGCTCGTCGTTGGCGTCGTGCACCGCGTAGACGACGAACGCCGGATGCGGTGCGCCGTACACCTGACGCAGCGTGTGGGTGATCACCGAGGCCAGCCGGCTCACGTCGCCGGTGGTCGTGGTCAGCCCGAAGTTGTCCCCCGACCCGGCCACCACGCCCGGCGGGGACCAGCCCAGCGCGACCAGCTCGGCCACCGCGTCCCGGTTCATCCGGTACTCCGCCGGCAGGGTCGCGTTGCTCACCGCCGAGGCGTTCAGCCGGTCCTGCAGGCCGATCCGGACGCCCACCGAGTAGATCGCGTCTCCGGTGCCGGACGCGGTCGGGTCGAGGGTGAGCTCCACCTGGGCGCCGGCCGGCAGGGTCGGCAGCGTCGCGGCGAGCGCGGCGGCGAAGTCCCGCCACGCCTGGGTCACCTTCTCCCGCAGGTCGGCCGTGCTCGGCTCGTCGAGCAGGAGCGGCTCGGGCGCCGCCGGTTGGTCCCCAGTCGCCTGGTCCCCGCTCACCTGATCTCCTGTCGCCGGCACCTGCTCCCCCACCATGATCAACTCAGTCCCACTGTGCGCACACCCTACCCAGGTGAGCCACCGTGTCGGCTAGCCCCGGCGGCCGTCGGATTGCCGCCACCACCGCCCCGGGTGCCGCCGTACCGCCGCTGGCCTGCGCTTTCGGAGGTAGCCCGCCGGTCGCCGGCCGTGAGAGGCTGGCGACATGGCCCGTTCCGCCCCTCGAGACGACGCCGGTGACCGCGACCTGACCGTCGGCGAGCCGGCGACCAGCGCGGCCGGGCTGCCGGGCGTCACCCACGCGCTGCGCGCCGGCGTCGCGCAGATGGGGGTACGCCGTACCGCGCTCACCCTGGCCCGGGTGAACCAGCCCGGCGGCTTCGACTGCCCCGGCTGCGCCTGGCCGGAGCCGGCCGCGCGGCACCGCGCACACGCCGAGTTCTGCGAGAACGGCGCCAAGGCGGTCGCCGAGGAGGCGACGCTGCGCCGGGTCACCCCGGAGTTCTTCGCCGCCCACCCGATCAGCGAACTCGCCACCCGCTCCGACCACTGGCTCGGCCAGCAGGGCCGGCTCACCCACCCGGTGGTCCGCCGCCCCGGTACCGACCATTACACGCCGATCGACTGGGACGAGGCGTTCAGGCTGATCGCCGACCAGCTGCGGGCACTCGATTCCCCGGACCGGGCCGCCTTCTACACCTCGGGCCGCACCTCCAACGAGGCCGCGTTCCTCTACCAGCTGTTCGCCCGGTCGCTCGGCACCAACAATCTCCCGGACTGCTCCAACATGTGCCACGAGTCGTCCGGGGTGGCGCTGCTCGGCACCATCGGCATCGGCAAGGGGTCGGTCACCCTCGACGACCTGCACCGGGCCAAACTGATCGTGGTGGTCGGGCAGAACCCGGGCACCAACCACCCCCGGATGCTGTCCGCCCTGGAGAAGGCAAAACGCGACGGGGCCACCATCGTCGCGGTCAACCCGCTACCCGAGGCCGGGCTGATGCGGTTCCGCAACCCGCAGCGCCCCGGCGGGCTGGTCGGGGCCGGCACCCCGCTGGCCGACCACTTCCTGCAGATCCGCATCGGCGGCGACCTGGCTCTGTTCCGGGCGATCGGTGCCCTGCTGGTCGCCGCCGACGCGGTCGACGCCGACTTCGTCGACACCCACACCACCGGGTACGCCGAGTACCGCGCCAGCCTCGACGAGCTCGACTGGTCAGCGGTGACCGCCGCCACCGGGCTGGACCGGGCCCAGATCGTCGAGGTCGCGAAGCTGTTCGCCGACTCCGAGGCGACCATCGTCTGCTGGGCGATGGGGCTGACCCAGCGGCAGGACTCCGTCGACGCGATCCGCGAGATCGTCAACGTGCAACTGCTGCGCGGCATGATCGGCAAGCCGGGTGCCGGCCTCTGCCCGGTCCGTGGGCACTCCAACGTGCAGGGCGACCGCACCATGGGCATCTGGCACGAGCCGCCGGCCTGGTTGCCGGCGCTGGGCCGGCAACTCGGCGTACCGATGCCGACCGCGACCGGGTTGGACACCGTCGGCGCGATCCGGGCGATGCGCGACGGCGACGTCCGCGTGTTCATGGCCCTCGGCGGCAATTTCGCCGCCGCCAGCCCGGACACCGCCGTGACCGAGGCCGCCCTGGCCTCGTGCGCGCTGACCGTGCACGTGTCGACCAAGCTGAACCGTTCGCACGTGGTGCCCGGCGAGACCTCGCTGATCCTGCCCTGTCTGGGCCGCACCGAACGGGACCGGCAGGCCGGCGGCGAGCAGTTCGTCACGGTCGAGGACTCGATGTCGGCGGTGCACGCCTCCCGGGGCCGGCTCGCCCCGGCCAGCGACCAGCTGCTCTCCGAGGTGGCGATCGTCGCCCGGCTGGCCCGCGCCACGCTGCCCGACTCTCCGGTGCCGTGGGAGGCGTACCAGGCCGACTATCCGACGATCCGGGCCACCATCGCAGGGTCGGTGCCGGGCTTCGCCGACTTCGAGCGCCGGGTGGCCGCACCGGACGGTTTCGTCCTGCCGCACCCGCCCCGCGACCGGCGCACCTTCGCCACCGCGTCGGGCAGGGCCGCGTTCACGGTCAGCTCGTTGACGGTGATCGAGGTGCCGCCGGGTCGGCTGCTGCTGCAGACGATGCGCAGCCACGACCAGTACAACACCACGATCTACGGGCTCGACGACCGTTACCGGGGGATCCGGGGCGGGCGGCGGGTGGTCTTCGTGCACCCGGACGACCTGGCCGCGCTCGGGGTCGCCGACGGTGACGTCGTCGACCTGGTGTCGGAGTGGTCCGACCAGGTCGAACGCCGGGCGAAGGCGTTCCGGGCGGTGAGCTATCCGACGGCGCGTGGCTGCGCGGCGGCGTACTTCCCGGAGGCGAACGTGCTGGTGCCGTTGGACTCGACGGCCGCCGGTTCGAACACCCCGACGTCGAAGCAGATCGTCATCCGTCTGGAGCGGGCCTGACCTCGCCCGGCGCCGGCCCGACCTCGCCGCCGCCGCCGTAGGCGCGCGCCAGGGCGGCCAGCCGGGTGCCGGCTTCGACCGGGTCGGCGCCACGACCAACCGCCAACCCCAACAGGTACGCGGTGACCGGCGCACCGGGGCGCAGCACGTTGTGCGCCACGTCGCGGGCCAGGTCCAGCACCACCGGCACCGGCACGTCACCCGGGTCGAGCCCCAGTTCGGCGCTGGCCACCGCCAGCCAGTTCGTCATCGTGTCGCTCAACGGATCCACTCCTGCGCCTGCCGGACGTCGCGGTCGGTGTCGCAATCGAACCACGGTGGCGGGCCGGCGTCGCGCCAGGTGACCTCAGTGACGGTCAGGTCGTCGAGCAACGCGCGCATCGATGCCCCGACCACGGTGCCGTCGCGTCGTCCGGCGAGTCGGTCGATGGCGGCCTGCAACCGGGCCGTCCGCCACACTCCGCAGAGCAGTTGCCGCCGGCCGGTGTCGTCGACGTACAGCGCCCCGTCGACGTCGTGCCCCCGGACGGCGTCGACGAGCAGGTCCACCGCGTGCGGGGTGAGCAGCGGCAGGTCGCCGGCGAGCAGCGCGACCAGGTCACCGCCGGTGGTGGCGGTGCCCGGGGCGAGCGCGGCCAGGCCGGCGGCGGTGGCGGCGACCGGACCGGCGCCGGGCGGATCCTCGCGTACCGTCGCGACACCCGGCGGCGGGTCGGCGGGCGGGCCGACGACGACGCGCGGGTCGGCGTGCGCGACGGCCGCGAGCACCCGGTCGCGCATGGCCACCCCACCCACCGGTACGCCCGGTTTGTCCACACCGCCCATCCGGCGCGCGGCCCCGCCGGTCAGCACCACCGCCGCGAATCCGGTCATACCGTCCACCGTAGTCGACCGCCCGCCCCGTCGAGGTCTGCTGGGCGGGCGGTCGACCGGCGGTCCGGGTCACCGACAGCTACGGCCGGTGTTGATGCACTTGGCGATCTTCCGCATCTGCTTCTCGGAGTTGACGTTGATGAAGTCGTTGTGGTCCGAGAACGGGTTGTGGTCCTCCTCCGGGAAGGAGTCGAGCAGATACTGGCCCTTGAGCTGGACGTCGCGCGGGATGTCGTACGCGATGGTGATGCGCAACTGGGGGATCGCCACGAAGCCGCTCGGGCAGGCCCCGGTGGTGGCGTCGGCGAACGACAGATGCGACCGGTGGTTCTCACTGTCGATGTTCTCGCCGTCCCAGCAGCCGGGGAAGTCGTGCACCCGCAGAACCTGGCTGCCGTCCGGGCAGATCGGGTACTTGCCGGCGAGCCGGTCCTCGAAGCCGGAACAGGTCCAGCTGTTGCGGGCGTTCGCCGGGCCCCGGCTGATCGGCTTCGAGTCACCGGTCAGCGCGCGTAGGAACCGGGGCATCGGGGTGACCTTGCTGGCGGGGTTGCCCCGGTACTCGATGCGCACCTCGGCGGGTCGGACGATCTCGCCGGTGTTGCCGGGCAGTTCCAGGTTCGGGCCGGACGGCACCGGCAGCTCCGCCGCCTCCCCGCCCTGGCCGGGGTTGTCGCCAGCGTTGCCGTTGCCGTTGTCGTCGTTGCCGCCGGCGTCGTTGCCGGGGTTGCCGGCCAGGGTGCAGCCGGCCAGTGGCGTCAGGTTGGTCGGCCGCGCGGCGTTGCGGCCAATCGCGATCTCGATCCGGTCGAGCGTGGCGAACCGCTTGTCCCGCAGCGGCCCCAGGATCGCGTTGTCGATGAAGTTCGGGCCGCCCTGCCCGGCCGTGGTGACCAGACGTGCGTTGGCCTCGGCGATCTGCTGGTCCAGCAGCTGCAGGTTCCGGTCCACCTCGGCGGCTGCCTGCGGCGGCACCGCAGGCAGCCGGTCCCGGACACCGGGGCAGTCCACGGTCGGTGTGGCGAGCGGACTCACCGTCGCCGCGCTGCCGGAGTGCCCGCCGTGCGTCCCGCCGTAGTAGACGGCACAGTCGACCATCGACACCATCCCGGTCGGCCGGGCGCCGTGCCGGCCGAGTTCGGTGGCGATCCGCTTCAGGGTCTCGGCGCGGCGGACCCGCAACCAGTCCAGCACCGCGTTGTTGCGGCGCACGTCGATGCCCTCGCTGCCGGCCAGCCGCCGGTTCGCCTCGGCGATCTGTTCGTCGAGCGCGATGAGGCCACGCCGGACCTCGACGACTGCCGGGGACGGCACCGACGGCAGCCGGTCGATGGCCCGTGGGCAGGCGACCGTCGCCGGGCCGGGGTCCGCAGCCTGGTGCCGGACGGACCGGTCGATCCGGACCACCGGCCAGAAGTACGACGACCGGTCGCCGTTGCGGCACGTCGTGTCGGAAGCGGCCAACGCTTCGTCGCTGGTGTCGGCGGTGATCGCCAGGTTGCCGACGAAGTCGTGCAGGTGCTCGGCGCCGTGGCTGATGCCGGGCTGCGCCACCGGGTTGTCGGAGCTGAACTTGCCGTTGGCGTTCACTCCGCAGTCGACGGTGAACACGCCGGTGGACGCGTTGCGGCCGGGCGCAATCGCGACCACGTTCGGTGCGACGTTCTGGATGCGGACGAAGTCGTCCAGGCCGACCTCGGCGGCGGCGGTGTTGCGTCCGCCACCGGAGACGAAGGTGACTGTCGCGACAGCACCGATGCTCACCACGGCTATCGACAACGTGACGGCTCGGGCCTTGCCGGTTCCGATCGATCGGAACCGGCCCGGTGATGTTCTCATTCGCGCTTCTCCCTACCTTGCGCCGCATGTCTCCTGCAGCCGTGCCGGCCGCTGGTTGCGCTGGTGGGTACGCGGTGGGCAGGTGTGCGGGTCGGTGATCCGGCGGCACGTAAGCACCCGGTAATACCTAGGGCCGCAGCTCGCCGAACCAGCGTCCATCGACGCGGAACAGGTCGCCCACGGTCAGGCCGCTGCCGGCGGCGGTGTCCCGTACCGCCGCGACGTCCAGGCGCGCCCACTGGAAGACCGGCCCCGGTCGGGGTCGGCCACGTCGGGCCACAGTGGCCACGTACGCGTGCCCACGCCACAGCCCCACGCCGGGCGGCTCCAGCTCGACCAGCACGGTCCCCCGCGAGTGGATCAGCGTGCGGCAACGGCGCAACAACGCGACCGGGTCGCCGCCGATGCCGATGTTGCCGTCGAGCAGGACGGCATGCGCCCACCGGCCCTCACCGGGCAGCCGGGCGAACAGGTCCTGGTGGATCGCGACCACGCCACGGGACCGGGTCGAGGCGACCGCCTGCGCCGAGACGTCGACCCCGAGTGCGGTCACTCCGGCCCGGGCCAGAGCGGCGGTGACCCGACCCGGCCCGCAGCCGAGATCGAGCGTCGGGCCACCGCAGCGGGCCACCACCGCCTCGACCGCCGGCTCGGCCGCACCGTGCCACCGCCGTACCGGCAGTCGCCGCCGCGTCCCGTCACCCTGCACCAGCCAGTGCCCGCCGGGCACGACGGCCCCGAGCGGAGCGACGAAGCCGCTGTCGGCAGCCCGCTGCCGGACGCCGATGGTCACCGATCGGCCTCGGCAGCCATCGCCGGCCGGGCCCGCCACACCGCCGCGACCTGGCGGGCGAACCGGCTGTCCGGCACGCGCCGCGCCACGGCCACCGCGTCGGGCCACTCGTCCACGTCCCGCAGCGCCGGCAGGCGGGCCGGGGCCAGCCCGCGACCCCGCAGAGCAAGCCAGGTGCGGTGCCCGGTGTCCGGGGTGGACATGGGTACGGTCCGGAGCACGTCCGCGTCGCGCGGATCCCGCAGGCCCAGCGCCCACCAGCCTCCGTCGGCGGCCGGGCCGAGCACCGCACCGGCGTCGGTCAACAGATCGACGGCCGACGCCAACCGCGCGGGCGTCAGCTGTGGCGTGTCCATCCCGATCTGCAGCACCTGCCGCTCCGGGTAGGCGGCCGCCACGTCGGCGTGTGCGTTCGCCAACCGGTCGGCGAGCCCGGCACCCCGCTGCGCCAGCACCCGCCAGCCGCCGGTCGCCGCCGCCAGCTCGGCGGCCGTAGCGGCGGAGACGTCGGCGTCGGCGAGCCGACCGGCCAGGGCCAGCACCGGCTCGACCCCGGCGGTGTCCCGTACCGCCGCCATCGTGTCCAGCAGCGCCGCCGCCGCGATCCGGGCCGCATCGGCCGGCGTCGCCGGTGGGCAGAGCCGGGTCTTCACCAGCCCGGCGACCGGCGACTTCGCCATCACCAGCAGGACGGTCACCGGGCGTTGCCCACCGTACGCAGCACGCCGACGAAGTCCCGGGTCGCGCGGTACGTGCCCCGCACGGATCCGGAGACCTTCGACCGGGTGCCCGCCGCCCGTGGCGCGTACCGGACGTCCAGCTCGACGATCCGCCAGCCGGCACCCGCCGCCCGGACCAGCAGCTCCAGCGGGTAGCCGAACGCCCGGTCGGTCACCCCGAGGTCCAGTAGCGCCTGCCGGCGGGCCACCCGGATCGGGCTCAGATCCCGCAGCGGTACACCCCGGTGCCGCAGCAGCGCCGCGACCAGCGCGGTGCCGACGCGGGCATGCCAGGGCCAGGCCGACACCGAGACCGGCCGGCGGCGGCCGACGGCCAACTCCGCCCGGCCGGCCGCCACCGGCTCGACCAGCGCCGGAAGTTGCCGAGGGTCGAACGAGCCGTCCGCGTCCAGGACGCACACCAGCTCGGTGGTGGCGGCCAACAGGCCGGTGTGGACGGCCGCTCCGTATCCACGGCGGGGCTCGTGCACGACCCGGGCCCCGTGCGCTGCCGCCACCTGCGGCGAGCCGTCCCGGGACCCGTTGTCGACGACGATCGCCCGGTAGCCGGGCGGCAGGGCGGTGAGTACGCCGGGCAGGGCGGCGGCCTCGTCGAGGCAGGGCAGCACCACGTCGATCGGTGTCGGCATACCGCCGACGCTAGGGCGTGCCACCACCGTCCGGTGGCCCGTAGGTGCTTACGGAATCCTTACGCGACGGTCGGTTCTTACGGCTCCCTTACGGCCGCGTCGCCACCCATCGACGGGCCCACCGCAGGCCGTACGGTGCGCGAATCATGATGTCCACTCCCTCGCCGACCGCCGTGCGGCGGCCCGCCCGCGCCGACCTGATCGTGCTCGGTGTCGAACTGGCCCTGATCGCCACCGCCGTCGTGGTCGGGGTGGTCCTCAACCGGCGCGGCGTCGGCCTCTACGCCGAGACCGCCCCGATCTACGCCTTCTGGCGGCCACACGTCGGCTGGGGTACGCCGGTCGCGGTGGCCATCGCGGTGGTCGTGGTGGTCTGGGGCGTACGGTGGGCGCGGACCGCCCGCTGGGGTCCGTTGCTCGGCGTCGGCTACCTCGCCGCCGTCGCCTGGACCCTGGCCCTGGCGCTGGTCGACGGCTGGTCCGTCGGGGTCGCCAAGCGGCTCACCAACCAGGCGGAGTACCTGCACGAGGTGCACCGGATCACCGACATCCCCGCGATGCTGGCCGGCTTCAGCGGACGGATCGTCGACTTCCAGCCGGAATCGTGGTCGACGCACACCGCCGGTCATCCCCCCGGCGCGCTGCTGGTCTTCGTCTGGCTGGACCGCATCGGCCTCGGCGGCGGTGCCGCGGCCGGCCTGGCCTGCATCCTGATCGGCGCGACCATGGTGGTCTCGATCCCGGCGGCGCTGCGTTGGCTCGGTGCGGCCGACGCCGCCCGTACCGTCCTGCCGTTCCTGGTGCTGCTGCCCGGAGCGGTCTGGATCGGCGCCTCCGGCGACGGCGTCTTCACCGGTGTCGTCGCCGCCGGGCTGGCGCTGCTCGCCGCCCGGCATCCGGTCGCACCGCTCGCCGGTGGCGTCCTGCTCGGCTTCGCGCTCTACCTGTCGTACGGGTTCGTCCTGATCGGACTGCTCGCCGTCGCGGTACTGGTGCTGCGGTCCGGCCGGTTCCTGCCGGCGCTGCTCACCGCCGCAGCCGGGGTCGCCGCCGTGGTCGCCACCTTCACCGTCGCCGGTTTCTGGTGGTGGGACGGCTACCAGCTGGTCGTGGTGCGCTACTACCAGGGGTGGGCCGCCGAACGTCCGTACGCCTACTGGGTCTGGGCGAACCTGGCCGCGATGCTGCTCTCCGCCGGGCTGGTCGCCGGCCCGGCGCTGCGCCGCACGATCGTCGCGGCCCGCCACGCCTGGCGCGGCCCGGCCGGCGACGGCACGGTGGCGCGCGGATGGCGGTACGCCGTGACCCGGCCCACGATCCTGCTGCCGCTCACCGCCGCGCTGGCGATCGTCGCGGCCGACCTGTCCGGGTTGAGCAAGGCCGAGGTCGAACGGATCTGGCTGCCGTTCGTCGTCTGGCTGCTGATCGCCACCGCCCACCTGCCGGCGCGCACCCACCGGTGGTGGCTGGCCGGGCAGGCGGTGACCGCGCTGGCGGTCAACCACCTGCTGCTCACCTTCTCCTGATCTGTACCGCGCCCCACGCCTCGGTCGTCGGCGGGTCAGCCGACGCCGACCGCCGGTGCCCGCAGCGGATCGGTGGCGAACGCGGCCACCCCGTCGGCGAACCGGACGCTCGCGGTGAAGCCGAGCAGTTCGGTGGCGCGGCGGGGATCGGCCACCACGTGCCGTACGTCGGCCGCCCGGGCACCGCCGACGATCACCGGCGCAGGTCCGCCCATCGCCGTGGCCAACGTCCCGGCGAGCTCGCCGACGGTCCGGGGCTCGCCGGAGCAGACGTTCAACGGCACCAGGTCGCCCACCGGCGGCTCGGCGACCAACGCCCGGACGTTGATCCGAGCGACGTCGGCGACGTGGACGAAGTCGCGTTGCTGCCGACCGTCCTCCAACACCTGCGGCGGCCGGCCGTCGGCCAGCGCCGACCGGAAGATCGAGGCCACCCCGGCGTACGGGGTGTCGCGCGGCATCCGAGGGCCGTACACGTTGTGGTAGCGCAGTGCCCAGCAGCCGCCGCCGGTCTGGCGGGCCCACGCCGCAGCCAGATGTTCCTGGGCGAGCTTCGTCGCCGCGTACGTGCTGCGCGGCTCCAGCGGCGCGTCCTCCGGGACCGTCGTCCACGACAACGCGTCGCCGCAGCGGGGGCAGCCCGGGTCGTACCGGCCGACAGCCAGGTCCGCCGGGCGGCGCGACTGCGGCCGTACGACGCCGTGCCGGCCGCAGGTGTACCGGCCCTCGCCGTACACCACCATCGAGCTGGCCAGCACCAGCCGCGTCACCCGGGCCCGGTGCATCGCGGCGAGCAGGACCGCGGTGCCGTAGTCGTTGTGGCCCGCGTATCCGGGGGCGTCCGACGGGTCGAGGCCGTGGCCCACCATCGCCGCCTGGTGGCAGACCGCGTCCACGCCGGGCAACAGCCGGTCGAGCAGCCCGCCGTCGCGGACGTCGCCACGGACCAGGTCGTGCCGACTGGTCCACTCGGGAGGTTCGCCACCGTGGGCCTGCGGCAGCAGCGCGTCCAACGCCAGCACCTCGTGCCCGTCGTCGACCAACAGGTCGGCGATGTGCGAACCGATGAACCCGGCCGCGCCGGTGAGCAGTATCCGCATCCGGTCACCGTACGGCCGGTCGCGGCCGGCGAGCACCGCCAGTGTTTCCGCGTAAGGAATCCGTAAGCGCCGGAGCGGCCGTTCCGGCCGGTCGCGACGATTAGCCTGCTGGCACCCGGTCGGTACCGAGACCGTCCCGAGGAGACAATCGTGCCTGTCGACGAACCCGCACCAGCGCCGCCACCGCCGCCGCCGGCCGCCGGTGCCGCCGGCTCCACGGAGGCCACCGGCGCCACCGTGCTCGTCCGGTGGCGCAGCCCGCTGCGCGGGGCCTGGCTGACCTCGGTCCTCGGCGCCGTCCTGCTGGTCGGTCTGCCGCTGGTCATCGTCACCGGGCTGCTCGACCACGTCGCCTACGGGCCGCAGGCGATGCCGGCCGACGTGGGCTGGCTGCGGCTGCCGCCCTTCGACTGGCCGACCCGGCCGTCCTGGCTGTTCCGGGTCAGTCAGGGCCTGCACGTGGCTCTCGGCATCGCACTGGTCCCGGTGATCCTGGTCAAACTCTGGTCGGTGATTCCGAAGCTGTTCGCCTGGCCGCCGGTCCGCTCGGCGGCACACGCGCTGGAACGCATTTCCCTGCTCCTGCTCGTCGGCGGCATCCTGTTCCAGACCGTCACCGGCGTGCTCAACGTGCAGTACGCGTACCTGTTCGGTTTCGACTTCTACACCGCCCACTACTTCGGGGCCTGGGTGTTCACCGCCGCGTTCGTCGTCCACGTCGCGCTCAAGCTGCCCCGGATGATCGCCGTACTGCGGTCCCGACCCGACCGCGCCGAGCCCGACGAGTTGGTCGCACCGCGCTCCGGTCCGGCGACCATCAGCCGGCGCGGGCTGCTCGCCCTGACCGGCGGCGGGTCGCTGCTGCTGGCCGTGACGACGGTCGGGCAGAGCCTCGACGGCCCGTGGCGGCGACTCGCGTTCCTGCTGCCCCGGGGCCAACAGCCCGACGATGGTCCGAACGGCTTCCCGGTCAACCGGACGGCGGCCGCCGCCGGCATCCGGCACGCCGACACCGGCCCGGACTGGCGGCTGGAGCTGCGCGACGCCGCCGGCCGGACGGTACGGCTGGACCGTGACCAGTTGCTCGCCATGCCGCTGCACACCGCCCGGCTGCCGATCGCCTGCGTGGAGGGCTGGTCGACGCTGCAGACCTGGACCGGCGTACGGCTGCGTGACCTCGCCGCCCTCGCCGGGGTGCCGGAGCCGACGTCGGCCCTGGTCCGCTCGATCCAGCGCGGCGGACTGTTCAACAAGGCCATCCTGCAGCGCAACCAGGTCCTCGACGGTGACTCGCTGCTGGCCCTGCGGGTCAACGGGGTCGATCTGTCACCGGACCACGGCTTCCCGGCCCGGATCATCGTGCCCGCACTGCCCGGGGTGCGGTGCACGAAATGGGTACGCGCCATCGAGTTCCAGGGACCGCGCCGATGACCCGATTCAGGTACGGCGCACCGCTCTGGCAGCTACCGCTGCTGGTCGGCTGTTTCACCGTCGCCGGGTGGGTCGTCGCGCGCCTGTCCGGTGAGGCCACGGCCGTACGGATGGCGGTCTGGTTCGTGGCCGCGGTCGTCGCCCACGACCTGATCCTCTATCCGCTCGCGGCGGCGGCCGACCGGGTCCTGGTCGCCGTCGCCGGCATCGGCGGCCGGCTCCGACCTGCCGTACGGCGGGCGATCGTGAACCACGTCCGGGTCCCGACGCTCGGCGCGGCGCTGCTGTTCCTCGTGTACCTGCCGGGCATCCTGCGGCTCGGCGACGGTGCCTTCACCCGCGCCACGGGCCTGACCCAGGAGCCGTACCTGCGCCGCTGGCTGCTGGTCAGCGCGGCGATGTTCGCCGCCAGCGGCCTGCTGGCCGCCGCGCGGCTGACGCTGCACCGCCGCGACCGCGGCGGTAGTTTGACCGGATGATCGGACGACTCTCGGCGGTCGTGCTCGACTGCCCGGACCCGCAGCGGCTGGCCCGGTTCTACTGCGAGCTGCTCGGGTACGAGATCACCCGGGTCGACGGAAGTTGGATCGACATCTCCGACGGCGACGGCCCACGGATCAGCTTCCAGCACGCCCCCGACCACCAGCCGCCCCGCTGGCCGGACCCGGCCCGGCCGCAGCAGATCCACCTGGACGTGCGGGTCGACGACATCGACCGTGCGGAGCAGGCCGTGCTCGCGCTCGGCGCCACCAAGCTCTCCGACGTCGAGCCGGGCTTCCGGGTGTACGCCGACCCCGCCGGCCACCCGTTCTGCCTCGAATTCGACTAGTCTGTCCTTGAATTCGACTGGACCGTCCTTGAACGCGACTGGGCCAGCACAGTTCGACTGGCTCCGGCACCCCGGCCACCACCAACACCCTGTTGGCGCAGCAACCTCGGTCGCGGCGGGCCTACGGTTGGCCGAGGTCGAGAATGCTCCAGCCTCCGGGCAGGATGGCGGCGGCCGGTTTGGGGTCGGTGGTGGCCAGGTGCGCCTGGTGAGCGATGGCGCTTCGAGCTGCGTGGCCAAGGGCGATGTCGCCGCCTGCGGCACGTGCCAGAACGCCGGCTTGGCGGATGTCGTCGTTGCCGGGCTCAGCCCCGAGTGGTAGCACGGTGACCGTCGGCGTGGTGGTCAGGAGTGTGAGCAGGGCGGTGCTGACCTCGCTGCTGGCTGCGGCGTAGGCAGCGGCAAGACAAGCTGCCGGTACGCCGACCGTGCGGCCTTCGTCGGCGACCTCGGCGATCAGTTCGCCCACGGCGACTTGCCCGTCGACGTACGCGGCGAGCGCGGTGGCGTCCAGGACCACCGCGACCTGTTTGACGCTCACGCGGCCTCGTCGAGCATGCGCTGTCCCTCCGCGAGGGCTTCATCAGAGATCGGTGCCGCAAGGCGGTCGCGCCACCGGGTCTTGCCTGCGTCGGTGACCTCGATGCCGGCGCGGCGAAGCACCTCGTCGAGTTGGATGCCGGCCATCTGAGCGCGCACGGCTGCGGTGATGGCGGCGCTGACGTTGGGCTGTCCGTCGAGCCACCGGGCGACGTCGTCAGGAACGCTGATCGAGCGTTTCGCGGTCATGCGCCAAGCTTACCCTTCCGGTAGTACCGCCGGTGCTACCGGCGGCGTTCTGCCAGCCAACTCGCCGCGACGTACTCGAAGATGTCGGCGTCGGTCTCCTGCTGCCAGCGAGGCAGCGCGTCCCAGTCGGCGACGTACGACGGCTTCGGGTCGTCGAAGCGGCCCGTCTGCTCCCGACTCAGCTTCGCGGTCGCCCCCGAGCTGACCCGTACGAAGTCACGGATCTGACCGCACACGGCCGCCGCCTGCCGCTCCCACTCCGGGATGGTGTCCCACGGGGCGACAAACCCTGGCTTCGATTCCCCGGGTAGTGCCTGCGGACTCCGGCGATCCACGCTTCCCGGAACAGACGACCCGCTTCGTCACTCATGATCGGCTTGACTCTCCTCAGGCTGCGACGTCGGCCACCAGACTCGGCGTCAACCTGGCGGCCACGGGTACCTCCGCGCATCCATGGATTGCGATCCAGCGTACGGGAGAAGGCACCGAGCGAGGCCCCCTGCCGCACAGATGCACCACGGATGCCTCATCGCACCGCCGGCCGTACCGCCGGCCACATCCTGACCGGTGTCCCGCCGGCCGGGATGGGTCGGACCGGTGGGCTGTCGACCTAGGTCGGCGGCAGGATGGGTGGCATGGGCAGGGCGAGTGAACGCCGCACGGTGCTGCGGATCGAGGTCGGCAACGACAGTGGCGCCGCCGGCACGGACGGATCGACGCGGCAGGTACGCCGGATGGACACCGTCGCCGGGGAGGAGCCGCTGGAGATCCGGGTCGGGCCGGCCGGACCGGCCCGGCGGCGTCCGCTGGCGGTCACCATGCGTACGCCGGGCAACGACATCGACCTGGCGATCGGTTTCCTGCTCACCGAAGGGCTGATCGGGGCGGCCGACGACGTGGTGACCGCCCAACTGTGCGCCGGCACCGACACGCCGAACACGTACAACGTCGTCGATGTGACCCTCGCCGGGCACGTGCCGCCGCCGGAGACGGACCCGGCCCGCAACTTCTACACGACCAGTTCGTGCGGGGTGTGCGGCAAGGCGAGCATCGACGCGGTGCGCACCCGGTCCCGGTTCGACGTCGCCGCCGACCGGTTCGACCTGGATCCGTGGCTGCTGGCAGCGCTGCCGGACCGGCTGCGCGCCGCCCAGCAGGGCTTCGACCGCACCGGCGGGCTGCACGCCGCCGGTCTGTTCACCACCGACGGGCAGGTACGCGTGGTCCGCGAGGACGTCGGCCGGCACAACGCCGTCGACAAGGTGGTCGGCTGGGCCGCCCGGGAGGGGCTGCTGCCGCTGCGGGGTCATCTGCTGCTGGTCTCCGGCCGGGCCAGTTTCGAGCTCACCCAGAAGGCGTGGATGGCCGGCATTCCGGTGCTGGCCGCGATCTCCGCGCCGAGCAGTCTGGCGGTCGCCCTCGCCGAGGAGGCGGGGATGACCCTGGTCGGGTTCCTCCGCGACGCGACGATGAACGTCTACGCAGGCGCGGACCGGTTGGCGCAGCCCCTGGGTTGACCAGACTGCCGGCCACGACGGGCGCGGCAGCCCCCACAAGATCCCGGCCGCGTCTAGACTTGCCGGCGCTGAACAGCGCAGACAGCCAAGATCGGAGACGCGGGCCATGCAGGTCGCCGAAGTCCTGGGCGTGCTCGAAGCACTGTTCCAGAGCAGCAAGCACCCGGACATCACCGACGTCCGGCGGTACGGGCAGGACGCCGAGCCCGGTGGCAACTCGCCAGCCGGGGTACGGGTCTACTACTCGACCGGATCGACCGGGATGCTGTGGGTGGCCGCCGGCAAGCCCGCGCCCGCATCGGCGGCGTTACCGGCCGGGATGCCGGCACCGCGTGAGCGGGCGCGTCGCACTTTGGCGTTCGCCGTGCAGTTGCTGGACTTCGCACGCCCTGAGGAGTTCACGTCGTGGGAGCCGTGCGCCTTTCCTGGCGTGCACATGTCTCCGTCCGGCGTGAAGATCACCTGCCGGGACGGCAGCGCCGTCTTCCTCCGGGCGACCTCGACCACCGGACCCGGCGGCATCGCAGGAGAGCCGAACGAGGACCCGTACCCGGACTACCAGATCCCGGAAGGAGTCCGTTCGTGGCGCCAAGAGGTAGATGCTCGGTCTGTGGCCAGCAGGTGACCAGCGCCCCCGGGCAGCCCGCGCCGGCGCATCAGAGTCCGGGAAGCCGGGCCAGATGCGCCGGGTCAGGCCAGCCCACGTCCTGACCTGCGGCCGGGCGGGTGACCGACCGGCGCAGGCTCGGTGGTTGGCTCCGTCACGGGCGGCGGCGACCGGCGGGGCGGGCGCGGTCGCGCTGCTCGCCGTCGGGTCGGCGGCGCGGGCGGGTGCCGGAGCGGCCCGGACGGCCCTTGCGGTCCGGCTTGGGCCACGGGCCGAGCGCCGCCGGCGGGATGCCCCGGACCAGGACGTCGTCCATCAGCCGGGCCATCGAGTACTGCGGCTCGACGTCGAGGGCCCGGTCGAGGGCGACCCGGGCGAGGGCACCGTTGCCGATCCGCCAGGCGGCGAACGCGAGCAGACTGGCCGGCCCGGCGGCCAGGTCCGGCTCGGCGCGGCAGGCGACGTCCTGCCAGAAGGTGACCTGCCAGGGCTCCTCGGTCACCCGCTCCCAGGCGTAGTCGCGGATCTCCAGGTCGGTCAAAGCCAGGCTGAGCCAGGCGACGTCGTCGTCGGTCGGGGCGCTGCCGCGTCGCTGCCGGTCCAGCAGCAGCCGTACGGTCTTCTCGCCGGCCCGGCGCAGGGTGCGGGCGCCGAGCAGGTCACCGGGCGGGGATTCGTCGAGCAGTGCGCGGCGTCGGGCGCGGGCCCGTTCGGTGGCGGCCCGCATCGCCGAGCGGGCGGCCCCGGTGACCGGCTCGACCTGGCGGCGCAGGGCGGCCCGGTCGGGCAGGGCGACCTGACCGGCGACGGTGGCGGCCACGGCGAGCGGGCTGAACCGGGTGTCGATGGGGTGGCCCTCCGGTGGGCAGCAGGTCGGGTCGTCGCAGAAGGCGGACCAGTAGCGGTCGTCGGTGACCCGCAGCGCGTCGAGCAGCATGATCTCCTGGTTGCGCAGGGCCGCCGTGGTGGCGGCCAGGGCGGGTGCGACGGCCTCGGGCGGGCCGTAGCCGAGCAGCACGGCGGCGTCCACCTGCTGTCGGTCGACGATCGTCGTCAGCTGGGCGGTGGCCGCGGCGCGCAGCTCGGCGCTGGCGGTGTCGTCGGGCAGGTCGGCACGGGCGGCGAAGACGACGGTGGCGTCGCGCATCCCGACCACCACCATGCTGTCGGTGGGATGGAAGCCGATCAGGTATGGCACGGCCGCGATCAGGTCGGCGGGCTCGCGGACGGTCAGTGCGGCGCTGGCGGGATCGATGGGTGTCATGTGGACAACTGTTCCGGCCGGGCCGGCAGCGCACCGACCCCCTGTGGACAACCGGCCCGCCGACCGACGACACGCCGACTTATCCACAGCTACGCTCCGTATTGGTGCAGGTAGGGCGATTTCCGCAGCATGTGGCGGCGGCCCCGGTGCGGCGTGTGGCGGCGGCCCGGCGTTACGGTGCCGGCATGGATCTGGCGTACCTGCGGGCCCACCCGGAGCACCTGCCGACCTTCCTGACGCATCAGCGCATCCGGGAGACCCCGGTGGCCGGTGGCAGCATCTGCGCGGCGAGCCGGCTCACCCTTGACGACGGCAACTCGGTGTTCGCGAAGACCTGGCCGGAGACCGCCGCCGCGCCGGTGCCCGAGGGTTTCTTCGCCGCCGAGGCCGCCGGGCTGCGCTGGCTGGGTGCGGCCGGCGGTGCCCCGGTGCCCGAGGTGATCGTGGCGCTGCCGGAGCTGCTGGCCCTGGAGTGGGTCGAGCCGGGCGAGCCGGACGCCGCCGCCGCCGAACGGTTCGGCCGGGAACTCGCCGTCACCCACCGGGCCGGTGCGGCGTTCTTCGGTGCCGACTGGCCGGGTGTGATCGGCGCGTTACCGCAGGACAACACCCCGACGACCGACCAGCCGTGGCCGGAGTGGTTCGCGCAGCGCCGGCTGGCACCGTACCTGCGGATGTCGGCCGACGGCGGCGCGCTCACCGCCGCCGAGGTCGCCCTGGTCGAGCAGTTGATCGACCGGATCGACGAGTACGGCGGCGACGAGCCGCCAGCCCGGGTGCACGGTGACCTGTGGCCGGGCAACCTGCTGTGGGGGGCGGACGGGCGGGTCCGGCTGGTCGACCCGGCGGCGCACGGCGGTCATCGCGAGACCGACCTGGCGCAGTTGGCCCTCTTCGGTGGCGCCCCGCACCTGGACCGGATCCTGGACGGCTACCAGCAGCAGTGGCCGCTGGCCGACGGCTGGGCCGCCCGGGTGCCGTTGCACCAACTGCAGCTGCTGCTGGTGCACACCGCGCTGTTCGGGGCGGCGTACCGCTCGGCGGTGGCCGACGCGGCCCGCGCCGCGCTGCGTGGCTGACCGCACCGCGAGCCTGCGCCGCACCGCGAGCCTGCGCCGCGCGGCGAACCTGCGCCGCACCGCGAACGTGACCGCGCTGCGTGGCAGAGCATCCCGCCGAAACACGGACGTCGGACCGGCGCGCTACCGTCGGCGCATGGAACCGAGCGCACGGCCCGTCGACGGCCGGCTCACCGACCGGTACGGACGGGTCGCCACGGACCTGCGGGTGTCCCTGACCGACCGGTGCAACCTGCGCTGCTCCTACTGCATGCCGCCGGAGGGATTGCCCTGGCTGCCCAGCGCGGAGATTCTCACCGACGACGAGGTGATCCGGCTGGTCGCAGTGGCGGTGACCCGGCTCGGGGTGACCGAGGTGCGGTTCACCGGCGGGGAGCCGCTGCTGCGTCCCGGCCTGTCCCGGATCGTCGCGGCAGTGGCGGCGCTGCGGCCCCGGCCGGTGCTCTCGCTGACCACCAACGGGATCGGGCTGGACCGGTTGGCGCCGGGGCTGCGCGCCGCCGGGCTGGACCGGGTGAATGTGTCGTTGGACACGCTCGACCCGGAGCGGTTCGCCCGGTTGGCACACCGGCGGCGGCTCCCCGACGTGCTCGCCGGACTGGCCGGGGCGGCGGCGGCCGGGCTGACCCCGGTCAAGATCAACGCCGTGCTGCTGCGCGGCGTCAACGACGACGAGGCACCGGCCCTGCTGCGGTACGCCCTGCGGCACGGCTACGAGCTGCGCTTCATCGAGCAGATGCCGTTGGACGCCCAGCAGTCCTGGGACCGGGCGCAGATGGTCACCGCCGCCGAGACCCTCGCGGCGCTGCAGGCCGAGTTCACCCTGCTGCCGGATCCCGCCGAACGCGGTGGCGCGCCGGCCGAGACGTGGCTGGTCGACGGTTTCGACACCCCGGCCGGTACGCCGGCCCGGGTCGGCGTCATCGGGACGGTGACCCGGCCGTTCTGCGGCGACTGCGACCGGACCCGGCTGACCGCCGACGGCCAGGTGCGGGACTGCCTCTTCGCCCGGCACGAGTCCGACCTTCGGGGCGCGTTGCGGGCCGGGGCCGACGACGCCGAGTTGGCCCGGCGCTGGCGGGTGGCGATGGCCGGCAAGCGGGCCGGGCACGGCATCGACGACCCGACGTTCCTGCAGCCGGCCCGGCCGATGTCGGCGATCGGCGGCTGAGCATGGAATCGGTGACGGTGCGTTACTTCGCCGGGGCACGGGCGGCGGCCGGCCGGACCAGCGACGCCGTACCGGCCGGGCTGGACCGCGACGGCTTCGTCACCGAGTTGACCAGGCGGCACGGCGACGGGCTGGGCCGGGTGCTGGCGGTGGCGAGTTTCCTGGTCGACGGCACCGTCTGGCATGATCGTCACGCACCGTTGCCGGCCGGTGCCACGGTCGACGTACTGCCACCATTTGCCGGCGGCTGAGGAGAGGCCGACGCTGTGCTCGCCGTACTCGGGTTCGTCGGCACCCTGACGCTGATCACCGGCCTGATCCACCTCTACCTGTGGCGACGTCTGGTGCGTGACACCACCCGGCCGGGGCGGTGGCGGCGGGCCGGCAGCCTGCTGGCCCTCGGGTTGGCGGTCCTGGTGCCGACGACGATGGTCAGCACCCGGTCCGCCGGAATGTCCTGGCTGGCCTGGCCCGGTTACGTGTGGCTGGCGGTGATGTTCTACCTGCTGGTCGTCCTGCTGGCGCTGGAGCTGCCGCTGCTGGTGGTCCGGCTCGTCGGGCGGGCGCGCGGCCGGCAGGTCGGCACGCTGGACTCGGTGCCGGTGACCGCCCCTGCGGCCGCGGCGGGCCCACCGCCGCCGACCGCGCTGCCCGGCGGTCGACCCGCTACCGACATCGTGCCGGACCCGGGACGGCGGCTGCTGATCGCCCGGGGCGCGGCGATCTTCGCCGGGTTGACCGCCGCCGGCGTCACCGGCTACGGCGTACGGACCGCCCTCGGACCGCCCCAGCTGGACCGCGTGCAGATCCCGATCGCCCGGCTGCCCCGGGCCATGGACGGGCTGCGGATCGCCACCGTGTCGGACATCCACATCGGACCGCTGACCGGGGTCGGGCACACCGCCCGGATCGTGGAGCTGATCAACAGTCTGGACGCCGACCTGGTCGCGGTCGTCGGCGACCTGGTCGACGGTACGGTCGCCGAACTCGGCCCGACCGCCGCCCCGCTGGCCGGTCTGCGGGCCCGGTACGGCAGCTTCTTCGTCACCGGCAACCACGAGTACTACTCCGGCGCGCAGGAGTGGGTCACCGAGGTGCAGCGGCTCGGCCTGCAGGTGCTGGTCAACGAACGCCGGGAGATCGTCACCCCGGGCGGGGTGCTCGACCTGGCCGGGGTCAACGACCCGACCGGTGCGACGGCGAGTCCGGCCGATGGTGCGCAGGTCGGTCCGCCGGACGGTCCGCTGGCCGGCCCGGACTACGACCGGGCGCTCGGTGACCGGGACCGCGACCGGCCGGTGGTGCTGCTCGCCCACCAGCCGGTGCAGGCCCACGAGGCCGCCCGGTACGGCGTCGACCTGCAGCTGTCCGGGCACACCCACGGCGGTCAGATCGTCCCGTTCAACCTGGCCGTACGGCTGGTCCAGCCGGTCGTCTCCGGCCTGGCGACGGTCGACGGCACCCAGGTCTACGTGACCAACGGTGCCGGATTCTGGGGCCCGCCGGTGCGCGTCGGTGCCCCGCCGCAGGTCTCCCTGGTGCAGCTGCGCAGCGAGTGAGAGTCACGTCTCGTGCGTTCGCGCGCGTGGCGACCCTGCGCCCGGCCGGCGTTCGTGACAGGATGCGGCGTGCCCCCGTACCGCGCCGTGCCCTCCCCCGGCTCCGCCACGGGTCCCGGGTCCTTCGTCGCCGACCTGCACATCCACTCCCGGTACTCCCGCGCCTGCAGCCGCGACCTGAACATGTCGAACCTGGCCTGGTGGGCCCGACGCAAGGGCGTCAGCCTGCTCGGCACCGGCGACTTCACCCACCCGGCGTGGTTCGAGCATCTGCGTGAGTCGCTGCGCCCGGCCGAGCCGGGGCTGTACCGGCTCAGCCCGGACGCGGAGCGCGATGTCGCCCGCCGGCTGCCGCCCCGGCTGGCCAGCGAGGCCGAGGCGAACCCGGTGCGCTACATGCTCAGCGTCGAGATCTCGACGATCTACAAGCGGGACGACCGCACCCGCAAGGTGCACCATCTGATCTACCTGCCGGATCTGGAGGCGGTGGCCCGGTTCAACACCGCGTTGGGCCGCATCGGCAACCTCGGCTCCGACGGCCGGCCGATCCTCGGGCTGGACTCCCGCGACCTGCTGGAGATCACCCTGGAGGCGAGCGAGGACGGCTACCTGGTGCCGGCGCACATCTGGACACCGTGGTTCTCCGCGCTGGGCTCCAAGTCCGGCTTCGACGCGATCGCCGACTGCTACGCCGACCTGGCCGGGCACATCTTCGCGGTGGAGACCGGCCTGTCGTCGGACCCGGCGATGAACTGGCGGGTGTCCCATCTGGACAAATATCAGCTGGTGTCGAACTCCGATGCCCATTCGCCGCCCGCGCTGGCCCGGGAGGCGACCGTGCTGGACAGCGCGCTCGACTACTACGCCGTACGGGAGGCGCTGCGCACCGGAGACGGGCTGGTCGGCACGATCGAGTTCTTCCCGGAGGAGGGCAAGTACCACGCCGACGGGCACCGCAACTGTGGGGTCAACTGGTCGCCGGAGCAGACCCGGCAGGCCGCCGGCCGCTGCCCGCAGTGCGGCAAGCCGCTGACCGTCGGCGTACTGAGCCGGGTCGAGGATCTCGCCGACCGGCCGGACGGGCACCGGCCGGCGCACGCGAAGCAGGTCACCCACCTGGTGGCGCTGCCGGAGATCGTCGGCGAGATCCACCGGGTCGGTGCCCGGTCCAAGACCGTCGAGGGCCAGGTGGTCAACCTGGTCGCCGCGCTCGGCCCGGAGCTGGACATCCTGACCACGGTGCCGGTGGACGACATCCGGCGGGTCGGCGGGGAACTGCTCGCCGAGGCGATCGGTCGGCTGCGCCGCGGCGAGGTCCACCGGGTGCCGGGCTACGACGGCGAGTACGGCGTGATCACCCTGTTCGCACCGGGCGAGTTGGCGACCGGTGGCGGTGCCGGTCAGCCGGAGGCGCTGTTCGACGTACCGGTGCCGGCGCAGCGACCGCCCAGCGAGTCGGCTGCCGCCGGCGCAGCGCCCCCGACCGGTACCCGGCGCGCCAGCCGTGCCGGTGCCGCCCGGGCGGCCCGCAGCGGCCGGGCGGGCGCGGAGCCGGCACCGCCGCCGATCCCGCCGCCGCCGACGCCGTCGCCGCACGAGCCGTTCGAGCCGATGCTGGCCGGGATGGAGGAGGTCGGCACCGGGCTGCTGGACCGGCTCGACGCGATGCAACGGGTCGCCGCGTCCGCGCCGGGCGGGCCGCTGCTGATCGTGGCCGGGCCGGGCACCGGCAAGACCCGGACGTTGACCCACCGGATCGCGTACCTCTGCGCCGAACTGAACGTCTTCCCCGAGCACTGCCTGGCGATCACCTTCACCCGGCGGGCAGCCGAGGAGCTGCGGCACCGGCTCGACGGGCTGCTCGGCCCGGTCGCCGAGGACGTGACCGTGGCCACCTTCCACTCCCTCGGGCTGACCATCCTGCGGGAGAACCCGAAAGCCGCCGGGCTGCCGGCGACGTTCCGCATCGCCGACGACGCCGAGCGCGACCAGGCCCGCGCCGAAGCCGGCGAGGACGACGCCACGTACGCCAAGCTGCTGCGCGCGGCCGGTTTGGTCGACCTGGACGAGCTGGTCACCCTGCCGTTGCGGCTGCTGCGCGACGATCCGGCGCTGGTGCAGCGCTACCGGGACCGCTGGCGGTGGATCTTCGTCGACGAGTACCAGGACGTCGACGCCGACCAGTACGACCTGCTGCGGCTGCTCAGCCCGGCCGACGGCAACCTCTGCGCGATCGGCGACCCGGACCAGGCGATCTACTCGTTCCGGGGCGCTGACGTGCGCTACTTCCTGCGGTTCTCGGAGGACTTCGTCGACGCCCGGCTGGTCCGGCTGGCCCGCAACTACCGGTCGGCGGCGCCGATCCTGGCCGCCGCCGTGCAGGCCATCGCGCCCAGTTCGCTGGTGCGCGGCCGCCGGCTGGAGCCGGCCCGACTGGATCCGCAGGCGCCGCTGATCGGGCTCTACCCGGCCGCCACGGCCGCCGACGAGGCGGCGTTCGTCGTACGGACGGTCGACGAGCTGGTCGGCGGGGTGTCGCACCGGTCGCTGGACTCGGGGCGCATCGACGGGCAGTCGTCGACGGTGTCGTTCTCCGACATCGCCGTGCTGTACCGCACCGACGCCCAGTCCGGACCGATCGTGGAGGCGCTGACCCGGGCCGGCGTACCGGTGCAGAAGCGGTCGCACAACCGGCTGCGGGACCGGCCGGGGGTGCTGGCGATCGCCCGGGAGCTGCGCCACGTCGGTGTCAGCGGGCCGGACGCCGATCTCACCACCCGGGTCCGCGCCGCCGGTCAGGTGCTGGCCGACCGGTTGACCGCGCCGACCCTGGACGCGCCGAGCGGGCCGCAACTGGTGCCGGCGGACGTCTGGGCGGCGGTGGATCTGCTGACCCCGTTGGCGCACCGCTGCGGCGAGGACCTGTCGCTGCTGCTGGCGCAGGTGGAGACCGGTGCCGAGGTGGACGCGCTGGACCCTCGGGCCGAGGCGGTGACCCTGCTGACCCTGCACGCGGCGAAGGGCCTGGAGTTCCCGGTGGTCTTCCTGGTCGGCTGCGAAGACGGCCTGCTGCCGTTGCGGTTCGCCGGTAAGCCACCCAGCGAGGACGAGGTCGCGGAGGAGCGGCGGCTGTTCTTCGTCGGGCTGACCCGGGCACAGGACCGGCTGTACGTCTCCCACGCTGGTCGGCGGGTCCGGCACGGCCAGGAGCGGGAGATGCGGCCGACACCGTTCCTGGACGCGATCGACGCCGGCCTGTTCGACCGGCTCGGGGCGGAAGGTCCGCGCCGCCCGAAGGATCGCCAGCTACGCCTGCTGTGACCGCCACCGGTACGCCGTCACCTGCGACGGGTACGGGGTCTCGGCGACGCGCGCGGGCGTTCGGTGGTCACCACCAGCGCCACTCCGACGACGATCACCAGGCCACCGAGCAGGATGCGCGGGGTCACCGGTTCGGCGGCCAGCAGCGCGCCGAGCGCGACCGCGACCACCGGGTTGACGTACGCGTAGGTGGCGACCAGCGAGATCGGCGCGTGCTGCAACAGCCACACGTACGCGGTGAACGCGATCAGCGAGCCGGCCACCAGCAGGTACGTCAGTGCCCACCAGGATCTCGCCGAGACCTGGGTCAGGTCGACGCCGCGCAGTTCGCCCCGCAGCACACCGAACGCCACCAGCGCGGCCGCGCCGGCGGCCATCTGGTAGACGGTGGTGACGAAGGCGTCGGTCGGCATGCTGATCCGGCCGGCGATGAACGAACCGGCCGACCAGGCGGTGGCGGCAGCCACCACGACCAGCGATCCGGTCAGCGGCGCGGCCGCCGCGCCGCCGGTCGGGGCGATCAGCACGACCAGTCCACCCAGCCCGACGAGTACGCCGGCGACGGTGGTCGGCCGGGGACGGTCCCGCACCGCCAGCCGGTACACCACGACCAGCAACGGCACCGTCGCGATGAGCAGCGCGGCGACCCCGGACGGTACGGCGACCCCGGGCGGTCCGGACTCGGCCAGCATCACCAGCCCGTTCCCGCCGGTGAGCAGCAGTACGCCCACCGGTGCCGCGCCGGCGAGTTGGCGGGCGGTGACCCGCAGCGCGCCGCGACCTCGGCTGACCCGCAGGATCGCCGCGAGCAGCAGCGCCGCAAGGCCGAACCGGGCCCCCGCCGCCGCCATCGGTGGCATCGTCTCCACCACCACCCGGATAGCCAGGTAGGTCGAGCCCCAGACGACGTAGACGATCATCAGGGCCGACCAGATCAGCGCTGGTCGGGTTGCCGACACGGCAGTGGTCGCGCGCACCACCGGCCCGGCAAGTCCCCGCGAATCGGGCGGCTCGCCGGGAGTTGGCGTACTTCGGGGAGGTGAGCTCATCGGAGGCTCACGCTACGGTGACGTCATCGCCGCCGGAGTCAGTGGGTGGCCAGCGTCGAACGCCGCCGCGCAGGAGGACAGGACATGTCGCACTACGGACCGCCGGGCGGGCCGTACCCGGACCAGCAGCCGGACCGGTGGGCCGACCGGCAGCCGTCGGAGCCGTACCGGGAGCCGTCCGACCCGTGGGGTGGCAACGAACCCTGGGGGGAGACGCCGGCCGGTCGGGCGGAGCAGCCATGGCAGGACCGCGGGACCGAGCAGGCCTGGCCGGGCGGCGCGGGCCAGCAACAACCGTGGCAGGGCGGCACGGAGCAGGCCTGGCAGGGCGGCGCGGGTCAGCCGCCGCCGACGGGTTCCGACTGGCAGGGGTACGGCCAGCAGCCGTCCTCTGCTGACCAGAACTGGCACACTCCGACGGGCACCGGCTGGGCGGGTGCGGCGGAGCAGACCTGGCAGCAGTCCCCGTCGGGCCCGGCCGCCGGGCAGCAGCCGCCGGCAGGTGCGCCGCCGGCCTGGGAGCCCACTGCCGCACCGGGGCGGTCGGGGCGCAGCGGTGGCGGGTTGAGCGGCGGTCTGCTGGCCGTACTGCTCGGTGTCACGCTGCTGCTCTGCGGTGGCGGCGCGGCCGGAATCTATCTGATGACCCGGCCGGACTCGACCGAGGGCAATCAGGACGAGTTGGCGGTGCCGACCGCCGGGCCGCAGGTCGACGCGTCGGTCGAGCCGCCGGCGGAGCCGACCGCGACGCCTGATCCGGACCAGGCGACCGCGACGCCGACGCCCACGTCGTCGAATGACGCCCGATTCGTCACCGTCGGCCAGTGCGTCCGCAACGAGGCGGTGGCGGAGGAGGAGACTCCGGTACTGACCATCACCGACTGCGACGAAGGCGCATACGAAGTGCTCGCCCGCTTCGACGGCGTCACCGACGGCGAGGAGGACGCCAAGACCAAGTGCGCCGACGTGACCGGCTACACCAACTGGTATTTCTTCAACAGCCAGTTGGACGCCCTGGACTTCGTGCTCTGCCTGAAGCAACGGTGAGACGCACCGCACTGACCGGGAACTGGCAACCGTTGGTTACCGTCTCCGTTGGCACGGTTGGTCCGCGCCACGCTGCCCGACCACTCCACCCACCGCAGCGACAACGCTAGGGAGATCATGTCCAGCTATGGTCCGCCGGGCTACCCCGGTGCGGGACAGCCCGACGACCCGGCCGGCACACCGGGTCACTCCGGATATCCGCCGCAGGGTCCGGCCTACCCGCCGGGTGCCGGCTACCCACCGCCCGGTGCCCAGCCGGTGTCCGGAGGCGGCTACCCCGATCCGACGACCCCCTACCCGTCCTACCCGCCCGGCGGTGGCTACCCGGATCCGGGACAGCCGGCCGGCTACCCGCCGCCGACCTCAGGTGGTGGGGCGTACCCGCAGCCGGGATCGGGTGGTGGGGCGTACCCGCCGCCGCCGGGATCGGGCGGTTTCCCGCCGCCACCACCCCCGCCTGGCTGGGGTCCGCCTCCGCCGGGGATGCCGGGCGGTCAGCCGCCGAAGAAGTCCCGGACCGGCCTGATCATCGGGTTGGTGGTCGGTGCGGTGGTGCTGCTGATGCTCTGCGGCTGCGGAGCAATCGTGGCGATCGGGGCGCTGGCCGAGGATGGCGGCTCGACCGCCAGTGACCCGACTCCCGTGCCGTCGGTCGACGTGGAGCCGACGCTGGACGACGACCCCGCGTCGTCGGCTCCGCCGTCGACCGGTGACAGCGGCCTGATCGTGGTCGGCGACTGCGTGGTCAACGACGGTACCGACGACGACGCCGAGCTGCGCAAGGTCGCCTGCGAGCCGGGCTCGTACGAGGTGCTCGCCCGGATCCCGCTGACGACCGACACCGCACGCTGCGACGACCCGGTCTTCGGCCACGAGGAGACCGACACCACCTACGTGTTCGACAGCGACCAGACGATCCTCGATTACGTGCTCTGCATGAAGGAGCTCTGAGCGAGCGTCCGTAGCAGTTCCTAGGGCTCTCTAGCGCGAATGCTAGAGAGCCCTAGGCTTTCCGGGCCGGCACCTCTCGACACTTCTACCTGGTTCTAGCGATCACGCTAGACGACCCGATACGGTGCGAGAGTGGACCCGATCCGCAACCCGTACGCCCCCGGTGCCGGCCAGCGCCCACCCGAACTCGCCGGCCGTGGCCGCGAGGTCGACGTCTTCGACATCGTGCTGGAGCGCGTCGCCCGGGGCCGGCCCGAACGCAGCCTGATGCTCACCGGGCTGCGGGGCGTCGGCAAGACCGTCCTGCTCAACACCCTGCGGTCCCAGGCCATCAACCGGCTCTGGGGCACCGGCAAGATCGAGGCCCGGCCGGACCAGTCGCTGCGTCGCCCGGTCGCCGCCGCCCTGCACATGGCGGTCCGCGAACTCGCCCCCCGGCACCGGGCACCCGAGCGGATCGACGACTTCCTCGGCGTACTCAAGGCGTTCGCCCTACGGGCGAACCCGCCGGCCGCCAGCGGACGCGGCGGGGCGAACCGGCTGCGCGACCGCTGGCAGCCGGGCATCGACGTGCCGGCGGCCGTCGGCCGGGCCGACTCCGGCGACATCGAGATCGACCTGGTGGAGCTGTTCACCGACGCCGCCGCCGTCGCCACCGACGTCGGCACCGGGATCGCACTGTTCATCGACGAGATGCAGGACGTCGGCACCGACGACGTGTCGGCGCTCTGCGCCGCCTGCCACGAGTTGTCCCAGCTCGGCGGCCCGCTGATCGTGGTCGGCGCTGGGCTGCCGCACCTGCCGGCGGTGCTGTCCGCCGCCAAGTCCTACTCCGAACGGCTGTTCCGTTACCAGCGGATCGACCGGCTGGACCGGGTCGCCGCCGACCAGGCGCTGACCGCACCCGCGCAGCGCGAGCAGGTCGAATACGAACCCAAGGCCCTGGACCTGCTGTACGACAAGTCCGGCGGCTACCCGTACTTCGTGCAGGCGTACGGCAAGGCGACCTGGGACCACGCGCCGCGCTCGCCGATCACCGCCGCCGACGTACGGATGGCCGCGCCGGACGCCGAGGCGGAGCTGGCCGTCGGCTTCTTCGGTTCCCGCTTCGAGCGCGCCACCCCCGCCGAGCGCGAGTACATGCGGGCCATGGCGTCGCTGGCCGGCACCGCCGACCCGACCAGCGCGACGCCGTCGTCAGCGGGCGGGCCGTCGTCGGATGACGACGCCGCCGATCCGGACGCGGCGGTGTCGACCGCCGAGATCGCCCGTGCGCTGGGCCGCAAACCGGCGAGCCTGTCACCGGCCCGGGACGCCTTGATCAAAAAAGGGCTGATCTATTCGGGGGAACGCGGAACGGTGGCTTTCACCGTGCCGCACTTCGGTCGCTATCTGCGTACCCAGCCCGGCTGAACCGGGTAGGGCCCGCTCCGGATCACAGCGGCCGGGCGTTTGCCGGGTGACAGACCGGCCAACCGGGTATGACTGAGGCATGAGACCCGTACGCACCTTTGCCCGCGCCCTGCTCAGCAGCATCTTCATCGTCAGCGGCGCCCGCGCGGTCGCCGACCCCGGCCCGTACGTCGAGCGGGCCCGACCGGTCACCGACCGGCTCGCTCCGACGATCCGCCGGGCCGCGCCGCGGCTGCCCGCCGACACCGGCAGTCTGGTACGGCTGCACGGCGCCACCCAGCTCGTCGGTGGACTGTTGCTGGCCACCGGCCACGTCACCCGTCCGGCGGCGGCCGTGCTGGCCGCCTCCCTGGTGCCGACCACGGTCGCCGGGCATCCGTTCTGGTCGGCCACCGATCCGGCCCAGCGGCAACTCCATCAGGTGCACTTCCTGAAGAATCTCGGCCTTCTCGGCGGATTGTTGCTGGCTGCGGCGGATACTGGAGGTCGCCCGGGACTGTGGTGGCGTACCGGCCACGCGGTCCGCAACGGCCGGCGGTCGGTGCGGCGGGCGGTACGGTCGGCGCGCCGGGACGCCCGGATCGCGGTCCGTTCGGCGGCCACCGCCCGCCGGCTACCGGGCCGGGGATGAGGCTCGCCGGCCGGGAGACCGCCGGGCTCCGGCGAAACGCCCGGGCCTGCGCTGATGACACAGCGTCGTCGGTAAATATCGGACTTCAATGTTTAGTTGACCATTGAAGACCACGAACCATACAGAAGGCGCCACACAGCGTTAACGCGGTGGAAATGTCGCGAACTAGTGTGGGATCGGACACGGTAGGGTAACGCGCGCGGTCGGGGACGACGCTGCGTTCTAGGCTCGGACGGGCACACGGAATTCTCTGCGATCGACAACCGGGGGTGGGTGGATCATGGTGACGGACGTCCGTGAACGGGTCCGTCGTCTCACTCCGTTGCGCCGCCGTCATCTTGCGCGGGTCCGCCGCGCGTGGCGCGGGCTCGACCGCGCCACCCTGGTGCGGCTCGGCCTGATCGCGCTGACCTGCTACGCCGCCTGGTACGCGATCGGCCTGTTCGGCCGGCCGTACAACTTCTTCGACATGCGGATCTACCACGGGGCGATGCTGTGGTGGACCAACGGCGGCGAGTTGTACGGGTTCATCGCCCCCGAGACCACCCTCGGCTTCACCTATCCACCGTTCGCCGGGCTCACCATGCTGCCGATGGCACTGGTCCCGATGCTCGCCGCCGGCTGGATCAACGTCCTGCTCGGCATCGCCGCCCTGGCCGTGGTCCTCGCCGTGCTGCTCGCGCCGATCGCCGACCGCTGCGGATGGCCGCGCTGGTTCGTCGTCGGCCTGGCGGTCCCGCTGGCGGTGGCCATCGAGCCGGCCCGCGAGACGCTCGGCTACGGCCAGGTGAACCTGCTGCTCTTCGGCCTGATCATCGCCGATCTGGTGGCGCTGCGCTGGCGGGCCGCGCCGGCGCCGCACCGGCTGGCCACCGGCGGGCCGCTGCGCCGGATCTTCTTCAGCGGCATCTGGGCCGGCGCCGGCATCGGGCTGGCCACCTCGATCAAGCTGACCCCGGCGCTGTTCATCGTCTACCTGCTGGTCACCCGGCAGTGGCGGGCCGCCACCACGGCCATCGGCACCGCCGCGCTGGTCACCGTCGGCGCGATGGTCGTCGCGACGAAGGAGTCGGCCGCCTACTTCACCTCGGTACTCTGGGACACCAGCCGGGTGGGCGTGGCCGACATGACCCCGAACCAGTCGCTCGCCGGCGTCCTCGCCCGGCTCTACGACTCGATGCAGACCCCGGGGCTGCTCTGGTTCTCGTTCGCCGCCCTGCTGCTCGCCCTCGGGCTCAGCCGGGCCGCCCACGCCCACGCCGACGGCGACGAACTCACCGCGTTCACCCTGATCGGCCTCACCGCCAACGTGATCAGCCCGATCAGCTGGTCACACCACCTGGTGTTCGTCATCCCGGCGATCATCGTGCTGGCCGACGCGGCGCTGCGCCGACGCAGCGCCAGTCAGGGGCTGATCTCGCGGCGCACCTACCCGCCGACGGGGCCGGGGATCAGCGGGGTCGCCGGGCTGCGTACCCCGATCTGGTTCCCGGCGCTGACCGGGCTACGGCACGCGGCCGCCGCCGTCGCGCTCTACCTGCTCTTCCTGATCTCCCCGATCTGGCCCTACGAGCACAAGCTGCCGCAGGTGTCGCACTACCACGACGGCCTGTGGGGGGTGCTGATGGAGAACTCGCTCGGCCTGGCGCTGATCGCCCTCGTCGCCGCCCTGCCGTGGCGGCCCGGCGCCGAACCGGCCTTCTACCTGGACCCCCGCCCACAGATCCGGCACCGGCTGACCGTGCAGGCCGGTCGGTCCCGCACCCATGACTGACCGCACCGATCGTCCGACCGCACCGACCGGTCGGTCCCGCACCCGCGACCGACCGCACCGACGGGTGCGCGGCGAGCCTACGGGCAGTTGACCCATTCCTCGGTGCCGTCGGCGAAGAACTGCCGCTTCCAGATCGGCAGCCGGGCCTTCGCCTCGTCGACGAGCCGGGCGCAGGCGGTGAAGGCCGCCGCCCGGTGCGCGGTGCTCACCGCCGCCACCAACGCCACGTCACCGATGGCCAACGGACCGAGCCGGTGCGACACCGCGACCGCGTACACCGCCGGGTCGGCGGCCACCTCCCGGGCCACCTCGCGCAGGATCTCCTCCGCACTGGGATGACCCTCGTACTCCAGCCGGGTCACCGACCGGCCATGGTCGTGGTCGCGGACCACCCCCTGGAAGGAGACCACCGCACCGGCGCGGTGGTCCGCGACCGCCGCCTCGTGCGCCGCCAGGTCGAGCGGCGTCGCGGTCACCGCCACCAGGACAGGTCGGATCGGTACGGTCACGGCAGTCGCTCCCCGGGCAGCATCGGCAGTGGTACGACGGACACCTCGTCACCGGCCGCGCCGACACCCCCGGGCGGGATCACCGCGAACCCGGCGGCGGTGGCCAGCCCCCGCAGCATCGCCGACCCCACGTGCGGCACCGGGTACGCCGTACCGGTCACCGGGTCCAGCCGCACCAGCGCCAGATGGGTGAAGTCGCCCCGGCCGGATACGGCGGCACCGAGCCGGTGCCGGGGCAGGGTGGGCAGCGTCCGGCCGTGCACTCCGGCGAGCAGCGGCGCGACCAGGGACACCAGGGCGATGACGGCAGACTGGGGGTTGCCCGGCAGACCGGCGACGAACCGGTCCCGGCCGTCGTCGCCGGACACTCGGGCGAGCAGCATCGGGAACCCGGGACGGACCGCGACCGTGTTGACCACGTACTCGGCGCCGAGCTGCGCCAACGCTGGGTGCAGGTGGTCGACCGGGCCGTGCATGGTGCCCCCGGTGGTGCAGACCAGGTCGGCGTCGGCCAACGCCGTACGCAGCCCGTCGACGTGCGCGGCGAGCGTGTCGGCGACCGGGCCGGTGACCGCGTCGGCGGGCAGCTCACAGCCGTAGCGGCGCAGCCAGGCCGGCACCGACGGACCGAGGGCGTCGCGTACCCGGCCGGCCCCGGGCCGCCCGCCGGTCAGCAACTCGTCGCCGAAGACCAGTAGCGCGGCCCGGACCGGGCGGTGCACCGGCAGGCTGTCGTAGCCGCAGGAGGCGGCGAGGCCGATCACTGCGGGATCCACCGCCGTACCGGCCGGCAACAGTTCCTCACCGGCGGAGGCCTCCTCGCCCGGCGAACGCCACTCCGGTTGCGACCGGAGGTCGCCGTGCACCAGCCCCGCGTCGTCGACGGTCGACTCCTCGACCCGCAGCACACTGGTGGCGTCGACGGGCACCATCGCACCGGTCGCGATCTGCACCGCCACCCCGTCGTCGCCGAGCGCCGGCGGTACCCCACCGGCCAGCACCCGGCCCGTCACCCGCCACGGCCCGGCGCCACGGACCGCCCAGCCGTCGACGCTGGAGGTCCGGAACGCCGGCAGGTCGGTCAGGGTCACCAGCGGGGCGGCGAGGGTATGGCCGTCGGCCTGCGGCAACGGCACCTGCACCGGCGGGCGACGGGCGGCCCGGCCCACCGCGTGGACGAGCGCACGTGCCTGCGCCCAGTCGACGGGGCGGTGGTCCATGGCCGGCTGAGCCACGCCTGCGGACGGTTCGGCGGTCACCGGGCGAGCCTATCGGTCAGCCACGGGGGTGGTCGCCGCCGCTCAACTGGTCCAGCGCATGCCGCAGGATCGGGCCGAGCACGGCGAGCCCGTCGCGGGCACCACCGGTGGAGCCGGGCAGGTTGACGATCAGCGTCCGGCCGGCCACCCCGGCGACGCCGCGGGAGAGTGCGGCGGTGGGAACCGCCGTACGGCTGACCGCCCGGATCGCCTCGGCGATCCCCGGGATCTCGTAGTCGAGCACCGAGCGGGTCGCCTCGGGGGTGCGGTCGGTCGGGGTGATCCCCGTCCCGCCGCTGGTGAGGACCAACTGGACGCCGTCGGCGACGGCTCGGCGCAGCGCCTGCGCGACGGGGTCCCCGTCCGGCACGACCTCCGGCTCGTCGACCCGGCAGCCCAGGTCGCGCAGGCCGGCGACCAGCAGCGGGCCGCTGGTGTCCGCGTACACCCCGGAGGCGGCCCGGTTCGAGGCCACCACGACCCGCGCGTACGGGGTCACGGCCGGTCCGCCGGTCGCTGCCAGTCGCCGGTCTTGCCGCCGGACTTGGTCAGCACCCGGACCGCGTCGAGGGTGGCCGCCGGGTCGACGGCCTTGACCATGTCGATCAACGCCAGGCCGGCGGTCGCGACCGAGGTCAGGGCCTCCATCTCGACGCCGGTCCGGTCGGCGGTCCGGGCCGTCGCGGTGATCTCGACGGAGTCGTCGGTGATCTCCAGGTCGACCGTCACCCCGTGCAGCGCGATGGGGTGGCACAGCGGAATCAGGTCGGGAGTCCGTTTGGCTCCCATGATGCCGGCGATCCGGGCGACCGCCAGGGCGTCGCCCTTCGGTAGTCCGTCGCGGCGGAGCAGATCGGTCACTTCACGGGTGGTCCGCAGCCTTCCGGCGGCCACCGCACGACGTACGGACGGTGTCTTGGCGGTCACGTCCACCATCCGCGCGGCGCCCGCGTCATCGACATGGGTCAGGTTCGGCACCTCGGTCACCTGAACGAGCCTAGCGAGCCGATCGGTCGACTCTGGCCCGACGGCCCTGTCCACCGGCAGAGTCGACCTGACACCCTGATCACGGGTACGGGCGACCACACCGTCCATGATGCTCTCGACACACTTAACGGATCAGCTTCGCGGATACCTAGTTACGTGACCAAATGGTGCACCCATAAGGAACGCTTAAGGTTATGAACGAAGGCGTTCGAACGCATTCCGTCGGCAGCCAATAACGATCAGTGACAAACCCCCACCATCTTCACTAATCATGCGCATATGGACATTTATTCGTATGCAAGTGGCATATCGCAACTCTATGGTTCTCCCATCACGGAAACGGCAGCACCAACCGCCCGATCGAATGGAGGAGAACACCATGCGCAGTCACGAATGGCTCTGATACTGTCATCTCCCGATGACAAGCAGTAGTCTCGCGGGGTACGCACGGCAACAAGATCAGGAACGGGCGTGACCCGCACAGTTCGACGCGACATTGAGACCGATCGGCAGCTCCTGCTGCTCGTCGGTCTCGTCGCCGTTTGTGCGGCAACTGTCGGAATCGCCTCCCTTGTTCTCGTCGCCGGATCGCTGGTCACCACACCCGACCAATTCGCCCTGGTCGCCGCGCTCGTCTTCCTCGCCGCGGTCGGCGTGACCGTCCAGTGGCACGTGCGGATCCGCTCCACCGCGCACGCCATCGCCTGGAGCGAAGTCGCCATCCTGGTCGGGCTCGCGGTGGCCCCGGCCACCCTGGTTCTGCTCTGCACCGGCCTCGGCGTCGGCCTCGTGATGATCGTCCAACGGGTCGCCCGGATAAAGGCGACCTTCGCCGTCGCCAAGAACATGCTGCTCGCCGCCGCCGCCGGTGCCGTCCTGCACGCGCTGAACTGGGACCTGGCCCAACCGATCTCCAGTATCACGTTCTTCGGACCACTCGCCGGCGCCTATGTGGTGGCGGTCGTACTCGACGAGGTCCTGACCCTTCCGGTCATCGCCCGCGCCACCCGGACCCGGCTCCGGGTCATGTTCCGACAAGACCTCGGCCTGCGCATTTCCAGCGCGGTCATCCGATTTCCGCTGATCCTGGCCACCCTGCTGATCCTCAAGGCGGACCAGTGGCTGCTGGTGACCATCCCGCCGGTGGTGCTCTGCATCCATCTGGCCTATGCCGGTCAGGCCCGCTCCCGGGCCGACCAGCAGGCCTGGCAACGACTTGCCCGGGCCACCGACGCACTCAACGTCATCGACCTCGACGTGGTGCTGTCCACCGCGGTGGTGCAGGCCGCCGACCTGTTCTCCACCGACCGGGTCGAGGTCGAGCTCAACAGCCCGCACCGGCTCGTCCAGGGCAACAGCGACGGTGTGCAGTACGACGGCCCGGCCGAGACCGCTCCCACGCCGCACATGCGTACGGTGATCGCCGTTCCGCTCGCCAGTCCGGACAGCACCGTCAGCGTCGGAACCCTACGGCTGTGCCTGGCCGGGCCGGTCAAGTTCTCCGACCGCGAGCACTACACCCTGCGTACGTTTGCCTCGGCGCTGTGCACGGCGGTCCGCAACGCCACGCTCTACCAGCAGCTCAACCAGGAGGCGGAACAGCATGCCCGGCAGGCGGCGCAGGACTCGCTCACCGGACTGGCCAACCGACGCCGGCTGATGGAGCACGGCGCGCAACTCCTCGGCGGTCGCCGCACCGGCGGGATCACCGCCCTGCTCCTGATCGACCTCAACCACTTCAAGGAGATCAACGACACGCTCGGGCACGCCGCCGGCGACGAGGTGCTGATCCAGGTGGCGCGCAGGCTCTGCGCAACCGCACACACCGGCGACATGGTCGCCCGGCTCGGCGGCGACGAGTTCGCCGTACTGCTGACCGGCCTGCCCGCACCCGCGATCGCCACCCACCGGGCCGATGCGCTGCTCGCCGCGATCTGCGCCCCAATGGACCTCGACGGCATGCGGATCAACGTCGAAGCCAGCGGTGGCATCGCCGTCGCCCCCGGCAACGGCGGCATGCCCGAGCTGCTGCGTCGCGCCGACGTCGCCATGTACCAGGCGAAACGGTCCGGCGGACGGATTGCCTCGTACGCCCGCAGCCGGGACACCGCCGACGTCGGCCGGTTGGCCCTCGGCGGAGACCTGCCCCGCGCCGTCGCCGAACACGAATTCAGCGTCGCCTTCCAGCCGATCGTCGACCTCGGCACCGGCGAAGTGATCGCCGCCGAAGCACTCGCCCGCTGGCAGCACCCGGACCAGGGCCGGCTCGACCCGCGACGTTTCCTGGACACCGTCGAACGGTCCGGGCTGCTCCCGGCGTTCGCCGACGCGGTCCTCGACCAGTCCCTGATCGCGGCCGCCACCTTGGCCGAAGCGGGCTTCGCCCTGCCGGTCGCGGTCAACCTGTCCCCGCGCAGCCTGCTCGACCCGCGCTACCCCAGCGCCGTCCTGGCCCGGCTCCGCGCCCACGACATCCCGCCCAGCCGGCTCGTCCTCGAGCTGACCGAGACGCTCACCATCAGTCAACTCGAAGTCGTCGACCAGGTGCTCGGCCAGCTCCGCGACGCCGGAGTCCGACTCGCCCTCGACGAGTTCGGCACCGGCTACTCGTCGCTGTCGATGCTGTCGCGGGTGCCGGTGCACGAGCTGAAGATCGCCCGCTCGTTCGTACGGAGCATGGAGACCTCCGCCGAGGCGGTCGCCGTCATCCGGTCGACCGTCGACCTCGGCCGCAGCCTCGGCCTGTCCGTCGTCGCCGAAGGCGTGGAGAGCGAGCCACAGCGTCAGGCGTTGTGGGCGCTCGGCTGCACTGCAGGTCAGGGCCACCTCTTCGCCCGCCCGATGCCGGCCCACCGGCTGCTGACCGCACTGCAGTGCGGCTCCGGCGGCCGTCCCGGCAGCCTGGCCGGGCCGCTGCACGACGAGGGTGCCGTCATCCGGCTCGATCAGACCCGCCGGACACATCAACGGCACCGGACCGAGAAGGTACCGCACCTGCCAGCGTGACCGTTCTGCCAGACTTGCGACGTGACCGTCGCGTCGGCCGGACCCGCAACCCGCCCGCGCCGCCCGGCCGACTCCGCCCGGCGGTGGCGGGCCGGCATCACCCGACGGTGGAACCGGTTGCACCGGGCCGGTGCCGGACTCGTCGGCGACCTCACCATCTACGGGCTCTCCGCTGCCTTCGCCGGGATCACCGCGACCACGTCGACCCTCGCCCCGCACCGGGCCTGGGCCACCGTCGCCACCGTCGGGTACGCCGCCGCCGCCCTCGTCGTGCTCAGCCAGCTCGCCGTCCGCAGGGCCGCCGCCATCGGCCCGGACGTCCCCGTCGCCGGGCGTGGCTGGCTGACCGGACTCACCTGGACGGCGGTGGTCGCCGTACCGCTGCTGGTGCAGTCCGCGCAACGTGCGGGCGGACGGACCGACCGGGCGCAGGAGGAGGTACTGGTCGTCGAGGACGGGGCCAGCAGGCTCCTCGCCCACGGCACCCCGTATCTGTCCCAGCAGCAGATCACCGCCCTGCCCAGCGACGAGCAGTTGCTCGGCTACCTGCCGTACCAGCCCGGGATGGTGCTGTTCGGCATGGTCCGGGCGCTGGCCGGAGCGGCCTGGTGGACCGATGCCCGGGTATGGTTCGCCCTCACCACCGTCGTCCTCGTCGGCACGGCGCTGGCGCTGCTGCGCGCACAGGCCGGCGTCGACGGCACCACCCTGGTACGGACGGTGCAGCTCAGCGCGGTCCTGCCGATCTCGGCGCTGACCCTGAGCACCGGTGGCAACGACCTGCCGGTCCTGGCGCTGGCCCTGCTCGGGCTGACGCTCTGCGCCACCGGCAGGTACGGAGCCGCCGGATTCGCGGTCGGCGCCGCCGCCGCGCTCAAACTGTTCGCCTGGCCGATCCTGGTCGTGGTGGCACTGCACGCCGCCACGAAGGGGCAGCGCGAGCTGGTGAAGGTCGCCGCCGCCGGGGTCGGGCTGCCGTTGCTCGCCCTGGTTCCGGTGGCCGCCGTGGACCCTGCCGCGCTGGCGCACAACGTCGTCGGTTTCCCGCTCGGGGCGGGCGTGGTCGACACGCCGGCGGCGTCGCCGCTGCCCGGTCACCTGGTCGCCAACTGGCTGCCGGGCGGGCGGTTCGTCGCTGGCGCACTGCTGATCCTGGTCGGCCTCGCGATCGCGGTACGCCTGCGGCAGCAGCCGCCGCGTACCGCCGCCGGGGCGGCGGCGATCTGCGCGGCCGGCCTGCTCGTCGCCACGATGCTGCTGCCGGCGACCAGGTTCGGCTATCTGCTGTACCCGATCGCGCTGTTCAGCTGGGTACCGGTGCTGCACGGCGTCGAGGCCAGCGACGTCGAGTCGGGGGCGGGTGGCGGGGACCGGGCCGTCGCCGGTGGCGGCCCGTGAAGCTGCCCGCCGGGTCG
The DNA here is from genome assembly GCF_029581195.1 of Solwaraspora sp. WMMD791. Lineage (NCBI taxonomy): Bacteria > Bacillati > Actinomycetota > Actinomycetes > Micromonosporales > Micromonosporaceae > Solwaraspora > Solwaraspora sp. WMMD791. The sequence continues at coordinate 4,498,514 of NZ_CP120737.1, forward strand.
GTCTCGCCGGCCGTACTGGCCGCAGTCGCGGTCGGCGGTGCCGCCGGTGCCGCCGCCCGCTACGGCATCGCCGTGGCCTGGCCGGTCGCCGCCGACGGCCCACCCTGGCCGACCCTGGTCACCAACCTCGTCGGATGCACCCTGATCGGCGTACTCATGCGGGTCGTCACCGCCCGGCACCGGTCGCACCGTTTGCTTCGGCCGCTGCTCGGGGCGGGTCTGCTCGGCGGCTTCACCACCTTCTCGATCCAGACCCTGGAGGTCGCCGAGCTGGTCGCCGCCGGCCGCCCCTGGCTGGCCGGCGGCTACGCGCTCGGCACCCTCGCCGGAGCGCTGGTCGCGGTGCTGATCGGCGGCGCGGCGGCCCGGCCGGTCGCCGACCGCTGGGCGGGAACCGGATCGTGACCCTGCTGCTGGTGATGACCGGCGGTGCCGTCGGGGCGGTGCTGCGCTACCTGGTCGACCGGGTGGTGGTCGGGGCCGGCCGGCCCAGCTTCTGGGGAACGTTCACGGTTAACGTCGTCGGAGCGGCGCTGCTCGGTGGGATCGCTGGCACCGGTACGGCACTCGACAGCCCGCTGGCCCGGCTGCTCGCCACCGGTCTGTGTGGTGCGCTGACCACCTATTCGACCTTCGCCTACGAGGTGGTGCAGCTGGCCGGCGGCAGCGGCCGGGACCGGTGGCGAGCCGTCGGCTACGCGGCGGCGACCCTGACGGTCGGATTCACCGCCCTGGTGGCGGTGCACGCGATCGCCGCAGCGCTCGCCAGATAGGCGCTACCCGGGGTGCCCGATCGACGGATTTCGCCCGACCAACCGGCGGCGGCGGCGGATCCGGCGTACACCTGAGGCCATGGACAGCGTGTACCGGGACCGCGAAGACGCCGGCGCGCGGCTCGCCCGCGAACTGGCCAACCTGACCGGACGGCCGGACGTCGTCGTACTGGGCCTGCTCCGTGGCGGGGCTCCGGTCGCTGCGGTCGTCGCCAACCGGCTCCAGGTGGCCTACGACGTGCTCGTCATCCGCAAACTCGGGCTCCCGGCCGCCCCCGAGGTCGCGTTCGGCGCGATCGGCTCCGGCGGCGTACGGGTGATCAACCGGGAGGTGGCCGACCGCCTCGACGCCGCGCAGATCGCCCAGGTGGCCGAAGCGGAGACGGCCGAGTTGCGCCGCCGGGAGCGACGCTTCCGGGGCGACCGGCCAGCGGTGGACCTGGCCGGACGTACGGCCGTGCTGGTCGACGACGGCCTGGCCACCGGCGCGACGGCACGGGCCGCCGTCGCGGTCTGCCGGGGTCTCGGTGCCGCCCGTGTGATGGTGGCCGTGCCGGTGGGCTCCGCCACAGCCGTCGCCGCCCTGCGGGACGTCGTCGACGACCTGGTCTGCCCGCTGCAGCCGGACGACTTCCAGGCCGTCGGCCAGTACTACGACGACTTCCATCAGGTCGGTGACGACGAGGTCGTCGGGTTGCCTGTCGGCGGGTGAGGACAGCAGCCGGTACCGTCGAATCATGCAGATGAACTGTCCCAAGTGCCACGGCTCCATGCGGCAGTACGAGCGCAGCGGAATCACCATCGACCAGTGCACCGAGTGTCGGGGCATCTTCCTCGACCGGGGCGAACTCGAACGGCTCTTCGACGCCGAGGCTGCCTGGAACGGCGGTGGCTCAGCGGGTCAACCCGGCCAGCCCGGTCAGCCGGCCCGTCCGCCGGCACCCCCGGCCAGTGGCTACCCGCCGCCGCCCCCGCCGCCGCCGGTCCACCACCAGCCCGGCTACCCGCCGGCACCGGCCTACCCGCCGGCGCCCGCCTACGGCCACCACGGCTACCACGGGCACTACCGGCACAAGCGGCAGAAGAGCTTCCTGAACCAGCTCTTCGACTGACCCGCGCCGACCGGCAGGCCGCACCGACCGGCAGGCCGCGCCGACCGGCAGGTGACCGGACCAGCAGCGGGCCGGGTCGCAGCGGGCCGGACGGCGTGTCCGGGACGGTGGGGTGAGCCGGCTCAGATGGCCATGTCGACGAAGCGGGAGAGGTGGAGCTGTGCGGCGACGGTCACCGTGTCGGTGGGACCGTTACGGTGCTTCGCCACGATGAAGTCCGCCTCTCCCGCCCGGGGCGACTCCTTGTCGTAGTAGTCGTCCCGGTGCAGCAGGATCACCACGTCCGCATCCTGCTCGATCGAGCCTGATTCCCGCAGGTCGGACAGCTGAGGACGCTTGTCGGTCCGCTGTTCCGGGCCACGGTTGAGCTGGCTGACCGCGATGACCGGGCACTCGACCTCCTTGGCCAGCAGTTTCAGCCCACGGGACAGGTCGGCGACCTCCTGCTGGCGGCTCTCGGTGCGCTTGGGCGAGGTCATCAGCTGGAGATAGTCGACGACGATCATCTTGAGATCGTGGCGCTGACGCAGCCGCCGTGCCTTCGCCCGGATCTCCATCAGGTTCATGTTGGGCGTGTCGTCGACGAACAGCGGCGCCTCGCTGATCTCCCCCATCCGCCGGGCGAGCTTGGTCCAGTCGTCGTCGGAGAGCTGACCGGAGCGTAGAACGTGCAGCGGCACCTTCGCCTCGGCAGAGAGCAGCCGCATGACGATCTCCACCTTGCTCATTTCCAACGAGAAGATGGCGGCGGCACAGCCGGCCCGGATCGCGGCGTTACGGGCGAAGTCCATCGACGCGGTGGAGTTGTGGGTCGGGACCATCGTGCGACCCGCCAGGTAAAGATGGTCCGGGTTGTCCACGGTGACGCACCGTACCGGCACGCTGGCCACCGGCCGGACCGCCGTGACGAGCCGTTGCCGGTCGGTGTCCGCGCTGACGGTGACCGTGTACAGGGTCGACGGCGCGGTCATCCGGCCCGGCACGGTGGCGGCCGTCACCGTACAGTGCCCACCGAGGGTCGCCACCAGCTCCCGCACCGAGTCGGCCAGCCGACGGCCGGTGGTGCGGTACTCGACGAGGCCGCCGACCCCGCAGGTGCCGGCGGTATCGAGCAGGCCGGCGAGCACCGCCCTGCGCTGCGCCTCGCTGGCGCGCAGGTACAGGTCGGGGACGCAGCGCTCGTCGGGGTCGCCGTCGGACGGCGGTTCGCTCCCGGCCAGGTCGACCCCCAGCTGGTACGGGGGCACCGGCAGGTCGGCCCGCTCGGGCAGCGCCAGTGGACGACTGTTGCGTACCGCGACGTCCGACGTGGCCTGCGAGTCGCGGCCCAGCAGGTCGACGAGCTGTTCGGTGGTCAGCACCTCGGTCGCCGCCATGGCCGCCGGGCCGCGCCAGTCCGGTACGGTGCCACCAGCCGGACCGGCACCGGCCAGTGCCAGCCCGGCGGGCTGATGTGTCACCTGCCAGAGGTGGTCCGCGTCGGCGACGATCGTCGAGCCGTCGCTGAACTCCACCTCGTACGACCGGCCACCGAGGAGAATCTCGGAGGTGCCGACGACCGTGGTGGGCCGGCCGTCCGCGTCGAGCAGTCGGTCACCGACCGCGACCTCACCCATGGTGGTCCACCCGGTGGGGGTCGGCAGCGGGGTGTCCAGCGCCAGTGCCTTGCCGAGACCCGGCCGGCCGGCAACGATGATCAGCTGGCCGGGGTGCAGTCCGTTGAGCAGTCTGTCCAGGTCGGTGAAGCCGGTCGGTACGCCGGTCATCACGCCGCCCTGGGCACCGACCGCCTCGATCTCGTCGAGGGTCGGCTGCAGCATGTCGGCGAGCACCGCGAAGTCCTCGCTGACCCGGCGCTCGGTGACGTCGTACACCGCCTGCTGGGCCAGGTCGACCACGTCGTCGATGTCGCGGCCGCCGCCGGCGGCGGAGCCGTACCCCAGCTGGACGATCTTGGTGCCGGCTTCGACGAGCCGGCGGAGGACCGCACGCTCGGCGACGATCCGGGCGTAGTAGGAGGCGTTGGCGGCGGTCGGCACGCTGGCGATCAACGTGTGCAGGTACGGCGCGCCACCGATCCGGCCGATGTCGCCGGAGTCGGCCAGCGCGGCGGCGACCGTGATCGGGTCGGCGGGCTCGCCGCGGCCGTACAGGTCGAGCACGGCGTCGAAGATGGTCGCATGAATCGGCCGGTAGAAGTCGTGCGACTTGAGGATCTCGACGACGTCGGCGATGGCGTCCTTGGACAGCAGCATTCCGCCGAGAACGCACTGCTCGGCGGCGATGTCCTGCGGCGGGGTGCGGTCGAACCCACCGCCGGTGGGTGGGCCCGGTGGCGGCGTCGGCGGCCCGGGTGGGCCGGCGGGGCGCGCCGGCCGGGCGTCGGTCTGCCGGTCATCCGTGATGGACATCCGCCACCCCCCTTCGTCGTCGCCTGTGGTGCCAGTGAACGTCGCGGGTACGACATCCGCTTCGGCACGTCGCGGTCCACCGGGCCGACCTGCCACAGGTCGGGCGACCGGGGGACGTCGCGCTGGTAGCGGGAGGGCTGGCGTGAACGATACGGACTCCCCGGCGGCAGGCCCAAACGGCGCGGTGGATGAACCTCTGGACAAGTTGTGGACAGCCGGCCGCAGCCTGTGCACAACCTTGTGCACAGGCTGTGGAAAACTCGTTCGCCGCGCGGTCGACCCGGCGCTGAGCTGGGGCTACGCTGTCCACAGCCGGTGGACAGAATTCGTCACCAGGCTGCTGGCCCGGGTACCGGCTAGTATCGGCGGTGACTGTGTCGCCGGCTCAGCCGATCATGGCTGGATAGCGAAGGGGCGAGGCTCCGGCGGTGGACTACCGGGATTGGGAGTACGGCGACCGCGCTCCGCGTGAGCGGCGGCCTGCTCCTCGTTGGTCCGATGACGCCGAGGTCGACCCGACGCCACGGTCGCGTCGCGCCCGGTACGCCGAGTCGGGTGACGCCGACGAACCGCCGCGAGGGCGTCGCCGACGCTACGACCCCGACGACGAGCCACCGGACCGGGGCGCTGGACCGGGCGGCGCCCGGTGGGCGCTGCCCGCCGGGCCGTCCGCCGCCGACCACTGGCAACCGACCGACCACGGCAGCCGGTCCCCGGCGCAGGACCGGCCATGGGACGGGGGCCGGTCCGGGGACCGTGACCGACCGGCCGACTGGGACGACCGGGCAGCCACCGCGGGCCGGGGCGACCGGGGCGACCAGGCTGGGCGGGGCGACCGGGGCGGGCGGCATCGCGACGGCTCGTGGCAGATCCCGGAGCAACCCACGCGTAGTCGCCGCCGGACGGTCGGCCGGCGTCGCGCACCCGAGGATCCGATCTCGGGCGGGCCGATCTCCGGCAGTCCCGCCTCGGGTGGACCGGTCTCCCCGGCCCCGACCTCCGGCGGCCGTCGTGGCTGGCAGCGCGACCCGCCGCTGAGCGACGCCGGGCCGGTCAGCCGCTGGTCCGACGAACCGCGCACCTCCTGGTCCGACGAACCGCGCACACCATGGTCCGACGAACCGAGTACGTCGTGGTCCGCGCCCCCGGCCAGATGGTCACCGGCACCCGGTGACCGCCCCGCCGACGACGACAGTTGGCTCTCCCGTGGCCCGGACCGCGAACCGGACGACCTGGCCGACGCGCCACCCCGGCGGCGACGGCGACGTAGCGGCGAGGCGGGGCCGCGTCGCGGGTACGACGACACCGCGCAGTGGCTGCCCGACGACGCCCCACCGGGCCGGCGTACCGACAGCGCCCGACGACCGGTGCCCCGGCAGCGTGCGATCGGCGGTCGTGGCGACGGCGGACCAGGCGAGCACACCGTCGGCTGGTCCCGCGACGACCGGTGGTCGGCCGCCGCCGACCACACCAGCGAATGGTCCCGCGACGACGCATGGTCGGCAGCAGCCGACTACACCAGCGAGTGGACCCGGCCGCCGGCTGACGACCGGCAACGCGAGTCCGGCCGGGCCGTTCGCCGTACCCGCGCCGCCCGCCGCGAGATCGAGGCACCGAGGCGGGAGCAGCCACGCGAGATCGACGGTTGGTCGCGTACCGCGTCGGCGCCGCGCGCGATCGGCCCGGGCCCGTCGGCGGCGCCGACCAGCGCGGGCCGGGGCCACCGCGACGGCGGGGACGACCCGGCGCTGTTCGACGGCTGGCGGGCCGCCAGCGACTACACCCAGCAGTGGGACCGGGACGACGATCCGCAGAGCTGGCCGACCGGCAGTCGGACCGGGGCCCGCAAGCGACGTGCGCTGGAGGCCGGCGGGTACGCCGACGAAATCCCGCCGGTCGACCCGTGGCCCGAGGTCGAACCTGGCCGCGAAGGCACCTTCTGGTCCGGGACCCGACTGGCCGCCGACGACCCCCGGTGGGTCGAGACGCCGTCGTCCGCCCCTCGGTCGCCGGTGGTGGCACTGCCCAGCGCCCCGCGCTCGCGGGTACTGCCGGAGCAGCGGCCACGCCCCCGGTACGAACCACCGTCGCAGCGGCGGCTCACCTACCGCATCGACGACGAACTCATCGACGCCGACCAGGGCGGTTACCTCTCTTCGTTGCTCTACACGGCGGCCTGGTACGCCCTGCCGGTGGTGGCGTTCCTGATCTGGAGCCTCACCCTGGACGGCACCCCCGCCACGAACGACTGCGTCCTGGGCGTGGACGGCGACTGCCTGTCCGCCCGTGCCCAGGCGATCAGCTCGCTGCTCGCGGCGGCACCCGCTTTCGCGTACGCGCTGATGATCTCCCTGGTCCTCGCCGTCCTGATCCGGTGGGTGAGCGGGACCTGGCGGGCGTCGAGTGTCGGCCTGGCGGCGGCCGTCATCGGAGGTGGCATGTCGCAGGTCGTGGCGAGCGCCATCACCGGTCAGCCGATCGGTTGACGGCCGTTCGGTCGTGGCAGGGTGCCCCGGCGGCGACGGTTCGACGACCGATCGAGCTGGTCCGGGCGGCGTAACCACTCGTACCATCGGTCGATGCCCAGCAGACCTCGGGCGGTCAGGCGCACCCTGACCGGCCTCGTCACGATGGTGCTGCTCGCCGGTTGCGGCGACGCGGCCGGCGCCGGGTCGGGGCCGGCCGGTACGGCGACCGACGCACCGACGTCGTCGCCGCCGGATCCCATCGCGACCGTGGCGTCACCCGGCGGCGACGCCGGGCTCGGCCCGGCCCCGCCGCCGGCCACCCCTGCCGGCGCGCCGAGCGCTGACGGCGGTTCCCCCGGCGAGCCTGCCGGCAACCCCGACGGGGCCGCCGACGTGCCGGCGCACGCGCGGGCGGTCGACACCAGCCGGCCCACCCGGACCGTCGGCGACGGCACGCCGGCCAGCTGCACCTCGGACGCGGTCGTGTCGGCGGTCGCCGCCGGCGGGATCCTCACCTTCGCCTGCGGCCCGCAGCCGGTGGTCATCGTGTTGAAGCAGACGGCGAAGGTACGCAACGCGGCCAGCCGGCGGGTGGTGCTCGACGGTGGCGGTCTGGTCACCCTCAGCGGCGGCGGCGAACGGCGCATCCTCTACATGAACACCTGCGACGAGGCGCAGGGCTGGACGACCTCGCACTGCAACGACCAGGACCATCCCGAGCTGGTCGTGCAGAACCTGACGTTCGCCGACGGCGACGCCACCGGCGAGCGGGTCGACGGCGGTGGCGGGGGCGCGATCTTCGTACGCGGCGGTCGGTTCCGGGTCGTCGACAGCCGGTTCGTCCGCAACCGCTGCGACCCGACCGGTCCGGACCTGGGCGGCGCGGCGATCCGGGTGCTGGACCAGTGGCAGGACCAACCGGTGTACGTGGTGGGCAGCACCTTCGGCGGCGCGCCGGACGACGGCGGAGTGTGCGCCAACGGTGGCGCACTGAGCAGCATCGGCGTCTCGTGGATCGTGTTGAACAGCGTGCTGACCCACAACGCGGCGGTCGGACATGGCGCGAACCCGGCGAAGCCGGGCACCCCTGGTGGTGGCAGCGGTGGCGCGATCTACGCCGACGGCAACCGGTTCACGGTGACCGTCGCCGGCAGCGTGGTCGCCGACAACACGGCGAAGGAGGGGGGCGGGGCGATCTTCTTCGTCAGCAACGACCGGTCCGGCACCTTGGAGGTGACCGGCTCGGTGCTGCGGCGCAACTTCAACGACGGCTTCGCCACGGCTGGCTACCCGGGGATCTTCTTTCTCGGTGCGGGAGAACCGGTGGTGGTCTCCAGCACTCTGCGCTGATCCGGCACGGCTCCCGGCCGGCCTCCGGCACGACCCCGATCACGACTCACGCTCACGGCGAAGGGACCACACCGGTCGGTGTGGTCCCTTCGCTGAGCTGCGCTCGGGTGGCCGGGCTACTTGGCCTGGAGCACGTTGAGGTTGAACGTCGCGGTGACGTCCGGGTGGAGCTTGACCTTCACCGGGTAGGTGCCGACCGACTTGATGTGGCCGGACAGCTCCAGCCGTCGACGGTCCAGCGCCGGCCCACCGGCGGTACGGACGGCGTCGACGACCTCGGCCGGGGTGACCGAGCCGAACAGTCGACCGCCCTCGCCGGCCCGCGCGGTCAGGGTGACCGTGAGGTTCTCCAACTGCCCCTTGACCTCGTTGGCGTGGCCGAGGTCGCGGATCTCCCGTGCGGACCGGGCTCGCTTGATCGAGGTGACCTGCTTCTCCGCGCCCTTGGTCCAGGTGATCGCGTAGCCCTGGGGCAGCAGGTAGTTACGGCCGTAGCCGTTCTTGACCTCGACGATGTCCCCGGGGGAACCGAGCCCAGACACCTCCTGAGTCAGGATGATCTTCATATCGGTGCCTCCGCTCAGCGAGCCGTCGTGGTGTACGGCAGGAGCGCCATCTCACGGGCGTTCTTGACCGCACGGGCGATCTGCCGCTGCTGCTGGGAGGTCACTCCGGTCACCCGCCGGGCGCGGATCTTGCCGCGGTCGGAGATGAACTTGCGCAGCAGAGCGGTGTCCTTGTAGTCGATATAGGTGATCCCGTCCTTGTCGAGCGGGTTCACCTTCTTCTTCGGCTTGCGAAGTGCCGCAGCCTTGGCCATTGATCTTGCTCCTGGTTTGCGATCGCGGGCGTTGTTAGCCATATCAGAATGGGGGTTCCTCGTCGAAGTTCCCGCCGCCCGATCGAGCAGACGAGGCAGCTGGCGCGGCCGTGGCCCAAGGGTCGTCGAAGTTTCCGCCGCCCTGGTTACCGCCGCCTCCGGAACCACCGAAGCCGCCGCCACCAGCTCCGGACCGGGACATCTTCTGCACCTTCGCCGTGGCGTACCGCAGCGACGGGCCGATCTCGTCCACTTCCAGTTCGATGACGGTCCGCTTCTCGCCCTCGCGGGTCTCGTACGACCGCTGCCGCAGTCGACCCGAGACGATCACCCGGGCACCCCGCTGGAGCGACTCGGCGACGTGCTCGGCCGCCTGACGCCACACCGTGCAGGACAGGAAGAGCGGCTCGCCGTCCTTCCATTCGCCGGAGGCCTTGTCCATGAACCGGGGCGTCGAGGCGACCCGGAACTTGGCCACCGCCGCTCCGGAAGGGGTAAAACGCAATTCAGGATCATCGGTCAGGTTGCCGATGACCGTGATGGTGGTATCTCCTGCCATGACCATCTCCTCGCGCGCTCAGTCGATCCCTGGCTCAAGGCTGCCAGAGCCCTGTGACAGGTTCGATGCGGCGGCTGTCGGGCGTACCTGCTGGGACGCGGTCAGCGCGTTTCCGGCCGAATGACCTTGGTGCGCAGGACCGACTCGTTGAGCCGCAGCTGTCGGTCCAGCTCGGCGACGGCGTCCGGATTTGCCTGCAGGTCGATGACGGCGTAGATGCCTTCCGCCTTCTTGTTGATCTCGAAGGAGAGGCGGCGACGGCCCCAGACGTCGAGTTTCTCGACTGAGCCACCGGCGGTCCGGATCACGTTCAGGTACGTGTCGAGCGAGGGCGCGACCGTGCGCTCCTCGAGGCTGGGATCGAGAATCACCATGATCTCGTAATGACGCAAGACGTACTCACCTCCTGTGGGCTTGGCGGCCACGGTCCTTCCGTGGCAGGAGGTCCAGCGTCGTGGCGCGGGCGGCAGATCAGGTGACCTGGCGACTGCGCAACCGGACAAGGATAGCTGGTCGTCGGCGACGAACATCGGTCCACCCCGGCTACCGGCAGTCGGGGTGCCACCGGCTGCGGCCGGTGGCACGGGATGCACGAGCCGCGGGGCGCCCTGTCCGCATTCTTTGGGTGGGACCTGGGGAGGAACGACCACACCGACGAGGTTGGACGAGAAGCGCCCCGCGGAGCCTGTGCAGTTGTCCGGCGGAGCCGGCCATCAGGGCAGGTGTCGTGCCTTCTGCCCGTGTTGCACGATAATAACCCTGATCGCAGCTACAGACGTGCCAATCACCGTAATTAACGCTACAAGCGCTAAAAGTCCGATTGGCTGCTCATGACCTGACAGGTCGGCAAGCCACGAGTCGGCGTGTCCGAGGCTGAAGGACAGCTGCGTCGACATGGTCTCTCCTGCCCGGACGGCGGGCCGGCACGCCAACCGAAGGCTCGGTCGGGCCGGACGTCCACCAGGACCAACGACCGCACACCGCCGGCGGTGACGCCAGCCGGCGCGCGACCCCGGGACCGGGCGGCGGTACCGACGGTCGCGGCGTGGTGTCGGCCGCCTCGGGCCAACACCGTGCCCACACCCTCGGCCCGGCCACGTAGGCTCGCCCCCATGCGTATCGGAGCCCACGTCGACCCCACCGACCCGCTCGCTGAGGCCACCGACCGTCACGCCGACGCCGTCCAGTTCTTCCTGGCCGATCCGCAGGGCTGGAAGGCCCCGACGCCACGGACCGACGCGGCCCGGCTGCGCGAGTCCGGCGTCGACGTCTACGTCCACGCGCCGTACGTCATCAACGTCGCCACCTCCAACAACCGGATCCGGATTCCGAGTCGCAAGCTGCTGGTGAGCCACGCCGCCCACGCTCACGAGGTCGGCGCCAAGGGGCTCATCGTGCACGGTGGACACGTCAACCGTGGCGACGACCCGGCGGTGGGCTTCGCCAACTGGCGCAAGACCTTCGCCTACGCCAAGGAGCAGGGCGGATTCCCACTCCCGGTGTTGATCGAGAACACCGCTGGTGGCGACAACGCCTGTGCCCGCCGGTTCGAATCGCTCGCCCGGTTGTGGGATGCCATCGGCGAGTTCGAGCCGGGCTTCTGCCTCGACACCTGCCACGCCCATGCCGCCGGCGAGGACCTGCTCGGCATCGTCGACCGGATCAAGGCGATCACCGGCCGGATCGACCTGATCCACGCCAACGGCTCGAAGGACGGCTTCGACAGCGGCCGGGACCGGCACGAGAATCTCCAGGCCGGGTCGATCGACCCGGAGCTCATCGTCGCAGCGGTCCGCGCCGCCGACGCACCGGTGATCGTCGAGACCCCCGGCGGGGCAGACGGCCAGGCGGCCGACATCGACTACCTCCGGCAACGCCTGGGTCAGCAGGACCCGCCGCGATGACCGACGAGAAACCGACGGCCGGGCCTGACCAGCCGGCCGACCCTGATACGCCGACCAAGGCCGACAGGCCGGCTCAGACCGACAATCCGACCAAGGCCGAGGAACCGGCTCAGACCGACAATCCGACCAAGGCCGAGGAACCGGCCCAGACCGACGGGCCGACCAAGGCCGAGAAACCGGCCGAGCCCGACAAGCCGGCCGAGCCGATTGACCCGTTCGTGTCCTTCGCGCCGGAACCGGAACGTCAGCCCGGTCGGCTTCGTCGCGCGGGCCGGGCCGTCGCCCGGCTGCTGGTCCACGAGTGGACCCTGGCCACCGTCGCGACACTCGCGGTCGCCGTGGTGATGACCTGGCCGACTCTGCGCTACCCGCTGTACACGATCCCGCAGGACACCTTCGATCCGACTCTGCAGGCCTGGCAGATGGCCTGGTCCGGGCACATCCTGCTGACCGACCCCACACAACTGTGGCGGTCGAACACGTTCTATCCCGAGCCGTGGAGTTTCGCCTTCTCCGACACGCTGCTCGGCTACGCCCCGGCCGGAATGATCGGGGACGGCCCCGTCGCGGCCGTCCTCCGCTACAACATCGTCTTCGTACTCGCTCACGCGCTGGCGATGCTCGGCGCGTACGCGCTGATCCGGCAACTGGGCGCCGGACGTACCGCAGCGGCGGTCGGCGGTGCCGCGTACGCGTACGCACCGTGGCTGCTGGCCCAGGCAGGCCACCTGCACATCGTCTCCAACGGCGGGATCCCGCTGGCGTTGGCGATGCTGGCCCGCGGGCACGGCTGGTCACTGCGGTACGGATACCGGCCACAACGGCGCAGCATCGGCTGGGCGCTGGCCGGCTGGCTGACCGCGGCCTGGCAGATCAGTCTCGGCTTCGGCATCGGTCTGCCGTTCATCTACATCCTGGCGGTCGTCTGCCTGGTCTCCCTGATCATGTACGTCGTCCGGCGCGCCTGGTTCTGGCGGCCCCGCCGGCCGTTCGGCGCCGTCCTGCTGTTGACCGATCTTGCCGGCGGTGCACTCTTCGCCGCAGTCGGCGTACTGCTGGCGATCCCGTACTTCCGGGTCGCCGAACTGCACCCCAACGCCGCCCGCACCCTCGACGACCTGGCCGCCTACTCGCCGCCGCTGGTGGGCTTCTTCACCGCGCCACAGGAGTCTCTGCTGTGGGGCGACCGGCACGCCGACGCCCGCGCCACACTGCCCTGGCACCCGGAGATGACGCTGCTGCCCGGGTTCGTGCTGTACGCGCTGGCCCTGGCTGGGCTGGTCTTCTCCATCTGGACGCTGCGTCAGCGACTGCTGCTGCTCGCCGGAGTGCTGCTCAGCGGCATCCTCGCGATGGGCACCGAGTTCTTCGGCGGCACCTACACGTACGGTCTGCTGTTCGAGTACCTGCCGGGTTGGGACGGGATCCGTACGCCGGGTCGGATGATGCTGTGGACGACGCTGCTGTTGGCGATCCTCGCCGCCGGCGCCGTCGGGGCGTTCGTGCGCCGGGTCGACGACATCGCCCGGCAGCGGGTCACCGGACGCCCCGGCGGATGGTTGCGGCTGGCCACGCTGCTGCCACTGCTGCTGGTCCTGGTGGAGGGGCTCAACACCACCCCGCATCCGGCGGTGCCCGAGCAGCCGCAGATCATGCGGGTCGACGAGGGTCCGATCCTGGTGCTGCCCAGCGGTCAGAACCTCGACCAGCACGTGATGCTCTGGTCGACGACCCGGTTCCAGCCGGTGGTCAACGGCGGCAGCGGCTTCACGCCCGACCGGCTCGCCGAGGTACGCGAGGTGACCCGGACCTTCCCCGACCAGGCCAGCATCTCCTACCTGCGGGAGCTGGGCGTACGGACGGTGGTGCTCCGCCGCGACCGGGTCGCCGGCACGCCCTGGCAGACCACGATCGACCTACCGGTTGACGGGCTTGGCATCGAGCGTGCCGACATCGGCGACACGGTCGTCTTCCGGCTGTGAGGGTGAACGTGCGCCGGCGGCTGGGCCGCCGGAGCCGAGCCAGCGGCGCAGCGAACTGATCCAGGCCGCGTCGGTCGCACCGTCGAACACCCCGCCGTCGGGGTCGTCGAGGTAGTTGCCGCGCACGACGTCACGCTCCGGGGCGAGAATGTCCCGGATGATGAACACGCACAGTGCCACCACCGTGGCCAGCCGCAGGGTGGCGGCGAGCACGAAGACCCCTTCGGGGATCACCGGGCTGCCGTTGGTGGCGCCGAGGAGTTGGCCGTAGAAGGCGAAGAAGTAGCCGATCTCGGCGGCCTGCCAGGCCAGGAAGGCGCCCCAGCGGGGTCGGGCCAGCACGATCAGCGGCAGCAGCCAGAGGGTGAACTGCTGGGACCACACCTTGCTGAAGATCAGGAAGGCGGCGACGACCAGGAAGGCCAGCGCGGCGAGCCGGGGCCGGCGCGGGGCGAGCAGCGCCAGTGCTCCGATGCCGAGGCAGGCCAGGCCGAACAGGACGTACGACAGGGTGTTGAGGGTCGGGATGTTCGCGCTGAGCCACTGGAACGGGCCCTGGTCGCCGGGTGCGCCGGCGGCCCACTTGCCGTCGAGGTAGCGCCCGATGTACCAGAGCGTCCCCCAGTCGATCGGCCGCTCCGAGTTCAGTTCGAAGAACCGCCGCCAGCCGTCGTTGGCCCAGAGGTAGACAGGCAGGTTGACGGCGACCACGGTGGCCACCGCCACGGCGATCGCCGTGACCGTCGCCCGGATCCTGGCCGACCGCAGGCCCAGCACCAGGATCGGTCCGAGCAGGAACAGCGGCCACATCTTCGCGGCGCCGCCGATGCCGAGCAGGATGCCGGCGAGCACCGGGCGTTTCCTGGCCCAGGCGTAGAGGCCGAACGCGGCGAAGGCGATCGGCAGCATGTCCCAGTTGACGGTGGCGGTCAGCACCAGGGCCGGGGAGAGCGCGAACATGGCGGCGTCCCATGGTCGGCGGCGGCGCAGCGCCAGGATCGTCGCCACCGCTGCCACCGCGAGCGCGCAGAGCACGAGCGCGTTGGCGTTGTAGAACCACATCGCCTGGTTGAGGTCGGGCCGGTCGGCGCCGAGCGCGTGCACCGGCAGACCGAGTACGCCCATGAAGTAGCCGGTCACCACCGGGTACTCGACGGGGTGGTCCAGGTAGGGGACCTTGCCTTCGTTGAGGCCTTCGGCGTAGTAGAGGGCGAGGACGTCGGTGTAGCAGAACCGGGTGTACTGGATGTTGCTGTGCCAGCCACCGTCCATGCAGGGCGATTTCTGCACCCAGTGCGCCGCCAGGCTGAGACAGATCAACGCCAGCACCACCCGGGCCGCGGTCCAGAACCGCCCGGTACGGGCGGCGACCACGTCCTGCCCGGCCGCGTGCCGACCGAGTGGGCCGCCGATGGCCTCGGACAGCCCACGGACGAAGCCGTCGGCCCGGGACGGGTGGTCGACCGGTGCCGCGTCCGGATTGACACCGGTGCCGGTGTCGGGCTGCCCGACCGGCTCGTCGCGCTGAGCTTCATCGATGCTGTTCGGCGGCTGCACGCTCATGAACAGGAATCCTGCCGTACCCGACTGGCTTTCGTCTGCCCGCACCCGGCATGTCGTCGCGACCGGTTCACACACCGGTGGCCGGCGGCCAGGTCACGCTGACCTGGCCGCCGGCCACCGGTGCTGGTGCGGGGCCTGCTGACGTCGTCAGCCGGTCGGGGTCGGCAGCGTCGTCACGCCGCCGCCACCGCCACCGAAGTTGAATCCGGTTCCGGCGTCTCCGTCGTCCTGCCCACCGCTGTTGGGATCGGTGCCGTCACCGTTGTCACCGTTGCCCTGGCCACCGTTGTCGCCCTGTCCGCCGTTGTTGCCCTGTCCGCCGTTGTTGCCCTGGCCGTTGGCCGGCGGGGTGCCGTCGGGGCAGAAGATGACGCCCAACGGCCCGTCGCAGACACCGCCCCGGCCCGGCTCCGGCGTCGGCGGGGCCGGCGACTTGCCGTTGCCGGCGTCGACGCTGCCGATCTGCCGGGCCGCCGGGAAGCGCTCCAGGTCCATGCCCTTGTGCGCCTCGTTCATGAACCGCTGCCAGATGGTGGCGGGCAGCCCGCTACCGCCGATCTTGTTGTTGTTCTTGTCGCGGATCGCCTTGCGGTCCCCGACGTTGCCGACCCAGACGGCGGCGGCGATCTGCGGGGTGTAGCCGACCATCCAGGCGTCACCGTTCTCGCCGCTGGACTCGTCGAGCTCCCAGGTACCGGTCTTGCCGGCGACGGCCCGCCCGCCACTGAGATCCTTGCCGATGTTGTCGGGGATCTTGGTCAGTACGTCGGTGAGATCCGCGACGACCTCCTGGCGGATCCGCTGCTCCGGTTTGAGCTGCTCGCCACCGACGTTGAGCCACTCGCCGGTGTTGAGGTTCTTCTGTTCGACCGAGACCACGAAGTGGGCCTTGTTGTAGACGCCCCGGTTGGCGAGGGTGGCCACGCCATTGGCGTGGTCGAGCACCGTCACCGGGTACTGCCCGTACCCGACGACGTTGAAGAACGGCGAGGGCGCGACCTCCTTGGGGTCGACGCTGGTCAGGTCGTACGGCTTGTTGTCGGCGGTGTTCCACATCATGTTGATACCGGCGGCCTTGGCCATGCCGACGACCTTGTCCGCGCCGATCTGCTCCGTGACGTGGTAGAACGGCACGTTGTACGACTGGACGGTGGATTCCTCGAGCGTGCAGTACTCGCCGCAGCTGGCGTTGCGGCCGGCGTTCTGCACCTCGATCTCGGTGCCCTCGACCTTGAACGGCTTGGCGGTCCACCGGGAGTCGACCGAGATGTCGTTGTCCAGCGCGGCGGCCAAGGTGTAGATCTTGAACGTCGAGCCGGGCGAGTGTCCGCCGGTCCACTGGCCGTTCTCGTAGTTGCGCCCGGCGTAGTCGTGCCCGGTGCCGTTGTCGCCGCCGAAGTAGGCGAGCACCCGGCCGGTACTGGGCTCGATCGCGACCATCGCCGCCATCAGGTTCTCCGGCTGGCCGTCCATCGCCGAGCCCTTGGCCTGCCGCCAGATCGCCTTCTCCAGCGCGTCCTGCATCTTCGGGTCGATGGTCGTCGTGATCTTGTAACCGCCCTGCCGGAGCTCGGCGGAGCAGGTGTCCGGGGTGCAGATGCCCAGCTGCACCATCTCGTCCCGGACATAGTTGATCACGTTGCCTTCCGGCGTGTTGATCCCACAGTCGATGATGCAGCTGTTCGGATCGACCACCTTGACCGCCGGATACTCGGCCGGTCGTTCGGCCGCCGGCAGCCAGCCCTTCTCCACCATGCCGTCGAGCACGTAGTCCCAACGCCCCTTGGCCTCGGCCTCGTTGACCGCCGGGTCGAAGCCCTGGTGACCGGTGACCGAGTCCGGCTCGGGCTGCTTGATCACCGCGGCGATCACCGCGCCTTCGGCGACCGACAGATCGGCGACCGACTTGCCGAAGTACTGCTGGGCGGCGGCCTCGATGCCGTACGCGCCCCGCCCGAAGTAGATGGTGTTCAGGTAGAACCCCATGATCTCGTGCTTTTCGTACTTGTCGTTCAGCTTCGAGGCGAGCACCGCCTCGCGGACCTTCCGCGCGTACGAAACCTCCTGCAGGTCCATCGCGTTCCGCGCGTACTGCTGGGTGATCGTGGAGGCACCCTGCCGGCTGCCGCCGGTGAAGTT